>NZ_JBEYXC010000015.1:0-288349 GCF_040644695.1 Streptomyces sp. NPDC046909 | reverse complement strand
CCCGGTCCCGGACGCCGTCCAGCGGGCCCGCCGGGCGTCAAGGACCTGGTCGTCGTCGTACTCCTCCTGTATGTCGGCGCGCGCCTCGCTCCGCGAGGGCGACGCGCCGCCACTACGTGGCGGAAGACGGCCGTGCTCCGCACGCCCCCACCGGTCGACTCCGTCGCCCGGTGGTCCGGCTCGCTCCGCGATCCGGACCACGGAGTCCGCTCCGCGGCCTCCGTGTGCGGCAGCGAGAAAGCCGGCGGGAAGAGGGGGTGACGGTGCGTCAGATTACGTGCCGGGGGGTGAGAGCCGAAGCCCGGACAGAGACTCCCCCGACCCGGCCGGCCACACCGCCTTCTCCACGGGCGCTCCGCCGGACCCACCACCGGACCACGGAGTGGTCCGGCAACCACCACACCACAGCAACCACCCTAAAAACAAAAGCAATTGACATCCCATCAACTATTTTGTGACTCACCATCAGATAACCTCCCCCTCAGCCCACCGGTCGACAGCCGCTAAACCCACCCGGCGTGCCCCCGAGACGCAACCGCGCACCACCCACCGGCCGCTCGCCGCTTAGCCAGCCCGGCGTGCTGGCGAGGCGCGACCGCGCCCTCCCGACCCCGGCCCGCAACCCCACCCACCGCACCGCAAGCGCACCTGGCGGGCCACCCATCCCCCAGGGCCGCCCGCACGCTTCTCCCCCGTGATTCCGCGAGCCGAGTCAAGGGTCGGCCGCAGGCCGATCGGCGCAGCCGACGCGGAGCGCAGCGCAGCGCCCTTTACTCGGCTCACGGAAACACGACACTGACAAAGAAGCGGGCGGCCCCACAGCAACCCAGCAAACGGACCCGAGCCTCAACACACCTATTCCAGACGGTAGTTCAGCCGGGCTGACTCACCTCCCAACAGAACGACAACCTCTCGACCCGATTCCGGACCACCACACCCCTCGACCACGCCTCGCTTCTCCTCGCCCCGCCACGGCCAACACCACCGAAAACTCAGCACCTCTAGTGCCACCCACAGCCCACGCAGGCGCGCGAAAACTCGTACGGGTGATTTATGACGACCGCCTCTCTGCTGCCGCCAGCTGCATCACGCCGTACAGGACACACCGCTTCGGTAGGGTTCAGATCCCCCGTCAGGCTCTACTGACATATAAGAGCGTTCCGCACCAAAAGCGGCCCTGACCTGCGGTGATGTGATGCCGTTTGTTCTAGGTTTCTAGAACAAACACCCTTCAAACCTGATGCCTCGTCAGACTGTGCTGAGGTGCTGCTCGTTCTGCCGCCCCAGAACACACCGGTTTACCCAGTGCTACCGTCCTCTTCGTGTTGATCATCCCGAGAGGGCTACGCTGATGGAACAGTTGCCGATCGTCCGCTCCGGCGAGCGCGTGGTGATGCGGTCGGACGGCAAAGGCGGCATGATCCTGGGCGTCGAAAGGATCAAAGGACGCGAGTTCGCCGCGAGTTCGGGGTGCAGCGGCTACGTGTTAGACGCCCGACTAACGCCGTGGAGGCAGCCCGCCGCAAGGGCAAGGTCGTCGCACTACGACAGCCCAAGCCTGGACGCAGAGCGAGCGCATGACCCCGCACGGCCTATCCTCGTTCCAACGTCGACCTGACCGGAAGTGGTGAGGCTCCGTGAGCACCTCGTACGCCCCTGCCCCACCATCCGACGCCCCCGTCACGATCCCCCGAAACGTCCTGCGCCTCCTGGCCCTGGTCGACCTCTCCACTGCCGGCCGTCGCGTGCTCGACGAGCTGCTCTACCTGAGCGACCCGGACACCGGCACTACCGAGATCAGCCAGAACGAAATGTGCACCGAGCTCGGCGCCAGCAAACCCACCGTGAACCGGGGCTTCAGGGAACTGCGCGAGTGCGGACTCGCCTGGGGTCTGGAAGACGGCCGGTACCAACTCCACCCCCTGCTGACCGGCGGCGTGGCCTTCTCCCCGCTCACGCCTGTCCCACAGATCAAAGCCGCCGACCCCGAACGCTTCGCCGAACAACGACGAGCCCGATACGCCTCCCAGATCGCCAACCTCACCCACACCATCAACTAGACACCCAACTGGGAGTCTCCCCACCCCCCGCTGGGGCAGACCCACGGCAACCGCACGACGCCGAGGAACCCGCAGCACAGCGGTAATTGGCAGAGGCGTTCCACTCTGAGGTGCCCACTGCCCAGGTGGGTCAGGTCAGGTTGTTTCGGGTTTGGTGTAGAGGAGTTCGCGGGCCTGTTCTGCGGCGCGGGTGGTGCTTTCGGAGACGAAGTCGAGGAAGCGGGCGATGTTTTCGAGGCGGTCGGCGGCCGGGGTGCCGGGGCCCAGGACGCCGACGCCCTGTCGTGCGATGTCCACGAGTTGGGCGATGTATCGGGCGCTGGCCATCATCGACTGGTACCAGACGTCGTCGTCGACGAGGTAGCGCTCGCGGCGGCCTTCGTCGCGTTCCCGGCGGACCATGCCCTGGCTCTCGAGGAATGTGATCGCTTTGGAGACGGACGCGGGGCTGACCTGAAGGCGCTGGACGAGTTCGGAGGCGGTGAGGCTGCCGGTGTCGGTGAGGGTGAGGCAGGCCATGACTCGGGCCATCATCGAGGGCATGCCCGAAGCCGTCATGACGGTGGTGAACACCCCCTCGTACGCGCGTACCGTTTCAGGGTCGCGTCCGTGGGCCGGCGGGAGCGGCTGGGTGTCGCGGGGGGCGGGGTTCCTGCGGCGGTGGGCTCGGTGTTCGGTGGCGCGGTGGGCGAGGTCGGCACGGTAGGCGGCGGGGCCGCCGTTTCGCATCACCTCGCGGGTGACGGTTGAGGTGGGGCGATCGAGACGCCTGGCGATCTCCGCGTAGGCGAGGCCATCGGACAGTCCCAGTGCGATCTGCTGGCGATCCTGCTGGGTGACGGGTGTGAGTAGTTGAGGTACAGGAAATCCCGTTGAGAACGATCATGTCCGCGGATCGTCGTGGTGGCGTGTGTGTCGGGCACTCGCCGTCCTCGGGGTCCAGTAGGAACGGACCAGAGAACCGGTGTTGCTGTCAGAAGTTTTGACAGTGTGTGATTTCAGGCGTCTGCTGCCTGGCCGTAGCTCGCGCGGCTGGTTGGTGCGGCTCGCACAGGTGAACAGGCGCCATTCCGGCTAGGGCTGCTGCGTACGCGGCAGGGCTGGTGCTATTAGCGAACGCTTGTCCTGTTCGCTGATAGGAGGACACGGAGGTCACCCACAAGGCCCATCCCCCGTGTCTGCGCCCTGTCGCTCCCGGTTGGGATCGAGTGCAGCGTCCTCAGCCCTGTCCCGACTTTCGCGGGGAGCCCTCGTGTCCAGACCGCCCCTGCCCCCTGAAGCCGTCACCATGTTGGAGCGGCCGAATCCAGCGGTGATCACGGTGCTTGGGCCGGACGGTGGTCCGGTGTCGACGGCGACCTGGTACGTGTGGGACGGCGGCCGGGTCCTGGTGAACATGGACGGGGGGCGCAGGCGTCTGCGCCACCTGCGTGCTGACCCGCGGATCAGCCTGACGGTGCTGGCCGCCGGCAACTGGTACTCGCACGTCAGCCTCATCGGCACGGTCACCGGGCTGCGGCCGGACGACGGCCTGCATGACATCGACCGGCTGGCCCGGCACTACACCGGGGCCCCCTATCCGGTGCGCGACCGGCAGCGGGTCAGCGCATGGGTGGAGGTCGAACGGTGGCACGGCTGGGGCGAGTTCAAGGACAACACTCAGGCCGGCGCCCGCCGCGACGGCGACGGCCTGCTCGTGTCCGTACCCGAGGAATCCAGTGAACCCGCAGAGGAACAGCCCGGCGAGCCCGGAGGTCGGCCATGACCCATCCCCTCATCGACGGCCTGCTCGCTCTGCCGCTCGACTCCGCCGTCCTTGTGGACGCGACGGGTGCCGCCGGTTCACCGGATACGTGCGCCCCCGTGCCCGCTGCCCGCTACGTCGACGACGTCCGGCGCTGCGCCGGAGCGCTGGCCGAGCGCGGCGTCCGCAAGGGCTCGCGGGTGGCCGTCACTGTGCCGGCGAACCGGGAGTTCATGACGCTCGTCCACGCCTGCCACTACCTGGGCGCGGTCCCGGCCCTCTTCGACCCGGGTCTGCCGGCCGAGGAGTCGGGCCGCGGCGTGGACAGGCTCGGCGTGGTCCTGTGGGCGACGGCGCACGGCGCGGAACCCGGCTCGACGCCGGTGGCCGCGCTCCTGGACGGCCCACCCGTTCCCGCGCCCACCCCCGTCACCGCCGACGACTCCTGCCTGATCATCCACACCAGCGGTACGACGGGTGCGCCCAAGCCCGTGGTGTGGACGTGCGGACTGGTCGCCTCCTATCTCGCTCAGCAGCGGGCCCTGTACGGCGGCGGGCAGCGGCTTGGTACCGAGTTCGTCGTGCTGCCGTTCCTCGGCCTGATGGACGCGGCGCTCGGCCGCACCCTGGTGCTGCCCCGCCTCGGCGACCCGCGCCCCGGCCACGCCGACATGGCGCCGGCCCACCGTCAGATGACCGAGCTGGGCTGCGACTACACCTTCGCCTCGCTCGCCTTCTGGCGCCGCCTGGTGGCGTACTGCACGGACAGCGGCCTGCCGATGCCTCCGGTGCGGGTCGCCACCGTCTCCGGCGCCCCGGCCAGCGCCCATGTCGTCGAGGATTTGCTGCGGGCCCTGCCGTCCACCCGTGTGGACATCCATTACGCGAGCACCGAGGCCCCGATCCCGCTCGCCGTGGTGGACGCCGCCGAGCTGGCCGAGCGCGCCGTCGCCGCCGCGCGGGAGGGGCTCGGGGTGCCGGTCGGCCGGGCGCAGGACGCCCGGATCGGTGTGCTGGCGCCGGACGCGGGTGCGCTGCGCGAGTTCGACGACACGGATCTGCTGCCGCCCGGCCGCATCGGTGAGCTGGTGGTTTCCGGCCCGCGCGTGTCACGCGCGTACGCGGGCCTGCCCGAGCTGACGGCCCAGGCCAAGCTCCACCATCGCGACGGCTCCCTGTGGCACCGCATGGGTGATATCGGCTACGTGGACAACTCCGGCATGGTCTGGTTCCTGTGCCGCCGCAAGCACCTGATGTCCCTGCCGGACGGCGATGTCCACCCCGACCAACAGGAGTTCGCCTACAACCAGCAGCTGGGCCTGACCCACTGCGCGCTCGTCGCCCTGCCGCACAGCGACACCGGCCGCCTCGCCCTGATCGTTCCGGCGGCAGAGGCTCACCGGGCGAGCGGGCAGTCCGTCCGCGAACTCGCCCAGCGCCTGGGCTGGCCGGTGCCGCTGCCGGTCGCCCACCCCGGGCCGCTGCCCGTGGACCGCCGCCACAGCATCAAGATCGACCGCCCGGCGCTGGCCGCCTGGCTCACCGAGGGCCCCGCCTACGCCGGAGAACCCGCACCCCAGTGAACGACGCCTACAACACCCCCGCCTTTCCCGTGAACGCGTTCGACGCCGCCGTGCTCGTGGCCGGGAACGCCAAACAGGCCGCCTACTTCTACCGGCACGCCTTCGGCCTACGCCTTGTCGCCTACCGCGGCCCTGAGACCGGCGAGCGGGCCACCGCCTCCTACGTCCTCCGGTCCGGCGACGTACGCATCATCGTGACCTCACCGCTCCTCCCCGACGGCAGCGCGGAGGCCCGCCGCCTCGCCGACCACCTGGCCGCCCACGGCGACGGCGTCACCGACATCGCGCTGGACGTCGCGGACGTTCCCGCCTGCGTCGCCTTCGCGGCCGAGAACGGCGCGACGGTCCTGGAGGAGCCGCACAAGCTCACCGACCAGTACGGCACTGTCGTACGCGCGGCCGTCGCCACCCACGGCGACACCCGCCACACCCTGATCGACCGCAGCGCCTACCAGGGCCCGTACCTGCCCGGCTACGAAGCTGTGGACCACGCCACGGACGACAACACCCCGCACTACTTCCGCGCCATCGACCACTGCGTGGCCGCCGTACCGCTCGGCGAGATGGACCGCTGGGTGGAGTTCTACCGGCGCACCATGGGCTTCTCCCTGATGAAGGAGTTCGTCGGGGACGACGTGGCCACGGAGTACTCGTCGCTGATGTCCAAGGTGGCGGCGGACGGTTCACGCACCGTCAAGTTTCCGATCAGTGAGCCCGCCCCGGGCAAGCGCCGCTCGCAGATCCAGGAGTACCTGGACTACTACGGCGGTCCCGGCATCCAGCACATCGCCCTGCTCACCGATGACATCGTGACGGCGGTACGGGACCTGCGCGCCCGAGGTGTCGCGTTCCTGGACACGCCGGACGCCTACTACGACGGCCTGGAGGAGCGCATCGGCACGACGCCCGCTCCACTGCACACCCTGCGCGAACTGAAGATCCTTGCCGATCGCGACGAGGACGGCTCCCTGCTGCAGATCTTCACCAAGCCCGTCCAGGACCGCCCGACTGTGTTCTTCGAACTCATCGAACGCCACGGCTCCCAGGGCTTCGGCAAGGGCAACTTCCGTGCGCTCTTCGAAGCGATCGAACGCGAGCAGGAACGCCGCGGGAATCTGTGAGGTCATACCCGGCGCAGGGACATCCCCGGTGGAGCTCATGCACCGGTTCGGCCACGACGGCCCCGAAGTCCTAGCTCAGACACCAGGGAAGAAGTGACCCGCCGGTAGGTTCCCGAACGTTCCGATCACTCGCCGAGGAGGGCGTTGACGCGGTTCTCGTACTCGCGACGGGCCTTGCGCTGGGCCGGGACCGCCGCGATGCCGTCGAGGGGCTGGCAGCGGTCGAGCAGTCGGCGGTGGACTCCAGGTGCAGCAGTGACGCGCAGGGTGTAGCCCTGGCCGCGTCGTACGGTCACGCCCTGGTCGAGCGCGGCACGCTCGGCGG
This sequence comes from Streptomyces sp. NPDC046909, assembly GCF_040644695.1. Lineage (NCBI taxonomy): Bacteria > Bacillati > Actinomycetota > Actinomycetes > Kitasatosporales > Streptomycetaceae > Streptomyces > Streptomyces sp. NPDC046909. Next base: position 281,516 of record NZ_JBEYXC010000015.1, on the reverse strand, counting down.
GCTCCAACTCGGCCGCGCGAAGGAAGTCCGCGATCTTCCCCGGCATGTCGAGGAGGACTGGCAGTTCCGGGGCCGGGGCGTCCTGGTCGTTGGCCGTGTAGTCGGGCAGGAGGTCGGCGATGGCCGTACGGATGGCCCCGCGGCTGACCCCGTGGTCACGGGCCAGGGCGGCGATGGACTCGCCCTCCAGGTACGCGGCGCGCACGTCGGCGACCGCCTCGCCCGCGAGGGCAGGGCGCCGGCCGCCCTTGTTGCCTTTGGCCTCGGCGGCCCGTAGTCCGTCGTACGTCAGCTCGCGTTGGAGGTCGCGCTGGAGTTCGCCGGCGGCGGCGAGGGTCTGCACCATGAACTTGACGGTGGACAGGAGTTCTCCGGTGCGGTGGTGGCGGGCGGTGAGGTCCATGCCAGAGAACGCGCCGTCGTGGATGCGCAGGGCGAGGCGCTCGCGGTGCAGGACGTCGAGCACGTCGAGGATGTGGCCCGTGCCCCTCACGAGGCGGAACATCTCGGAGATGTGCACGGTGTCGCCCGGCCGCGCGTACTCCAGCAGCTTGCCGAACTTCGGCCGCTCAAGCGGGTGGAGGCGGCTGGAAGTGCCGCCGTCCTCCTCGAAGGCGATCGGGTCCTCGATCTGGGCCTCGGCGAGGACGAGGTCTTGGCGGGCGGTCGACTGCTCGTCGGTCGAGACCCGCTTGTAGACGAGATTGGCCACGTTCTTCCTCACTCCTGTCGGCGCATCGGACCCTGACTGTCATCTAACCCTGTCGTCAACGGTGATCGGATCTCATTGGATCTGAGCTGCCGTCATGTCCCGGAATCACTGGGTTCATTGGACGCCCGCGCACCCTGTCGGCAAACGATCCTTTGACGACAGGAAGGCGGCGCTGACGGCTCCCACCAGCCCGCCCGGACCTGCACCGTCGGGCGCCCGTCCTCACCCGCCTTGGGTGATCACAGCGCACCAACGGCCCGCTACAGTGAGCAGTAAAGCGGTGACTTTACGTAGTCATAGTGTGAACTGGAGGACGAATGCGCGAGGACCAGGCTGAATTCTTCACCGGCAGCGGCTTCACCGGAGAGTCCCTTACCTTCACCGTGGGCGAGGAGGTGAAGCTGACCAGCACCCCGTTCAACGACAGGTTCAACTCTGTGAAGGTGGGTGCCAACGCGAACGTGGACGGCTGGGAGGACACCGACGGAGGGCGGTGGACGGGGTGGGACACCGACTACCGGCAGATCACGCCCGGGCTGAGCCGCGTCAAGGTCAAGCGGGCCGAGGGGCTGCCGCTGATGATGCGCTTCGAGCAGCGGCCTTCGGACCCGGCCAACACCTACCAGCTCGGTGTGAACTTCGGCCTGAGTGACATCAGCACGCTCCTTCGACCCGGGCAGAGCTTCGAACGCGTCGGGGCGGTCAAGGACACCCGCGGCAGCTGGAAGCTCCTCCTCAACATCTCGAAGCAGAACCCCACCGAGATGGAGAGGCTGATGCAGAGCGGGTCCTACGTCGTGTCCGGCAGTATCACGCCTAGCGCGGAGTTCTCCTGGAACAGTTCAAGCCGCGCGGTCGAGATCAGCGCATGGCGCGTCTCTTCCCTGAAGTGCGAACCAGCAGACAAGCCCGGGCACTTCGTCATCCGCATGACGTGAGAGGCTCCGGGCTTGTTCACGATTCCCGCCACCTGCGGTCCGGCGCATGACCGGCTCGCCGATGACGGGTATCTGCCCCTGCCCGGCGCCGGACCTTCGTGCGGGCCATGGCGTCCCCTTCTCCTCTAGGCCCCGGGCGGCTGCGCGAGACCTCTGCTTCCACAACGAACGGCCCGACAGGTCGGGTGCGCCGCGCGTCACTCCTCGTCTTCGTCGTCCTCGACGGCGTCCGGGTCCCTCAACGGGCGCAGGTCCTGGCCGGGTCCGCTGGCCTTGATGTTGAACAGGTAGCGGCCCAGGAAGTTGATGTGCCGGTCCTTGAGCGGGGAGAGGCGGGCGACGTCCTCGTCCTTGATGTCGTAGCCCTCGGCGCGGAGCTGGGCGACGGCGGCGTCGAGGTAGCGGGTGTTCCACAGGACGACGGCGTTGAGGACCAGGCCGAGGGCGGCGAGCTGGTCCTCCTGGCCCTCGCGGTACGCCTGGCGGATCTGCCCGCGGCCTCCGTGGCAAATCGCGCGGGCCAGGCGGTGGCGGGACTCCTGCACGGTGAGTTGCCGGTTCATCAGCCGGCGGTAGGTGTCGTCGACCGGGTCGACCAGGGCGAGCAGGTGCATGGTCTTATCGATGCGGCCGTACTCGGCGAACGCGGCGCCGAGCGGGGTGGGGTGGCCCTCGCGGCCGAACATCCTCAGCAGGTCGTAGGCCCGGACCTGGTTGGTGATGAGCGACCCGGCGACGCGGAGCATGTCCGGCCAGTGCGTGGCGATCCGCTTGAGGTTCACCTTGTTGCAGGCGACGGCCTCCAGCGGACCGTACGCCTGGCCGCCGGGCAGGTCGGCCCGCCAGAACCTCTGGTCCGCAAGGTCGCGGAAGCGCGGGGCGAAGCGGAAACCGAGCATCTTGTACAGGCCGAAGGCCATGTCCGAGTACGAGGCGTTGTCGGTCGCGACCATCTCCGGCTTCACCCCGCCGTCGAGATTCAGAAGCGTGTCCAGCGTGTAGAGGCTGTCACGCGGGGTCCCGCGCACGACCATCGCGCCGATCCCCGCAACCTGGTCATTGACGGCATTCAGCCAGGTCACGCCCCTTTTGTAACCGTAATATTTGGGCGAGGGCCCGGTGTTGATGCTCTTCACGGGGACGACGAACCGCAGGCCGTCGACGGAGGCGAGCAGCCCGCCGCCCCACATCTGGGCCAGCTCGATGCGGGACTGGGCGGTGATGAGCGCGGCGTTCGCCGCGGCGATGGTGTCGGCGCGCAGGTAGTTCTGGTCGACGTGGGACAGGCGCGAGCGGGTCAGCGCCTTGTTCTCCGGGTCGGTGACCGGGGTCAGGCCGATGTTGCAGCTCTCCGCCACCAGCAGCGCGACGAGGGAGACGAGCAGGCCCTCCATGCGGGTGCGCCGCTCGAAGACGTGCCCGAAGGCGTCGAGGAACCCGGTCCAGGAATGGACCTCAAACAGCAGGTCCGGCAGGTCGATCCTCGGGAGCATCGCCTCCGTGGTGGCCTTGAGCCAGGTCAGCGACTCCGGCTCGCCCACGGCGCCGAGCTTGTCCACCGACAGGCGGGCGCGTCCGCCGCCCTCGGGGACGACGATCTCCACCTTCGCGTCGGCGCCGGCCTCCTGAAGACGGTCGGCCATCTGCCGCCAGGCCGCGTCCAGCCCCCGGACGAGCTGGGCCAGGTGCTCCTCGGCGTCCTCGGTCAGGGACAGGCCCGCGAGCACGTCCGCGCGCATCGCCTCCCACCGCGGCCCGTCCAGCAACCGGGCGCGCGGGTCCGCCCACCGGTTCGACGGGGAGGCGAACACGTCACGCCGGTTCAGGGCACGGTGCAGCTGCTCCAGGACGCACACCACGTACGCGTCCCGGTCGACCGCGCCCTGCGGCAGCTTGGCGTTGGAGAACACCGCGCGCTTCCACATCGCCGGCACCAGCTCGGCGTCGACCTCGCGGGGCAGCAGCGGCCGGTCCTTGACCCGGCGCCGGGAGAGCGCGGGCAGGCGCCGCACGGCCTTGAGGATGCGCCGCCCGGCCGGGGCCGCGTCCAGCGCGTCCGACTCGCCCAGAAGGGACAGGAACGGGCGCACGGTGTTGTAGCGCAGGGCCAGCTTCTCACGCATCGCCGCTTCGGCCGAGCCGTCGTCCTCGGGCACCAGGGCCTCGACGGTCGCGACCGCCCCGGCCACCGCCGTACGCGGCACGGCCTCCTCGACCGCCGCCCACAGCGCGGCGACGTCCAGGTCCGCCTCGTGCTCGGCGACCAGGTCCAGCTCCTCGGTGAGGATCTTCGACGCCTTCGCCAGGATCCGGGCCGCCTTCTCCAGCTGCGGCAGCATCGACAGGCGCTCGCGGTCCGACGCCCGCCTGGCCGGGCTGATCAGCCGGTTCGCCATCAGCACCGCGAACAGGTCGAGGGCGTCGTCGACCGCCTGCGCCTCCAGCTGGCGCACCACCGCCGTCAGCAGCGCGGTCCGCCGCGGCTCCGGCGCCCGCTCGATCGTCTGCGCCTTGCTCAGCTGCCCGTACCGGGCCAGCGCGGACAGCCGGTTCACCGGCACCCGCGACAGGTTCACCCGGCCCAGCGCGAACGAGGAGATCTCCTCCACCCGCTCCATCGCCCGCACCATCGCCGTGCCCGTCGACTTCACCGGCGGCGTACGCAGCCGCTCCAGCTCCGAGACCCGCCTGCCCTCCGGCACCACCAGCAGCCCGGCCAGCGCCGGCGCGAGAGCCGCATCCGCCCGGACCGTCGCCCGGGCCACCGCCTCATACAGGCGCCGCTCGGCCGCCGTACGGGCCTCCGACACCTGCCGGGCCAGCACCGAGACACCCGGCAGCAGCACCCGGTTCTTCCGCAGCCACGTCACCGCGTGGTTGAACAGCGCCACCGGCCCCTCGGCGTGCGTCCACGCCCGCCCATACAGGAAACCGCGAAACTCCCGCCCCCACTTCCGGTCGGTGAAGTCCCGGTACTTGAACCGCCTCTGGATCTCGTCCGCGTGCTCGTACACCGTCGAGCGCCGCTCGGCGTACCGCTTCACGCACGAGGCGTCCGCGATGCCAAGCTGCCCCGCGAGGTACTCCACGGTTTCCCACGGCACGGCGAGCGGGTCCTCGCCCAGGAACCGGCCGACGTAGCGGACCGTGCAGATCTGCACCGCCATGCCCAGCCGGTGCGCGTCCGTACGACGCAGCGCGATCAGATCGCGGTCGTCATCGTCGAGGAAGAAGAACCGCTCCAGCTCCGGGCGCGTGGGCGCCTCGGTGAACGTCCCGTACGCCTCGGCCTGCTCATCAGTCAGAAACTCCACCGGCACGAGGCGGACCGTAGCCAGCGCCGGCATCCGCTCGACGATCTTTCCGCGAACCTCAGCGAGGCCGCAGAACGGTGTGCTAGCCGACCGAGATCAATCTCACCGGGATTTCCTGTACCCCAACTACTCACACCCGTGTCACGAGGACAGCCGCGCCGCCCGACCACGCCCGCCCACTCTCATACCCGCTCACCGGAATGTCGCCATGGCACCTGCGCCATGGCACTACGCCATTCCTTCCCGAAGCACACCCCCCACCACCGCTCCCGAGGACTCACGCGTGCACAAGCTCAGAGCGCATGCCCTGGTTTCGGCCCTGTCGACGATCACCGTCGCGGCTCTACTGGCCACCGGCTGCTCCGCCCACTCCCCCGCCACCACCGGCGAGACAGCCGCCTCGACGGCCGAAGCCTCAAAGCCCGGCACCGACGACGAACGACTCGCGGTCGTCTCCGCCCCGACCGCCGACGTCGCCACCCCGACCGCCGTGGCCGCCGCGAACACGCCCGACCAGGCCCGGGCCAGGAAATCCGCGCTCAAAGTCGCGTCGTACGACAGGAAGAGCGGCAGGGCAGTCATAGCGGCACCGCCCTCCGGCTCGAGCACGGCACCGTCGGCAACCCCGTCGACAACGACCGCTTCCTCGCCCGCCGCCACCGGCACTCCCCAGGACGCAGGATCGGGCGGCGCGAATTCCAAGACCGCCGTGGCTGTCGGCGACGTCATAGCCAGCGCCCCCGCCCCCGGCGCCCCCGACGGCGTACTGGCCAAGGTGACCGAGATCGTCGACACCGCGGCGGACGGCAGTGCGACCGTGCAGACGGAACCGGCCAAGCTCAACTCCGTCCTGGGTAAGAGCAAGGCGGACGGTGCGGTCCCCGTCGACCCGTCCGCCTTGAAGGTTGAGCCGCTCGTCGAGGGCGTGAAGGTCTCCTGGGCGAAGACCGGGGATCTCACCTTCGGACCCGAGGGCGCGAAGCTCCCGCTGGGCAGCCTGCGCATCGACGTCGGAACCGCTGTGCAGACCGCCGCAGGTGCCCCCGTCTCGGCCGCCGCCTCGCTCGAGGGCTTTGTCCAACTGGCCCCCGAGGTCGCCTTCTCGTACGACGGATCCCGCGCTGCCGCGAGCTCTTCGCCCAGCGGCGCGTTCTTGGGTCTGACCGGCGAGTGGACCTCCCAGTGGCAGCTGAAGGGCCGCGCCGCCGGCACGACAAACGGGAAGCCGATCCGCATCCCCTTCGCCGCACTGCACGCCGACCCCGTGATCCAGGTCGGCCCGGTCCCGATCGTCGTCAATCTCGATCTCGTCTGCTACTTCCGGGTGGACGCCGACGGCCGCGTCACGGTCGACGCCGAACAGGACCTCAAGGGAGACTTCCGCGTAGGCGGCAACTTCACCTGGGCCAAGGGCTGGCGCGGCGTCAGTGAATCCCACATGACCGGTGAGCCCCTCAAGACGACGGTCACCACCGTCGGCAATGTCAAGGCGGCCATGGGCGCCGAGGCGACGGTGGGCCTCTACGGCACGGTGGGCGTCACCGCCGACCTCGCCCCCTATCTCCGCGCCGAATCCAACGCGACAGCTGGAGGTTCGGCGAACGGCACCGGCTCCGCCTCCGGCTCCTGGGCCCTGTACGGCGGAGTCGACCTGAGCGGCACGCTGAATCTGCAGCTGTCCATCTTCGGCACGCCCGTCTTCCAGACACGGATCCCTCTGGGCGCCGTGCACAAGGAGTGGCTGCTGACGAAGGGCGAAGTGAGGGCGTAGAAACCCTGGCGGCCAGGACGAGCGGGAGCGGGCCTGCTCAGTAGGCCACGCAGAAGCGCCCCTGATGGTGCGCGGCCTTGTCGGGCTCGTCGACGAAGGCGATGGCGTAGTCGGGGCCGGGGATGAAGGAACGGCCGTCGGCGTCCGAGAGGATGACATCACCGCCGAGGCAGAAGGCGCCCACACGTTCGCCGGCATGTGGGCGCCGAACCCGGCGGCGGGGCCGAGACGGAACCAGTCCGCATGGGTACCGGACGGCCCGAAGGACCTCCAAGGACTGTGGGTGCGCGGGCGTCCCGGCCTCGACGGCCGCGAGGACGCCAGCGACGCCCCTCGCCCACCCTCGGCTCCCGGCACCATGCAGGCCGCCCCCTGCCCGGACTACGACTACCCCGAACCGGACGCCAACCTCGGCAGCCTCCTCAGCGAGGCGGAAACGAGTACGGGCAGCAACAACCCGCCGCCCAGACTGCCCCGGACCACCACAACCGCCACATCGAACTGATGCGCCCCGACCCGCAGACGAGGGCGCTGTGGGAGCTGTTCTCCGACCCGATGGACCCGGACGACGCCCTCCGGTACGTCGCCGACATGCTCGCCGGCATGGACGTCCGGCACGACCTGGGCGACGACCATCGGCTCGTCGGCACCCTGTGCCCGGACGTGAAGTTGACGCTGGAGCGGCCCGCACCGGACGTCGTCACCGCGGTGACCCGATCGGCGGACCTGCTGCGTGCAGGTCGTGGGCTCCTGCTCCACCTCGTCGACCGCGTGGAGATCCGCGACGCCGCGACCGCGTGGACAGGACGGGGCAACACCGTCACCGCCCGCACGGACCGGGTGGACGTCGACGCGTTGCTCATCCGGCCAGACGGCTGTGTCGCCCGGGCCTTGCCCACCGGGCAGGATCTCGACGCCACCACGCTGGTGCGTGCGCTGGACACATGCTTCGGCCAACCGGCCTGAGCAGCGCATTAACGTTCGTCTCAGGTTCGCTCGGTAGGAATTAGGCATCCAGATAAGCGAGGTAACCCGTCGCGTCTTGCAGACGGATGCCGCATGGATACCGCACCACACAAACACCTGAGGAGAAACTGACATGAAGTCCAACGCAAACCCTCTGCAGCACCTCACGGGACGCCGCGGCTTTCTAGCCGGCGCGGCAGCACTTGGCATTGGTGCCGGCTTGTCCACGCATGCCATTTCCTCCCGCGCGGAAGCGGACGAGACTGCGGATTTTTTACAGCGAGACCAGGACCTGCCCTTCATCGGCACGGAAGAGACATTTTCCACCCATGAGTTGATGGTGCTGAACGACAGGCTGTTCCTTGAGGATACCGGTCTTGCCGAGCTCGGCCCGCGCCGCATCGGTGCAATGGACGAGGCGGGGCTCAACGTTCAAATCCTCTCCGCACATACGCCAGGTGTGCAGAATGTCAAAGGCCGGAAGGGCATCGATTTCGCGTATCGCCTCAACAAGATGCTCGTCGACGGACCGATGGCCACCTATCCGGGGCGGTTTCAGGCATTTGCAACCTTGCCGCTGCAGAGTCCGGAGGCCTCGGCAGACGAACTGGAACGCACAGTTCGGGAAGATGGCTTCCTGGGATGCTTGACCAATGGAATCATCGGGAAGAAATTCCTCGACCATCCCGACTTTGAGCCCCTGCTGGCGCGCGCCGAAACCCTTGATGTGCCGATGTACATCCATCCGGGCCTGCCGCCTGACGAGGTTTTCCAAATCTACTACAGCAATATGCTGCCGGAATATCAGAAGGAGTTCCAGGACCAGGTTCTCAGCATCTCCGCCTATGGATGGCACCAGGAAGTCGTTACTCAGTGCCTCCGAATGATCACCTCAGGGGTATTCGACAGGCATCCCAAGCTCCAGATTATCATCGGCCATATGGGAGAGGGCCTTCCGTTCTTCTACGAACGCATCGTAGAGAAGATGGGCGAAGTGACCGAGAAAAGCCTGGACAAGCCGTTCGAGCAGTATTTCCATGAAAATTTCTGGTTCACAACCAGCGCATTCCCCCAGACTGAACTGCTCGATCTCCTGCTGAAGCACATAAGTGTGGATCGAGTGATGTTTGCAACCGACTATCCGTTTGCGGATATGAAAACTCAAACCGACTGGCTCCGGGGAGTAGCTTTGCCGCGCGAAGCCAAGGAAAAAATTGCATTCCGAAATGCGGAAAAACTGTTCGGAATTAAAGTCTGACACATTCCGACGGGCAGAATGATTCCCGTGAAGTATGCGATGCGCGGCTGCCGCATTACGCGGTCTTCATACAACGGCGGATCGCATGCTCTTCTAAAGACTGTCCCGTAACTGATCAGGCGAGTCGACAGTCCTCTTCTGAGCAACGAAGATGTGAGGTCATCGATCCGTTCAAGGTCGGAGGGAACACCGAGGTTCAGGGCGTACAGGGCGGCTGAGGGTGATCACGCCGATCTGCTGCGGGAGTTCGGGCAGGCTGCCGTCGTCGGGCACGGTCCAGGCCACCTACCCCCACCCGGTGCGCTCGTAGACGAGCACCGGCTCGCACCTGTTGCCACACGCAGAGTCAGGGCACACGTGCCCGGTCCGCAGCGCGCGGGCCCGTTCTTCCTCCCGGCGTCGCGGCTCACGGGCGAAGGGGCGCAGCGGCTGCTGGGGTACTGGCCGCGGAGGTGTGTGGAGCGTCTCGGTCATGACGTGCTCGCCTCCAGGAGGCCGGTCACGGTCTGGGCGGAGGTGCAGGTCGAGCAGCGGCCGTCGCCGTCGGGGTGCGCGCGACGGGGGGCGGTCCGGGACGGAGCTGGGCGGAGCGGAGCAAGCCTCCGCCTCGGCGACAACGAACGCGCAACGGGTGGGTGGCGAGGCTGCGGACCGGCGCCGCTCGCCCCCTACCATTCGGGGGCGGGAGGCTCACGCGCGCCTCCGGGCGGGGGGCTGAGTATGTGGTCGATCATTTCGCGGCCGGTGTTCCGGCGCTTCGTCGGCGCTGTCGCGGTCGGCGCGGCCCTGGCTGCGATCTCAGGATGCACGGTTCCCGTCGATGCCGTCGCCGGCATCTCCGTGACCGGCGACGGCCATCTGCTCGGCGTCATGATGGTCTGTGGACATCAGATCGATGGCGCGGCCCTCTACGTGGACAGCGACGACGTCGACGAGGCGGTCACGGTCGGTTCATGGGCCGCCGACCGCCCTCTGAAGGCCGGTCTCACCACCTGGACCCTCGATTCTCCTGCCGTCGGCTGGACCGCGACCAGATCCCTCACTGCCCTCACCACCGAGACCACGTATGCCCTCTACGGCTGGACCACGGACAACTCGTGGTCATCGAGGAGCGTCTCCTTCACTCCGAGCGACCGGGACCGGCTCACTCCAGGAAAAGTCCGCTACGACAAGATCTCGGACAGTGGTGAGGAATCCGAAGTCACGGTCCCCATAGCGGAGTTCAAAGCGAGGGCCTGCCAGAACAAGTAACGCTACGGCGCCTCCGGCCAGGTCGCGGCGTTTCCGTTGTCGGGAGGCGCGCCCTCGACCTTCTCCGCTACTTCAGCACGATGCGCCAGCGGTTGTCGGCGGTGCCGTCGTCCGCGTCCTGGACCGCGAACGCGCCGACCGCGGTGGAGTTGCCCGCGATGGCTAGCAGCTTGCTGCTGTTCACGTTGCGGATCTTGTAGGTTCCGTCGCCCTGGTCGAGCAGGGTCCATTTGTGGTCGGCGGTGCCGTTGTCGGACCACTGCAGAACGGTCGCGCCGTCTGCCGTGTCCATGTTCAGGATGCCGAGCACCTTGCCGCTGTTGGCGTTGCGGAAGCGGACCGCGCTTCCATCGGTGATCATTTCCCAGTTGTGGTCGGCGGTGCCGTTGTCCGTCCATTGCAGAGCGCGGCCGCCGTTGGCAGTGGACATGGTCTGGATGCCCAGCAGGAGACCGCTGTTCGCGTTGACGAGACGGACGGTGTTGCCGGTGGTGTTCCAGTAGACGGCGTAGTTGAAGCCGTGCGCGTCGTAGAACGGGCCCAGGTTGACGGTGGAGCCGCCGGAGGTGGCGGTGAAGGCGAGTGAGCTGCTGCTGGTCCGTTTGATCGAGGACGTGGTCAGCGCGGGGTGGGCACTGAGTGCGGAGTCACCGTAGTTGCCCGCGAGGACGACCGGGCCGTAGGTGATCGCGGCGACGTTCGCGTTGTCGTTGGCCGGTCGGATGCCGATCAGCATGGGCAGGCGGACGGTGACCGTGTCGCCGGAGGTCCACGAGCGGTTCAGGGTGGCGTAACTACCGGGCGTGGTGGTGATGGTCTGCGCGACGCCGTTGACGCTGATGGTGGCCCCGGTGGTCCAGCTCGGTATGCGGATGCGCATCGCCCACGTTCCGCTGACGCTGCCGGTGACCTGGAGGGTCGTCGTGTCGCTGACAGGGAAGGTCGTCGTCTGGGTGACGGTGATACCGCGCTCCGTCCAGGTGAGCACCGACGGCACGAACATGTTCACGGTCAGCGTGGTGTCGTTGTGGAAGTAGATGGAGTCCATCAGCCGGGTGTGCATCTCCAGGCCCGTGCCCTGGCAGCACCAGAAGGTGCCGTAGTCGGTGCTCCAGGTGCCGCCGCCCAACGCCGGGCCCACCCCGCGTCGGCCTCCCGGCTTGAGGGGGGTGAAGTAGGTGACGTGGCCGTGGTCGTCGGCCGGGTTCTGCTGGCCGATGATCTGGTTGAGCCACGCGCGCTCGTAGTAGTCGAACAGCGCGACGCGGTTCGGGTCCAGCGTGAACAGCTCCCGGGTGAGGGTGAGCATGTTGATGGTGTTGCAGCTTTCGCATGTGTCGTTGGTCAGATAGCCGGCGATGGCGTTCGGGGCCCGGAAGTGCTCCGCCTGGCTGTTGCCGCCGATGGCGTAGGTGTGCGCGTCGACGGTGATGTTCCAGGCGTTGGTGGCGATGTCGCGGTAGCGGGTGGTGCCGGTGGCCTTGTACTCCCGGGCGGCCCCGATCCACTTGGGCACCTGGGTGTTGGCGTGCAGTCCGTTGAACTGGTCCTGGTTGGCCGCCAGGGGGTCGAACACCGCGGCGTGGTCGAACCGTTGGGCGACGGTGAGCCATCGCGCGTCGCCTGTCTGCTGGTAGAGATCGGTCAGTACGGCGTTCATGCCGCCGAACTCGATGCGCAGCATGGTCTGCATCTGCTGGGTGGTCAGCCGGCCGGTGCGCCAGTCGACCCATCCGGCCAGGGCGAGGAGCACGTCCCGGGCTTGTGTGCTGCCGATGTGGCGCCATACGTCCAGCAGGCCGGTGAGGGTCTTGTGGATGGTGTAGTACAGCACCTCGCCGCTGGTTCCCTGTTCGAGAGCGGTGAAGTTGGACTCGGGGTAGCCGGAGAGGTACCCGGGGTTGAAGCCGGCGGCGCTGTTGTTGGCCTGGCACTTGGCCAGTTCCGCGACCATGTACGTGGCCTTGTCCCGGGAGGCGGTGTCCCCGGTCACGGCGTACGACTGTGCCCATGCCGTGAGGAAGTGGCCCTGGATGTGGGTGCGGAAGCCGAAGTTCGGCGCGTCCCAGCCGCCGTTGGCGGTCGCGCCGTTGGTGGACAGCTTGTGGGTGGCGCGGAAGTTGTACAGCAGCCGGTCGACATCGATGAACCGCAGGTAGTTCTGGGTGCGGTTCTGGTTGTCCAGCCACCGGCTCGCGGTGAGCCGGACCTGGCCGAGTTCGAAGGGGTGCGCCAGGACCCCGATGTCGGTTCTCGCGGGGGTGATGGCCGCCTGGGCGGACGACGCGCCGAGGAAGGGTCCGGTGGCAGACGCGGCCACGGTGGCCCCGGCCAGTTGCAGGAGACGACGTCTGCTGACGGAGGGAGACATCTTGAGCCTTTCGCTAGGGCAGGGAGGCTGCTTGGGCTTTTGATGTGCCGGCTCACACGTCCGACGGTCGGTCGGGCGTGGCGCGGCACGGGCTCGCGTGCTGCCGACGCGGCGCCCTACGGCCGGCAGGGCGACGGCAACCGCCCCACGTGGTTCGACTTTTCAAACGTCGTCCGAAATATGGAACGTAAATCCTCGCTGACGCATGGGATGGATTAACGGGTACGGACGTTGCTTGTGTCTAGCCTGTGAACACAAACTCTTACCGGCTGCCCGCTCATCCCGTAGTTCTTCGGCCACGCCGCGCAGGCGCGCAGTTCCGCGCCCCGGTAGGAGACGGAGGTCGCCTGCGGGTGCGGCGTGCCGGGGGTTGTACAGGCGGGGGTTGTCGCTGGAGGCGTGGGAGCGAAGGCGGACACTCGTGGCCCCCTTGAGCCACTGCGGTCCTCTCGAATGAGCCGGGCCAGGGGGCCGGGCGAGTGCCGGATGGCTCATTTGTACGTTCGGTTAATCGGATGTGTCGGATGTATTGACGCGCTCTCTTTTCCGGATCTAGCCTCTGCCCGATTTCACGAACAGCGTTCGATATATCGTCCACCACGCCTGATCGGAGAGCGAGTTGACTCTGAAGGCTTCCGGCCGAACCTCCCCCATCTGAATCGCTGTCACGGGCACTGAGAAGCGCAGACACCCGGCCCGTGCCGCAACCGCCCCACCTGGACAGACGCATGTGCTCACGCGCCCTGACCCGCCGTCACCACGACGTCCTGGGCGAAGCGGTGAAACACCGTCGATCGGATCCCCCTTCCGGCCCGCGCGGTGTCCGGGCCCTGTCCCGCCCACTCCGAGACCAAGTTCCCCCCGCCACGCCGCTCCCCCTTCGCCCGGCGGTGGCACCCGCACCCGACAGGAGATCCGATGTCTGCGCTCCGCGCCCGGCTGACGGTGATATTGCTCGCCGTCTGCCTCCTCTTCACGGGCCAGGCCCTCACCACACCCCAGCGGGCGGCCGCCGCCGACCCCGGCTACCTGATGGTGCACTTCACCGGGGAGGGGGCCACCAACCAGCAGATGTACCTCTCGCACAGCACCGACGGCCTGCACTGGAACGACCTCAACGGCGGCGGCATGGTCCTGCGCTCCACCGTCGGCACCAAGGGCGTACGCGACCCCGTATTCGTCCGATCCCCCGACGGCAGCAAATACTGGATCATCGCCACCGACCTGTGCATCAGCTGCGGCCAGGACTGGAACGCCGCCATCAACAACGGCAGCCGCAACCTCGTCGTGTGGGAGTCCACCGACCTGGTCACCTGGTCACAGCCGTGGCTGCTCAACGTCGCCGGCGCGATCCCCGACGGCCGCAACGCCTGGGCACCCGAAGCCATCTGGGACCCCGAGACCAACGACTACGTCCTGTACTGGGCCACCAACGTCCCCTTCAACGGCGCCACGAAGCACCGGATCTTCTACGCCCGCACCAGCGACTTCCACACCATCACCACCCCCCAGATCTACATCGACCGCCCCGGCAGCCAGGAGATCATCGACACCCAGATCATCGAAGTGCCCCCGGGCGTCGGCAACTACCGCTACGTGCGGGCCTCCGGTGACGGACAGATCACCCTCGAAGGCAGCAACTCCATCCTCGGCACCTGGACGAGCCTCGGCAACCTCTCCGGCATCGGCCTCACCGGCGCCCAGGTCGAGGGCCCGATGTGGATGAAGTTCAACGGCACCAACAAGTGGGCGCTCTACCTCGACCAGTACGCCACCAACCGCGGCTACATGCCGGTCACCACGACCGACCCGTCCAACCCCGCCGCCTACCAGCAGTTGGCGTCGACCAGCTACACCATGGGCGGCACCAAGAAGCGCCACGGCTGGATCATGAACCTCACGGCCGCCGAGGAGAGCCGCGTCCTCGCCCGCTGGCCCAACACCCCGGCCAACCGGCTCCAGTCGTACAACTTCCAGGACCGCTACGTACGCCACACCAACTTCGACGTGCGCATCGATCCGAACGTCAGCCCCGTCGAGGACTCCCAGTTCCGGATCAGGTCCGGCCTCGCGGGCACCGGCACCGTCTCCTTCGAGTCGGTGAACTACCCCGGCTACTTCCTGCGCCACGCCAACTACGACTTCCAGCTCGCCCGCAACGACGGCAGCAGCCAGTTCGCCGCCGACGCCACCTTCAACAAGGTCGCCGGACTCGCCGACCCCACCTGGTCGTCCTTCCAGTCGTACAACCACCCTGACCGCTACATCCGCCACTACGCCTATCAGTTGCGCCTCGACCCGATCACCACCGCGACAGCCCGCAGCGACGCCACCTTCCGCGTGACGAGCTGACCCGACCGTCTCGCGGTGAGGCCGCACCGTGAGCCGGCGACATCCAGGAGTTCCCCTCACCTTCCGCGCTCCACTCTGCGTAGGAGTCCTTCATGATCAAGAAACAGTGGATACACCGCGCCAGACGCGCGCTGCTGGCGGCAGGGGCCACCGCCGCCCTCGCCGCCGGTCTGCTCACCGCCACGGCCACCCCCTCGCAGGCCGCCACCCAGGGGCCGTGCGACATCTACGCCGCGGGCAGCACCCCCTGCGTCGCCGCGCACAGCACCACCCGCGCCCTGTACGGGGCGTACAACGGCCCGCTGTACCAGGTCAGGCGCGCCTCCGACAACGCGACCAAGGACATCGGCCTGCTGAGCGAGGGCGGATACGCCGACGCCGCACAGCAGGACTCCTTCTGCGCGAACACCAGCTGCCTCATCACCGTCATCTACGACCAGTCCCCCAAGGGCAACCACCTCACCCAGGCACCCGGGGGCGGAGCCGCGGGCGGGCCGGACAACCTCGCCAACGCCGTCGAGGCGCCGGTCACGGTCGGCGGGCACAAGGCGTACGGCGTCTACATCGCCCCCGGCACCGGCTACCGCAACAACAGCACCAACGGCATCGCCACCGGTGACCAGCCCGAGGGCATGTACGCGATCTTCAACGGCAAACACTTCAACGGCGGCTGCTGCTTCGACTACGGCAACGCCGAGACCAACAACCTGGACACCGGCAACGGCCACATGGAGGCCCTCTACTTCGGCAACAACAAAGGCTGGGGCTGGGGCAGCGGCAACGGCCCCTGGGTCATGGCCGATCTGGAGAACGGCCTGTTCTCCGGGGTGAACCGCGGATTCAACGCGGGTAACCCCAGCGTCGACCACCGGTTCCTGACCGCCATGCTCAAGGGCGGCGCGAACCAGTGGGCCCTGCGCGGCGGCGACGCCCAGTCGGGCGCCCTGTCCACCTTCTACAACGGAATACGCCCCACCGCCTCCGGCTACAACCCGATGCACAAGGAAGGCGCGATCATCCTCGGCATCGGCGGTGACAACAGCAAGTGGGCCCAGGGCACCTTCTACGAAGGCGTCATGACCCAGGGCTACCCCTCGGACGCCACCGAGAACGCCGTCCAGGCCA
This sequence comes from Streptomyces sp. NPDC046909, assembly GCF_040644695.1. Lineage (NCBI taxonomy): Bacteria > Bacillati > Actinomycetota > Actinomycetes > Kitasatosporales > Streptomycetaceae > Streptomyces > Streptomyces sp. NPDC046909. The sequence continues at coordinate 265,458 of NZ_JBEYXC010000015.1, read as the reverse complement.
ACATCACCGCCGCCGCCTACAGCAGCGGCTCGACCAGCACCGGAACCCTCACCCCCGGCTCCCGGATCTCTCTCAAGGCCACCACCTCGCCCTGCTGCACCTCGCACTACCTGCGCCACAACGACGCCGACACCAAGGTCGTCATCTCCAACATCACCGCTGCCAGCTCGGCCACCGACAAGGCCGACGCCACCTGGATCGTCCGGGCCGGACTGGCCAACACCTCGTGCCTGTCCTTCGAGTCCGTCGACAAGCCCGGCCAGTTCCTGCGCCACTACAACTACCAACTCAACCTGAACTTCGACGACGGCGGCAGCGCGTTCGCCAAGGACGCCACCTTCTGCCCCACCACGGGCAACAGCGGCGTCGGCACCTCCTTCCAGTCCGTCAACTTCCCTACGAAGTACCTCCGCCACTACAACTACACGGTCTACATCGCCGGCAACGGCGGCTCCAACGCCTGGGACTCCACGACGTCATGGGCCCAGGACACCAGCTGGCTCACCGCGGCTCCCTGGAGCTGACGAGGGACCGAACCTGTGGGCGGCTCCGGGCCGGGGCCGCCCACAGGTTCTTCATCCGCCCGCACCTTCCTTCGCCGCGCAGACACCAGATGAGCGCAACCCCGCGACCGCCGCGCCGGCAGCTCCTCGGCACGGATTACGGCCTGCACCTCGCCGTCAGCACCGACGCGCCGCAATGGATGCCACTGAACCAGAACAACCCCGTCGTGACCCCGACCGCGGGCGACGACGGTCTGCGCGACCCCTTCATCCTGCCCAAGCAGGAGGGAAGCTCCGCCAAGGTGGGACGTGGTGGTGCGGTTGACCGTCTTGCGGCTGGAGGAGAAGCGGCGCTTGCCACCTCCGTCGGCACCCAGGTAGCTGCCGACATGGTCCATCGTCGACGCTCGCGGCCCCGCCTGCCGGGTGGCTCAGCCGACCAGCGCACCGGCACACGGCCTGCCGCCGTCCGCGCCGGGCGCCGACCGGCCCGGTACGGCCCTGGGGTGGCGCCGGTGTCCGGCCTCCGCGACGGCGTGGGTCGAGTCGCCGACGTCACCGAGCGTGGCGTGGAGGGCCACGCCACCGCCACCGCCTCCATCCCCACCGGACCGGACCGGGCCGGGCCGGGCCGGTGAGTCTTGGGACACGCTTTACGCGACATATGCAACTGCACCTCGAGCCGTCTCTGTCTGACAGGAAGACGGGCTCGTCAGAGCCGAAGAGCGAGAAGACGGGGGAGTTCGTGGGACGGCGCAAGGGCAGCATATGGGTCGCATTCGTCACGGGTGTGACGCTGGTGGGCGCGAGCGCCTGCGGTGGGGCCGGCAGTGACAAGGCGAGCGGCGACGACGCAAAGGCGTCGGGAAAGCCGAGTGCGAGCGCCTCTCCGTCACCCACGAAGCCTGCGGGCCCGCCGATGCTGCTGGAGACCATCACCCCGCAGACGGGAACGACGGTCGGCGTGGCCATGCCCATCTCGGTGATCTTCACGAACCCTGTGGCGGCCAAGGCGCGAGCCACGGTGGAGAAGCACATGAAGGTGAGCGCCTCACAGACGGTGGCCGGCGCCTGGCACTGGATGGGCGACAAGCGCGCCGACTGGCGCCCGAAGACGTACTGGCCGTCCGGGACGACGGTGAAGATCGACGCCGACATGACAGGCGTCAGCAACGGCAACGGACGCTACGGCGTACACAGTTACACGCACACATTCAAGATCGGAGACGACGTGCGCGCGGACGTCTCGGTGACCGGCCACACGATGAAAGTCACCCGCAACGGCGCTCCGGTGCGCACCCTGTCCATCAACGCGGGCAGCGCCGAGTACCCGACGTGGGACGGCACGATGGCCGTCATCGACAAGCAGGAAAAGGTCCACATGACCTCCTGCAGCGTCGGAATCAGCTGTGACAAGGGCAGCCCTAACTACTACGACCTGACACTGCCCTGGGACGTCCACCTCACCCAGTCCGGCACCTACGTCCACTACTCGACCGGCGACCCCAACCCAGGCAGCGGCAGCGCCCGCGGCTCGCACGGCTGCGTGCACCTGTCCCTGTCGGACGCCAAGTGGTTCTACGATCAGGTCAAGCAGGGCGACCCCGTCACTGTCACCGGCTCGCCCCGAGGCAAAGCCCCGGCCGACAACGGCTACGCCGATTTCAACCTGGGATGGGACCAGTGGCTCGCCGGCAGCGCAACCGGCGAGCAGACGACCACCGCCCTTTGAGCGCGTCGGTGACCGCTGAGCGAGCAGGCGGTACTCGTCGTTTCGATGGGTACTGCCTGCCCCCGAGCAGCAACCGACCACTCGACAACCAAGATCAGCCGTTTAATTGACACATTCGAAACGGACTTGACGACTTTTCAAACCGGAACGATATGCCCAGCCCAGTGGCGCTGACGGGTCGTCACAGCCGTGCTTTCAGAGAGGCACCGCGTGAAGAAACTACTGAGTTTCGCGTCCGTACTGGCACTCTTGACCGGAATCGCCATTGTCTCGACAACGTCCGCCTACGCCGCCACGGACAGGAGCGGGGCGGAACGGCTGAACATCCCGAACAGCAGCGCATGCAGGGCAGGACGCACCGTCATGCAAGGCATGGTCGCTGGGCCGGGCGGCCAGCTCTACATCATTTTCACCAAGGCGGGCGGTGAGGAGCCGGTCCTGTCCAGATGGTTGCGTGACGGCTCAACCTGGGACGGCGCCAGCTGGACCTGCGCCGGGGCACCCACCTCCATACCCGCACTCGGGCACGGCAACGACCTCGCCTACCATCCGGACTACCGGGACCAGGGTCCTGTCTTGATTGCCACCCAAGGAAGTGAATCGGCCTATCCGAGCGCCGATGTGACGATCGTTCACCTGAACTCGTCGGGCTCCATTGGCGCAAGCGAGGAAGTCCATCTGCCCATCGGCAATATCAGCGGCCTCTGCTACAGCGCGACCGCGGCCGACGGAGCCGGAAAATATGCTGCCCGCCGCTCGGGCAATCTGTGGACCCATCCCGGTGCCGGTTCGCTGACCAGCGGATGGACGCTGGTGAAGAGCAACCTGACGAGTCACGACAATCGTTCCGACCAAGGCATCGACTGCTCCGAGAACTACGTCTGGAACACCAAGTCCATCAACAGCTCAACACCCGTAACGGGGTGGAACTGGGTGTACCAGTACAACTGGTCCGGAGGTGATGTGGAGAGCGACATCGGGATTCCGGGGAACAGCCTGATCGACGAGATCGAAGATGTCACCCACATCGGGAGCGACTTCTTCATCGGTGTCAACCGAAACAGCGGGAACCCAGACTCCGTGAAGGTCTTCATCGAGTGAAGTGCCCCCTCCGCGCGGCTGAGAACACGGGGCCGTGCGGGTTCCAGTGCAGATAGAGGGTCTGGCGAATGACGTCTGCCCGCTCGGCCGGCGGCGCGTAGGTCTGCCCGGCCGGTCCGACCAGCCGGGTCGGGGCCGCTCCGGACGCGTCGTGTCGCTCAACAGGGCAACCGAAGCCAAGGAGTTCGCCGCCGCTTCCGCCTTCGTTCAGGGCCGTCGGCACCGCGGGCACCGGCGAGCAGGCCATCACCGCAGTCGACGAACTGCGCCCGGATCTCGTTCTCCTCGACCTCTATCCGCCCGACGTCTTCGGCCTGGACGTCATCCCGCGGCTGCGCGCCGCCGGACACGACTGCGACATCATGGTCATCAGTGCCGCGCGCGAGGCCGACACCGTGCGCGGCGCGGTCCGCCACGGTGTCGTGGACTACCTGCTCAAACCCTTCGACTATGAGGACCTGAAGCCCCGCCTGGACCGGTACGCCGCACGCCGCGGCCGTCTTCTCACCACGGTCGTGCGCGGCCAGGCCGACATCGACCGGGCTCTGGCCGCGGGGTCTGTCCCCACTGCTGTCGCCAGACTCCCGAAGGGCCTGAGCGTGGAGACCGCCGGCCTCGTCGAACGCCCCCTCCGCGATGCGGACGGCACCCTGTCGGCCACCGAATGCGCGGCCGCCACCGGTATCTCCCGTGTCAGCGCCCGCCGTTACCTGGAGCACTTCCACACCACCGGCACGGCGGACGTCTCCCTGCGCTACGGCGCCAGCGGCCAGCCCGAGCGGCGCTATGGCTGGCGAGACGGAGAGTCGGGAGCTGCCGAGCGTACGTTCCCGCGGGCATCGGCGCATGGGGCAAAGGAGTTCACCGCGTGACGAGGACGGCTCTCCCGCTCAAGCACCGCGACCTGAACCTGCTCGGCCGCTACGGCTTCACCGCCTCCGTCCCGGCCGCCGGCGCCCTGCGCCCGCCGCGTGACCCGGATGGGCCGGAGCTGGGCGAGGACTACGACGAGGGCGAGGACGACGACGAGGGCGGGCCGGACTGGTTACCGACCGCTCCCGCACGACCGAGACCGGCCCCGATCCTTCGACCGGGGCCGGTCTCGGTGCGTCAACCGGCGACGGTGGCCAGGTTGCCGGGCACGTAGGATCCCCCCTGGTTGGTGAGGATCACGCCGAGCCGGTTGGTCGCGTTGATCATGGCGACGAGGGAGACGAGAGCGATCGCCTGCTCCTCGTCGTAGTGCTTGCGCACCTGGGCCCAGGTCTCGTCAGTGACCCCTGCGTATCCGTCGATGATGCGGGTGCCCTCCTCGGAGAGGGCCAGCGCGGCCCGCTCGGCCTCGGTGAACACGGTGGAGTGCCGCCAGGTGGCGACGAGGCTGAGCCGGGCCGCGTCCTCGCCGGCCGCGGCGGCGTCCTTGCTGTGGATGTCGACGCAGAAACCGCACCCGTTGATCTGGCTGGCTCGCAGCTGCACCAACTCCTGGGTGGATTTCGGCAACGGCGACTCCTGGATGACCTGGCTGACGGCGTAGATCCGCTTCCCGACCTTCGTGCCGAGCTCCGTGTCGAACAAGTTCATACGGGTTTCCATCCGGGCTTCCTCACTCGCGGAATCGTGTGGCTGATGCCCATGAGGCGCCGGAGGCCGCGCCCCTGTGACACGGGGCGGATGTGACGTGGGCCACGGGGCGCGGCTGTCACAGAACCGGCGTCAGCGGTGTCCCGTGTACGACACGCACCACACGTAGCGCGACAGAAGTCAGGAACCGACGATGGCGAACAGGGATGCCGGGACCGATGCCGGGGCGGCCATGACCACGGCCACGGACAGCTTCATCGCCCACCGCAATCTGCTGTTCACGGTGGCCTACGAGATGCTGGGATCGGCGGCCGACGCCGAAGACGTCCTCCAGGAGACATGGCTGCGCTGGTCGGACATCGAGCACACCACAATCCGCGACCCACGCGCCTACCTGGTCCGCATCACCACCCGCCAGTCCCTGACCCGCCTGCGCACACTCCGCCGCCGCAAGGAGTCCTACGTCGGCCCGTGGCTGCCCGAGCCGCTGCTCATCGCCCCCGACGTGGCCGAGGACGTCGAGCTCACGGACAGCCTCTCCATGGCGATGCTCCTCGTACTGGAGACCCTCACGCCGACCGAGCGTGCCGTGTTCGTGCTGCGGGACGTCTTCTCCCTGGACTACGACGAGATCGCGCAGGCCGTCGACAAGACCCCGCCCGCCGTCCGCCAGATCGCGCACCGCGCCCGCACCCACGTCGCCGCGCGCCGTCCTCGCGAGACGGTCTCCCCGTCCCAGACCCGCGACGCGCTGGCGGCCTTCCAACAAGCGGTGGAAACAGGTGACTTGACCCGGCTCCTCGACATGATCGCCCCGGACGTCGTCCTCCTCACGGACGGCGGCGGAGTCGTACGGGCCGCCGTGGAACCGGTGGTGGGCGCGGCCGACGTGACCGAGGTCCTGACCAGGCTCAGCGGCGCCCTGCCGCAACCGACCCTGGTGAACGGCCACCCGGCCCTGATCATCCGCCGCGACGGCCGGATCGACACGATCATGGCCCTCCGCCTGGACGCCGGCCTCATCACCGGCCTCTACGCCGTCCGCAATCCAGACAAGCTCTCACGCATGAACCGCGAGACGGCGATGGGCCGCTGAGCCGGGACCACCCAGCGCCTCAACAGACTTTCAGGGTGTCCAGGTGACCCTCGCCCAACACCCCCGCCGATACAGGACTTCCTGTCCCAGAGCACGCGCCTGCCTCCTCCACCCGACCCACATCCGCCAAGCCAACGGCCAAGTTGGACGCCGTGGTCAGCGGGCCGAGATGGTCCTCACCCGACACCCGGCACCTGACGCAGCCGGGCATGCGGCGCGAGATCATGCACCCGGAGCCGCTCACGCACCTCACGTTCCTGATCAAACGTCAACTTCACCCGCAGCATCTTCCGTACGGCAATCCCTCCCCGCCGCCTCGTCCCCGAACTGCAGCCAAGCATCACCGAACAGACCGCTCAGTCGCTCCCGTACGCGCGCAGGAAGGCGTCCACGCCCGCATCCGCGATGACGCGGAGCTCGGCGGCGGCAACGCGACGGGTGCCCAGCCGGGAGCGGGACTCCAAAGGGCCGGTGAGTAGGGCGAAGAAGTGTTCGGCGGCCTGCTCCGGGTCGCAGGGGCGCAGGCGGCCGGCGAGCGAGAGGCGGGCCAGCCGATCGGCGAGCGCCGCGCGGGGTCGGTGCGCGGTGCGCTCCTGCACGGTCTCGATCAGGTCGGGGAATCGCGCCACCTGGGCGTAGGTCAACCAGCGCAGCGCGCGGGCGCGCTCACCGCAGCAGATCCGCAGCAGTCGCTGGGCCACGTCCGCAAGCGCCACACTCAGGTCATCGTCCGGGGCTCGCTCGCGCAGCCGCTCGACGACCGCGAGGTTCTCCGCCATCAGGGCGTCGGCAGCTGCCTCGAGGGTGTGGCGGAAGAGGGTCTCCTTGTCGTTCAGGTGGCTGTAGACGGTCGGTTTGGCGACGCGCGCCTCCTCCGCGATCTCCTGCACGCATGCCTGTGCGTATCCGCGCCGCGCGAAGACGGCGAACGCGGCGTCCAGGATCGCCTGTCGCTTGTCGACCCGCCCGCGCGAGACACCACTGTGCCCGCTTGACGCTGTTGAACCCATGGGTTCATTCTAACTTCAATACCAGTAAGGAAGATTTACTGAACTGACCAGTTCAATCAAGGGACGGGAAGCCATGATCGTTCACACGCTGCGCTTCGCCTTCAAGGACGGGACGACCGAGGAGCAGAAGGCCCAGGTGCTCGCGCTGATGCGGCGAACGGCGTCCGTCGAGTCGGTCTCGTTCGCAACCGTCGGGCAGAGCCTGGGCGATCCCGCCGACGGCCTCACTCACGCCTACTGCGTGGGCATTGAGGACCTCGCGGCCCTCGAGCGGTACATGCACGACCCGGTTCACCTCGCTGGAGATCCCGAGATCATCCCGCACCTGGCCAAGATCTCCATCGGCCCCGACCTTTCCGACGACATGGCCCCAGGGCTGGCCGGCGAGATCATGGCGCTGCACGAGAAGAAGGCCGCCATGCACCCGCAGTGGGCCGCCCAACTCGAACCGCTGCTTGACATACAGCTCGCCTCGGGACCATCAGACGGTTCATGACCGATGACCGGCCGGAGCACGGGTAGGGGCTGGTCCATGTCTCGCAACCGGGCCCCGCAAGCGTCGTATCGACCAAGTGAGGGCCGCACACAGGGCCCGGCCGACGTGGGGAAGGTGCTCCGCCAGGTCTTCGGGTGCGGGACTTGCCGACGGTGTTGTGCTCACGTGCGTCCCCCCGCGCCATGGGCCCGCCGGTGGGTGCAGCCGGACATTGCACACCAGCTGTTGGGGGTAGGGGGCGGCGAGGCCCCGCTGGCGGCCTGCCCATCATCGACGGCGTCCTACGGGGAACAGTGGGAAGTGCCGTGGATCGAGCTCTGCCCGGGGTTGGTTGGAGACCCTTCGACGCCTTGGCGGTGCCGCTCGGCTTGCCCTTGCATGGCCCTTTTACGCAGGGAGACTGAAATACCGCCTATCGCGGGGTGTGAGGGGGTTCGGCCACCTCCCTCTACTTCCCTGACCGACCGTCATCGACTTGAGACTGTGGTGAACTCGTAAAAGATTGACGGGAGTTGTGAAAGATGACAAGAATTCGTGTTGCTCGCTGCGTCTGAAGTGAGCCATGTGATGCGAGTGGCACGACGACAGGTTTCTTCGCCTGTTCGTGTGTCGGCCGCTCGCGTTCAGCCACCTCCCACACTCTCAATTCCTCAGAAGGCACATCTTGACGCGCTCCCCCCGCTCCAGAACGTCGGCCGCCCTCGCCGCAACCGCTTTCCTCGCCTGTGCCACACCCCTGCTCGGGGCCACTGCCGCAAGCGCCACGACCGCAGGCGGGTGCCAGTCCGCCACCGTGCAGTACCGCATCGTCGACGCCGACGGAAACCCGGTCGGCGCCGACTGGACCTCGCAGGGCGGCTTCCACCAGTGGGACTCCGCCCCCGGCACCGTCGAGGTCCGTCTGGCCCCGGGACAGACGGTCGGTGACGGCTGCAAGTACCCGGTCTCGCTGGCCGAGTACACCACCGAAGGCTCCAACTGGTACACCTCCGGCCGCCAGACGCTCGTCGACCACGCCACGGTCTACCTCACCGCCGCCGACCTCGCCGGCGACGGCAACCGGACCTGGCAGAAGCTGTCGGTGAAGGCGCCCGACTGCTACGGGCAGATCGACCTGTACGGCGACGACATCATCTACGACGGCAAGTCGGAGGACGGTCACGGCCCCGCCCCGTACCAGCCCGGCAACATCGTCACCCCGTACCACCTCATCGCCGCGTGGAACGGCGGCGACAAGTCCTGCACGCCCGACCAGCCCGACTCCCCCACCCCCACGCCCTCGGAGTCGACGCCCGCCACCCCGAGCACGCCGCCGGCCAGCCAGCCGCCCGCTCAGGAGACAACTCCCCCCGCCACCCCCACGACGCCGTCCACCGCCACCACCCCGCCGACCACCCCGGACGTCCCCCCGCTGGAGTCGACTCCGCCCGCTACACCGACTCCCTCACCCAGCGACAGCACCCCGCCGCTGGCCGAGACCGGCTCCAGCGCACCGGTCGGTCTGATAGCCGGCGGCGGCGCCTTGGTGATCGCCCTCGGCGTCGGCGCGATCCGCATGACCCGCCGCACCGGCCGCTCATGAGCATGACCGCAAGGAAGCGCATCACGCCGTAGGACGTGCGACAGCTCCGTCGAACCCACACCTCCAGCCAACTCGCAGGGGGCTGGGCGGCGGAGCTGCCGCAACGGAATGCAGCGACGATCGCATCGAGCTGTTCACGCTGCGCTTTCGCCCACGCACAGCCGATACTGACGCTCCGTCAAGTCCCTGCGGAACTCCGCTTTCCGCAGGGGCAGCCAGTGATCGAGCCGGTCATGCGGACCCGCGCACTGTGCCCTGGTGAGCGAAGCGTCGTGATCCTTCTGAAGGTCCGGCGCTTCGTCTGTGACGCAACGACATGTCCGCGCCGCACGTTCGCTGAATCGTTCACGTGGCTGACCTGCTCGTAGTCGCGTTTCACCACCCGGCTCGGCCGTCTCCCGGAGCACATTGGGCTCGCCGGTTCAGGAGACTCGCTCGGACTCCTTCTCCCGCACCTGCGGGGCCTTCTGAAGGCGTGTGCCCTCCACGTCGAGGTCGGGCAGGGCGCGGTCGAGCCAGGCGGGGCGCCACCAGGCGTGTCGTCCGGCGAGGGCGAGGACGGCCGGGACGAGGCTCAGGCGGACAGCGAAGGCGTCGATGACGACGCCGACGGCGAGTGTGAAGGCCATGGGCTTGATCAAGGCGTCGTCGTTGTCCCGGTTCGATGAGGGCGTGCTCGCAACCCGCCGCGTGACGCACCTGGTGATCGCCTACAGCAGCAACGACTGGAGCCTTCCCGGCAGAGGTACGCCGCCGGACGAAATACCGACCCTCACCCAGCTGATCGATGGTTACCGAGAGCTCATCGGTCGGGCCCGGACGGCAGGGCTCACCGTGCTCCTCACCACCGTCACCCCGCTTGCCCCGGATCTCGCGGCCGGCCCAGACCGAGAAGACTTCTGCCTCGCGGTCGACGAGTGGATCCGCACATCCGGGCACGCATTCGTCGACTTCGACGCGGCGATCCGCTCCGGAGCCGACCCTTCCCTCCTCGACGACGCATACGCCGCCCCCGACCACACCCATCCCGATGTCAACGGGTCGAAGCGCCTCGCCCAGGCGATGGCCGAAGCCCTGACCCGGCCCGGCCCGGTTGCAGCTCTGACGCTTGACGTGCTCCCTGGCCTAAAGTCCAGGGATTCCAGCCTGGGTCGTCTGACCCTTCCGGAGGCTTCCTGCTTCCACGCGCTGTGCGGGCACGTGTGCCCGTCTTACCGGCGCTCCACAGGCGTTTCGCGTCTCCGCCCGTCCGGCGGCGACGATTCGGCGTCCCTCCAACAGGACGTTGCGGGCCGCGTTGTGGTCGCGGTCGTGCATGGTGCCGCATGCGCCGCACGTCCACTGGCGGACGTGCAGGGGCTTGGGGCCGTCCCGGAATCCGCAGGCCGAGCAGACCTGAGAGGACGGGAAGGCCCGGTCCACCTTGGCGAAGGTGCGGCCGTGCTTGATGGCCTTGTACTCCAGCATGCCGACGAACGCGGACCATCCCGCGTCGTGCACGGACTTGGCGAGCCGGGTGCGGCCGAGGCCGGACACCGCGAGGTCCTCCACATACACCGCTTGGCTGTCGCGGATGATCTGTGTGGAGGCCTTGTGGTGAAAGTCCCGGCGCCGGTCGGCGACCTTGGCGTGCTGGCGTGCGACCTTGATGCGGGCCTTGGCCCGGTTCTTCGATCCCTTCACCTTGCGGGACAGTTCCCGCTGAAGGCGTTTGAGTTTCTTCTCCGCCCGGCGCAGGAAGCGGGGACTGTCGATCTTCCGCCCATCGGACAGGACCGCGAAGGCCGACAGACCGAGGTCGATACCGGCGTCGGTGTCCACTTCCGGGAGGATGTCCGGCTCGGTGTCCACGACGAAGCTGAGGAAGTACCGGCCGCAGCTGTCCTTGGTGACGGTCAGGGACGTGGGTACGGCCGGAAGCCGGCGGGGCCACTTGGTCTTGAGGCCGCCGACCTTGGCCACGTACACGGTGCCATCGTCCTGGAGGCAGAAGGCGTTGGTGTTGAGACGGATCGACTGCCGGGTGTCCTTCTTCGACTTGTAGCGGGGAGGGCTGACTTTGCGGCCCTGCCGCTTGCCCTTGACCGAGTCGAAGAAGTTCTTGTAGGCGGTGTCCAGGTCCCGCAGGGACTGCTGCAGGACGACCGCCGACACGTCGGCGAGCCAGGCACGTTCCTGGGTGCGCTTGGCCTGGGTGATGCGAAGCCGGGACAGCTCGGCCGACTTCACGTACGCCAGCCCTGCCGCGTGTGCTTCCTTGCGGTCGCGCAGGCAGTCGTTCCACACCACACGGGCGCACCCGAACGCGCTCGCCAGCGCACGGCGCTGGGTGGCATCCGGGTAGGCCCGATAGTTGTAGCGGAGCTGCACACTCAAGATCCTACTACGATTGGTCTCATGGATGGACCGAATGATTACAGGCGTGGCAGACACGTGGTTTCGGCGATGCATGTGCACTTGGTCTTTGTGACGAAGTACCGGCGTGGGGTGTTCACCGACGAGATGCTGACACGCTGCGAGGAGATCATGCGCAAGGTGTGCGAGGACTTCGAAGCGGAGCTGAAGGAGTTCAACGGCGAACACGATCATGTCCACCTCCTGGTGCACTACCCGCCCAAGGTCGCCGTCTCGAAGCTGGTCAACAGCCTCAAGGGCGTCTCCGCCCGCCGGATACGACAGGAGTTCACCGGCCGGATCAACCGCGCCATCATGCACGGGCATCTGTGGTCGCCCTCGTACTTCTCCGCGTCGTGCGGAGGAGCACCGTTGGCGATCGTCCGCCAGTACATCGAGCAGCAAAAACGACCGCTCTAACGTGCACGTCACAGCAGCCTTGAGATGCATTCATCCCCGGCGTGAACGCCGGGGCTTTCTGCAAGAAGCCCGGTAAAATAAGTGCGGGTCAGGGCTGGTCGCCCACGAGGGCGATGGCGCGTGTCTCTGGAACTCCCAGCATCAGCAGACTTGTGATCGTCGCTGCTCGGGCGCCAGAGGACCCCTTCGACAGGTCACTGTCCGCGATGGCGAAGACGACGCCGTAGGCGACCTGGCTGAGCACACCCGCCGGCAGGTGCTGTGCGAACACCTCGGTGTCCTGGCCCCGTTTCACGAGGTCGGCGAGGAGTTCGTCGACCGGCCCGAGCAGGGCGTGGATCGCCTCGCCGTACTCACCTCGGCGCAGCGCCAGCAGCACTCGGTACCGGTGCGCCACCGGCCAGAGGCGGGCGATGAATTCGACCCACGCCGCGTCCGCGTCCGCGCCGGAGGCGTTGACTTCGGTGAGCACGGCTGTCATCTCGGCGACGGCCCGTTCGGTGAGTGTCCGGACCAGGTCGAGGCGCGAGGGGAAATGGTCGTAGACCGTGCGACGGACGACGCCGGCGGTGGAAGCGATGTCGCCCATTCCGGCGTCGGGGTTCTCTCCGAGCAGATCGAGGGCGACGTCGAGGATGCGTTCGCGGGTCTCGATCATCGAGCGCACGCGAGCGGACTGGGTGGACACGGCACCAGTATTGCACACGGGTGTACAGTGAGTTTGGCTGTACACCCGTGTGCAGTGAAGTGTTGCGCTACGCCTCGAAGCTCACGAGAAGAGAAGAAGGCCATGACCGCACCGACGCCGCCTCCCTCGGCCCTCGTCCGCCCGCTCACCGTCTCGATCCCGGAATCGGAGATCGACGACGTCAAGCAGCGACTGGCCAGGACCCGGTGGCCGGATCCGGAAACGGTGGGCGACTGGTCGCAAGGGGTTCGCGTGGAGAACGCCAGGTCTCTGGTCGAGCACTGGGAGCGCGGCTACGACTGGCGGCGCTTCGAGTCCGAACTCAATCGCTTCCCTCAGTTCCTGACCGAGATCGACGGGCTGGACATCCACTTCATTCACGTCAGGTCCCAAAACCCCCACGCGATGCCGCTGATACTCACGCATGGATGGCCGGGCTCGAACCTCGATTTCCTGAAGCTGATCGGCCCACTGACCGATCCGGTCGCCTTCGGAGGGAACGCCGCCGATTCATTCGACGTCGTCGTCCCGTCGCTCCCCGGGTTCGGGTTCTCCCAGAAGCCCACGGAGACCGGGTGGACCGTCTCGCGCATCGCGAGCGCGTGGGTGGAACTGATGAAGCGTCTCGGCTACACGAAATGGGCCGCGCAGGGCGGCGATTGGGGTGCCGTCGTCACCACCGCCCTCGGGGCCATGCAACCTGAGGGGGTCCTCGGAATTCATCTCAACACCCAGTACGCCTTTCCCGCACAGATACCCGACACCGATACCTTGTCGCCCGAGCAGCGCGACGCCGTGGAGACCCTCGCCCTCTACGCCGGCGAGCTCGGCGGATCGAACCACCTTCAGGGCACGAAGCCGGAGACGGTCGGATTCGCCCTGGCGGACTCTCCCGCCGGCCAGGCGGCCTGGATCTACGAGAAGTTCCAGTCCAAGACCGACAACCATGGGCTCGCCGAGGACGCTCTCGGCATCGACGACATGCTCGACGCGATATCCCTCTACTGGTTCACCAACAGCGCGGCGTCGTCCGGCCGCATCTACTGGGAGAACAAGTCGCTCACTTTCGCCGGCCCGAAGGTGACGCTTCCGGTCGCGGTGACCGTCTTCCCGAGGGACATCCCGCGCGTGCCGCGCAGTTGGATCGAGGACACCTACAGCAATCTGATCCACTACGGCGAGGCCGACAAGGGCGGGCACTTCGCGGCCCTGGAACAGCCCGAGATCCTGGTCAGCGAAATCCGCACCGGCCTGCGCCCCCTTCGTTCCTGACGCCGACGCGCGAGCTCAGCGGGCGTCCGACCGGCGGCGGGGTTCCACCTGGAGGTCGCGCCCAGCCCGAGCGGGGTGACGCACCATCGCGGTGCGGGACTGGTCAGGCTTCGGCGAGCTGTCCGTCAGAGCGTGTGTCCTGGAGCTGTGGTTCGGTGTCGGGCCGGTTCGGAAGCAGAAGGCACAGCGGGATCGCTGCGGCGGTGAACGCGGCGGCCCACCAGAAGGCGTGGTCGAAGCCGGTTGCCAGGTCGGCGGGGGTGTGGGTATCGGCGAGGGCGCGCTGGAGGATCACGACCAGGACGGCGGTGCCGATGGAGCCGCCGACCTGTTGGGCGACGCGGCTGATGCTGGAGGCGGCCGGTATTTCGTCGTGGGTCAGGCCGACGAAGGCTCCGCCCATCAGGCCGATCATGGCCGCGCCCAGGCCGAGGCCGCGGACGAATAGCACGGCCATCAGCGTGACGTCGCTGGTGGTGGCGGTGACGAAGCCGAACGGCACGGTGGCGGCGAAGGTGACCGCGAAGGCGATGACGGCGACGGGGCGGGCGCCGATGCGGTCCATGACCTTCCCGGCCAGCGAGCGGGACAGCAAGGTGCCCACGCCCTGCGGGATGAGCAGCATCGCGGCTCCCAGGGCCGTTTCGCCGCGGACCTGCTGCCAGTACAGCGGCATGAGCAGCATGGCGCCGTACAAGGCGGCTCCGGCCAACAGCAGCAGCGCTGTGGAGGAGGCCAGGGAGCGGTGGCGGAGCAGGCGGATGTCGAGCAGGGCGGCGGCACCGCGGTGTAGCGCCCAGGCGGTGTAGCCGGCCAGGAGCGCGACGCCGGCGGCGAGGGGGAGCCCGACCTTGGTGGAGGTGATTGCGTCGGTTCCGCCGAGTTGGGTCAGGCCGTAGATGACGGCGGCGATGCCGGGTGACAGGAGCAGCATGCCCACGGTGTCCAGGCGGGGGCGGGTTCCGGCGCCGGGCCGGTCGGCGGGCAGGTTGCGCCAGGCCAGCCAGCCGCCGACGAGGCAGAACGGGATGTTGAACCAGAAGATCCACCGCCAGTCGCCGAAGTGCAGGATGACGCCTCCGATGACCGGGCCTATGACGGGTCCCAGGGCGGTGGGCACGGTGATCAGTGCCATGACCTTGCCGATGTTGCGGCTGCCGGCGGCCTGCATGACCAGGGTGGCCATCAGGACCATCATGATGCCGCCGCCGATGCCCTGGACGACGCGGAAGGCGATCAGGGCCGGTGCGTTCCAGGCCGCGGCGCACAGCATCGACCCGGCGAAGAACAGCGCCAGGGCGAGGATCCACAGCCGTTTGCCGCCGAGGGCGGCCTGGGCCCAGCCGACGGCGGGCATGGTGGCGGACAGGGCCAGCAGGTAGGCGGTGGTGACCCACTGGACGGTGGCCAGTGTGGTGTGGAGCTGTCCGGCGAGGCTGTCGATGGCGACGCTCATGATCGTGGTGTCGAAGATGACGGCGAGCGCACCGACGATGAGCGTGAACACCAGGCGCCGCACGGTCGGGTCGACTGCGTCCGGTGGGCTGGATGTGGCGGGGTTGCCGACGGTGGCCATGGGCACTCCTTAAGATACAAGGCTCTATCTTTAGGAGGTCAGGCTAAAGCCGCTATTGTTAGATACGCAAGTCTTTCTAATGTGGAGGCGATGACGATGCCGGAGCGGCGCCGCGGAGCGGCCTTGGAGCAGGCGCTGCTCGACGCGGCCTGGGACGAACTCATCGCCGGCGGCTACGCCAGGTTCACCATGGACGCCGTCGTCAAACGCGCCGGCACCAGCCCACCGGTCCTCTACCGCCGCTGGTCGGACCGCGACGACCTCGTCCGGGCCACCCTGGTCCACGTCTTGCGGAAGAACGTTCTCAAGGTCCCGGACACCGGCAGCCTGCGCGAAGACGTACTGACCCTCATGCGGGAGATCAACGCCACGCGGGTCCAGCTCGTCACCGTGATGAGCGGCTACCTGGCCAGCTACCACCTGGAGACCGGGACCAGCCCTGCCGAACTGCTCGACCCCGCCGACACCGGCCGCAAACAGGCCGTCGACGCGATATTCGACCGCGCCGTCGCCCGCGGCGAGGCAAAGCCCGAGCGCCTCACCGACCGCATCAAGGCCTTGCCGTTCGACCTGTTGCGCCAGGAGATCCTGACGACCTACGCCCCCGCGCCCGACCGGGTCCTCGAAGAGATCGTCGACACGATCTTCCTGCCTCTGCTGCGTTGACCGGCCTGGGCACGGCTCCCCGTTTGCACGGTGCAGGTCGAGTGAAAAGCTGGGTAGACGGTTTGTCCGGGCCGGACGAGCAGCGGAGGACGGACGTGGACTGGGCACGGTTCGCACAGCAGATGGCGGCGATGGCACGCGACCTGCTGGCACAGGACTCGGTGAACGCGACGCTGGAACGGATCACCGCATCGGCCACTGAACTGGTCGAGGGCTGCGACGCGGCCGGCATCCTCATCCTGCACGGCACACGCGTGGAAAGCCTCGCCCCCACCGAGCCCCTCGTCACCGACAGCGACACCCTGCAGCAGCAGACCGGCGAAGGACCCTGCTTCGACGCCGCCCGCAGCGCGCAGGGCGACCACGTCCTGCGCATCGCCGACCTCACCACCGAACACCGGCGCTGGCCCGCCTACGCCCCCCGCGCCCACGCCCTGGGAGTGGGCAGCATGATGGGCTTCCTGCTGTTCACCGACGACGAGGACCTCGGCGCACTCAACCTCTACTCCCGCAAGCCCGGCGCCTTCACCCCCGACAGCGAGACCGCCGGCTGGCTGCTCGCCTCCCACGCCGCGGTCGCCTTCTCCGCCGCCCGCACCCACGCCCAGATGGAACAGGCCGTCGCCACCCGCCACGTCATCGGCGAGGCCATGGGCATCATCATGGGCAGCCACCGCCTCAGCGAAGAAGAAGCGTTCAGCGTGCTGCGCCGCTACTCCCAGGCCAACAACATCAAACTCCGCGACGTCGCCCTCCGCGTCTGTGAACGAGGCGCCCTGTCCTGACCGAGACGCCTGGTGACAGGCGCGGACTGGCTTCAGAGCGGGGGCGACGAGACCACAGTGCGGCCAGAGCAACAGAGGCTGCCGTGCGGTCGGACAGCTGCGGCGGGGACCCTTCGGTACGTCCGGGCGGGTGGGTCAGCCGAACAGCCGGCGCTGGATCTCCCGTCGGTAGTCCTCCAAGGTCCGGTCCAGGTGGACGGCCGTCGCCTCGGCCGCCTCGTCGGCGTGGCCGTCGCGGATGGCGCGGTAGATCGCCTCGTGCGCCTCCACCGCCGCCGCTGTTCCCTCATTGAAGCTGTCGTGAATCCCTATCGCACTGGACTGGCGCTGCAACCGGCGGGCGTCGCGCACCGCGCTGCCGAGGAACGTGTTGTGCGAGGCGGCAGCCACCGCCGCGTGGAAGTCGTCGTCGCCCTGGTTGAAGACGTGGACCTCGCCATGGGTGTACCCGTGCCGGCACTGCTGCATCGCGATCGAGTCCACGATCGGATCCAACTCCGGTGGGCAGCCGGTCTCGGTGACCTTCACGCCGGCGCGGACCGGCGAGTACGGCATCGTGATCACTTTCGACAACGTCGGCGGCGACTACACGCAACGCGCAGCTGAACCACAACGGCGGGAGGAGGTGCTGCGGGGCCCGCCCTCGCCGTTTCACCTGGGCATGCCCGACTTGGGGGCGGAAACGCGAAAGTGCCTTCCTGGTGTGGGTGCGCTCAATGGTCCGCCGCCTCGGGGGGGGATTGTGAATCCGCGGGCGCCGGGCAGTGGTGGACGAGGTGGGCATCGTTGGCGAGGCGGGCGCCGTGGACGTCAGTCAAGGACTTGCGGTGAGGGCGGATCGTCCCGCGGCCTGCGCTCGATACCGCCCCGGTGTGATGCCGAACTCCCGTTGGAAGGCGTGGGAGAGGGCGTACGGGCTGCCGTAGCCGACGCGGTCGGCGATGGTGGCCAGGGTGTCCGGGGTGTCGCGGAGCAGGATGGCGGCGCGGATCACGCGCCACCAGGTGAGGTATGCCATCGGAGGGCGGCCGACCAGGGTGGTGAACCGGCGCGCCAGGGTGGGCCGGGAGACGCCCGCCTCCGCCGCCAGGCGATCGTTGCTCCACGGCGCGGCCGGGTTCGAGTGCAGTGCCCGCAGGGCGGCGGCCGTCACCGGGTCGCCCAGTACGCGGGGCCAGACTCCGCTGGGGGCCTCGGTCATCCAGGCGCGGATCATGTAGACGAGGAGGAGGTCGAGCAGGCTCGGCAGGGCCACGCAGGAGCCGGGTCGCATCTCGTCCAACTCGCCGGAGAGCAGATCGATGGCGGCACGGAGTTCGAGGTGGCTGCCTACTCGGCTGGGAAGGTGGACGACCTCGGGCAGCTCTGCCATGAGCGGGTGCATGCGGCTGCAATCGAGCCAGTACTTGCCGCAGAGCATCTCTGTCTCGTAGCCGTCGGACCGGGTTGACGGCTCTGTCTCGGCCAGCCATCGCTCGAACGGCACCGCCTTCTTCTGCGCGACCGCCGCGTCGACGGGGGAATCGGCGATCACATGGCCGGTGCCATGGGGCAGCAGCACCGCATCACCCGCGCCGAGAGGTGTGGGGGCGCTGCCGTCGGTCAGCAGCCAGCAGTGGCCCTTGACGACGATGTAGAAGCCCGCGCCGTCGTACGGGTCCAGGCGCGTGCACCAAGTCCCGCTTGTCCGCAGGCGGTGGGACCAGGGGTGCCCGAGGTGCACGGCAGAGATCGCATCGCTCACCACATCCATCCGTGCAGGATATCTGCCGTATGAGGGATGAGACGGACTCGTATCTTCCTGAGCTGGATACATATTGAGGCACTCGTTCGACCTTCCTTAACGTCGATCACGTGATGAACGAGAACGAGAGTGTGCAGCGCATGGTGCTGGGGGACGTCGAAATCATCCGGGTTGTCGAGTGGCACGAACCGTTCCTGCCGGCCTCCGGCATGTTCCCGGGAGCCGCCGCCGAGGTGTGGAAGGACAACGAGGACTGGCTGGCACCGGACCACTGGGAGCCTGACAGCGACTTGGCGGTACTTGCTCTGCAGAGCTGGGTGCTGCGCAGCGCGGGCCGGACCGTCCTGGTCGACACCGGGGCGGGCAACGGGCGCGAGCGGCCGGGCATGGGGCCGTTCGACCGCTCTCCCAGTGAATTCCTCGGCCTCCTGGCGAGGGCGGGTGTCCGCCCGCAGGATGTCGACGTCGTCGTCAACACCCACCTCCACGTCGACCACGTCGGCTGGAACACCGTCGAGGCGGACGGGCAGTGGATACCGGCCTTCCCCAACGCCCAGTACCTCATCCCGGCCGCCGACGACTTCCACTACGGTCCGGACAACGCGTACGGCAACGGCGCGCAGGAGGTCGACCGCCTGATCTACGAAGACAGCATCGCGCCCATTCACCAGGCCGGACAGGCCGTGCTGTGGGACGGCCACCACATAATCGACGAACACCTCACCCTGGAGTCCGCACCCGGTCACACTCCCGGCTCATCCGTACTGCGACTCGCATCCGGCGGCGACCGGGCCGTCTTCGTCGGGGATCTGCTGCACAGCCCGGTGCAGATCCTTGAGCCCTGCTGCAACAGCGCCGCTTGCCTGGACCCGGAACAGGCTGTGGCAAGTCGCCGTCGGATTCTGGGGAGGGCGGCCGATGAACGGGAGTTGCTCGTTCCCGCGCACTTCGGTGGCGCGGGGGCCCTGGAAGTACGACGGGACAGTGACAGGTTCGCGCTGGGCCCCTGGGCGACGACCAGCAGGAAGCAGAGTGCGTCCGCCTTCGAGTGAGCTGTGACCTCACCCCCTGAGCCGTGACCTCACCCCTCACCGACCCGCCGTCCTCGGCCTGGAGGCTGTTCCTCATGACGCATACGCCGACCGACCGGCCCACGTCCACGGCGAGTTGGGCCCTCGTCCCGGTGCTCGCCTTCGTCGGCATCGTGGTCGCGGTGATGCAGACCCTGCTCGTCCCGGTGATCAAGGACCTGCCGCAGTTGCTGGGCACCGAGCCGGGCAACGCAACGTGGGTCATCACCTCGACCCTGCTCTCCGGCGCCGTCGCCACGCCGGTCATGGGCCGCCTCGGCGACCTCTACGGCAAGCGCCGCATGCTGATCCTCAGCCTCGTGGTGATGGTCGTCGGCGCGCTGGTCAGCGCCCTCACCAGCGACCTGCTCACCATGACCGCCGGCCGGGCCCTGCAAGGCGTCGCCATGAGCGCGATCCCTCTCGGCATCGGCCTGATGCGCGACATACTCCCCCGCGAGAGACTCGGCTCGGCGATGGCCCTGATGAGCTCCTCCATGGGCGTCGGCGGCAGCCTTGCCCTGCCCGCCGCGGCCCTGGTCGCCCAGCACACCGACTGGCACGTCCTCTTCTACGGGGCCGCCGGCCTCGGCGTCCTCTGCATCGCCCTCACCCTTCTCGTCGTCCCCCGGTCCCCGACCCGCACGCAGGGCACCTTCGACGTGCTCGGTGCGACCGGGCTGTCCGCCGGGCTCGTCCTCTTCCTGCTGCCGATCACCAAGGCCGGCGACTGGGGCTGGACCTCCGCCACCACCCTCGTACTGTTCGCGGCGGCGGCTGTCGTGCTGGTCCTGTGGGCCGTGATGGAGCTACGACGTGAGGCACCGCTGGTGGACCTGCGCACCACGGTCCGCCCCGCGGTGCTCTTCACCAACCTCGCCTCGCTCATGGCCGGCGTCTCCTATCTGGTCGTCTCGCTGGTCCTGCCCCAGCTGCTCCAGCTGCCCGGGTCCACCGGCTACGGCCTCGGCCAGTCCATGGTGGTCGCAGGCCTGCTCATGGCGCCGCTCGGCCTCACCATGATGTGCGTGGCCCCCGTCTACACCCGACTGGCCGCGCGGCACGGCCCCAAGGCCACCCTGATCCTCGGCATGGCGATCACCGCGATCGGTTACGGCGCCGGCCTCGGCCTGCTGAGCGCTCCCTGGCAGAGCCTCGTCGTCGTGGTGGTCCTGGGCGCGGGCATCGGCCTCACCTACTCCTCCCTCCCCGCCCTCATCGTCGGCTCGGTACCGCCCTCGCAGACGGGCGCGGCCAGCGGCCTCAACACCCTGATGCGTTCGATCGGCGCCTCGATCTCCAGCGCAGTCATAGGCACGGTCCTCGCCGACACCGCGCATCACGCGAACGGCGTCGCCGTCCCGGCCATGCAGGGTTTCCGCGTCTCCTTCCTGATCGCGGCCGGCGCGATGGCAGTCGGCCTGCTCCTGGCCCTCTTCCTGCCCCGTGCCGACCCCCGTCGCCACCTCCGGCAACCACAGCCTGGCAGTCCCCAACGGACACCTCCACAAGCAAGCCAAGGTGACGCTGCCCGTGCCCGGCGCGACCCTCCCCTGGAGCCGAACCCACCCATTCCCACAATTGAGCAGTCCTGAGAGGCCGGAGCCCCTCACCGAGCCTGCCTCTCGTGACAGGTTCCGCGACATGCCGGCCCCCCGAACCGGCTGCCACGGCTGAACAGTTCAACTAATCGGCCTGAGAGTGGGCGTCACCTTGTGCGTCGGCATGCCCGCCTCCGCAGACGGTCCGTGGTCTCGGACATAGACGGTGACTCGCGCCCCGTTGGCATGGGTTGTTCCCAACTCGCGGAAGTGGCGCCGCAGGGTGCTCGTTTTCGCCACCTCCGCGGGTCGGTCGGCGAGTGCACACCCGCCGGGTCGCGGACCGCGACGATCCGGTCGAATTCCAGCATGCGGGCCGCAATGTCCTGGACCGGGAGCTCCACGCATGCAGGCGTGTTCGATGAAACGGGGTCCTGGGCCAGGGCCAGGTCCGTCAGGAGGCGGGTGTCCTCGGGGCCCGCCGCGGTCAAGATCCGGTACCTGCCGGGGAGATAGAGCAGCCCATCGCCGGGACGGCCCTGCGTGCGTACGAGGGCGGCGATGGCGGTGGCGTCATTGCTCCGGCTCTGAGGTGGCCGCAGCCAAAGGCTCGACGGGACGAGCACGGCCAGTACCGCGCCCGCCTACACACGCGGCAACCCCGACGAATGCGAGCGGCTGCTGCGCAACCTCCTCGACAACGCCGTCCGCCACGCCGCGCACCGCATCCAGATCACCGTCCGGACCCAGGACGACCAGGTCGTCCTCACGGTGCACGACGACGGACCCGGCGTGCCCACCGAGGACGCCGAGCGCGTCTTCGAACGCTTCGTCCGCCTCGACGACGCCCGCGACCTGGCCCACCGCCACCGAGGCACCCTCACCCTCACCCCCCGAACCCTCGGAGCATGCTTCCAGCTGTGCCTTCCCCGAGCTCCCGTCCCGGCCGGGGAATGACGCGCCGGACCGCGACAACCCCGGTGACTCGGCCCAACTATCGAAAGGCGACGGGCTCGGGCAGAGAGAGTGCCGCATGTGCCGGTTTGCCCTCTGCCGGGGGCATGGTGCTGAGGCCGCGCAGCCTGTCGTTTCGCTGCTTCAGGGCCTGGGCGGTGGTGGGGAAGAGGGTGGCGCCGCCCTCGCCGACCAGCTCCTGGTTCAGGGTCACGAACTCGCGGGTGTCGCGTTCGTAGGAGGCGAAGCCCGCGCCGTGGTCCTGGTCGGCGAGGCAGGCGGCGAGCATGTATGCGCCGACCAGGGCGAGGCTGGTGCCCTGTCCGGTGAGGAAGGAGGGCGCGTAGGCGGCGTCGCCGACCAGGGCGACCCTGCCGTTGGACCAGCGGGGCATGCGGATCTGGCTGACTCCGTCGAAGAACAGGTCTTCCGTCTTGCGCAGGGCGTCCAGCATGGCCGGGACCTTCCATCCCGCGTCGGCGAAGACCTTGGCGATCAGGTCGCGTTGGGCCTGGGGGGCGCGGAACGCGTCCATGGGGGGCTCGGGTTGGGCGAAGGTGAGGAAGGCGTGCACCTCGTCGTCCCCCACCGCATAGAGTGCCGCGGCTCTGCCCGGGGCGTTCCACATCACCGTCTCGTGGGTGAGGCCGAAGGTGTTGGGCATGGTGAACACGGCGAAGCAGTAGCTGAGGTAGTGGTGGAACTGCTCTACGGGGCCGAACAGCAGCTCCCGGGTGCGTGAGTGCGTGCCGTCCGCTCCGAACACCATGTCGAACGTACGGCGGGCGCCGCTGTGAAAGGTGGTGTCGACGCCGTGGTCGCTCTGGTCGAGGGTGTCGATGGAGTCGTCGAACAGGAACTCCACGTCGTCACGGACGGCCATGTACAGCGCGTTGGTCAGGTCCCCTCGCCGTACCTCCAGGTCCCGTCCCGTGACGCCGCCGGTGACGGCATGCGGATGCAGGGAGGTCACCTCGCTGCCGTCCGAGTCGAGGAAGGTCAGCCGACGCAGGTCGATGTGCGCGTCGCGCAACTGCGGCAGGATTCCCATCCTTCGCACGACTTCGAGTGCGGTGCCGCGTACGTCGATGGGATAGCCGCCCCCGCGCAGGGTGGGCGCCTTCTCCACGACCGTGACGTGATAGCCGTAGCGGTTCAGCCAGAACGCGAGGGCGGGTCCGGCGATGCTGGCCCCGGATATCAGGGCCGTGCGCCTGGGCCTGCCACGGCCGTCCGTCAGTTGGTCGGTGCGGGTCATGCGTTGACTCCTTTGGGCATGGTGCGCGTGACGAACAGGGCCAGCGAGGTGACGACGCCGGCGATGAGGAAGCCGGTGACGTAGGACGATTCGGCCGCGACGTTCGACCCGGACGGGGTGGCGGCGGTGAGGAGGGCACCGCCGAGTTGCCCGCCCACGGCGTAGCCGAGTACGCGGCTCACCAGGATCAGGCTGGTGGCGATACCGGTGTCCTCGGCGTCGACGGCCGTGGCGGTGCTGGTCATCAGCGCGGTGACGCACAGGCCGTTGGCCAGGGCGATCAGTGCCTTGCCGACGACGAGGTGCCAGACCTCGGTGTGCACGGACGCGAGGACGACCAGGGAGACCGTCATGATGACGACCCCGGTGCCGACCACGGTTCGTGAGCCGAAACGCCGGTCCCCGATCCCGCCGAGCGGCCCGGCCAGCGTCGCGGCGACGGCGCCGGGCAGCAGAAAGAATCCGATCTCGGTGGCGCCGGCGTTGAATCCGTATCCCTCGCCGCGCTCGTCGAACAGCTGCGGAACGAGATAGACCGCCATCGAGGTGCCGAGGCAGATCACGAACGTCAGCACACACGCCTTCCAGATCGCCGGCCGTGCCAGCAGGTGCAGATCGATCATCGGTGAGGCCGCACGCCGTTCGACGTACACCCAACTGACGACGAAGACCGCCAGGAGCGTCACCAGGGCGGCGAGCACGAGTGGCTGCGAGCCGGCTTCGGGCGCCAGCGCGAGTACGAGCATGAGGGTGACCAGCATCCCGCTCAGGAGCAGCAGGCCGGACCAGTCGATGCCTGTGTCGTGCGAGGTGCCCGGAGGATCGGACGGCATGAGCCTGTGCACGAGCAGGGTGGCCGCGATGACCGCGATCGTGGGCAGCGCGAACATCCAGTGCCGGGACAGCTTTTCCGCCACCGGTCCGGCCGCCAGCATGCCGACCATCCCTCCCCCGACGAACAGTCCGCTGACCACCCCGATGGCGACCTTCGACCGTCCCGGGGGCAGGTTCTTGCGCACGACGATGAACGACAGGGGAAGCGCGCCCACCATCGCCCCTTGCAGCACCTGCCCGAGCAGCAGCACCGGCAGGTTCGGGGCCAGGGCGGACACCGTGCCGCCGACCGCGACGACCGCCATCAGCCGGATCAGCACCCGCTTCCCGCCGTAGCGGTCGCCGAACCTGCCCGCCAAGGGCGTGATCAGCGCGCCGGTGATGAGGAGCACGATGCTGAGCAGGGCCCCTTGGGACTGGCTCATGTCCAGTTCGCGTTCCAGGAGCGGGATCGTCGGTGACACCACCGACTCCAGAGCGCCGGCGGACAGCGCGAGCAGGCCGAGGGATCCGACAGCGGCCATCCCGATGGGGATTGGGGGCGCCAGGGTTGTGGTCATGGGCGTACTGTCTGCGATGGCCTTGCGTGGCCTCATGTGCTGTCTCCCTCTCCCGCGCATTTGTCTGGGCGGGAGAAGAGTGCGGGGACAGTTGGGCGCCGGGCGTCATACCGGGGAGCCAAGGTGCGGGTGCTACCGCGGTAGGGGGTGGAGGAGGGGCGGGGGCGGTTCTACTCGCCGGGAGCGACCAGCCCCGATTCGTAGGCGAAGACCACGGCCTGGGCGCGGTCACGCAGGTCGAGTTTGGTCAGGACGCGGCTGACGTGCGTCTTCACCGTCTGCTCAGCCAGCACCAGCGTCTGCGCGATCTCCCTGTTCGACTGGCCGCGGGCCACCAGCGTGAGGACCTCGGTCTCACGTTCCGTCAGGCCGTTCAGCCGCAGGGCGGGCTTGCGTCGGACGGCGGGACGCTGCTGGGCGAAGTCCGCGATGAGGCGGCGTGTCACGGACGGGGCGAGCAGCGCGTCGCCCGCGGCCACGACGCGGACCGCTGCGATGAGGTCGGCCGGCGGCGCGTCCTTGAGCAGGAAGCCGCTCGCGCCCGCCCGGAGCGCCTCGTAGACGTAGTCGTCGACGTCGAAGGTGGTGAGCATCAACACGCGCGGCCGGTGGGGCACACCGGGTGCCGACTCCAGGAGGCGACGCGCGGCCTCCAGCCCGTCCATCTCGGGCATCCGTACGTCCATCAGCACGACGTCCGGGTGGGTACGCCGGCTCAGCTGGACGCCCTGCGCGCCGTCGGGTGCCTCGCCCACCACGTCGATGTCGCTCTGGGCGGCCAGCAGGGCGGCAAACCCGGCCCGCACCATGGCCTGGTCGTCGACGATGATGACGCGCGTCGTCACGTGAAGTCCTTTTCAGTCAAGGGAGTTCAGGGGAAGTCGAGCGGCGACCCGGAAGCCGCCGTCCGGCAGCGGCCCCGTGTCGAGGCTGCCGCCGAGGAGCCGTACCCGCTCGCGCATGCCGACGAGGCCGTGCCCGGTGCCATCCGCCTCAAGGGGCTGGTCGAGGGGCTGGGGCGGCGGGCCGTTGACGACCACGACGTGGAGCCGGGCACCGTCCTGCTCATCGGGCTCGGTCACCGACAGCGACACCTGTGCGCGGGCACCCGGCGCGTGCCGGACGACGTTCGAGAGGGCCTCCTGGACGATCCGGTACGCGGACAGGCCGACCGCGTCGGGCACCTCGATGTCGCATGGGGTGAACTCCACCGGCCCGTGGGCCCTCGCCGTCGCTTCCACCAGCTGGCCGATCTGCGCCAGGCCCGGCTGGGGGGCGAGCTCGCCGTACGCCGCCTCCTCGTTGCGCAACACGCCGAGGAGGCGGCGCATTTCACCGAGCGACTCGCGGGCGGTCGCCGCGATGGACGTGAATTCCCCGCGCACATCCGGCGGCAGCCGGTCGAGGCGGTACTCCGCGGTGTCCGCCTGGACCGTGATGACGGACATGTGGTGTGCCACCACGTCGTGCAACTCGCGGGCTATGCGGGCGCGTTCCTCCAGCAGTGTCCGCCGGCCACGTTCGGCCTCGCTGATCGTCTCCTGCTCGACCAGTCTGCGCCGCACCTCGGACCGCTCGTGCAGCGCACCGCCCAGCAGCAGCGCGACACCGCCGAGGATGGTGAACAGCAAGCCCCTGGCGCCGAAGCCATGGGGGGCGACGAACCCCAGGGCCACGTTCGCGGTGGCCGTGGCCAGCCACACCAGCAGCAGCGTCCGGCGCCGCTCGCGCAGGCCCAGGGCGACACAGAGGCCGACGTACCCGACGATCTCCATGGGCGGGAACGGCCACAGCAGCCGTTCCTGGAAGTCGACGGTGAGCAGGGCGAGCGCCCCGGTGACATCCGCGACGAAGACCACATACCAGGCCCGCAGCGGCCGTACGACAGCGAGCAGCAGCGGCGCGGCCTGTGCGACGGCCAACCCGCCGGAAACGGCGCCGTCGAGACCGTAGTCGGCGCTGAGGACCACGACGGTCGTCGGCAGCAGGGCGACGCAGAGCACGCACGCCACGGCCCAGGGCAGCAGCCGCACCCATCGTCGGGAGGCCTCCGCGAGCAGTGCGCGCGGGCGGGCTTCCTCCACTGACGTCATGCGCACCAGCCTATGTGCGGGTCAACGGCGTCCGGATCTGGGCGGGGTGACGGCTTCTCAGCCACGGCGGCCCCTACGTACATGGAATACGTACTCCTACCGACGTGTTCCCGGCATCCATGCCATTTCCTTGTGTTCATGACGACACCGGGTGTGAGAGCGCAGCTGCCGAAGAGTGTCGGGCTCTTGCGGTGCGGGGCTCTGTCCGGCAAGCGGTCGAACGGGACGAATCGTTCCGCTCTGCCTGTCGTCGCGGGGCTCGCCCTGGCTGTTCTGTTCACCGCGGGGTGCTCGGGCGGCGACGACACCTCCGCTTACGGGGATCCGACCCCGAGCGCGACGGAGGTCACCGAGTCGCCGACCCCCTCCCCGACTCCCCCGTATCCGACCGGAGCCTCCGGCTGCCACGACAACAAGGGGTGGACGACGGCGGAGTCCGTGGACTGGGTGAGGCTCGACGTCGACACTCCCCGGCAGAACTCGGGTTCGGGCGATCTGGAGTTCTCCAGCATCCCGGGATACCTCGGACCGCTCTGCCACAAGATCACCGTGCAGGTCGAGTTCTGGAAGCTGGTGTACGGCGTCGCGGACGGCGACAACGGCGAGTCGCTCTCGGACGGGTCGAGGCCCGACTACTACTTCGACATCCGCCGTGTGAAGCGCGTCGAGGTGCGTGCGGACGCCGGTAGCGAGCGGAACATCGCCGTCCCCAAGTCCCTCTATGCGGACGACCGCAGCCCCTGCGTGGGCGCCCTCCTCACGATCACCGTGGGCAAGCCCCTCAAGAGCAAGGAGCTGCCCAAGGAGGTAGAGGTCGGCGGCACCCAGGACGCCTGGGGAAACGAAACAGTCGAATTCCGCTCGAAGCGGGTCGCCGACTACGAACTCTCCGAACCCTCGGCACCGCAGGTGTGCAGCCCGGACGGCCGCCCCACCGCGGACCCGGCCGATGTACCCCCGCCGAGCGCCGAGCCGACGGGCCTGTACCCGCCGGGCTTCAACCCGTCGCCCAGCTACAGCTGGGACCTTGAGGACATCCTCCGCTCCCCCACACCCTGACCTGCCGCCGCAGGGATCCGAACGCGCACCGGCCTCTTCACGTACATCAACAAGCCCTGCCACAACGGCAGTCCACCAAGACACCGAACTCACCACGGGAAACTGCATGCGCATACGCACCACGGCCACCGTCCTCACCAGCACCGTCGTCGTCTCGGCGCTCGCCCTCCCGGGCGCCGCACAGGCGGCACAGCACCCGGGGGCGACGACGCCTCTCGGAGCCTTCGCCTCCGCAGGCTTCGAGCCGCAGGACGCGCTGGGCGGCACCACCTTCTCGGACGGCGTCGTCAACGGCGGCAAGGACATCGTCCTCGGAGTGACGGGCAAGAAGGCCGTTCCCGTCACGTTCTCCGCCTTCGACAAGGAAGGCGTCGCCCTCACCCAGGCGTTCCTGTGGCAGGGCACCGACAGTTCGAGCACGGACACCATCACCGGCGGGCTCCAGTCGGACGACGACCCCGTCTGCACGGAGTCACCGGCCGAGGACGGCTGGAACTACAGCTGCAAGACGGTCTT
Organism: Streptomyces sp. NPDC046909; assembly: GCF_040644695.1. Classification (NCBI taxonomy): domain Bacteria; kingdom Bacillati; phylum Actinomycetota; class Actinomycetes; order Kitasatosporales; family Streptomycetaceae; genus Streptomyces; species Streptomyces sp. NPDC046909. Next base: position 236,924 of record NZ_JBEYXC010000015.1, on the reverse strand, counting down.
CACCATCGACCCCGCGACCGCGTTCAAGGACGACAACGGCACCGCAGGTACCTGGAAGCTCTTCCTCGGCGCCTACGACCTGTACGCCAACGCCAGTTACGACGACGACGTCACCAGGACCCACATCAAGCGGGCCGCGAAACTCACCGCCAACGCCTCCCCTGAGCCGGTGAAGAAGGGCAAGACCATCACCGTCACCGGCAAGCTGAGCCGCGCCAACTGGACGACGGGCAAGTACGCGGGCTACTCGACCCAGCCGGTCAAGCTGCAGTTCCGCAAGAAGGGCAGCAGCACCTACACCACCGTGAAGACCGTCAAGACGAACTCGACGGGGAATCTGAGCACCACCGTCAAGGCCACCTCCGACGGTTATTACCGGTTCGCCTTCGCGGGCACCACCACCGGCTCCGCGACGGCCACGGGCGACTTCATCGACGTCAAGTAGGCGGGTAGTGCCTGCGCCAGGCCGGATCAGCCGTGATCCGGCCTGGCGTCCACGAAGCGGCTCCCGATGCGGCGGCGGGCCATCAACGCGGCCAGGGCGGTGCGGGAGGAGACCCCGGTCTTGCGGAAGGCCCGGGAGACATGCGTGTCGACGGTACGCCGGCTGACGTAGAGCCGGTCGGCGATGGCCTGGCTGGTGAGGCCCTGGGCCACCAGCTCGGCTATCTCCAGCTCCCGGGCCGTCAAGGTGGCCAGCCGTTCGGCGAGTTCGGCACGGTCCGGGGAGCCGTACCCCGCCTCGGATCCGCCGTCGGGCGGGCGGCTGGCGTCGGCGAGGCTCACCAGCATGCCGCTGCCGCCCGCCTCGGCGAGCCGCCGGCCCCTCAGCCAGGCGAACGTGCCGTCACGGCCGCGGCCCGCCGCCGCCTCCAGCGGGGCGCCGAGCAGCAGGGAGAGTGCCTCCCAGAAGACCGCACCGCAGCGGGCGCTCTCCACCGCGGCCTGGGCGAACAGGTCCGCCGCCGCTGCCGGGTCCCCCTGCGCCAGCGGCAGATGGGCGGCGCTGCGCAGCGCGGAGGCCCGCTGCATCGGCAGCCCCAGCTGTTCCGCCTCCTTACGGGCCTGTTCGGCCCACTCACCGGCCTCCTCAGGCCGCCCCGTGACCAGGGCGGACGTGACCAGGATCTCCAGGTACAGCGGCCGCATCGAGGGCTGGATCTGGTGCAGTTCGGGGCCGCCCGCCTGGAGCAGGGCGTCCCTGGCGCCGACCGGATCGCCGGCCATGAGTGCCGCCCAGCCGAAGATGCACCAGGCGGTGGAGGCCCACCAGTTCACCCCGGTACCGGCCGCGGCCACCGCCTCCTCGGCGACGGCGAGGGGACGCGGATCGCCGGGCGGAGACGCGGCGACGAGTGCCGAGGCCTTGCTCGCGAGCGCGAACGTGAGCAGCTGGTCGCTGCCGATGCCGCGGGCGATGTCCTCGGCCTGGTCGGCGAGTTCCACCGCCGAGGTGACCCGGGAGGTCTGCACCCGGACATGGGACAGACACAGCAGCAGATGCGGCATGACGTAGAGCTGGCCGCTGCGGCGGGCGATGTCGAGGCCTCGCTCGGCGTGCCGCTCCGCGTCCGGGTAGTGCTCCAGGAATGCCTCTGCCCAGCCGAGCCTGGCGAGCGGTTCGCACAGGGCGGTGAGGTCGTTGTCGGGCAGCGAGTCGACCAGGGCGGCGGCCTGCTGGGCGAGCTCGTGTGCCGCGGCCATGTTCCCCTCGTACGCCTCCCCCAGGGCTGCGACCGCGAGGACGCCCGCCTCACCGGCCTCGTCCCCCATCGACCGGGCCGCCGCGAGAGCCGCCTCGACCTCGGCTCGGACCTGGGGGTACGAGATGCCACTGCCCTGGGGCGCGGCCGAGCCGAGTTCCAGGCCGAGCCGGACGACGTCGGCCGGTGCGGGGCCGCGGGCCAGCTCGCGGCGCAGCAGCGCGACGGCCTCTGTGGAGCGCCCCAGGTGACGCTCCACGAGCGCGCACAGGACGACCGCGCGCACCCTGAGGTCCTGGCCCTCTCCGATGGGGCGGCCACCGGACGACCGGGACGGGGTGGCTATGAGCTCCTGGAGCAGGTCGCGGCTCTCGCGCAGCCCCCCGCACGCTGCCAGTGCGCGGGCCCGCCGCAGCGTCAACTCGCGTCGCCGGGAGGCGTGTTCGCCCGTGTGCGGAAGATGGCGCAGCGCCACGTCGAGCCAGTGGGCGCAACTCGCCGGGGCCGTGCGGGCCGTCCGTGCGGCGGCCTCCTCCAGCACGGCCACCGCCGCCGGCTCCCACCCGGTCAGCGACCGCTCCACATGGTGGGCCCGCTCGGCGGCGGAGACACCGGCGAGGGCCAGCTCCTCGGCGGCGAGCCGGTGGATGTCGACGCGTCTCAGGAAGGGTGTGCGCTCGTGGACGAGCGTGCGGACGACCGGATGCCGCAGCGTCAGCAGGCCCTGCGGGTCGGAGCGCAGCAGATCGCGGTGGGTGAGGGCGTGGACGTCGTCGGTGAAAGCGGTGCCGGAGCGGCCGGTCACCCGGCCCAGCATCGCCGGGGTGGCGTGCTCGCCCAGCACCGCGACGGCCTCGATGATGCCGCGCTGGGAGGGGGTGAGCGCGGTGAGTTCCTCCAGCAGCAGGGCGCCGAGCTCCGGTGGCGACGAGGACTCGGGCGTCGTACCGCCACGGTGAGCCTGCAGAAGGGTCAGGAAGTACAGCGGGTTGCCCTCGCTCGCGGCATGCAGTGCGGCGGTGTCGGCGGCTGACAGGCCGGGGCCGGCCAGTTCGGCGCAGTCGCGGGCGCTCAGCGGCCCCAGTCCGAGTCTGACGACGGTGCCGTCGTCGACTCCCCGGGTGAGCCTGGCCGCGAGCGACTCGGGGCTCTGGCGGTCCCGGCGCGTCACGGCCAGGACGACAGGGGCGTGCACGGCATGGCGTACGAGATGATCCAGCAGTTCCAGAGACGCGGAGTCCGCCCAGTGCAGGTCGTCGAGGGCCAGCAGCAACCCGGACCGGGCGGCGAGCCGCGCGAGCAGGGCTGCGGTGGAACGGTGCAGTCCGAAACGGTCGGCCGCGTCGCCTTGTTGGGCGGCGCTCCGCTGGAGCAGGGGTAACACCGCGTCGGTCTCCCGGAAGCCGTCCAGGGCGTGCGGGTCGAGGTCGGCGAGCGCGTCGGTGAAGACCTGGAACGGCACCTCCCGCTCGTACTCGGTGGCCCTGCCGCGCAGTACGGTCAGTCCGCGTCGGCGCGCCCGCGCGCAGACCTCGCCGAGCAGCCTGCTCTTGCCGATGCCTGCCGCCCCGGTGATGTCGACGAGCTGGGATCGGCCAGGGCCACGGTGTCCCTCGCCCTTCGCCGTGGCACGGGCGTCGCGGGCGGCACGGTCGAGCAGTTCGTCGAACCGGGCCAGTTCAGCAGACCGGCTCAGCAACGGGGCTCTGTCCCCGGCGTCCCCAACCACCCCGCCCGCCGCCACAGTTGCCCCCGTTTCTTGACATTCCCCTCACATATCATTCTCACCTGTTGATCGACATAACCGCCGAATCTCCGCCCCGGAACGGACGGATGTCACACATCGCGGTCCCGGCGAGGATGCCTGGCGCGTTCGCGCCGAACGTTCCCGTTGGGCTGAGCCGGCCGTCGTCGAGGGTGAGGCCGCCCAGGCTGGGGGCTCGGCGGCGGCGTACTGTCTGAGCCCCTTCGGTGTTACCGTCGCGCCATGTCCAAGACCGAGATCGACGCGGTTACGGCCGAGTTCTTCGGCGCCTTTGACAACCGGGGCGGCAAGGCTGCCGATGTGGCCCGGATCCGCCGGCTGGTTCTTCCCAGCGGTGTGATCGTCAAGTCCGGCCCGGAGTTCACGGTCTATACCGTGGACGAGTTCATCGAGCCTCGCCAGCGGCTGTTGACTGACGGTCGGCTCGTCGAGTTCTCCGAGTGGGAGATCTCCGAACGGACCGAGATCGCGGGTGACATCGCGTCGCGGTTCGGCGAGTATCGCAAGTCCGGGATCTTGGACGGTGAGCTGTACGAGGGTGGCGGGACCAAGACCATCCAGTTCGTCCGCACCTCGGACGGCTGGCGGATCGCCGCGTTCGCTTGGTACGACCGGCCCTGAAGAGGGTCGAGCGCCGGCGGGACTTCGACCGGCACCGCTGCCGCGGCCGCCTCCGTCGGCGCCGCTCCGCTGGGCAGTACGGCGCCGACGGTCATGGGATCGCGTACGAACTCGGGGAAGAGCGAGACAGCTCGGTCCTCCCGCCTGGGCTGGTACCACCTCACTCACCTGCCGCCCCTGGGATCGGCGCCGGACAGCGCCGGGAAGGTGGTGCGGGTGAGGTCCTCGGAGATCTGCCAGACGCGCCGGGCCTCTTCCTGGCTGCGGAGCCGGGAGTAGAGGGGCTGTTCGGCGGGCGGGCCGGAGAGGTGCTGGAAGCCGCTGGGCCCGTAGAACCGGCCGCCGTGTGCGTCCGGGGAGGTGGCGGCGTAGAGGGCGGGCAGTGCCGCGCTTTCCACCGTGCCGAGGATGCCGTGGCGGGACAGCGCGCGGATCACGCGTACGGCTCCGGTGTCCCTTGCCCGGCCGACCTCGGGGCGGGCGGCCAGCAGGCTGGTCGGTGCGATGCCGGGGTGGGAGATGTTGCTGGTGATGCCCCAGTCCGCGGTCCGGCTGCGGAGGTCCAGTTCGAGGGCGAAGAGGCCGAACGCGATCTTGGACTGGCTGTACGCGCGGCGGCCGTTGTAGGACTGGTCCCAGTTCAGGTCGTCCCAGTTGATGGAGCCCTCGTTGGCGGCGACGCTGAGCTGGCAGGTCACCCGCGCGCGGCCTGCGCGCAGCAGCGGCAGCAGGTGGCGGACCAGGGCGAAGTGACCGAGATGGTTGCTGCCGAGCTGAAGTTCGAAGCCGTCCGCGGTGGTCTGCCGGTCCGGTGGCGTCATCACGCCGGCGTTGTTGACCAGGAAGTGGATCGGACGGTTCTCGGCGACGAGTGCGGCGCCCAGCGCGGCGACCGAGCTCAGCGACGACAGGTCGAGGTCTCGCAACGACAGGACCGCCTGCGGGTGCTGCCGCTTGACCTTCGCGATCGCCGCCTCACCCTTGCGGCGGTTGCGGACGGGCAGGACGACCTCGGCACCGGCGGCGGCCAGCCGGGTGGCCAGTACCAGTCCGACGCCGTCGCTGGCTCCGGTGACGACGGCAAGCTTCCCGGAGAGGTCGGGAACGGTGATGTCCGGTCGTGTACGTGCCATGGGTCTTCCTCGCTTCTCACATCGATTCCTACGGGAATTCGGTTCAAAGCTGCACCTGATCCGCGCGGGTATCCACGGCCTGTCAATCCGAGGCTGGCCCGACCGAGGAGGGCCGCCGAAGGGGGCCGCCGAAGGGGGGATCGACAATCCCAGGCTCCGTTTCGGCACTGGTGGTAGAACGAAAGAGCACTGGCACTCAGGGAGGAAACGGCCGTGATCGATCGAGGCGGGCTCGCCGAATTCCTGCGTCGCCGCCGGGAGTCACTTCAGCCCGAGGACGTCGGCCTTCCGCGCGGCCAGCGGCGCAGGACGGCCGGTCTGCGCCGGGAGGAGGTTGCCGCGATCTGCCACATCTCCGCCGACTACTACAGCCGGCTGGAGCGGGAGCGCGGACCGCGCCCGTCCGAGCAGATGATCGCCTCGATCGCGCAGGGCCTGCACCTGTCCCTCGACGAACGCGACCACTTGTTCCGCCTCGCCGGGCACAACCCACCCACCAGAGGCACCACCAGCGAACACATCGGTCCCGGCCTGCTGCGCATCTTCGACCGGCTCACCGACACCCCCGCCGAAATCATCACCGAGCTCGGCGAGACACTCCGGCAGACCCCGCTGGCCGTCGCCCTCTCCGGCGATCTCACCCGCTACACGGGACCGGCCCGCAGCATCGGCTACCGATGGTTCACCGACCCGGCCACCCGCGCCCTCTACCACCCCGACGACCACGCCCTGCACTCCCGCGTCTTCGCCTCCGGGCTGCGCCGGCTGGTCACGCTCCGCGGACCCGAATCGCCGGCCGCTCACCTCCAGCAACTGCTGATGGCCGGCAGCGAGGAATTCCGCGCCGTCTGGAACGAACACGAAGTCGGTATCCAATACAACGACACCAAGCGATACGTACACCCGGATATCGGCGCTCTCGAACTCAGTTGCCAGGCACTTCTCGACCCCGATCAGTCACACATGCTTCTGGTCTACACGGCCGTCCCCGGCAGTGAAAGCTACGAGAAACTTCGGCTTCTCTCCGTTATCGGGGATCAACAGATTTTCCGGGCGTGACACTCCGCATGAGTTGGTACTGGGGAACGAGGTCAGACCAGGCACCAGCCTCATCAAGACGTCGCGCAGCCCGGCTGGGCCCAGCCGAGGGCCGCCGGGTGTGACCGGCGGCCCTCGGCTTCAAGATGCTGTGTGCCGGCCGGATGACGGCCGGTACGGTCAGGCCTCGCTGGTGTCGGTCGGTGTCGCCTCGCCGAGCATGGCGAGGGTCAACACGTTGCCGGAGATGCCCCAGCCGCCGTCGGCGACCTCTTCGACCAGCACCATGGTGTTGGCGCGGGCGCGCTCGCCGTAGATCTCGACGTACAGCTCGGTGGTGCGGGTGACGATCTCCTCCTTCTGCTTCGGGGTGAGGGTCTTCTCGGGGACCTTGAAGTTCGCGAAAGGCATGGCTGGTTGTTCCTTCTCTCAGGGGGCGTTACAGGCAGCTGCCTGCGGTGAGCAGGCTGTCCAGTCCGATGCGGCGGAAGAAGTCGGCGCGGACGCGGTCGGCGACCGCGGAGACGACTTCGCTGCCGTCGCGGCTGGGGTCCACGTGGGTGCGCAGTGGCCGGGTGCCGTGCGGCATCGCGACCAAGCGCACGACGGCGTCGGCGACCTCGGTCACATCGGCGTCCGGAGGGATGAGTGCGGCCAGGCGCTTGCCCAGGTCGTCCGATACGGGTCGGTGACGCTGGTCGTAGGCTTCGGCGCGAGCACGGTCCGCTGGGGTGCCGGCGTTGGCGAAGTGGTGGGTGCCGGTGGTGAACGCGCCGGGCACGACGATCGCGGTGTCGATGCCGAACGGGAGGACCTCGGCGGCGTAGCTGACGGCCAGCGCGTCCATCGCGGCCTTGGCCGCGAAGTACGGGGCCAGGAACGGGGGGCAGCCACCGCGGGTGCTGGAGCTGCCGATCCACACCAGCAGCCCCGAGCCCTGCTCACGCAACGTCGGCAGGGCGGCGCGGTTGACGCGCTGCGTGCCCAGGACGTTCACGTCGTACAGATCCGCGAGTTGCTCGGTGGTGAACGCCTCGGCGGCGCCCAGGACCATGTGTCCGGCGTTGTGCACGACCACGTCGAGTCGGCCGCGCTCGGTGAGGATCCGGTCGACCGCGGCGTCGGCGGAGTCCTGGGAGGTGACGTCCAGCTCGACGGCCTGTACGTCGACCTGGTGGTCGGTGCCGTAGCACGTCAGGTCGGCCACCGCGGCCGCGTTGCGGGTCGCCGTCTGGCGGATGCCCGCGTACACGGTGTGACCGGCGAGGGCGAGAGCACGCACGGACAGCGCCCCGATGCCGCTGGAGGCCCCGGTGACCAGGATGGTCTCTCCGGTGTCGTCGTTCCTCATGACAGGGCCCTGCTTTCTTGATCGATGGGGTGGCCGCGAGCGGTTTCAGATGATTCCGCCGTTGGCGCGGACGACCTGGCCGTTGATCCAGTGGCCGGCCGGGGAGGCCAGGAACGCGACGACGTCGGCGATGTCGGCCGGGGTGCCGAGTCGCTCCAGCGGGGGCTGGGCGGCGAGCCGGGCGATGGTCTCCTCGTCCTTGCCGTCCAGGAACAGGTCGGTGGCCGTGGGGCCGGGCGCGACGGCGTTGGCGGTGACGTCCCGGCCCCGCAACTCCCGGGCCAGGATCAGCGTCAGCGCCTCGACCGCGCCCTTGCTCGCGGAGTACGCGCCGTAGTTCGGGAAGGCCAGCCCCACCACGGACGTGGAGAACGTCACGATCGCACCGCCGCGGCGCACCCGGCGGGCCGCCTGCTGGACGACGACGAACGTGCCGCGAATGTTGGTGCGGTGCAGGTCGTCCAGGACGGCCAGGTCCAGCTCGGCGATCGGCGCCATGTGTGCCCGCCCGGCCGCGTGCACGACGGCGTCGACACCACCGAACTCCGCCTCGGCCGCGTCGAACAGTGCCTCGACGGCGTGCTCGTCGGCGACGTCGGCGCGTACCGCGATCGCCCGGACGCCGGCGGCGACGGCCTCCTTCACGGCTGCTTCGGCCTCGTCCTGGTTGCCGGCATAGCCGACCACGACGTCGTACCCGTCGGCGGCCAGCCGGCCGACGGCCTGGCGACCGATGCCGCGCGAGCCGCCGGTGACGATCGCGACACGCGGTGAGTCGGAGGGCTGGGCGGGGTCGGCGAGCCCGTCCAGGGAAGTGGAAGCAGAAGTGGAAGTGAAAGTGGGGAGAGGCATGACTGACTCCTGGGGTGAGTGCGGGTCGGGCCGCGATCTCGTCGTCGCCCTGCTGCGCCTCAACGGTCGGCCGGTTCCCCACCCCTGGCCAGGGCTGCGTTTACCCAGGGGATGCCACCCCCTGGCTACGGCTCGGCCCGCGAGCGACCATGAACGGGTGAACCTTCCAGAACTCGGCGCCTTCCTCAGGACCCGCCGCGACCGCATCCGCCCCGCCGAGGTCGGTCTCCCCCAAGGCCCGCGCCGGCGCGTCCCCGGGCTGCGCCGCGAGGAAGTCGCCCAGCTGGCAGGGCTGTCAGCCGACTACTACACCGAGCTGGAACGCGGCAGCGCGAAGAACGGCGTGCAGCCCTCGGCCCAGACCCTGGCCGCCCTCGCCCGCGCCCTGCGCCTGAACGACGACGAGCGCGACCACCTGTTCCACCTGGCCGAACGGCCGATCCCCCCGGCGGCACACGGCCCGTCGGCACATGTGCAGCCCGCGCTTCTCGGACTGTTGGACCGTCTGTCCAACACCCCCGCGCGCGTCATCACCGACCTGCACGAGACCCTCGTAGAGAACGACCTGGCCCGTAACCTGCTCGGCAGGTCCCCAGCGCACCGCGGCCCGACGGCGAGCTTCGTGTACCGCTGGTTCACCGATCCCCAGGCGCGCGAGAGGTACCCGTCCGAGGATCACCCGCACCACTCCCGGGTGTTCGTGGCCGACCTCCAGGCAGCGACCGCCCGCCGCGGCCGGGATGCGGAGATCACCAGGATGGTCGCCGTACTGCGCCGCCGCAGCCCGGAGTTCGCGGCCCCTTGGGACACCCACGACGTCGCGGTGCGCCGCAAAGACCACAAGAAGATCGTCCACCCCACGCTCGGCGTCATCGAACTCGACTGCTACAACCTGCTCAGTGAGGACGGACGCCAACGGCTCCTGTGGTTCACCGCGCCGCCCGGAAGCCGGGGAGCCGAGCAGCTGGAACTGCTGTCCGTCATAGGAACCCAGGACCTGAGCGTCACCGAGGGCGCGGCACCCGAGGGGTTGAGCGCGGCGGAACCAGGAGGGCAGCGCTGACCCGCACCTCTCAGGGCACCGGGTGGTGCCCCGATCAAGGCAGGGTCGGTTGCCCACCTGATTCGTTCAACTACCGAAGGAATGCATCGATCTTTGCTGCATATCTTGTCAAAGATCAAACAGACTCCTACAGTCCAGCGACAAGTGGAGCGTGGAAGCGCTCCCAACCCCCCTCGTTCATCCAAGCAATGGAGCTGCGATGACCCTTCCATCTCGCCGGCCGAGCCGCAGACGCATACTCGGTGCCGCACTGGCCGTGCCTCCCTCGCTGATGCTGGGTGCGCAGACCGCACGGGCCGCATCCTGGGGTACCCCGGTGACCGTCAACTCCTGGAACAAGATCAACGCGAGGTGGACCGCCAACAACGAGTTGGAGACGTACCGTCCGGACTGCGTCTGGTACGAGGGCAACACGCTGGTGATCAAGGCGTACAACGCCGGCGGCGGGGTCTACTACTCGGGCCGTGTCGAGTCGACGGCGCGGTACGGCTACGGCACATACAGCTTCACCGCCAACATGCCCAACGGACGGGGGCTGTTGCCGGCGGTGTGGGCGGCAGCCCTGGATCCGTGGCTGCCCGAGTTCGACGCCGCTGAGATCGTGGGGCAGAACCCGGGTGTCGTCTACCAGACGTCCCACGACATCAACAACGCCCAGCAGCAGTTCTCGAGGACGAACTCCTCCGGCTGGACGAACTCGTACCACACCTACTCGTTCAGCTGGTTCCCGGACCACATCGACTTCGCCGTGGACGGCAACATCACGGGCACCACCTGGTACCGGACCCCGGCCGGGACGGGACTGCGCTTCATCGCCAACATCGCGGTCGGCGGTGACTGGCCGGGCAACCCGGACTCCTCCACCTGGGCCACCTCTGACGGCGCCCGCTACCTCAAGGTCTCCTCCATCACCCACACGCCGTACAACCCCTGAGGTGAACCCGCCAAGCACCCTGACGGGCAGGCGCAGAGCGGCAACGCGTTGCGCTCCCGGCAGGGTGCCGCTGTCGTACCGGGAGGTTCCGATGAGGGGGCTCTCGGAGTCCTCCGTAGAGCACCTTGTAGCCGAGCAGGCCGCTGCTCTTCTCCTGGGACAGCTCGCGCAGCATGCGTGGCATCGGCCTGAAGGCCGGCAGCCAACTGGAGAAAGCCAGGAATCGGTTGATGCGCAGCCCGATGTGAAAGACGACGACATCGCCTTCGGCGGCGGAGGCCTGACGGCCCGGGCTCGCCCAGGGCGGCGCCGGTGGCCGGGCGTTGTGTGATCGAGTAGAGGGCGGCTTCCGCCGGCGAGACGCACACGGTGCTGCCGGGGAACTTCTCCACCAGTGCCTGCGCGCGGGCCTTCACGTTCGTGTTTCCCTCGGCGGCGGTGGAGATGACCGCGCCGCCGTAGTCGCGTCGAAGGCGAGTCCCCGAAGGGGATTCGGTGCGGCAATCACTGAATAGCCTTCGGCGACAAGGCGTTTGGTGACGGCGTGGAAGCCGCTGCTGTCGGCCATTGACTGGAGCGGCCGGCTGCTTCGGCCGCGCCGTCCGACCGACCACCGCTTCTTCGAACCGCGACTGCGGGGCACGTCCGTCGGCCCGGCATCGACGGCTCACCTCTCTCGCGCTCGACGCAAAGCCATGGCGTGGCACTGGGCGTGAATTGAATGAGAGCGGGACGCGGTTCGCGGCAGCCTTCACGGATGATTCAGGCGACGTCAAGCGGGTTCGGCCAACCTGAGCCCTCGTTGGACGGATGACCGGGGGAAAACTGCCCCCGATTCCCCTGCCGTCCTGCTCGTCCCTGATGGTTTCTGTCGCATTTCCTGTCACCAATTGCCAGTATCCGCTTTCCCCACCACGGGATCTGGGTCACCATGGACGGCGGATGGCGGCGAGAGAGCCCGGAACTGGGATTGGGAAAAGGAATGGATTCCTCCGGTGCGACTCTGAAGCTGCAAGTCCTCGGTCCGCTACGGGTCTGGCGCGACGGTGTGGAATTGGACGCCGGGCCTCCGCAGCAGGCGTATCTGCTCGCCATTCTCCTCGCCCGTGCGGGCGAGCCGGTCAGCACGAGCGAGTTGGTGAACCTCATCTGGGCCGAGGACGTCCCCGCCTCGGCGGTCAACATTCTCCAGAAGTACGTCGGCGCGCTACGGCGGCTGCTGGAGCCGGCGCTGCCCGCGCGGGAACCAGGCTCGTACCTGCAACGCCGGGGAGGCACCTACCTGTTCGTGGCCGACTCCGAAACACTGGACATCGTCAGGTTCCGTGAACTCCTCGACGCGGCCCGGAGTGACGTCGAGGAGCAGGACCTCGCCGCGGCCCTGGACAGGTACTTGGAGGCCGTCGGGCTCTGGCGCGGCTCGGCCGACGACGGAGTCGCCCACGGTGCGACGGGGATGGCGGTCTTCGCGGGGCTGGACGACGAGTTCCGCCATGCCTGCATGGTGGCGGCCGACCTGGCGATCACGCTCGACCAGCCCGAACGTGTGCTCCCGTCCCTGCACATGGCCGCCCGGATGGCGCCGCTGCACGAGGCGGTGCAGGCGAGTCTCATCGCCGTCCTGGCTGCCGCCGGCCGGCCCGCCGACGCGCTGTCGGTGTTCCGGACCGTCCGCGCCCGGCTGGCCGAGGAACTGGGCATCGATCCCGGCCCGGCGCTGGTGGCGGCCCATCTGCGCGTGCTGGAACGGGCACCGGCCGAGCACACGTCCCCCGAGCCGCCGGCGACACGCACCGCGGCAGCGCTGAACGCCGGCCACCTGGTCGGCCGGGCCGAGGAACTGGCCGTGCTGCGGCACGCGCTGGAGTCGGCACTCGCCGGCTCGACGGGGCTCGTGATCGTCGAAGGAGAGCCCGGAGCGGGCAAGACGCGCCTGCTCGAAGAGGCCGGTGCCGAGGCCGGCCGGCGGGGCGCGCTGGTCGTCTGGGGCCATTGCCTGCCGGGGGACGGAACACCGTCCATGTGGCCCTGGGTGCAGATCGTCGGCGCGCTGCTGGACGACGTACCGGCCAGAGCGCGGGAGGGCTGGCGGGCGGGCGAACTCGGTCGTCTCGTGGCACCGCACGGTGCCGGCCCCACGACGTCGGTACTGCCGGACAGCGGCGTCCGCTTCCGCTTCTTCGAGCAGGCCGTCGCGCTCGTCCGTCAGGCGTCGGCGCGGCGGCCGGTGATGCTCGTGGTCGACGACCTCCAGTGGGCCGATGCCGCCTCACTGGACCTGCTCGGTCACCTCATGGCCCGGCTGCCGGACGGCACTGTCGTGGTCGGGGTGCTCCGCGACCGTGCGCCCGCACCGAGTTCGGAACTGGGGCGGATGCTCGCCGCGGCGAGCCGTCTCCCCCGCCACCGCAGAATCCCGCTCGGCCCGCTCGCCCCGGGCGAGGTGGCCGAGCTCGTGCGCCGCGAGACGGGCCAGGACCCGGGGCCGGGTGCCACCCGCCTCATCCACACCCGCACCGCCGGCAACCCCTTCTTCGTCCGCGAGCTGTCCCGGTTCCTTGCCGACGGCGCTGTCCTCACCGAGGCCACCGCGGCCCGGACCGCGGTGCCGGCCACGGTGCGGGATGTCGTGCGCGACCGGATGACCGCACTGGGGGACGACGCCAGAGACCTGTTGCGGCTCGCCGCGCTGATCGGCCGTACCGTCGACCTCGCGCTCCTGGCCCGCGCGGCCGGTCTCGACTACGAGACGTGTCTGAACGGCCTCGCGTCGTGCGAAGGGCTCGGTCTGCTCCGGCCTTCGCCCGGCGACCCGTACTCGTTCGGCTTTCCGCACGACTTGGTCCGCGAATCGGTGGCCGAGGACATACCGCCGCCGCGCGCGGCTCGGCTGCATCTGCGGGTCGCCGACTCCCTGGAGGACCGGGCCGCGGACACCGAGCTGGTGGCCGAGCGCCTCGCCCACCACCTGTGGTCCGCCGGACCGCTCGCGGACCCGGCCCGCACCGCGGCCGCGCTCGTGCGGGCCGGCCGTTGCGCCGCGGCCAAGCTGGCCCTGGGGGCCGCCGCGCGCCACCTTCACGCGGCCGCCCAGGTGGCACGGACGGCGGGCCTGGCGGAGCTGGAGCTGGACGCGCTCTCACTGTTCACCGCGGTGGACGGCATGCGAGCCGGATACGTGGGGTCGGCCGTCGACCTGCTGGAGCGGGCCGAACACCTCGCCCGTGAACTCGACCGGGACCGGGAGGCCGCCGCCTTCCTCTACTCCCGCTGGGCCGCGTACGCCCAAGGCATCCAACTGGACCGCGCCGGCCGACTGGCCCGCCGGCTGCTGGAGCAGGGCGAGGCGTCCGACGATCCGGTGGTGCGCGCCTACGGCTGGTACGCCTGGGGCATCCACCAGTGGGGTGTCGGCGGCATCGGCGAGGCGTTCCGCTATCTGAGCCGGGCCAATTGGACCGTGCTCGATGGCCTGGCCCACCAGGAGGAGGACCCGCTCGGGCGCGATCTGCGGCTGATAGGGGTCGGGATGCTCGCGATGATGACCGCACTGCACGGTGACACCGAGGCGGCGCTGGCCCTGCTCGACACGATGGAGACCGCCGCGGGAGACGATCCCTACGTGATCACCGTCTGGGCGGCCTACTCCGCCAGGGTCGCCGCGTTGATCGGCAACCCGGCGCGGGCACTGCGCGCGGCCGAGCGTGGGATCGCGGCGGACCCCGCGTTCTCGTTCGGCTTCCTTGGCAGCTACCAGCGGCTGGCCCGCTGCTGGGCGCGTGCCGTGACCGCCGAGGACCCGGCCGCCGCCGCCACAGAAGCGCAGGATCTGATCGCCGGGTCGCTCTCCGACCCGCCCCGCTCGGGTCTGGCCACCTGGTACGGCTTTCTCGGCGAGATGTGGCTGGCGGCCGGAAAGCTGGACGAGGCCCTCGTGGCGCTCGACCGGGCGGACGCGGCCATCGACCGGTACGGCCAGCGCTACGCCGAGAGCCTGGTGCTTCTGCTCCGGGCGCGGGTGCTGCGGGCACGTGGTGAGCCGGTCGCCGTCGTGCGGGCCGTTGCCGAACGGGCGTACGCGCTGTCCGTCGAGCGCGAGGCCCACCTGTTCGCCCGCCGCGCCGAGGAGTTGCTGGCCGGGCTGGCCGACACGTAAGGACAGCGCATCGCCACCGTGGAGGGTACGTCGCGGTGCCGGATCGCCGGTGGCTGTTGGCCGGACCGGCCGCGGTCGTGGTGGGCGCCGCACTCGACGCGCCCGCCGCACAGGCACACACCGGAGGAGGCAGTGCGCCGAAGTCGGCCGTGGTGCTCGTGCACGGGGCGTTCGCCGACGCCTCCGGCTGGAACGGGGTCGCCGCCCGGCTCATCCGCGACGGCTGTCCCGTCATCGCCCCGCCCAACCCCTTGCGTAGCGTGGCCTCCGACTCCACCTATCTGGCCGACTCTCCGCAGCCTCCACGCCCTGCGTCTGCCCGACAACGCCGAGGCTGCCGGCTGAACCGGCAGCGCAGGGCATCACCACTCTGGCTAGAAGGCGTTGTCCAACGTGAGGGCGAGCTCGGCGATCCGCCACCTGCCGTCGTACCGTCGCAGGCTGAACATGTAGACCCCGGTCGAGATCAACTGGATGCGCTCGCCGGTGTTTCGCGTCTGCAGCAGATAGGCCCGCACCTCGGCGGTGGCGGCGTCCGCCTTCGCGGCTGCGACGTTGCCGAGGTGGTGCCGCACCCTTCCGGTCTGGGCCGAGTGCCCGGCACGGATGAAGTCGAGCACCGCCGCTCGTCCGGCGACCGGGCCGAGCAGCGGCTTTCCGGGCATCGTGATGGTCCAGGTGGTGTCCTCGGTCAGGACCGTTTCCAGCTCGGGCACATTCAGCTCGTCCAGGGCGTGGGCGAAGTTCGCCACCGTCTGCTGGAGTTCGGCGATCACGAGGCCACCGTCAGCACGATCTTGCCCTGGATGTGGCCCTGCGCGGCTCGCGTGTGGGCGTTGGCCGCTCCCGACAGCGGGTAGGTGCTGTCCACCCCGACCGTGAGTGCGCCCTCGTCCAACAGGCGCCCGATCTCGGCGAGTTGGGGGCCGTTGGAACGCACCTGAATGTTCGAGACGGTGATGTCCAGGCGCGCCGTCTCCTCCGGGTCGTACTCGGCGAAGAACACCGGAAGCATCGTGCCTCCGCGCTTGAGCACGGTCAGGAAGCGTGCGCTGTCCGGGCCGCCGACGGTGTCGATCACCAGGTCGACACCGCTGACCACGTCCGCGACCTGTGTCGTGGTGTAGTCGATGAACTCATCGGCGCCGAGCTTGCGCAGGAACCCCTCGTGCCGGGTCGAGGCGACCGCAATGACGTGTGCACCCTTCCATTTCGCCAGTTGCACCGCGAAGTGGCCCACTCCCCCGGCGGCCCCGTTGACCAGCACGGTCATCCCCGGCGTGAGCGGCACCGGCTGGTGCACCTGGCCGGTGAAAGGAGACGGCACGTCGTGGCCGAGATCGACCAGGTACTGCCAGGCCGTCAGCACGGCCATCGGCGCCCCGGCCGCCTGCACATGGTCGACACCGGCCGGCTTGTGCGCCAGGTCAGAAGCGGGCGCGGCCACGTACTGGGCGTACGTCCGGCCGTCGAAGCCGGGGAACCGCAGCATCCCGAAGACCTCGTCGCCAACGGCGAACCCGCGGACGTCTGGAGCGACCGCCTCGACCACGCCCGACATGTCCGTTCCAGGGGTGAGGGGGAACTCCAGCACCGGCCTCATCTCGGGCGGCATGACCTTCATCCCCTCCCGCAGGTACCAGTCCGGCGGGTTGATGCCCGCCGCGTGCACCCGGACGAGCACCTCGCCCGGGCCGATCTCGGGAACCGGCACCTCGTCGTACCGCAGAACTTCCGGCCCGCCCGCTGCGTGGAACTGGATCGCCTTCATCGCGCCTGTCGCTTTCTCGGGGAAACGTTGCTCCCTTGAGTCAAAGCCCGAGGTGGGCGGGCCGTCCAAGACCTGATCGGCAACCCGATCATTCCGAAACGGCATGACGCGTACCCTGCAAGGGTGAACGACCTCGGGCAGGACCTGGAACTGCGGCTGGTGCGCTACTTCACCGTGGTGGCGGCGCATGAGCACTTCGGCCGGGCCGCCGCCGACCTGCACGTGGCCCAGCCGGCGCTCAGCCGTCAGATCCAACGGCTCGAGAAATACCTCGGCACACGACTCCTGGACCGCACCCCCCAGGGCACCCGGCTCACTCCGGCCGGCCAGACGTTCCTCCCCCGGGCCCAAGCCCTGCTGCAAGCCGCCCGCCAGGCCGAGCAGGCCGTACGGGAACAAGCCCAGACCGAACGCATCGCCATCGGCTACGTCGAAGACCTGGTGATCACCGCCGCCGTACGGGAACTGCGCCACCGCCACCCCGACGCCGAGATCGCCACCCGGCATCTGAACTGCCGCGACGTCGGGGCACTGTCCGACAAGCGCGTCGACGCCCTGATCGCGCGGGCCCCGCTGCCATTCGTCGCCGACGACGTGCTCACCACTCCGCTGTACGAGGAGCCCCGAATGCTCGTCGTCCCGCGCAACCATCCCTTGGCCGACCGCGCGTCGGTGACGGCGGACGAACTGGCCGGCGAAGAGGCGGCACCGTGCGCGTTCGAGACCGCGGACTGGGTTTCCTACCGGATCCTCGGGGCCGGCGTGCCGCCGATCGAGAGCTACGAGGACAAGCTCGAACTCGTCGCGAGCGGCAAGGCGATTGCCGTGCTACCGGTCGGCGACCGGCGTAGCTCACTGCGTCCCGACCTCGTCACCGTCCCGGTCGAGGGCGCTCCCCCGAGCCGGGTCGTCCTGGTCAGCCGCAAGGGCGACCCGAATCCGATGATCAGGAATCTCCGGCTGGCTGCCAAGGCCGTCCTGACCGCCCCGGCATCCTGACCGGGACCAGGTCGGGCAACGAGGCGCTGTCCGGGCGATCACGCGTCCCATCGTCGCGCGGCACCCAGGCCGTTTTGGGACGAGGTGAGCTCCGTGGGCCGTCACCGCACGGCAGTGGCCCGTGGATTGACCTCGCAGCGAGCGATCTCGTCCACGGGTCCCGCGCCGGCCACGGCCACCCGGACCTTCGCCTTGCTCTTCGCAGGCACCGACACCTGGTCGTAGGTCTCGGCCATGGTGAAGCCGTTTGCGTTCTTGTAGCTGATTTTCACGCCGAAGAGACCCTGGCGCCCGTTCGGATTCCGGACCGCGACGGTCACGTACGGGTCGTCCGTGTCCGCGCAGTGCGTGAGCACGGCGGTGCCGTCCTTCAGAGGCCGGGCAGCAGTGGCGGAGGGGGACGCCGTGGGGGTGGAAGGGGCGGTCGACCGCGAACTCTGTTTGCCGCCGCTTGCACCGGTACTCGACGCGGAGTCGGCACTGGGGGCGCCGACCGCGCTGCCAGACCTTCCTGCCGTTGACGCAGGCTGCGGAGTGGACTTCGCCTTGTCCGACTTCGTAGCGCCGCATCCGGACAAGACTATGACTGCCGCCAAAACCACACCGGCGGTCATGTGCACCCGCTTGATCACGTCACTCTTTCCAAGAACGGAGCCGCAGGATCAATTCCAGGACGGCTGCGCTGGTCAGCGCGTGCAGAGGCTACCAGCGGGCCGAGATCGGGAACGGGCCGCTGTGAGGCGACATCGTGATCACCATGTCTCGGCCCACGGCTCGACCCACAGGCAGACCATGCCGCTGGTCTCGTTGCTCGCGCTCGGCTTGGACACGCTCGCGCCCTAGCCAGCAACATGATCGGCCGGACAAGTCCTCGTCGCGAACTCCGGGAGAAGCCGCTTCCGACCATCACCACGAGGCCATGAACTGCGGGAATCCGCGGCCAAGAGCCGGCGGCCTGGCCCCAGCGGCCGGAGGGCCCGGCTCGGGTCCTGCGTGTCGGGCAGGGCCGGTGGGTGCACGGTGATCTCGATCGCGGTGATCGCGGCGGTGTCGCGGCGGGCTCGCCGCACAAGTATGAGCCCTCCCGCGCGATGGATGTGAACGCCCACGCCGGGGCCGAGTTCGGCTGCGCCCGGCTCGGCATGCTCGCACCGACCGGGGACGATCCCGTACGCCTTTAACGGCGGAGAAACAGGTGAAGGTCACGGGTGAAACGCGACCCGCACATCTTTTGTCTACGACCGTAGAAAAAAGATGCGCGGCATGCCCCCGGAGGGGAATCACCCATGGACGTCCTGACACCGCCCTCGCCCGTCCCGACAGAACTCCATCCGCTCGACCCCCTCACCACCATGGAGATCGACACCGCCCGCCGGACACTCGCCGATGCCGGTCTCCTCACGCACTCGACCCGCTTCGCCTACCTCGGCCTCGAGGAACCGGCCAAGGACGACCTGCTCGCCCACACGCCGGGGGCTCCGGTCGACCGGCGGGTGAGAGTGCTGCTGCTCGACACCGACCCGGCAGGCGGGCCGGCCCGGGACGTGATCGTCTCCCTCACTCAGGGACGGGTCGACTCCGATCGCATCCTCGACGCCGCCACCGAAGGCCAACTCCCCGTACTCGACGAGGAGTTCGCACTCGTCGAGGAGATCCTGGCCGCCGACGAACGATGGCTGGCCGCGCTCAGGAGCCGGGACCTGGACGTCTCCCAGGTACGGGTCGCGCCCCTGTCGGCCGGGGTCTACGCCGACGAGTACCCCGAGGAACGCGGCCGCCGCATCCTGCGCGGCCTGGCCTTCGTCCAGGAGCACGCCACGGATCACGCCTGGGCCCATCCGGTCGACGGACTGGTCGCCTACGTCGATGTCCTCAACCGCACCGTCGACCGCGTCCTCGACCACGGCCCGGTCCCCATCCCCACCGAGTCGGGCAACTTCGACGACCCCGCCGTCACCGGCCCCCTGCGCACCAGCCAGAAGCCCATCGAGATCACCCAGCCCGAAGGCCCCAGCTTCACCCTCGACGGCAACCTGCTCACCTGGGAGAACTGGACGCTGCGGATCGGCTTCGACGCCCGCGAGGGACTGATCCTCCATCAGCTCGCCTTCGCCGGACGGTCGGTCGTCCACCGCGCGTCGATCGCCGAGATGGTCGTCCCCTACGCGGACCCCTCCCCGGTGCGGTCCTGGCAGAACTACTTCGACACCGGCGAGTACCTCATCGGCCGGTACGCCAACGCCCTCCAGCTCGGCTGCGACTGCCTGGGCGACATCACCTACCTGGACGCGGTCATCTCCGACGAGACCGGGACCCCCAAGACCCTCACCAACGCGATCTGCCTGCACGAGGAGGACTACGGCATCCTCTGGAAGCACACCGACCTGTGGGCCGGGTCCGCCGAGACCCGGCGCCAGCGGCGCATGGTGCTCTCCTTCTTCACCACCGTCGGCAACTACGACTACGGCTTCTACTGGTACCTCTACCTCGACGGCACCATCGAGTTCGAGGCCAAGGCCACCGGCGTCGTCTTCACCTCCGCCCACCCCGGCGGCGACTACCCCTACTCCACCGAGATCGCCCCGGGCCTCGGGGCGCCGTACCACCAGCACCTGTTCAGCGCCCGCCTCGACATGGCCGTCGACGGCACCGCCAACCGCGTCGAGGAGGTCGAGACGGCCCGGGTGCCGATCGGCCCGGACAACCCGCGCGGCAACGCCTTCGCCCTGCGCCGTACCCCGCTCACCCGGGAGAGCGAGGCGCAACGCATGGCCGACGCGGGCGTCGACCGGGTCTGGCACATCTCCAACCCCGCCTCCCTCAACCGCCTCGGCCAGCCGGTGGCGTACGCGCTCCTCCCTGAAGGCAAGCCCGCCCTGCTCGCCGACCCGGACTCGTCCGTCGCCGCCCGTGCCGCCTTCGCGACCAAGCACCTGTGGGTGACCCGCTACGACCCGGCCGAGCGCTACCCGGCAGGCGACTTCGTCAACCAGCACCCCGGCGGGGCCGGGCTGCCCGCGTACGCCGCCGCCGACCGTGACCTCGACGGGGACGGCAACGGCCAGGACATCGTCGTATGGCACACCTTCGGCCTCACCCACGCCCCCCGGCCGGAGGACTGGCCGATCATGCCGGTCGACTACACCGGCTTCAAGCTCAAGCCCGTCGGCTTCTTCGACCGCAACCCCACGCTCGACGTTCCCCCCACTCCGACCGCCCACGCCTGCTGCGCACCGGAGGACCACCATGGCTGACCTGACCGCACAACCCGATACGGGCTCTGCGGAGGCCGCTCCCGCTCCCGGCCTGCGCGGCTCGATCGGCGTGACCGGCATCGTCTTCCTCGTCGTCGCGGCAGCCGCTCCGCTCACCGCCATCGGCGGCGCCCTGCCCGTCATGTTCGCCATCGGCAACGGCCCCGGCGTCCCCGCCGCCTACCTGCTCGTCGCCGCCGTCCTCCTGCTGTTCAGCGTCGGCTACGCGGCGATGAGCCGCCACGTCGTCGACGCCGGTGCCTTCTACTCGTACGTCACCGCGGGCCTCGGCAGGGTCACCGGCACCGGCGCCGCGGGGCTCGCCCTGCTGACGTACAGCGCCATCCAGGCGGGCATCTACGGCCTGGCCGGGGTCACCGCGGGCGGACTGGTCACCAAGTACGGCGGCCCGGACCTGCCGTGGTGGACGTGGAGCGGGCTCCTCCTGACGCTCGTCGCGGTGCTGGGCTACCGCAACATCGAGGTCGGCACCAAGGTGCTGTCCCTGCTGATCGTGCTGGAGGTCGGCATCGTCGCGGTCGTCGCCGTCGCGGTGCTGGTCCAGGGCGGCGCCGACGGCATCGACCTCGACTCCTTCACCCCGCACTCCTTCTCGTCCGGCTCCCCCGGGATCGGGGTGATGTTCGCGGTCGCCTCCTTCGTCGGCTTCGAGGCCACCGCCATCTACGGCGAGGAGGCCCGCGACCCCAAGCGCAGCGTCGCGAAGGCCACCTACTGCGCCGTGGTCCTCATCGGTGTCTTCTACGCCCTCGCGAGCTGGGCGATGGTGCTGGCCGTCGGCACCGGCAAGGTGCAGAGCGCTGCCGCCGCGGACACCTCGGGGCTGGTCTTCGCCGTCGCCGGTCAGTACGTGGGCGGCGCGGCCTCCGACCTCATGGAAATCCTGCTCCTCACCAGCCTGTTCGCCGCGCTGCTCGCCTTCCACAGCGCGATCGCCCGCTACCTGTTCTCCCTCGGCCGCCAGGGCAGCGCGCCCGCCGCGCTCGCCCGCAGCCACGGCCGGCACGGCTCCCCGCACATCGGTTCGCTGGCCCAGACGGTCTCGGCCGCCGTCGTCGTGGCCGTGTTCGCCCTCGCCGGGGCCGATCCGGTGCTCCAGCTGTTCACCTGGATGAGCGGACTGGCCACGCTCGGCGTGCTGGTGCTGATGATCCTGGTCAGCGTCGCGGTCGTGGTCTTCTTCGGACGGGGCGACGCCGACTCCCGCCTCTGGCACACCCGGATCGCCCCCGTGCTGGGCGGACTGGGACTGTGCGCGGTGGTGTGGCTCGTGCTGGACAACTTCACGACGCTCATCGGGGGTTCCGCGGCGCTGGCCGGTCTCTTCGAGGGTGTCGTGGTCCTGTTCTTCGCCATCGGCGCCCTGATCGCCGTACGACGACGCAGTGACGGTCCTTCCGCCTGAGACCCGGCGGCGGGGTCCGGCTCCGGGCCCCGCTGCTCCCGACCCGCGACCAGTAGGAGGCATGTGTGCAGGGCGCGTTGGCCCTCGCCGGTGCGGCGGGGGCGGTTCTCTGTCTCGCCGGGCATCTGCCCGGGCCCGTCCGCCACTGGGCACCCCACGCGATCGTGCTCGCTGTCATGGCGCTGATGGTGCCCCGGCACCCCGACCCCGACGTCCTCCTCACCGGGGCCGCCGCCATCGCCCTGGCCTGTCTGTGGACCGCCTTCACGGGCTGCCCCGCACGCCGCCTTGCCGCCGTCGCGGACCTCGCGGTCATGGTCGTGCTCACCGCGGCCACCGCCCGGACCAGCCACGCGAGTGGTATGCACATGACCCACGGGTCCACCGCTTGGGAGCCGTGGGTCTTCCTCTTCCTGACCGGTTGCTGGGCCGTAGCTCGGGCTGCCGCCCACCTCCACGCACGTCTCGGGCTCATCAGGCCGGCAGCCCGTACTCCGCGGCACCGACTGCCGTACCGGAGCCTGATGCTGCGCGAATCCGGAGGCCTTGTCATGGTGGTCAGCATGGCCGCGATGCTCGCCTGAACCCTCACTGCCCCTCCCCTGGCCAGGCACGACGTGAGCTAGGGTCGGGCCTGGCCGGCGGGACGGTTCCAGGAGGGAAGGGCACATGCCGAAGATCGTCGATCACGACGCGCGGCGCCGTGAGATCGTCGAGGCGGTGTGGGCCCTGATCGCGCGCCGTGGACTGGACGCCGTCACCATGCGGGAACTCGCGGCCGAGGCCGGATACGCCAACGGCGCCCTGTCGGGGTACTTCCGGAACAAGGACGAGATCCTCCAGGCAGCCTTCCAACACGCCTTCGACGCCACCAACGTCCGGGCGAGCCACGCCATCGGGGAACAGCGAGGACTCACCGCGCTGCGCCTGCTCTGCCGGGAGATCATGCCGCTGGACGAACTACGGCTCCTGGAAGCCCGCGTCGTGATCGCCTTCTGGGACCGTGCCCTGCACGACGACCGCATGGCCGCCGTCCACGAGACCGTCATGATCACCTGGCGGGCCCAGATGCACGGCTATCTCCAACAGGCCCGGGAGGACGGCGACGTCACCACCGCAACGCCGGACGAGGCCGTCATCGACGGCCTCCTCGCCGCCCTCATGGGCTTGCAGATCAACGCCCTTTTCGTCCCTTCCACCACGCCGCGGCGCCAGGAAGCGGTTCTCGACGAACTCCTGGGCGCGCTGGCCCCCTGACGTCTCACCGCCGCCCGAGTTCCCTGCGGCATGACCGGCCTCCCGCGGACCTGTCTGGAGCGCGCGTCCGTTACATGACCGACGGCGGCCGGTCCGCCGTTGACGAGGCACCGCGCACAACTCCGGCCGCCTGTCGCCTTCTCCGTAGAGCCCGGTTCGAACCGCCCGGCTTGCGCGGCCACGGCCGTTCACCTCACCGACCCGGGATTCCCACGGACCGTCCGACCTCGACGAGATGGACAATATTGACGCAGGAGTTGAATGGTAAACGTCAGAGACCAAGCAAGTGGGTCACGGGACACGCGCGCGGCGCGCAGGCCGTACGCCGAGATCGCCGCAGCGCCGGGCGTGCCGCTGACGGTACGTCAGATACCGGTCGTCGCCGGTCCGTTGCCGCCGTCCGCCGCCGCACATCCCGTGTCCTGGAGCTGCTGCACACCGACAGTCCCGACGCCGACAACAACAACCCCACACCAGCAACAGAACAGAAGGTCATCGACATGGCATCACTTGCCGCTGTAGACAGGGAAGGCGCTGTGGTCGCCGTAGTCCACATCGTGCAGGGCCCTCAGGGCGTCCATGTCGGCGTCGGAGATCTCGAAGCCGACCTCGGCGTTGGAGCGCATGTGGTCGGGGTTGGCGGTCTTGGGCAGTGACACCGTGCCCAGTTGCAGGGTGTAGCGGATGCACAACTGCGGGACGGACACGCCGTACCGCTCCGCCATCGCCTTGACCTCGGCATTCTCCAGGATCGCGCCGTGGGCGATCGGCGAGTACGCCTCTACGAGGATCTGCTTGCCCGCGCAGTAGTCCAGGAGCTCGGAGGGGGTGTTGCCCGCGTGGACGAGCAGTTGGTTCACGTGCGGTACGACCGTCGCGCCCTGGAGGAGGTTGTCCAGGTCCTGCTGCTGGAAGTTGGAGACGCCGATGGAGCGGATCTTGCCCGCCCGGTGGGCCTCCTCCAGGGCGCGCCATGCCT
This sequence comes from Streptomyces sp. NPDC046909, assembly GCF_040644695.1. Classification (NCBI taxonomy): domain Bacteria; kingdom Bacillati; phylum Actinomycetota; class Actinomycetes; order Kitasatosporales; family Streptomycetaceae; genus Streptomyces; species Streptomyces sp. NPDC046909. Next base: position 212,622 of record NZ_JBEYXC010000015.1, on the reverse strand, counting down.
CCCGGTTGCCCTCGGCGTAGTCGCCGCCGCGGAAGTCGTCCCACGGCTGCGGGCTGTGGATGAGCATCAGGTCGATGTACTCCAGGCCCAGCTTCCGGAGCGACTCGTCGATCGAGGCGACCGCCTCGTCGTAGTCCTTGATCTCGGCAGCGAGTTTCGTCGACACGAACAGCTGATCGCGGGGGACCGCGGCGGTGCGCACGCCCTCGCCGACGCCGCGCTCGTTGCCGTACGCCTGGGCGGTGTCGATGTTGCGGTAGCCGGTCTCCACGGCCGCACGGACCGCGTCGGCCGCCTTGTCGTCGTCGATGAACCAGGTGCCGAGCCCGAGCTTGGGAATCTCGACGCCGTTGGACAGCGTGTAGGTCTCGTTCAGGACGGTCATGCGTGCGTTCCGTTCTTCGGCAGCTTGCCGTACACCTCGTCGGTGACCGGCTCGAGCCATTCGTTGCTGACGTTCTCGCCCGGCGTGATGAAGGCGAGATGGGAGAACCACGAGTCGGCCTTCGCGCCGTGCCAGTGCTTCGTGCCCGCCGGGACGCGGATCACCGTTCCCGGCTCCATGCTGACGGGGTCCTCGCCCTCGGCCTGGTACCAGCCGCTGCCCGCCGTGCACAGCAGGATCTGGTCACCCCCGCCGTCCGTGCCGTGGTGGATGTGCCAGTTGTTGCGGCAGCTCGGCTCGAAGGAGACGTTCATGACGGGAACGCTGCCCGAGGCGAGCGGCGCCAGGTAGCTCTGGCCGATGAAGTACTGCGCGAAGGCGTCGTTCTTCTCGCCGAGCGGGAAGATCTGGTCGAATCCGTTGCCGGCCATCTTGTTCCTTTGCCTTGGTTCACTACGCCCCGCTGGCAGTGCGGGGCCGGTTTGCTGCTCGCGCGGGGATCAGGCGGAGCGCTCGTCCGCGATCTTCTTCAGCAGGGTGATCGCGGTCATCGCGTTGGGCCATCCGGCGTAGAACGCCAGGTGCGTGATCGCCTCGGACAGCTCCTCGACCGTGAGCCCGTTCTCCAGGGCCACACCCAGGTGGTACGGCAACTGCTCGCTGCGGTAGAGGGCGGCCAGCACACTGACCGTGACCAGGCTGCGGTCCCGCGGGGAGAGCCCGGGGCGCTCCCACACGTCCTGGAACAGGACTTCGTCGGTGAGCTCGACGAGCTTCGGCGCGATGCCGGCCAGTTCCTGAGGCGCGGACTGCTTCGCCATGAGGTGACTCCTTGCAATGGTACGAACACGAAATGCTTCTTTGTCCACAGTCGGCCGCCCGGGGCCGACGGGCATCCCAGGGGCGCGTCCGCCTTCCGGAACCCGGGGCCGCATCCGCTGACAGCATCGAGGAAACCGCAGATCACAGGTGTGCGGGAGGCCCTGCCGTTCCAGGTACTGGCAGAACCTCCCAGCCGTGCTCTTCTCCTCCTGGCGTTGGGAGCGCGCCCCTCGGCGATGCCGAGGCCGAGGTCCCGGCAACGTCGCCCTGGCTGGTCAGTAGAACTCGACGATGTTCACGCGGTTGGCCAGTTCCTGGCCGTCGAGGAACCTGGTGGCGTTGGCGGCGAAGAGTTCGGCGATACGGCGGTCCTCCGCCGCGTCGAGCGCCGCGGTGTGCGGGCTGACCAGCACGCGGTCGTGGTCCCAGAGAGGGCTGTCAACGGGCAGCGGTTCCGTCTCGAAGACGTCCAGCGCGGCGAAGCCGACCCTGCCCGAGTCGAGGGCGTGGGTCAGGGCGGCCTCGTCGACGACGGTGCCGCGACCGACGTTGACGAGGGTCGCTCCGGGGCGCAGGGCGTCGAAGAACCGTTTGCCGAGGAGGTGTTCGGTCGCGTCCGTTCCGGGGAGCGTGTTCACCACGGCGTCCACGGTGGGCGCCACCTCGGTGATGCGGTCGGGGTGGATCACGGTGGAGACGCCGGGGACCTCGACGTTCCTGCGGCTCGTGCCGACGACCGTCGCGCCCAGCGCGTGCAGCGAGGCGGCAACGGCCGCGCCGATGCCGCCGAGTCCGAGGACGAGGACCGTCTGCCGGCTCACCTGTCCCATCGTCCAGCGGCCGCTCCATTCGTGGTCGTGCTGCTGGCGGTGCAGGCGGGGCAGGTCCTTGGCGCCCGCGAGCACGCCGAAGACGGCGAACTCGGCGAGCGGACGTCCGTGCACTCCGGCCGAGGTGGTGAAGGCGACCCTGCGGAGTTCCTCGTCGGTCAGCCCGGCGGCTTTGACCTGGCCGCCGCCGCCCGCGGCCATGGTGTGCACCCAGCGCAGGTGCGGGTTGGCGCGGACGGTGCGGGCCAGGGCGGCCGGGTCGACGTCGGGGATGCCGTAGAGGGCGTCCGCCGAGTCGATGGCGGCTTCGTAGGCGCGCTGCTGTTCGGGGGTGCGCTGCCAGGCCGGGTCGCCGGCGAAGTCGGCGGGCCAGCGCATCGGAGGGAGGAGGGAGTGGTCGACCACCAGGTCGACGCGCGGCTCCAGGGTCCTTACGAGCGCGCGGAGTTCCTCGGACAGCGGCGCGGCGACAGCCACGCGAAGGCGGCCCGGAACCCGGCCCTCGCCGCTCATCGGGCGGCCGTGTGGCGCATCGCTTCTACCTCGGCGTCGAGCGCTTCCTCGCGGGCGACGATCTCCTCGACGGCGGCGAGCGCCTCTTCGGCGCGGTGCGGGGGGATGACGATGACTCCGTCGCCGTCCGCGGCGACGATGTCGCCCGGGTTGACCACGACGCCGCCGATCGCGACGGCCTCGCCGATCGTGCCCGGACCGTTCTTGAAGGGTCCGGCGGGAGTCAGGCCCCGGGCGAAGACCGGGACGCCGAGCCGTTCGATGATCGCGGCGTCCCGTACGTACCCGTCGACCACCGCCCCAGCGGCGCCGTGCACGGCGAACCGCTGGGCGAGGTTGTCGCCGATGATCGCGCGGCCGTCGTAGCCGAAGGCGTTGATGACGAGGATGTCTCCGGGCCGGATGTGCTCGAGCGCGGCGATCACGGCCTTGTTGTCGCCCGCGACCGTGAGGACCGGGAGTGCCGTGCCGACGGCCCTGGCGCCGCTCCAGATGGGGGCGATCCCACCGTCGACGATGTTCAGCCGGTCGAGGGCGTCGCCGAGGTTCGCGACGGAATGGCCGCGGAACTGCTTGAGCAGGTGTTCGTCGACGCGTTCCCATGTGGGGTTCACGCGCACGTTGTCCTGGGGCATCGCCACTTCCCTCCGGTGAAAATGCGAAAGCTTTCGCGTTTTGCGGGGCCAGTCTGCATCCATCCGGATGACCGCGCAAGGAGCGATGGGAAGGGAACGACCGCCTCCAGCTGGCCGAAACTCACCTCAGCGAACCTCCACCGCCCGTGGATTCCGCCCTCAAATCACCGCAAACGCCTCGGAGTCCAAGGCGGAAGCACGATGGAAGCGGAAGGTTAACGTGAGGGCAACACGCATCCTTGACCACCGCCAGAATGCGAATCTATTCTCATTCGAGATTCACGTCGCAACTCGGCTCTGACGCCGTTCCGCTGCTCTCCCCCGCAGCCTCGCAACTCCCCTGAGGCGCCGGCACCGGCCTCCCCTCATGACCCCACGCGATCCTCAGGACACCGTCCCCGGAGTCCGCGACATCGAAAGCGAACGCGTATGGCAACGTCAGATCGGCTTGGCATTCCATCGGACCGTCACGAGGCGGCACCCCGGACCGGGGCCGCCGTCCCGGCCGATGACAAGGTCGTCCGGAAGGCCACCGTCGCAGGCACGGTGGGCTCGTTCGTCGAGTGGTACGACTACGGCATCTACGGCCTCCTCGTCACCTATCTCGCGGCCAACATCATGGGGAACGCCGACAGCGGCGGGCTCTTCCTCACCAACCTCGGTTTCCTGATCAGCTTCCTGGCCCGCCCCTTCGGCAGCGTGATCTGCGGTTATCTCGGCGACCGACTCGGGCGCAAGCAGCTGCTGGCCACCCTTCTCGTCCTCATCTCCGCTGCCACGGCCGCGCTCGGCCTCATCCCCTCCCACGCCACCATCGGGATCGCCGCGCCCGCCCTTCTGGTCCTGCTCCGGATACTCCAGGGCTTCTCCGCGGGCGGCGAGGTGGCGGGCGCCATGTCGTTCGTCGGCGAGTACGCGCCGGACCGGCGCCGCAACTTCATGATGAGCTTCATCGCCGTCGGCTCGTTCGTGGCCCTCCTGTTCGGCAGCGCCCTCTCCGCCGTCCTCATCACCGCGCTCGGCGACGACGCGATGACCTCCTGGGCCTGGCGGGTGCCGTTCCTGGTCGCCGTACCGCTCGGTTACGTCGGTTTCTACATCCGCAGCCGCCTTGAGGAGACCCCGCACTTCACGGCCCTGCGCGAGCAGAAGACCGTCGCCCGCAACCCGCTCAGGGAGGCGCTGACCTCCAAGCGGCACCTGAAGGCGATCGCGCTCACGATCTTCCTGCCCGCTCTCAACGGCCCCGGCTACTACCTGCTGTTCGTCTACATGCCGACGTATCTGAAGACCTCGCTCGGCGACCACAACTTCTCGATGGTGCGGGCGCTGCTGGTGACCGCGTCGAGCCTGGTCGCCATCGTGATCTGCATCCCGCTCATGGCGCGGCTGTCGGACCGCGTCGGCCGCAAGCCCGTGCTCGCCTTCTCGGCCGTCGCGATGGCCGTGGTCTCGTACCCCATGTTCCTGCTCATCACCACCGGCAGGTTCGGGCTCGCGTGTCTGGGCACGGTCGTGCTGGCCATCGCGTTCTCCGGCCACGCCGCCGTGGTGCACACCATGCTCGCCGAGATGTTCCCGACCAGCGTGCGCTACTCCGCGTACAGCATCGGGTTCAGCATCTCGACGGTCATCTTCGGCGGCAGCGCCCCGCTCGTGATGACCGACCTCATCGAATCGACGGGGTCCAACCTGATCCCCGCCTTCGCCGCCATCCTCACCGCGCTGATCACCTTGGTCACCGTGGCCTTCCTGCGGGAGACCAAGGGCCGGCCGCTCGAAGCCCACTGAACCGAACCGCACTTCGGGAGAACACACCATGTCATCCGGACACAACTCGGTAGCCGTCGTCGCCGACCTCGGCGAGAGCTTCGGCAACTACACGATCGGTGACGACAAAGCCCTGCTCGGCCTCGTCACCTCGTCGAACATCGCCTGCGGCTTCCATGCCGGCGATCCCCGCACCATGGACAAGACCGTCGCCGACTGCGTCGAGCGCGGCATCGAACTGGGCGCCCACCCCGGCTACCCCGACCTGGTCGGCTTCGGCCGCCGGCTCATCGAGGCGACCGAGGAGGAGATCCGTACCGACGTCCTCTACCAGCTCGGCGCCCTCGACGCCTTCGCCCGGGTGCACGGCGGCACCATCAGCCATGTCGCCCCGCACGGCCGGATGGGCTCGATCGCCCAGACCGACGCCAAGCACGCGCGGGCCATCACGGACGCCGTCGCCGCCTACAACAAGGACTACATCGTGGTCTGCCAGCGCGGTGTGCTCGCCGAGGAGTCGCGCAAGCGGGGTCTGGAGGTGGCCTACGTCTTCCTCGCCGACCGCGGCTACGGCGACGACGGCTGGCCCGTCCCGCGCTCGCACGAGGGCGGACTGATCTACGACCCCGAGCTGATCGGCGAGCGGTCCGCGCAGGTCGTACGCGAGGGCACCGTGCGCTCGGTCGACGGCAACGTGGTCCCGCTCGGCCATGACGCCGACGTCCTGCTCCTGCACGGCGACCATCCGAACGTCCTGGCCAACGGCATCGCGCTGCGGGCCGCGCTGGACGCCGTGGGCGTACGGGTGACCGGGCTGCGCGAGGTCCTGGAGGACAAGGCGAAGAACGCGGAGGCGGCGCTGGCCGGCTGAGGGCCGAGCGCACCAGGCGATGACCACTGCACAGTACGGCGCCGTCACCGTCGAGCCCTTCGGGGACTCGGCGGCGATGGTGACCATCCCCCACCGCGAGCAGGCCGCCCGCCGGGCGGCGATCGTCGCGTTCCGCGACCGGTTCCTGGCGCACCTCCCACCCGGTGTCCGCGATGTCGTCTCCGGCCTCGAATCGCTGCTCATCGAGTTCGATCCACAGGAGACCGCGTTCGAGCACGTGGCGTACGCGGCCCGGCTGGTGGCCCGGTGGGCTCCCGCGCCCACGGACGGTACGGTCGGCGCGCGACCGGTACGGACGTTCGCCGTCCCCGTCGTCTTCGACGACGACCACGGCCCCGATCTGGCCTCCGTCGCCGAGGAGTTGGGCCTGGCCGCAGCGGAAGTCGTCGAGGCGATCGCCGGGTCGACCTTCACGGTCTGCCTCCTCGGCGCGGCGATGGCCCCGATGATGGACGGCCTCAAGGTGCCCCGCCCGGTGCGCCGGCGGGCCGAGCCCCGCACGGACGTCGCCCCCGGCGCCGTCATGATCGCCGGGACCAACGCGATCATCCAGCCGTTCCCCGGCCCGACCGGCTGGCGGGTGGTGGGGCGCACCCCGCACACCATCGTCGACATCACACGGCCGGACCCGGTCTGCTTCGGCCCCGGCGACGTCATGCGCTTCGTCCCGGTCACGCGCGACGAAGCCGCGGCGCTGGACGCCGGTTTCCTGCTGCCCACGGCCGAGGTGGTCACATGAGGACCGTGGCACTCGACGTCACCGGCACCGGCTGGATCACCACGTTCCAGGACCTCGGCCGCAGCGGCACCGAACAACGCGGCGTCCCCACCGGCGGCGCCGCCGACCAGCACTCGGCGGCCGTGGCCAACCTCCTCGTGGGCAACCCCCGCGGCGCGACCCTCATCGAGAACCTCGGCGGCGAGCCGGCCCTCGTCCCGGACACCGACGTCCTGCTCGCGGTGACCGGCGCGCCCGCCCGGGTCACCGTCGGAGGCGCGCCGGCCGCCAGCTGGACGCCGCTGGTCGTGCCCGCGGGGCAAGAGGTGCGCGTCCGCGGGGACATGAGCCGCGGCATGCGGACCTACCTGGCGGTGAACGGCACGCTGAGCACCGAACGGCTGCTGGGCAGCGCGGCCCCTGACCCCCGTATGGGCTTCGGACAGCGCATCGCCCCGGGCTCCCGCGTCCTGCTGGAGACGGCGTTCCGGGGATTCGGAAGCCGCCCGTTCGAAGCACCGCTGTTCCGGCTGCCCGTGCCCGTCCCGCGTTTCGACGACGGCCCCTGGACCGTCGACGTCGTCGCCACCCACGGCATCCGGTCGATCCCCGGCATCCGCGAGCTGATCGAGGAGTCGGCCTACGTCGTCACACCCCGCTCCGACCACGTGGGACTGCGGCTCGACGGACCGGTGCGCCACCCGGACACCGACACCGAGATCGTGTCGCACGGCGTGCCCATCGGAGCGCTCCAGATCCCGCACGCGGACGAGCTGATCGTCCTGGGCCGTTACCGCAGCCTGACCGCGGGCTATCCCATCGTCGGTGTCGCCTCGCGCGCGTCCCTGTCCCTGCTCGGACAGGCCGGGCCGGGACGCGAACTCCGGTTCCGCTGGGTCGACCGCGAGACCTCGGTGCGTCGCCTCGCCCGTCACGAGAGCGAGGTGCGCGCACTGGCGCACGCGGTGGCCGGGGCCTTCGACGCCCTCGGATTCGACGTGGCGGCCTTGCCGACCTCGAATTGAGAATATATTCTCAATTGCAGTCGAAGTATCAGATCCTTGATGGAGGAGGCACGGTGACCACGTCGCCCGGCAGGACCGCGCTCATCACGGGAGCGGGCAGCGGGATGGGGCGCGAGATCGCGCGGCTGCTCGCCCGGGACGGCGCCGCCGTCGCCCTGTTCGGCCGCAGACAGGACGCCCTCGACGAGGTCGCCGCCGTGATCCGCGCCGAGGGCGGGACCGCGCTCCCCCTCGCCGTCGACATCACCCGCGCCGACGACGTGACCCGCGCCCTGGGCCGGGTGCGCGCCGAACTCGGCCCGGTGGACGTGCTCGTCAACAACGCGGGCAGCTCGTCGTCGGTGCTCAACCCGCAGTGGCTGCCGCACGAGGAGTGGCGCCAGGTCCTGGAGGTCAACCTCACCGCGGTCTTCCAGCTCACCCAGGCCGTCCTGCCCGACATGCTCGACCGCGGCACCGGAACCGTCGTCACCGTCTCCTCGCTCGCCGCCGTCAACCCCAACCTGCTCGGCGGCGCCGCCTACGGCGCGGCCAAGGCCGGCGTCCGCAACTTCATGACCTTCCTGCACAACACCTTCCGCAACCAGGGCCTGCGCGCGATCACCGTCCTGCCCGGCGAGGCGGACACCCCCATCCTCGACCACCGCGCCCGGCCCCCGAAGCCCGAGGAGCGTGCCGCCATGCTCCAGCCCGAGGACGTGGCCGAGGCCGTCCGCCTGGCCGTCACCCTGCCCCAGCGCGTCGTCCTCCAGGAGATCGTCGTCGCCCCGACCCGGCAGCGCGACGTGGCGGCCGACCTCGAGATCAGCCGCTGGGCGGGGTCCCCCGAAGGCGCCGCACCGCAGTCCTGACCACCCCGCCCGAAGAGGAGGAGCGCATGCCGCCCACCATCACCACCCAGCCGCCGCTGTACGACACCGCCGACGCCGTCGCCCGGATCGCCGCCGCCTCCCGCCGCACCCAGCAGCCGCAGTCCCGCTCCGACCTCGTCTCGCTCGCGATGGGGGAACCCGACTTCGACACACCCGAGCGGATCACCGAGGCGGCCCACGCCTCACTGCGCTCCGGACGCACCCACTACTCCCCGCTGCTCGGCGAACCCGCCCTGCGCGAGGCCCTCGCCGCGAAGCTGGCCGGCCTCGCCCAGGCACCGGTGTCCGCCGCGGACGTCCTGATCACTCAGGGTGGCACCGCCGGACTCGCCGCGTCGATCCTCGGCATCGTGAACCCCGGCGACAAGGTGGTCGTCCCCGACCCCACCTACTCCCTCTACGGCGACCTGGTCGCCATGGCGGGCGGCACCGTGGTCCCCGTACCGCTCGCGCCGGACCTGCACTGGGACCTCGACCGACTGGCGGACGCCCTCACGGACGCCAAGCTCTTCGTCTTCTGCAACCCCGTCAACCCGACGGGTATCGTGCACGGCCGTGAGGAACTCGAAGCCCTCGCCGACCTGTTGGACGGCACGTCCACCCTCGTCATCTCCGACGAGGCGTACGCCGACCTCGACTACACTGGCCGCCCGTTCACCTCGGCGATCGCCGTCGACGGCCTGCGCGAGCGCACCCTGTACTGCCAGACCTTCTCCAAGAGCTACGCCATGACCGGCTGGCGGGTCGGCTACCTCTGGGGACCGCCCGCGCTCATCCAGGCGTCCGCGCGCGTCCACAACACCTTCAACGGCTCGGTCAACACGGTCGTCCAGGACGCCGCCCTGGTCGCGGTGGAGAGCTGCGCCGAGGACGTCGCGCGCATGCGCGCCGCGTACGAACAGCGCCGCGAGATCATGCGCGCCGCGCTCGCCGCCGTCCCCGGCCTCACCCTCAGCGCACCGGAGGGCGCCTTCTACCAGTTCCCGCGCTACGACCTCGACCTGCCGTCCGTCGACGTCGTGGCGGCGCTGCGGACGACGTACGGTGTCGCCGTGCGGCCCGGCAGCGAGTTCGGGGCCCAGGGCGAACATCACCTGCGGCTGTCGTACGCTGCCGGTCCGGAGGCCATCGTCGAGGGTGTCCGCCGGCTGGCCGACGGTCTCGCGGCCCTGCGATGAAGACAGACCCGCGCGCACCGAGGAGCCGCCCCATGCGCAGTGACACCGAACGCAACCGCCGTCATCTCATCAAGGCGGCGGCACGGCTGTTCGAGAACTCGCCGACGCCGGTCAGCATCGCCGAGATCGCCAAACACGCCGAGGTGTCCACCGCGACGGCCTACCGCCACTTCTCCTCCGTCGAGGAGATCCTGCACGCCTTCCGCGCCCAAGTGGGCTCCGAACTCAGGGACTTCAGCGCCCAGCAGTCCACCCGCGGCCTGGTGAAGCTCGAAGCCGTGTCACGCAAGTGGGTGTCCCTCGTCCTCGAACACGGCGGCGCCATGGCACAGATGCGCTCGCACCGCGGCTACCTCGAACGACTGCGCGAGAACACCGGCTATCTCGTCCCCCAGGCCGAGGCACTCGACGAGCCCCTGCGCCAGACCACCGAGGAACTCGGCCTGGGAGACCTCGGCGACGAGGCGCTCTACCTGTGGAACGCGCTCTTCGACCCACGCGACATCCTCGACCTCATCAAGAGCGGACGCACCGAGGACGAAGCCGCCACCCGCCTGGTGTCCGCACTGCGCGGAGCCCTGATCGGCTGGGCGGCAGCCGACCGGGCGACCTCCGACTAGCCCAGCCGTCAGGCCAGCGTTGCCGTGAAGGGCGGCAGGTCGACGGTCGTACGGATGCCGGGGGGAGCGGCGCAGACGGGGTGGACGGCGTTGACCGCGCGGTGGGCGGTGTAGCCGGGTGAGACCTCGCCCATGCGCTCGACAGGCACCGGGAAGCGCATGTCGATGTCGAGGGGTGTGTCTCCGTCGACGGTCAGGTGCCAGCCGGTGGGGCGGACGGTCCAGGCGGGGTCGAGGTCGGTGGTGCAGTACCAGGTGGCCTTGAACTGGAGGAGCGGACGCCCCGCCCGGATGCCGGAGACGGTCATCCGCTGCGCGGCCACGGTTCCGGCAGCCAGTGTTCCGGCGGCGATGACGGCCGTCCGGGCGGCGACGGCCACCTCTCCCCCGGCCTCGACCGAGTCGAGCGGCAGCGCGAGGGCGTCGGCGACCAGGCGCAGGGACGGCCCGAAACTGCTGCGCACATGCGACAGATGGCGTTCGTCGAACTCCCCCGCCGGGGGCCGGCCGAATCCCATCACGTCGAAGAGGAGGCCCGGTGAGTCGCGGCGGGACAGGTCGGCGAACTCGTGGACGATCAGGGTTTCCAACCGTCGCTGCACGGAGGCCAGGACGAGCGGGACGGCCTCGGTGATGAAGCCAGGACTGCTGCCGGTGCTGTGGACGGAGGTGCCGCCCCGCGCGCAGGCTTCCTCGACACGCTCACGTACGGCGGGGTCCATGCTGGGCGGGTGGTGGAAGTCGCTTCGGGTGGTCACGACGTTCGCTCCCGAGCCGAGCAGCCGGCACACCTCGTCGAGGTCGCCCGCTCGCGGCATGTACAGCACGCAGTCGGCGCCCAGGGCGAGGATGTCGTCGATGTCGTGGGTGGTGGTGATGCCGACGGGGTCCAGGCCGCACAGTTTGCCCGCGTCGAGGCCGCTCTTGTCCGGTGTGTGGACGTACACGCCTGCCAGCGTCAGGTGCGGATGCTCCAGTACGGCGCGCAGGGAGCGGGTGCCGATGTTTCCGGTGGCCCATTGGACGACGCGCAGGGGCTTCGCCGGGTCCGCGGGGCCGAGGCCCCCGGCACGCGTGCGGTCATCGTGGCTCATGGCTGTCTCCGCTGCCTCCGCTGCCTCCGAGCAGTCGGGCCGAGTTCCGCACCGGCCGGAGCAGCGCCAGGGTGTAGCGGCGGCGGGTGATCTTCCAGCCCTGGTCGGTGCGGACGAGATCGTCGTCGAAGCGGCCTGACGCCTGCATCCCGTCGTCGTTGTCGGGGCCCAGGACGAAGGCGTCGCAGTAGCTGCGGGCGGTCGCGGTGTCGCCGTCCAGGGTGACCTCGGTGTTGGTGACTCGGTGCATGAGGTGGCCGCAACGGGCGTGCGCGTGTTCCATGTACGCCGTGAGGGCGTCCGCGTCGAGCCAGCGGCCGATGTCGCCGTAGTCCGCCTCGCACGCGTCGGTGAAGCAGGTGCGCAGCAGTTTCCAGTCCCGCCGGTCGATGCCGGTGGCGTAGCGCACCAGTACGGCGGAGATATCGGCGATGTCGCTTCGGACGTCCTGTCCGGCGGTCGGTGCCGTCATCGGAAGGTCTTCTCCTGTCGTCCGGAGTCCATGACCCCACCCACGCGGCGCGCGATCGCTCTGGCCGCGTCACCGCGGTCCATGGCGGCGAGTTGCCGGAGGGTCTCGCGCAGCCGTTCGCCGACGATGTGCGTCGGGCCGTCGGTGAGGTGGGCGAGCGCCTCGGCCACGGCCTCCTCGGAGGTCGAGGCGCCGGGGACGGGAGTGGTGTCGTCGGGCAGGTGGCCTCGCCGGACCAGGGTCCGGCGCAGTGCGGGAGTGTCGGTGGCTCCGAGCACCAGGGACAGGATGTCGACGCCTTGTTCGTGCAGCTCCGTCCACAGCCCTTCGGCCAGCAGCATGTCGAAGGCCTTGGTGGCGCCGTAGACCGCGGTGTTGGGTGTGCCGTGCAGTCCGGCCGCCGAGGAGACCAGCACGATGCCTCCCCTGCCCCGGGCCACCATGGGTGCGGCGAAGTGATGGCAGATCTGCATCGGTACCACGCAGTTGCGGTGGATCAGGGGCTGCGCGATCTCGACCGGGCCCGCCAGGAACGGCTGGTAGTTGGGGTCGGCTCCGGCGCAGTACATGACCATGCCGACGTCAAGGCCGTCGACGGCCTTGACGACGTCCGCCGTCGCGTCGGGCAGCGAGAGGTCGACAGCCGCCGTCCGCACCTCCGCACCCGTGTGCCCCCGGATGTCGGCGGCGACCTCGTCGAGCTTCTCCTGACGGCGGGCCAGGAGGCATACCTTCAGCCCGCGTTCGGCCATGGCACGGGCGTACGCCGCGCCGACCCCTTCCGAGCCGCCGAGGACCAGGGCCCAGGGGCCGTAGCGCTCGGCGAAGGACATGTCGGAACTCATCGCGGAGTCCCCTTCCTGTGGTGTCGGATGTGCCAGCCGCCGTTGACGCCGACGATCTGGCCGGTGATGAGCCCCACACTGTCCATGGCGGTGTCCTTCGTGTTCCTGGATGCACCCGGCATCGCTCAGCCGGCGGGAAGCGGGGTGTACTCGACGTGGAGGGCGTTGAGACCGCGCAGGATGAAGGTGGGTTCGTACGTGTAGCGGCGCGCGCCCGCCGGGCCGTGCGCGGCTTCGGAGATCCGGATGTCGTCTATCCGGTCGAGGAGGCGTTCGATGCTGATGCGGGCCTCGACCCGGGCGAGGGGGGCGCCGGGGCAGGTGTGGACGCCGCGGCCGAACGCCAGGTGCTCACGCACGTTGGCCCGGTCCATGCGGAAGACGGCCGGGTCCTCGAAGCGGCGGGGGGCGCGGTTGACGGCGCCGGGCATCACCATGACCGTGGGGCCGGCCGGGATGTCGACGCCGGCCAGTTCCGTCGACGTACGGGTCAGGCTGAACGGTGTCGGGGGCGCAGGTCGTGTGCTGGACGAGGGCCGTTCCCGGACGCATGGCGGCGAGGGTGCCGTCGGGTCCGAGGCACACCGACCTCACCTGGTCGTCCGTCAGGACGACGAACACGGCGTCGGCCTCGCGTACGGTTTCCCCGACGGTCGCGGCGCACCTCAGGCCCTGTGCCTCGGCGTCGGCTCGGGTGTCGGCCCGGCGCACCAGGACGGTGATGTCATGTCCCGCCTCCGCCGGCCGGTCGAGCATCGGGCGGCCCATACGGCCCCGTCCGATGAATCCGATCCTCACGCTTCCTCCCTGGCGCGGGCCATGCTCAACCACCCGGTCGCTGAGCCGTGTCCGGCAAGTGGTCGGCGGGCGGCGCCAGCATCCGGCTGTGTTCGGCGGAACCGTCGAGGTTGGCGTTGACCCGCTCCTCGACGCGCCAGCCCTGCTCGGTCCGCACCCATCGCCAGGTGTTGGCCGACACCCGGGCCACCCTGAACCCGTCGGCCGCGGGATCCCAGCGGATGTTGAGCGCGTAGCTGCGCCCGGTCGCCCGGTCGCCGTCGACCACGATGTGCGGCACGGTCAGCACATGGGCGCAGCCGGCGCGGACGAGGCTCTGGTGGCCGGCCCCGTGCACCATCGCGACGATGTCGTCCCGCCCCTTCATCCGCAGATGCCCGGCGACGTCGAAGGTGCCGTCCTCGGTCCACAGCGCGGCGGCGGCCTCGCCGGAGCCGCTGTCGACGGCGGGCCCGTACCGGGCGACCAGTTGCGTGATCTCCAGCTGGTCCTCCAGCGCCCGGACCCGGGCGGCCAACGCCTCGACGGTGGCCCGTAATTCCTCGTTCTCGCTCAACGCTCACAGCCCTTCCCTAGGGATGGCGACGCCATCTCGTTCAGGGGACGACGACGATGCGCGCCGGCCCGTTCGCGTCCCGGGCGGCGTCGAGGGCCTCGGGCACCTCGTCGAGTCCGACGGTCCGCCCCAGCAGCGGCCGGACGTCGAGGTCCCCCGAGCAGACGGCCTCGAACGCCTGGTCCCAGTGGGCGGGCGAAGGGCCGCCGCCGAACTGGATGTTGATGCCCTTGCGCTTGGCGATCATCGTGTTGAGCACATCGCCCTCGGGCGGGCCGCCCATCGAGAAGATCCGGGTCCCGCGTTCCGCCGCCCGGACGATCGAGTCCAGCACACCGCGGACGCCCACGCATTCGAAGACGACACCGCCGGGTGCGACGGCCGACGGCATCGCCTCCCTCACCTGGTGCGCGTCCGCTCGGGCCACGTCGCGCCAGGCCCGGTGGGGTGAGGAGTCGGCGGGATCGACGGTGGCGTCGGCTCCCATGGCCAAGGCGGTCGCCCGCCGGGACGCCACGAAGTCGGCGGCCACGATCGGCCCGACGCCCAGCGCCTTGAGCGCGCCGATCGTCGCCAGCCCGACGGCTCCGCAGCCGACGACCAGCGGCACCTCCTTCGCCGTGACCGCTGCGCGGACCGCGGCGGACCAGCCGACCGCGATGGCGTCCGCGACGCAGACGACCTCACTGGGCAGATCCGAAGCCACGACTCGGGTGAGGGCCTCGGTGAGAAGCAGATACTCACCGAATCCGCCGGGTGCCTCGGGATTCTGGCCGATGATCTTCCGGCCTCCGGGGACGACCAGGATCGGCAGAGAACTCACCCGTGCGCCGACCGGTATCCGGCGGTCGGTGCCGGGACCGTGGCCGACGACTTCGGCGCAGTACTCATGTCCCATGACGATGTCGACGCCCTGGTCATAGGTCGACAGTCCGGAGTCGTCGTGCAGGCCCGCCTCGGGGTGATCCATGAAGTGCAGATCCGAGGCGCAGATCCCGCAGGCGAGCGTCCGGACCAGGAGCTGGCCCGGACCGGGAACCGGATCGTCGACGGTCCCGGTCCGCACCGTTCCGTCCCGCAGCACGGCAGCGCGCATCAGCATCTCCTCGTGACGAGGGTCAGCGGGGGCGGCGGTGAACGCACCACCCACCCTGCGACTGTAGCGACGAGCCACGATTTATAGAAGACAGTCTCCTAAAAATAGCGATCGGGCCGAACCCCCCGGCCGTGGCGGACGATTACGATCGGCGACGTGGACAAGCCCCGACGGCGCCCGGGCCGCCCAGTTGACCCGACCATCAGCGAACGAGCTCTCGCGGCGACTCGTGAACTCCTGGAGCAGCGCGGCTTCGAGGGCACGACCATCCAGGCCGTCGCCGAGCATTCGGGCGTCCACGCCTCCGCCATCTACCGGCGGTGGCCGTCCCGGATCGAGCTGATCAGCGAGGCCACCTTCCCCGGCCTCGACCCGCTCAGCGTCGAGCCGACCGGGGACCTTCGCCGCGACCTTCACCGGTTCACCAGCGCCTACACGGCCGCCTTCACCACTCCCGCGGCGCGCGCGGCAGCGCCGGGCCTCCTGGCGCACAACCGGACTTCGACCGCTCCACGCTCTCAGGAACTGATCCTGCGGGTGTCGGCACGGCCCCAGTTCCGCGACATCCTCGACGCCGCCGCCCCTGGCAGCGTCGATCCCCATGTGGACCCCGACGACGTCTTCGACATGCTCCTCGGCGCCGTCCTCGTCCGCGTCCTGGTGTCCGGCGCCACCTCACGCCGCCGCTCCGTGGAACACACCGTGGAAATGATCGTGCGGCTGCTTCGTCCTTGACGGGCCAGTCCGTCAGCCGAAGGTGACGGTTTGCAGAAGTCAGACTCCCGAAGTCGACTCCGAGCCGGCATGTCATCTGGTACCGCGGTACCACTCCCGCGTTCGAGGAAGTCCCCCATGGACCCACGGGCCACTCCCGATCCGCGCCTAGCTTGGTGTCGCGGCCCCGCAGTGGCCGTGGCGCGAGGTCGGGCCGTCCGCCGGTTCACGCGGCCCGACCGGTGCCCGGGAGGCCTGCATTCGTGTTCGACGTACAGCGACCGACCAGTGACGCCGTGGACTTCCAGAGCACCGCGAACCTTGAGAGGGCTGCCTGATGAGTACGCCCACCACCCCTTCTCACAAGGTCGGTTGTCCACGCGGCCCGGTCTCGGCCGGTGAGTACAGTACGGGCATGATCCGCTCCACGCCGGCGTTGGGCTGCGTGCGGCCGACCCGAACCGACGCCTGAGCCGAGTGGACGGTACGCGGATGACGACCAGCACACCGAGGACGACGGGTCCGGCCGACCACCCCCCGGCCGGACCCGTCTGGCCCGCGCCCCCGGGACTGGAGTCGGCCTGGCGGCTTCCGATCGTGGGCCGGCTGCTGCGGGCGCAGGCCCGGGTGCGTCGGATCGACCGCCGGCACCCGTGGCTGTTCGACTCGTTCGTCCTGCCGGTCATCGTCGCGGTGACCCTGCTCGACGCGCTGTTCGGCGGCGACAGCGGGCCGTTCGACACCTCCGCCGCGCGCGATGCGCTGCCGCCCGGGCCGCTGGTCGTCGTCACCGCCCTCATGGTGGTACCGCTGTGGTGGCGGCGTCGGCGACCGGCCGTCGTCTTCTGCGTCGTCGCCGTGCTCGCGCTGGTGCCGTGGACGCTGGATCTGTGGCTGCTGGCCGCGGCCTGTCTGCTCGCCGCCCTGCACAGCCTGGCGCTGCACGGGCCGCTGCGACTGCTCGGCTGGGCCACGGCGGTGGCGCTCGTCGAGATGTGCGGGGCGGTGTGGTTCCTGCTTCCCACCGATCAACCGCTGATTGGGCTGCTGCTCCTGGCCAGCCAGCTCATCGCCGCGATCGCGCTCGGTCTCGCACTCCGCATCCAGCGGGTGTATCTGGCGGCCCTCAAAGAGCGGGCGGCCCGTCTGGAGGTCGAGCGGGACCAGCGTGAGCAGATCACCGCCGCCGCCGAACGCTCCCGCGTGGCCCGGGAGATGCACGACATCGTCGGGCACAACCTCTCCGTCATCGTCGGCCTCGCCGACGGCGCCGCCTCGCTCGCCACCGGCCAGGACGAGGACACCGCCGAGGCGCTGCGCATGATCGGCGACACGGGACGGCAGGCGATGGACGAACTCCGTCGCGTTCTGGGGGTGTTGGGCGCTCGGCGACGGGAGGAGCCCCCACTCGGCCCGCAGCCCGGCCTCGCCGACCTGCCCACGCTGCTGTCGCGGGTGCGGGCCGCCGGCGTCAGTGTCTCCTACCGGACGGAGGGAGATCTCGTCCCGTTGGGGGGCGGGGTGCAGCTGACCGTCTACCGCGTGGTGCAGGAAGCACTGACCAACGCCCTCAAGCACGCGGGCCCGGGCACGCAGGCCGAGGTGACCGTGGCCGTCGTCCCGGGCGGCATCCGGGTCAGGGTCGTCGACACCGGGCCGCCCCCGGGGGCTCAGCCACCACGTCCCGTCGGTGACGGCTCCGGGCACGGTCTGGTGGGCATCCGGCAGCGGTCCGCGATGTACGGCGGCACGGTCACCGCGGGTCGCCGGCCGGGCCGGCCCGGGTGGCTCGTGGACGTCACCCTGGAGACACCGGAGTCCGAACCCGCCGTCGAGTCCACACCTCTTGCCCCTGCTCCGGCTCCGGCCTCGGGAGGCCACGCCTCATGACCACCGTCCTGATCGTCGACGACCAGCCCATGCAGCGCTTCGGATTCCGCATGCTCCTCAAGAGCGCTCCCGGCATGGAGTGCCTCGGCGAGGCCGGACACGGCGCGGAAGCGGTCCGCATGGCCGCCGAACTGCGCCCGGACGTCGTACTGATGGACATCCGCATGCCCGGCATGGACGGCATCGAAGCCACCCGTCGTATCGTGGCCGCCGGCGGCCGCACCCGCGTCCTCATCCTCACCACCTTCGACCTCGATGAGTACGCCCACGCCGGCCTGCGGGCGGGAGCCAGCGGCTTCCTCCTCAAGGACGCCCGCCCCGAGGAACTCCTCGCCGGCATCCACGCGGTGGCCACCGGCGACGCGGTGGTGGCGCCCCGCCTCACCCGGCGCCTGCTCGACGCCCACGCCCACCGTCTCTTCTCCCCCGCACCGGACACCGACCCGCGCCTGAGCACGCTCAGCGAACGTGAGCACGAGGTACTGCTCGCCATCGCGCGGGGCTGGACGAACACCGAGATCGCCGACCGGCTCGTCCTGACGGAGTCGACGGTCAAGAAGCACGTCGGCAAGGTCCTGACCAAGCTCGGCGCCCGCGATCGCGTCCAGGCCGTGATCATGGCGTACGACGCCGGTCTGGTCCAGCCGCGTATCGACTGAACTCCCCACCGCAGCCCACCCGTTCGCCGCCGCGTCCCCTCACGTCGCGGCGCGGCGAAGCCCTGCCCATTTCGCACTCTCCGACCCGCAAGGACACCCCATGAGCCTCGCCAGTCTCGCCCTCCAGCGCCTCCTGCGTCTCCCTCCACCGCGCACCCGGCGCCTGACCGTCGAACGCGACCGATGGGTGCCGATGCGGGACGGCACCGTCCTGCTCGCCGACCGCTGGACACCGGCGACGGGCGGCGACGGACTGCCCACCGCCCTTCTCCGCAGCCCGTACGGCCGTACCGGCATGATCGCCACCCAGCTCGCCCGCCCGCTCGCCGAACGCGGCTACCAGGTCGTCGTGCAGTCCACCCGCGGCACCTTCGGCTCCGGCGGCGACTTCGACCCGCTGCGCCGGGAACGCGAGGACGGCCTCGACACGCTGGACTGGCTCCTCGAACAACCCTGGTGCGGCGACGGGATCGTCCTCTTCGGCGGCAGCTACCTCGGGTACGTCCAGTGGGCCGTCGCCGACGCCGTACCCGGCCGGGTGAGGGCGATCGTCCCGTCGGTGTCCGAATCGGCGTTCACGCTGGAACAGCTGCGCGGCGACGGCTTCTCGCTGGAGGCGCCGTTCGGCTGGGGCGTGCAGGTGGCCGGACAGGAACGGCAGGGCTCACGGCTCGGACAGCTCCTCGGTGCGGGCAGGGTACGCCGGGCGATGACGACACTGCCGCTCGCGGACGCCGACAAGGCCGTCCTGGGCCGCCCGTCCTCCTACTTCCAGAACGTCCTCGCCCATGACGCCACGTCCCCGTTCTGGCAGCCGGTCGACCACCGCGACCGGGTCGCCGCCATCACGGTGCCGGTCAGCACGGTCGGCGGCTGGTACGACATCTTCCTGCCCGGCCAGCTACGCGACTTCCAGGCTCTGCAGAAGGCAGGCCGGGCCCGCGCCCGGCTCACCGTGGGCCCCTGGTCCCACGTCTCCATGGGTGCGGGCGCGGTGTCCACCGCCGAGGCCCTGGACTTCGCGCTGCCCCTCGCACGTGGCGAAGAGCCGGCGGAGCGGGCCGCCGTACGCCTGTATGTGATGGGTGAGGAGCGGTGGCGGGACTTTCCGTCCTGGCCGCCGCCCGGGTACGAGCCCGAGCGGCTGTACCTGCGGCCCGCCGGGACGCTGTCCGCCGAGCCGGCCCCACCCTCCGCACCGGACGGCTACGCCTACGACCCGGCTGACCCGACCCCGGCTGTCGGCGGTGTCCGCATGGCGGTGGGGGTCAGGGCGGGCCGGGTCGACAACCGCCGACTTGAGTCCAGGAAAGACGTGTTGACGTACACCACGGGGGTCCTGGAGGAGGACACCGAGGTGGTCGGGGAGGTGAGCGCCGAGATCTGGTTCAGCTCCTCACTGCGCTGCGCCGATGTCTTCGTCCGCGTCTGCGACGTGGACGAGAAGGGCCGCTCCACCAATGTGTGCGACGGTCTGGTCAGCCTCACCCGCGCCGACGCCGTCACCCGGGCCGAGGTGCGGCTGTGGCCGACGGCGTACCGTTTCCGGCGCGGTCACCGCATCCGCGTGCAGGTCTCCAGCGGTGCGTTCCCGCGGTACAACCGCAACCCCGGCTCGGGCGAGCCGAGGGCGACGGCGACCGCGCTGGTCCCCGCCGACCAGCTGGTCTTCCATGACCCGGACCACCCTTCGTCGGTGATCCTGCCGGTGCGGCGGGGAGACTGACGTGCGCTCAAAAGTCGGCGACGGCCCTCCCCTCCTGCCGGAGTTCCCGTGCGTCGCCGGGCAGCAGCCAGCCCTGGCGCTCCAGCCGGTTCGTCTCGCGGGCGACCTGCTTCACGTACGACGTCTTGTTCCCGTAGAGCGTCTTCAACTGCTCCTGGGAGAAGGGCTCCTGGGCGCCTGCGCTGGTGCAGATCGAGTAGCGCTGGTCGGTGGAGTTGGCGAAGTAGCGGGCGGTCGGCAGGTCGCTGTAGGTGGTGCGGACACCGCCGAGCGGGATGCCGTACGCGTCGAGCTTCGTGGTGCCGTCGGTGTCGCGCTCGAAGTGGGCGGAGGCCGGCGGGGTCTCACGCTTCTCGGACCAGTTCTCCAGGCGGGTCAGCGAGGACTGGAAGGTCTGGTTGAAGGGGAAGCGGCTGACGTCGTAGTCGCAGGCGAAGGGGCCGGTGGTGAGGAAGGCCTCCGGTGTCTGGCCGTAGGCGCGGGCCGCGCGGGGGGACGCGGTGGAGGCGCCGGCGACCTCGTAGACACGGTAGTTGGGGCCGTCCGGGCGGCGACGCTGTTCCTCCTGCGGTCCGGTCAGGAGCACGATGACCGGCACGTCGAGGTCGCGGACCTTCTGGCGTGGGTCGTCCTTGGCGACGGCCGGTGCGGTGGAGTTGATCGGCTGGTAGTCGCCGGGGTTGCCGATGAGGTAGCCGTCGAAGACGGGCCGCCCGTTCGGCAGGCGGACGCGGTCGTGGAAGCCCTCGCCCGTGTACGTCAGCCAGACCGAGGCGGCGAACGCCCAGCCGTTGGCGTACACCGACTTGACCCGGTAGCCGTTCAGCGGGTTGTCCGCGGTACGGGTCTTCAGCAGGGTTCCCACCTGGCTGAGGATGTCGCAGTTCTGCCCGAACTCCGGGAGGCTGAGGGCGTCGTAGCGGGCCGGGTCGGCGGTCTTCATGCGCTGCGTGGAGGACGACAGCGCGTGGGTGAGGACGGTGACCCAGGCGTCGCCGTCGGCGAACACCTTGTCGGCGGAGCGGGACAGGCCGTCGAGGCCGGAGGGGCCCGCCTCCAGATGCACCTTGCCGCTGAAGTCGCGCGCGTCCTTCGGCATCCGCACCAACACCCGCGTCGTGTACGGCACATCGGCCTGCTTGACCCGCACCTCGCCGTCGGGGCCGTGCTCGTAGACGTTCGCCGTGCCGGAGACCAGGAACTCCTTCTCCGTGTAGCCGTCGGGGAGTTGGAGCTTGCCGCTGTAGTCGATGATCGGGTTGTGGTAGAAGGCCCGGCCGTTGCCCGCCGGAGGTGCGGTGACCGCGGTCGGCAGGGCGGCCGTGGTGGCGGCCCGCACGGGCGCCGGTACCGGCGTGCCCGTCACGGTGGAGGGCGCCCCCATCACCGATGTCACGGGGACACCCACGGTCAGACAGGCCAGCCCCATCACCACGCACACACTCTTCTTGGACGTCCTCATCACGTTCCTTCTCTTCCGTCCCCGAGGTCACCGCAAGTCAACACAGACCCGTATAACCAGGGCGTAACCACAGAAGGGGGAGATAGCGCGTGCGCGTTCTGATAGCCGAGGGCGAGCGGACCCTGGCCGACGCGGTGGCCGAGGGGCTGCGCAGGGCGGCGTTCGCGGTGGACCTCGTGCACGACGGGGCGGCCGCTCTGGAACGGATCGAAGTGCACGGGTACGACGTCGTCGTACTGGACCGCGGCCTGCCCGGGGTGCGCGGCGACGCCGTCTGCCGGGCCATCGTCGCCTCGCGGAGCACTGCCCGGGTCCTGATGGTCAGCGCGGCGGCCACCGTGGACGACCGGGTCGAGGGGCTGGCCCTCGGCGCCGACGACTGTCTGCCCAAGCCGTTCGCCCTCGCGGAACTGACGGCCCGGGTGCACGCCCTCGCCCGCCGCGCCCGCCCCGCCGCTCCCCCGGTACTGGAACGGTCCGACCTCCGGCTCGACCCCGCCCGCCGCGAGGTCTTCCGGGAAGGGAACCAAGTCCGGCTGGCCAACAAGGAGTTCGCCGTCCTGACCGAACTGCTGCTGGCCGAAGGCGCGGTGGTCTCCGCCGAACAGTTACTGGAGAAGGCGTGGGACGAGAACACCGACCCGTTCACCAACACCGTCCGGGTCACCGTGATGAAGCTGCGCAAGAAGCTCGGTCAGCCGCAGGTGGTCGAGACGGTCTCGGGAGCGGGGTACCGGGTGCGATGAGCCGTCGTGGGTCGCCGCGGGTCATCGTGGGTCGCCCTGGCAGGACTCCCGGCACCGGGGGGTACGGCTCTCGCTTACTTGTCGACCAGGCTCAGGTGGAACTCGTTGTAGCGGTCGCCGCGGACGCCGATGCGGGCCGCCAGCGCGTCGAGGTCCGCCCGCTCGTCGGCGGACAGGGCGAGCTGTGTGGCGGCGGCGTTCTCCTCCACCCGTGCGATGCGGCGGGTGCCGGGGATCGGCGCGATCGCCGGGTGCTGGGCCAGCAGCCAGGCCAGGGCCACCTGTCCGGGGGTGGCGTCCTTCGCGCGCGCCAGGGCGGCCACGTGGTCGATCAGTGCCTGGTTGGCGGCGAGGTTGTCCTGGTCGAACCGTGGGATGGTGCTGCGGATGTCGCCGTCGGTGAACGCGGTCGTGGTGTCGACGGTGCCGGTGAGGAAGCCCTTGCCGAGGGGGCTGAACGGGACGAATCCGATGCCGAGTTCGGCGAGCGTGGGCAGGACCTCGGTTTCGGGGTCGCGGGTCCACAGGGAGTACTCGCTCTGGACCGCTGTCACGGGATGGACGGCGTGCGCACGGCGGATCGTCGCGGCGCCCGCCTCCGACAGGCCGAAGTGCCGCACCTTGCCGGCCCGCACGAGTTCCGCGACGGCGCCCGCGACGTCCTCGATCGGTACGTCGGGGTCGACCCGGTGCTGGTAGAAGAGGTCGATCGTGTCCGTGCGCAGGCGGCGCAGCGAGGCGTCGGCCACCCGCTTGATCTGCTCCGGCCGGCTGTCGAGGCCGACGGACCTGCCGTCCTCGATGCGCCAGCCGAACTTGGTCGCGATGACGGCCTGTTCGCGCACCGGGGCGAGTGCTTCGCCGACGAGCTCTTCGTTGGCGTAGGGGCCGTAGACCTCGGCGGTGTCGAAGAAGGTGATGCCGCGGTCGACGGCGCCGCGGATCACGGCGATCATGTCCTGCCGGTCGCCGGGATTGGGGCCGTAGCTCTGGGACATGCCCATGCAGCCCAGGCCGATCGCCGAGACCTTGAGGCCCTGGCCGAGGATACGCGCGTGCATGGTGGTGACTCCTTGCGGTGATCGAGGTCCGGCGGCGGGGAGGGAACGGTTCAGTGGCTGCCGGTACGGTCCGGGTCCGCGGTCGCTGAGGCGTCTTCGGTGGCGGCCCACGCGGCGAGCAGTTGGAGTGCGTCGTGGGCCGGGGTGTGGGGTTCGGCGCTGTAGGCGGTCAGGGTCAGGCCCGGCTGTGCGGGCAGTTCCATGGCGTCGAAGTCGAGGGTGATGTCGCCGACGACCGGGTGATGGAAGCCTTTGCGGCCGGTGTGGTGCAGGCGGACGTTGTGCTTGGCCCACGCGGTGCGGAACTCCTCGCTGCGGGTGACGAGTTCGCCGATCAGCCCGGTGAGGTCTCGGTCGCCGGGGGCCCGTCCGGCCTCGGTGCGCAGCAGGGAGACGGTCGTGTTCACGGACTGCTCCCAGTCGGGGAAGAAGTCCCGGCCGTGCGGGTCCAGGAACTGGAAGCGGGCGATATTGACGGGGTGTGGCGTGCCCTCGGTGAACAGCGGTGAGTACAGGGCCCGGCCGAGGCGGTTGACGGCCAGGATGTCGAGGCGGCCGTTGCGGATGAAGGCCGGGCCGGTCATGGAGTCGAGGACGCGCAGGACGCTGTCCGGGAGCGGGCCGCGGGTGCGCTTGGTGCGGCGGGTGGGGCGTCGGGCCACGGCACGGGCGAGGTCGTAGAGGTGGGCGTGTTCGGCCTCGTCGAGTCGCAGGGCACCCGCGACGGCGTCGAGGACTTCCTCGGAGGCGCCGGCGAGGTGGCCGCGTTCGAGGCGGACGTAGTAGTCGACGCTGACGCCGGCGAGCATCGCGACTTCCTCGCGGCGCAGCCCGGGCACGCGCCGGTTGCCGCCGTATACGGGCAGCCCGGCCTGCTGGGGCGTGATCTTGGCGCGGCGGGAGGCGAGGAACTCGCGGATGTCGCTCTCGGTACTCACGCCCTCCAGGCTAGGCGGGCCGACGCGGGCGAGGGGGGTTCTGTGAGTACCTGGAACGGCGGTGCCTTCCGCAGCGCCGCACCTGCGGTTCCGCCACCCGGTGGTGGGTGAACTCGCGCTTCACCCTTGGCGCAGTCCTGCCAGCAGAATCTCGAGCAGATGCTCGGTCCGTGGCAGTGAGACGTCGTTGGTGCGGGTGAGGAGTTGGTAGAGGACCGAGCCGATGAGGGCGTCGGCAACCGCTTCGAGGTCGGCATCGGCGCGGAACTCGCCGCTCGACACTCCCGAGCGCAGGCAGCTCACGACAGCGTCGTGCTGGGCACTGGTGTGGTGGCGATAGAGGCTTTCGGCGTCGTGCGGGCTCTCAGCGGCAGCAGCGGTCAGAGCGAGAATCATGGCTGCGTGGCGTGGATCGCCGGCCGAGGTGGCGTAGGCCCGGAACCAGTCGGTCAGCTGCTGAGTGGCGCTGCCCGTGATGCCACGGCCGGGCAGGCGGACGTCGGGCGCGACGGCGAGAAAGCTGTGCAGCACGGCGTCGCCGACGAGAGCCGCTTTGGAGGACCAGCGGCGGTAGAGCGTGGGCTTGCCGACCCCGGCCGCGGCGGCGACCTTCTCCATCGACAGACCGGCATAGCCCTCGCTCAGGAGGACTTCCCGGGCCGCGCCGAGGATGGCCTCGTCCCTGCTGATGTCCCGGGGCCGTCCGGGCGGTCGTGCCTCATCCATGACGGCTCATCCTACGAGGGGCACACTTACATTACGAAACGTATCGTAACGATATGGAGATGCTCATGGGCGTGAACGTGGTGGTCGTCATCGGCGTGGGCGGAATGGGACAGGCCATCGCCCGCCGCCAGGGGACGGGCAACAAGCTGCTGCTCGCCGACTTCGACGAGGAGACTCTCGCCGCCGCCGCGGATCTGCTGGGCGGGCAGGGACACGACATCGTCACGCAGACGGTCGACGTCTCCTCACGCTCTTCGGTTGCCGCTCTCGCGGACACGGCCGCGCGGCTCGGCCCCGTCACCCAGCTCGTGCACACCGCGGGGCTCTCCCCCGTGCAGGCCCCCGCCGCCGCCGTACTGAAAGTGGACCTGCTCGGCACCGCGCTGGTCCTGGAGGAATTCGAGCGGGTCATCGCACCTGGCGGATCAGGCCTCGTGATCTCCAGCATGGCCGGCTACATGCTGCCCGCCTCCTTGAGCGCGGAGCAGGAACACGCCCTCGCCCACACACCTGCCGACGATCTGCTGGACCTGCCCTTCACCGACCCGGAGGTCGCGGGACAGGGCGCCTACGGGCTGGCCAAGTACGGCAACCGGCTGCGCGTCCAGGCCGCCAGCGCGTCCTGGGGTGAGCGGGGAGCCCGCATCAACTCCATCAGCCCCGGCGTGATCGCCACTCCCATGGGACAGCAGGAACTCGACGGGGAGAACGGCCGGACGATGCGCGCTCTGATCGCCGCCTCGGGAAGCGGCCGCCTGGGTACTCCCGACGACATCGCCGAGGCCGCGGCTTTCCTGCTGGGACCCGGCGCCACGTTCATCACCGGAAACGACCTGCTCGTGGACGGCGGCGTCGTAGCGGCCATCCGCGCGGGCCGTCTTGCCCCGGCCGCCTGACACAGCACACCCGGACACCGCGCGGACTCGACGCTCGTACACCGCCGTCCGGTGCGGATCGGTTGCCCGGCCGGTCACTCGCTCCCGATGGCGGCAAGTACGTTCTGTCTGCTCGCCCCGCGGGCCGGCCACAGGGCGGCCAGCGCGCCGACCAGGACTGCCAGCAGCAGGAAGAGCGCGAACCGGTCCCAGGGCAGCACCAATGCGTAGCCGGCGATGCGCGCCTCGACGGCCTCGGCGACGGCCGCGCCCAGGAAGGCCCCGAGGCCGACCCCGATCACCGCGCCGAACAGTGAGACGGCCACGGACTCCAGTCGGATCATCCGCCGCACACCCCGTCGGTCGAGGCCGATCGCCCGCAGCATCCCGATCTCCCGGCGCCGTTCGAAGACCGACATCGCAAGGGTGTTCACCACGCCCAGCACCGCGATGACGAGGGAGATCGCGAGGAGTCCGTACAGGACGTTCAGCGCGATGTCGAGGAAACCGCCGAACTCGTGCCGGATGTCCTGCCGGTCGCCCACCTTGATCGCCAGGTGCCCGGCGAGGGCACCGGCGAGCGCCTTCTCGGTCGTGTGACCGTCCGTCATGACGTAGATCCGCTGGACGAACGTGTCGGGCTCGTGCGGTTCCAGTACGTCCGTGGAGACGACGACGGGCGACACGACGATGTTGTTCCGGAAGACTGCCCCGACGGTCAGCCTGCCGTGCCTGTAGTCGTCGTACGTGACGGGCAGAGTGTCCCCGGCCCGCCATCCATGGGACCGCGCGACGCTGTCGGCGACGGCGATCCGCCCCTGGGCGAGCGTGTCCAGCGAGCCAGAGACGACCTTGAGACGCATGGATGCCAGGAAGTCCGCGGGGGTGACTCCGGAGACTTCCTGCTGGCTGCCGCCGATCTCCATCGAACCCGGCTGTTCCTGCGAGACCGCTCTGACGCCCTCGACCTTGCGCAGGGCGGCGACCGCCGAGGCGTCGAGGCCGCCGCCGGTGTCCGTGGTCACCATGTAGTCGGCCTTGACGACAGCGGAGGTCATCCCGTCCACGACGTGAGAAAGGGTGACCCCGAGCACGGTCAGTGGGCTGACCAGCGTGAGTCCAATCGCCAGAGCGGAGGCGGTGGCGCCGGTGCGGCGCGGATTGCGTACGGCGTTCTGGCCCGCGAGCCTGCCCGAGACTCCGAACCCTCGCCGCAGCAACGGTCGTAGAGCCCCGATCGCGCACCGTGACAGCAACGGGATCAGCACGATGACGCCGGCCACGGTGAGGAACGCGCCGAAACCGACGAGCGGCACACCCGCGTGCCCACCGGCCCGCGCACCCGCGACGACGGCCGTGCCGCCGAGCAGAGTGAGTACGCCACCGAGGCAATTCCGAAGGAGCAGTGACTTGTCGCTCGCCGGCAGATGTGCGCTGCTCATCGCCGCGACCGGCGGGATCTTCGCGGCGCGACGGGCCGGGAGCCAGGCGGCCAGCAGGGTGACCAGGACGCCGACCAGGACCGCGGCCAGGACGCTCGTGGACGTGACGGCCAACGGCCCGTGCGCGATCCCCGGGCCGAAGACACCGATCGTGACGCGGAGCACGCCGGCCGTGGCGACCCCGAGTCCCAGGCCGAAGGCGGAGGAGCGGTGCCGACCACCATCGCCTCGGCCAGCACGGACCGGGTTACCTGCTTGCGGGAGGCTCCGACGGCACGCAACAGGGCGAGTTCCCTGGTGCGCTGGGCTGCCAGCATGGTGAAGGTGTTGGCGATCAGGAAGACGCTGACGAAGAGGGCGACGCCCGCGAAGACGAGCAGCAGCGTGTTGAGCTTGGCCGCGTCCCCCGCGGCCAGTCCGGCCTCGTAGCCGGCGAGTTGACGTCCCGTCTGGGCGTCCGCGTAGCCGGGAAGCAACTTGCCGATGGCGGCGGCCAGTTCGCTGTCCGAGGTGCCGGGAGCGGCGGTGACGGTCATGGTGTGAAAGACACCTGGCCGGGAGTAGAGCCGCTCGGCGTCCGCGCTGTCGAACAGCACCAGGCTGCCGCCGTCGGCCACCGTGTCGGCCTCGGTCGTGAAGATCCCGGTGAGCTTGTACGTCTTCGCGGGCCCCGCGAGGGCGACACGCACGGTGTCGCCGACGACGTAACCGCCCCTCTGGGCCGAGGCCTTGTCGAGGCCGATCTGCCCGGCCTCGGTGGGACCGCTGCCGTCGGTGAACGTGTAGAGCCCGTCCCTGCCGTTCTTCCCCGGCGCGAAGTTGGCGCCGAAGTTGGAGTTGTCGGTGCCGAGGAGCCGGCCGTCCTTGCCGACGACGGAAGCACCACCCTCGATCCGTCCGACGGCGTCGGCGACTCCGTCCACCCCGGCGACCTTGTCGAACAGCTTCCGGTCGATGCCGGGGTCCTTTCCTGAGGCGTCGGCGTAGGAGCGGACTTCGACGTCCACGTGTGCGTAGCTTCTGGCCGCCTGGGCGCGGGAGGCGGCTGCGAGGCTGTCGGTGAAGACCAGGGTGCCCGAGACGAACGCGACGCCGAGCACGACGGCGAGCATGGTCATCAGCAGTCTGGCCTTGTGCGCGAGAACGTTGCGCACGGCTGTGCGGTACATGGTGATGGTGTCCTGGATGGAGGGGAGCGAGGCCGGAGAGCGGGGACGTGTGCCGCTCAGCTCGGCCCCGTACCTGGCTGGGAACCCCTCCATCGTCCGGTTCGTACGACCGCGGCGGATCGGCCGAATGACCGACCACCTGGGGCTGACGCTCGGGCCGGTCGCGTCAGCCTGGGGTATGTGTGGTCAGGCTTCCAGGACGCGTTCCAGGTAGTCGAGGTCCTGCCGGAGCAGGGCCAGTGCCGCCTTGGGTCCGGTGCCCTCAGGTGTCCGGTCCCCCGGCCTCAGCACCATGGCCACCGCCAGATCGGCGACATGTCCGGCCGCTTCGGCAGGCGTGAAGTCGTGGTCGCCGGGATGGTTCCACCAGGCGACCCAGTTGCACATTCCGGCCACGGCGAGCGCGGTCGCCTCGGGGTCGACGGGCCGGAACTGGCCCTTGACGATGCCTTCTTCGATCACGCGCATGAGCCCCAGCTTCCCGGCCCGCATACCGGAGCGGTGGGTCTTGGCCGCCTCCGGCGGCAGATCGGCCTCGAAGCGCAGCAGCAGTTGGGCGCGCTTGGGCTGGCTGGCCCGCTGGAACGCGATGAGGTACGCGATCTCCCGCAGGCTGACGGCCGGTTCGAGGGTCTCGTCGGCGGCGAGCGCCTCCATCTCCGCCGCGGGTCCCTCCGTCATCTGCGCCACGAGCTTGGCGAGCAGGTCTTCCTTGCTCTTCACGTAGTAGTAGAGGGCGGGGCGCGTGATGCCCATGGCCTCGGCGATGTCCGCCAGGTTGGTACCGGAGAATCCGCGCTCGGCGAAGAGCAGGGACGCCTGCTCGAAGATCTCGTTCTCGACGAGTTCCCGCCGGGCCGTCGGCCGCTTGGCGGGGTCTCCCGTGGCCTTCGGGTCCCCCGTGGCCTTCGCTTTCGTGGGACGACGTCCTGCGGCCCGCTTGGCTGTTCCCCTGCTCGTCCCCTCCGGCTCGGTGTCCGTCCCAGCCTCTCGCGAGCGTTCCGTCATGGCCCTGATGGTAGCTCCGAGGGCCATGCGTGACGGCGGGACGGCCGTCAGGTCTCCTGGGCCGGCCCGGCCGAGTCGCGGAACGACCTGAGCACGTGCCGCACCATCTGCCCGGCGGTATTGGCGCGGAGGAATCCCGAGATACCGCCATAGGTGAGTTCGAGCACGATTCCGCCCATGTCGAGGGCGCTGATTCTCCCGTCGCGCCCCAGGGCGAGTTTGTCGAGCAGGAGTTTTCCGATTTCTTCCCACTGGGTCACGAACAGCTGCCGTTGCCGCATTCCCAGATTTCCGTCACGCCGTGCGCGCCGGAGGAATTCGATGGCGATGATTCCCCATTTCTGTTCCGCGGCACGGGTGTCGGACCAATGGGCCACGATTTCGATGACGGCGTCCGGGTCGGTGACGTCGCGCAGCAATTCGGAGAGTTCTTCGACGTCGTGCCCCGCGTTCCCCTCCAGGAGCTGCAACAGGACGTCCTGTTTGGAGGAGAAGTTCGAGTAGAAGGCCCCTTTCGAGAAGCCTGCCTCGTCCGCGATGCGTTCGACCGAGGCGCCCTCGTAACCCTCGCCAACTGGCAGACCTGGTATCCGCAGATGCCGCTGCCGCCGCTCCCGGCCGTCTTCGGCCTCGACCCCGTGGGTGTCGTTCACGAAGTGGGCGCGCAGGTGGTGGGGGTCACACCGGGAGACCGCGTTTACGTCAACCCGGGCCGCTCGTGCGGCGCCTGCCACGCCTGTGGGTCCGGCACACCGCAGAAGTGCCAATACTGGACCCTGGGGGGCTACTACCTCGGCACCTCCTACGCGGCGGCCAAGAAGCACGACCCCCTCGCCGGGAAGTCGCTGATCGTCAACGGCGCGACGGGCACCCTCGGCGTCGGTGTCACCCTCGCCACCCTCGCGCTCGGCGCCTCCCGTGTCTTCGCCGTCGCGCGCGGTGTGCCACTGTTGGAGTGCGGGAAATCGCCCCGGACCGTGTCAAGGTCTTCTCCAACCGGGAGGGTGGTACCGAGGCATGGGTGAGGTCGCGTACCGGGGGCCGGGGCGCGGACTTCATGATCGACACCCTCGGCGCCGTCGCCTCCCTCGACTCACTGGGGGATGCGATGCGCGGTGTCGGGCGGGGCGGCCGGATCGTCAACATCGGTGGTACGGCGGGTGAGTTGGGCGTCGACGTGAAGTGGTGGATGGACGAGCAGATGGAGCTGATCGGCTCGGTCTGGTTCACCGCTGCCGAAGGCGTCGAACTCGCCGGGCTGCTCGGCAGCGGTGCCGTCGACATCTCCGTACTCCGGCCCAGGTCCTGGCCGCTCGACGAGATCAACGACGCCATCTCGGGCGTGTCGAGCGGTGAGGGGGGCTTCACGAGCTATCTGGTGGAGATCTGAGGGCGGTGCCGACTCAACCCAGCCGCTTGTGCAGGAACTCCAGGGTCCGTCCCCAGGCCTTGGCCGCCGACTCCGCGTCGTAGACCTCGGGGTGGCTGTCGTTGAAGAAGGCGTGCTGGGCGGGGTAGACGTGGATGTCCGGGGTGATGCCGGACTGCTCCGGAACGATCCGCCGGAGTTCCTCAAGGGACTCCGGCGAGACGGTGACGTCGGTCTCCGCGTAATGGCCCTGGATCTCGGCCTTCAGGCCGGAGAAGTCGGGGAGTTCGCCGTTGATGACGCCGTAGAAGGGGACGGCCGCGGTGATCCGGGGGTCCACGGCCGCCTGGTAGAGGACGAAGCCTCCGCCCATGCAGAAGCCGATCGAGCCGACCACGTCCGTGGTCACTTCGGGGCGTGCCAGGAGGTAGTCCACCGCGCCGGACAGCAGTTCCACACCGCGGTCGACGGGCAGGGCCTGCATCATGCGGCGGGCCTCCCGGAAGTCGTGCGCGACGTTGCCGCCGTAGAGGTCGGGGGCGAGCGCGACGAAGCCCTCGGCGGCCAGGCGGTCCGTGACGTCGGCGAGGTGGTCGGTCAGGCCCCACCACTCCTGGATGACGATCACGGCGGGGCCGCGCCCGGACGGGGGCAGGGCGAGGTATCCGTGCGCGGTGCTGTCCGCGCTGGGGAAGGTCACGTTCTGCTGGGCCGGGGCGCCGGTCGTCCTCGGGGTTTCGGTCATGCAGTATCACTCCAGGAAAGTCGGAGGGGAAGAGTGCTGAACGCGGGAGACGGGCCCCGGTCGGCCGGGGCCCGTCAAAAGGTGCTCAGCGGCGGACCAGGCCGCCGTCGACGAGGTGGACCTGGCCGGTGATGAAGGAGGCCTCGTCGGAGGCGAGGAAGGCGACCAGGTTGGCCACGTCCTCCGGCGTCTGCTCCCGCTTCAGGTTCTGGAGCTGGGCGTGCTCCTTGAAGAACTCGTCGGTGAGGTTGCGCCGCGTGGTCGGGGTGCGCACGACGCTCGGGCCGAGCGCGTTGACCGTGATTCCCCAGCGCGCGAGGTCGGTCGCCAGGGCGTGGGTGAAGCCGTTGACGGCGCCCTTCGCGGAGACGTACGCGAGGAACATCGGCGGGGCTTCCCAGTAGCTCGACGAGGACATGTTGATCACACGGCCCGCGTCGGAGGCCTTGAGGTCCTCCAGGAAGGCCTTGGTGACCAGGAAGAAGCCGTCCACGTTGATGGAGAAGATGTTCTTCCACTGTTCGTACGTGGTGTTCTCCAGGTCTCGCATCATGGCGATGGCGGCGTTGTTCACCACGATGTCGATCGGGCCCAGCGCCTCACGCGCCTCGGCGGCGAAGGCGTTCACCTGCGCCTCGTCGGACACGTCGGCCTTCGCGGCGAAGAAGCGCCGCCCGGCGGCCTCCACGATCTCCCGTGTCTCGTCCGCCGGGTTGACGTCGACGACGGCGATGTCGGCGCCCTCGGCCGCGAGCTTCTGCACGATCGTCCGGCCGATACCGGCGGCACCGCCGGTGACGACGGCGGTCCTGCCTTCCAGACGTCCAGTCATGACACGACTCCTCTTGTTCGAATGGTTCGGATGGTTCGGATGGTTCCTTGACGGGTTTTCAGGGCTGCGTCAGTCACCGAACGTGACGACGATCTTGCCCCGGGCCTTGCCGGCGGCGAGGACGCCCAGGCCCTCGGCGGCCTGCTCCAGCGGCAGCACGGTGTGCACGTCGACGGCCAGCAGACCGGCCGCCGCGAGCCCGGCGAGCGGCTCCGTGGTCTCCCGGACCGGGTGGGCCTGGACCATGCCGCCGGTGAGTCCGGCGGCGGCGAGGGTGTCGGCGTCGGGGGCCATGGTGGTGGTCGCGACCGTGCCGCCCTTGCGGACCGCGTCCAGGGGGACCTCGGCGGGCGTGTATCCGACGAGGTTGATCAGCGCGTCGACGCCGTCGGGGTGGACGGCCCGGACCTGGTCCGCGACCGGCCCCACGGTGAAGTTGACGACGGTCGTGGCGCCGAGCGCGGTGAGCCGTGCCGCGTCGTCGGGGGTGCCGGTGGCCACGACGGTGACCTCCCGTGCGGCGAGCAGCTGGACCGCGTACCGGCCGACGCCTCCGGTGGCGCCGTTGACCAGGACGACCTGGCCCGGCTGGGGGTCGATCCGGTCGACGGCGGCCACGGCGGCAGCGGCGGCCAGGGGCAGCGCGGCGGCGGTGGCGAAGTCGAGGCCGGCCGGCTTGACCACGACCGTGGCGGCGGGCAGCAGCGCGTACTCGGCGAGGGTGCCGGCCTGGATCGGCGGGGCGAGCGGGACGTTGCCGAAGACCTCCTGGCCCGGCTCGACGTGGTCGACGCCTTCGCCGACCGCCTCCACCACACCGGCGGCGTCCCGGCCGAGGACCAGGGGGTATATGTGAGGGAGCCGTTCGGCGAAGGCTCCCGCCGCGAGGACGTTGTCGAGGGGGTTGAGTCCGGCCGCCCTGACCTTGATCAGGACGTGTCCGGGTGTCACCTCCGGGGCGGGAAGCTCGCCGAGAACGGGCTGTCCGCCGGCTTCGGGGACATGCAGTGCGCGCATGACGTACTCCTTGAGGGTGCGGGATTCAGATGCCGACGACGGCGGCCGCGGTGGCCCGCAGGTCCTGGGCAGCCCGCCCGAGGTCGGCGTGGACCAGTCGGCCGGCGGTCTTCACGACCTGTCCGGCCACCAGGACGGTGTCCACGTTGTGGGGGTGCGCGGCCGTGACGACGGCGGCGATGGGGTCGCGCTCGGCGGTGAGGCAGTTGATGTCGTCGAGGCGGAGCAGGATGACGTCGGCCTGCTTGCCGGGGCGCAGCGAGCCGATCCGGTCGGCCAGGCCCAGAGCGGCGGCGCCGTCCAGGGTGGCCATCTTCAGGACGTCACCGCAGGTCATCCGCGGGTCGTCGGCGATCTGGCTGGCCAGCAGCGCCGCCCGCATCAGGGAGAACATGTCGCCCGGAGCGCAGGTGACGGCATCGACGCCGAGGCCCGTGGTGACGCCGGCGCGGCGCAGCCTGCCCGCCACGGGCGAACTGTCACCGAGCATCGCCTCCGCGCCGGGCGTGGCCGAGGCGGTGCCGCCCGAGTCGGCGATGAGCTTCAGCTCGTCGTCGCCGAGCGTGTTGCCGTGGACGTAGAGGATCTTGTCGTGCAGCAGCCCGGCGTCGCGCAGGGCGAAGACCGGCTGGGCGGCGAGGGGGGTCGCGGAGACGTGGAACGTCAGGGGCAGGTCCAGTTCGTCCGCCGCCTTCCACTCCTCGGCGATCACCTCGATCGGGGTGAAGGACGGGCCGAGCGGCGCGTACGCCATGGTGACGCGCGCGTTGTCGTCGGCCAGGCGCTCGGTACGGATGCGGCGTACGTCGTCGAGGCTGCCGCCGCCGTGGACCGGGGTGCCGTAGCCGTAGATCGCGCGCAGCCCCGCCGCGTGCAGGGCGTCGATGGCGGCGTCCGCGTGCTCGGGCGAGTTGGAGATGTGCGAGTAGTCCAGCTGGGTCGTGATGCCGGAGTCGAGACACTCCAGTGCGCCGGCCAGCGTCGCGGCGTACACGTCCGACGGCCGGAAGTTCGGACCGTGCTGGGCCAGGATGCCGAGATAGGCATGGAGGTCGATGTCCACGGCCGCCCCGCGGAGCGCCGACTGCCACACATGCCGGTGGGTGTCGACGAACCCGGGGAGCACGATCCGGTCGGTGGCGTCGATGACCGTGGCCCCGTCCGAGGGCAGGTCGCTGCCCACGGCGACGATCCGTCCGTCCTCGATGAGGAGGTCGGTGTTCGGACGGGCGAACGGCTGCGGCTCGGTGTCGATGACGTGGCCGTTGCGGATGAGGACGCGGGTGTCGGGCATGGCTCTGCCCACCTCTCTAGTTCGAAAGCTTTTTGAAAAGCTATCTAGAAAGCTATACCGACAGTGACCTACGATGCAAGGCGTGACGACAACACCGGATCCCGTGGACGTATGGATGGACTCGTGGCGCACCGAGCTGCCCGAGGTCGAGCACGCCTCCTCGGAACTGACCAAGCGGATCATGTTCATGACCAGCGCACTGGACGGTGTGATGCGGCGTGAACTGACGGAACTCGGCCTGACCCCCGCCGAGTTCGACGTCCTGGTGGCGCTGCGCCGCGCGGGTGCGCCGTACCGCATGAAGCCGAACCAGCTGGCCCGTTCCCTGATGCTCTCCACCGGTGGCACCACCAACGTCACCCACCGCCTCGTGGCCCGCGGCCTCGTCGAGCGGGAGGACGACCCGGACGACGCCCGCAGCACGTGGCTGCGCCTCACCCCAGACGGCGTCGCGCTGGCCGAGCGCTCGGTCCTGGTGAGCTCGGCGGCTCACGACGCGCTCTTCGAGGGCGTTCCCGCGGAGATCGTCGAGGCGGCGACCACCGCGCTGCGGGAGCTGTTCGCCGCCGTCCCTGGTCTGCAGGGCAGCTCGGGGACGCGTGTCGCCCGGTCTCAGAGCTGACGGCGCGGAAATGGAGAGCGGCTCCGGTCGGGAGCCGCTCTCGCATCGGCGGTGGCACGGCTGCCCGTCAGGCGGCCTTCGCGGACGGACAGCTCCCGCAGCGCGCCGAACGTCGTCTGGATGGACGCGCTGAAGGTCCCCGACAGCTGCGCCTCGACACCGGCCGCGACGCTGCCGCTGCTCTCCGGACACCAGCCGCTGGATCCCCGACGGCGGCGGCCCGATCCCGGACGACCTCGCGCAGGGCTGACCCCCGTGACGTCGTCGCCGAAATTCCTCGACTGGTCCGCCGACGCGGCCCCGGCCTGCTTGGACGACCACGCCGTCGCCTGCCACCGGCCCGAGGAACTTCGAGGAACCCTGATACGCAAGGAGCCGGCCGCCCATGACTGGCCTGCTCACCGTCACCGGCCCGCACAAGACCTTCGTCTCTCGACCCCCGCCACTGGCAGGGCGCTTCGACGAGACACCAGCCTGTCGAGATGACCTCTAAGGCCGCCTCACCACGCCGACAGTCACATACCCCTCGCCGGGGCCCGGCGGCCGGCGCCAGGAGCGGGTGCGGAGGGTGTGCAGTCGTCCCTGGGTGAGGGCGAACCTCGGGAGGGCGACACCGAGTTCGGCGCCTATGGCCTCCAGCGCGCGCCGCTCGCCCCGGCGTTGGTCACGGGGTTCGTCCGGCGGGAAGAGCCGGTGCGGGTCCAGCCTGCTCGGCACGGCTCCGCGGCTGTCGGTCGTGTCCGGGCGGACGGTGACGGCGTACGTCTCCTCGCCGTTCTCGGCGACAGACAGGTGGAAGACACCGGGGCGGTGTCCGCCGAACGGCTCGCTCCACACCGTCACCACCCGGGTGCCCCGGGAGGCGGCGACGGCCGGAGAGACGTACCACCGCTCGTCGAAGGTGGCACCGGGATGTGCCTGGAGGGCGAAGCTCCAGCCCTGGCCCGCCCGGCCGACGGAGGCCGTGGTCTCGTCCGCCCAGGGCGGGCTGCCGTGGCCGTCGCGCGGCCGCAGGCGTGACTCCCACACCATCGCCGGTTCGTCCAGCGCGGCGGTCTCGTCGGCGCCGACGCGGCCCGGAAGGTCGGCCGGTTCCACCCCTTCGACGAGGAGGAAGCGGTAGGGCCCGATGGGATTGCCGGGTTGTTGCTCCGTCAGCCACGACAGACCCGGCGGATCGAGGTCGGGCGTGGGCGTCGGGATGTCGCCACTGTGGCCGGCTCGGGGCGTGGCCAGCAGTTCCCGGCCGCGCTCCGGCGTGATCACGGGGCCGAGGAGGTGGTCGGCGTACAGGCCAACGGGGGCGAGGTGGTCCGGGCCGAGGGGCCGCCACCGGGGCAGTGCGGCGCGCAGCGTGCGCCAGGCCGCGTCCGTGTCGCCCCAACGGGCCTGCTCCCGCGCCTGATCGACCGCGTCGCCGAAGGGGCCCTCGGGTGGGTAGCGGTATGTGCCGGCCCACACCTGCCGCACGGCCTCCTCCACCGCGGCCCGCTCCGCGTCGGGGAGGCTTCCGAGCCGCGCGGTGAGCGTCGTGTCCTCGCGGTTCATCCGTACGTTCTCGGCCGCCAGCACCGGCACCACCTCCCGCGCGTACCGCGGGTCGGCCACCAGCTCGCGGAAGGACACCAGATAGGTCTCCCCCAGCAGTCGGCGGATCTGGTCGCGCAGTGCGCCCGCCCGGGGCCTGCCGTGCGCGCCCGCGTCCGTCAGCGCCGTCGCGGCCTGCTCGTACCGGCCCGCCAGGGCGTCCAGGCGGGCCGTCTCGACGGAGGTGTCCAGCGCCCGCGTCGTCGCGTTGACGAACTCCGACCCGGCCCGCCGGGACCGGTCCACCTGGAGTCTGTGGAACTCCCGGTACATCTCCTCCATCCACACCCGGAACGACGGGTACCGCTCGGGTGGACTGGCACGCCACGACGCGTACGAGTACACGGCCCACTCGCCCTCGTCGTCCACGTCGCCCGGATCCAGCAGGACATACACCATGTCCGACTCGACGTCGAGTTGCAGCGCGCGGCCCCACATCCCGGCGAGCAGTTCCTCCTCCGGCGTGAGGTCCTCCGTCTCGAAGGGGAAGTACTCGGACAGGCCCGCCTCGTCCTGGTGCCACCGCACCTGCCCGGTGCCGGCGAGGAGCCAGACGAAGCCGCCCGCGTGCCGCCAGCCGTCCGTCACCGCAAGGAACGTCCGGTACGACGGCGGCAGCCGGCGTCCGAGCCGCTCCTCCAAGTCCGCTATCCGCTCCTCGGACGCAGCGGGGAACCCCAGCCACCTCGCACGCGCCGGCTCGTCGTCCGCCATGCGCCGCTCGTCGGCCGGTGCGTCCAACTCCTGCGCGTCCGCCCACTCCTGGCTCCACCGCTCCAGGAAGGGCCGCCAGTCCTCGATCATGTCCGCCATGAGAACGATGCTGCCAGCCACCACTGACAACCGGCCTCGACCGGCCTGCCGCTGGCTCAGCAGCTCGTCCGACGCCCTGTCAGGACGACATCCTGTACGTCACGGCTCCGAGGTCTCGGATTCGAGGGCCTCGCGGGTCGCCGGACCGTACACGCCCGACTCGTCGTCGAGGACCACACGGGTGACCTGGTAGCCGCGGACGGCGCTCTCCACCTGGCTGTCGTAGGTGCCGTCGGCCTCGCCGCTGTAGAAACCCACCTGCCGCAGCCGGAGTTGGAGTTCGGTGACCTCGGGCCCCTTGTCTCCGGGGCGGAGGACGGGGGCCTGGCCTCCAGAGGAACTCGGCTGCGGTGCACCGCCCGTGGCGGTCGGAATGGCCCCGGACCCCGTCGCCGTCGGGGTTGTGGAACCGGTCGACGTGGCCGGGCCCGCGGTGGCGGAGGCTTCCGCCGAGACGGTGGCGGAGGGGGAGGGTTGCGCGGGGGACGCCGTCTGCGCGGTGGCCGGGGACAAGGAAGCGGTGTCCGGGGGCTGTTCGTCCGGAAGGCCCGCGCGTACGCCGCCAGACAGGGAACCGTCGCGCTCGGGGCTGTCGTACCAGAAGAGCCCGCCGACGAGGCATCCCGTCAGCACCACGACGCCGGCGGCTCCCAGTCCGGCGGTCAGCAGGGTACGTCGGCGGCGCTGCCGTGCGGAGTCGGCGGGACGACGGTCCGGGGCGGGCGGGCCCAGTTCCGGCTCGTCCGTGTCGGGCTCGTCCGTGTCCGGCTCGTCCGTGTCCCCCGGCACAGGGGCGTCCGGCACCGGGTGTGGCGAGGGTGACTCCCGTACCCCGCCAGTCAGTTCGGCCGCCGGATCGCTCGCGGCGTCCGCGTCGTCGCCGACCTCCACGAACGGCCGGATGCGTACCGGATCGAAGTCCTCCGCGGCTGCGGCCTCCGACGTACGCCCCGCGCGGTGGGCGTCGGAGGCCCGGCGGGCGCAGGTGCATGCCGGGGTTCCGTCCACCGCGCGCGGCGTTCCGCACTCCGGGCAGACGGGGCCCGCCTGTTCACTCACTCGTGCTCCTTCTCCGTACGAGAGCCAGAGTCTAGGCAGAAAGGGCACACAGAACCTGCACAACAGTTCGATGATCGGAATCCCTGCGTCCGCGCAGCTGAGAATCAGCCATCTCCAGTGCAGCGGGCGTTGCGTGGTGCCTTGCCGTCGCCCAGCGGACCGCCCGGCCGCCCGGCCGCACTGGGTTCTACTGGGAGGTCGGCTCGGGCGGGCACACGGGAGCGAGGGTCAGGTAGGCCAAGCCCATCCCTCTTGTTCACGCCCTACCAGGGTCTGGCGGCGGCCGGCGCTGCGCCGGAGCAGGCCGGGAAGGTGGCGGCACAGTACCCTGACCGTCGAACAGACCTGGTCCGGTGACCCGGTCTGATGGGGGGAACGTGGAGCTCATCGGTCGGGACGATCAGCTGGAGCTGTTGCGCCGGCTGCTGGCCGAGCCACGGAGCCACGGAACCGCGGTGCTCGTCCGGGGTGCACCCGGCATCGGGAAGACGGCACTGCTCACCCGGACCGCCGCTCTCGCCGAGGAACTCGGCTACCAGGTCCTGCGCACCAGCGGTGTCGAAGCCGAGAGCGACATCCCGTACGCCGGTCTCCAGCTCCTCCTGCGGCCACTCGCCACAGGAGCCGCCGACCTCGCCGCATCGCACCGGCAGGCATTGGACACCGCTCTCGGACACGCCGAGACCGGTGTTCCCGACGTCTTCCTGGTGGGTCTGGCGGTGCTCAACCTCCTGGCCGACGCCGCCGCGGCCGCACCCGTGCTGGTCCTGGTGGACGATGCGCAGTGGCTCGACGACGCCACCGCCAGTGTCCTCGCCTTCGTGGCGCGAAGGGTGGGCGCGGAGCCGGTGGTCGTGGTGGGAGCCGCCCGCGATGGCTACCGGTCACGGCTCAACTCCGACGAACTCACCGCCGTAACCCTCACTCCGCTCACGGACGCCCAGGCCACGCAGCTCCTGGCGGACCGTGCGCCGGAGCTGCGGCCGACCGCGCATCGCCGCCTGCTGGCCGAGGCGGCCGGGAATCCCCTGGCCCTGACCGAACTCTCCCGCACCCTGGGCGCGTCGGCCGATCCCCACCTGTCCCAGCTGCCGCTCACCGAGCGCCTCGAACGGGCCTTCACCGACCGGCTGGAAAGCCTGCCCGAGATCACCCGCGATCTGCTGCGGATCGCGGCTCTCAACGACAGCCCGTCGCTCCCCGAGATCTACCGCGCGACCCGGCAGTTGACCGGCATGGCAGCGGGAACCGCGGAGCTCGACCCTGCCGTACGCTCCCGGCTCGTCGAGGTCGTGGGCGCGGAGCTGCGCTTCGGACATCCGCTGATGCGGTCGGCGATCCACCAGACCATGCCCGCCGACGTGCGCCACGCCGCGCACGCCGCACTCGCGGCCGCACTCCACGAACAACCCGACCGGCAGTTGCGGCACCGGGCCGCCGCGGCCGACGACCCGGACGAGAGCGTCGCCGCGGCGTTGGAGGACGCGGCTCACCGGGCCGCACACCGTGGCGGCATCGCTGCGGCCGTCACCACCCTCGAACAGGCGGCCGCGCTCAGCGAGGACACCGAGCGCCGGGCCGAACGGCTGTTGCGCGCCGCCGACTTCGCCGTCGAACTCGGCCGGCCCGAGACGGTGACCCGGCTGCTGGACCAGGCGCTCGCCGGGCCCCTGTCGCGGCGGCAGCACGCCACGGTCGTCTGGCTCCGCGGCCGCTTCGACGAGGGACTGCACAGCCACGCCTCGGGCGCCCACTCGCTGACGGCCCTCGCCGAGGAGATGGCCGTGGAGGACTGTGCGCTGGCGTTGCGGATCCTGTGGAGCGCCGCGCAGTTGTGCTTCTGGTCCGATCCGGGCCCGGAGGGGCGCCGTACGGTTCTTCAGGCCGTGGAGCGCATGGGGCTCGACGAACTCGACCCGTGGCGCCTGGCCATCTGCGCCTACGCCGCACCGGTCGAACGCGGCACCTTCGTCCTGGAACGGGCCCGGCACGTCGCCCTGAAGGAGGGCGACGACGGCCGCGCCTACCGCATGCTCAGCACCGCCGCACTCCTCGTCGGCGGTTTCGACCTGGCGCGGGCGTTCTCGGCGGCCGGCGGCGCCCCGCTGCGTGCCCAGGGACGCCTGGGGCTGCTGGCCCGGACGGTGGGCGCGGACGCGTGGAGCGCTCTCGTGGTCGGTGATCTCGGCGCGGCGATCGCCGCGACCGAGGAGTCACGACGGCTGGCGCGCGAAACCAGCCAGACGACGATGTACGCGTTGATGACCGCCACCGCGGCCAAGCTGGCCGCGCTGCGCGGTGAGACGGATTCCGCCCTGGAGCTGGCCGAGGAGGCGGAGGAGATCGGGCTGCCGGCCGGGGCACGTCCGGTGCTGGCCACCGCGTCGATGGCGCGCGGACTGGCCGCGCTCGGCGCGGGGCGGTTCGAGGAGGCCTTGGGGCATTTCCGCCGGCTGCACGATCCGGCGGACCCCGCCTACCAGGTCGCCCTGCGGCTGACGGTCGTGGGCGACCTCGTCGACGCGGCCACGCACTGCGGGCGGCTGGAGAGCGTGCCGGCGATCGTGGCGGAACTGGAGGAGGTCGCCGCGGTGACCTCCGCGCCGGTGCTGCACGCCGAACTACGCCTGGTCCGGGCGCTGTTGGCCGCCGACGAGGACGCCGACCCGCTCTTCCGGGGCGCGTTGAGCGCCGACCTCGGCGCCTGGCCCCTGATCAGGGCCCGTACGCATCTGGCGTACGGCGAGTGGCTGCGGCGCCGCCGGCGCAGTGTCGAGTCCCGCGACCATCTCCGGGCCGCCCGGGACATGTTCGACGCCCTCGGCGCGATCCCCTGGGGCGAGCGGGCCCGCCGCGAACTGCGGGCCTCGGGCGAGACCAGCCGCCGCCGCGCCCCGGACGCCCGGGACCAACTGACCGCCCATGAACTGCAGATCGTCCAGCTCGCCGCCGACGGTCTGACCAACCGCGAGATAGGCCAGCGGCTCTACCTGTCGCACCGGACCGTCAGCTCACATCTCCACCGGATCTTCCCCAAACTGGGCGTGGTCTCGCGCGCCGAGCTGCGCACGGTGGTCAGCTCACTGCGCTGACCACCGTCACATGACGCTCGATACCGCCCGCGCGGCGCTCCTAGCGTTCCTCACGTCAGCACATCGACAGGGGGGATCGGTCCCATGGCGTGGAACGACGTCCACGAGGAACCCGGGCCGCCGATGGTCGGCCGCCACACCGAACGCGCGGCCATCGGCCGTCTGCTCGACGCCGTGCGCGACGGCTTCGGTGCCGTCCTCGTCCTGACCGGCGAGGCCGGGATCGGCAAGACCCGGCTGCTGGATCACGCCGCACAGCGGGCCGCGGAACTTCGCGTGATCCGCCTGACGCCGGTCGAGACCGAGACCAGTCTCGGCTTCGGCGCCCTGCACCGGCTGCTGCGGCCGTTCCTGAACCGGACGCACCAGCTGCCCGGGCCGCAGCGGACCGCGCTGGACGCGGCGCTGGGGCTGGTGGCGGGGCCGCCCGCGGACCGCTATCTGGTCGGGCTCGCGACGCTGACGCTGCTGTCGGACGCCGCCGCCGAGCAGCCGCTGTTGTTGGTGGTGGACGACGCTCACTGGCTGGACCGGGAGTCGGCCGAGGCGCTCGCGTTCACCGCTCGCCGCCTGCACGCCGACTCCCTGGGCGTGATCGTCGCCCTCCGGGACGGGCCCGAGGACATCGGACTGTTCGAGGCACTGAGCGTGCACCGCGTGACCGGTCTGCCGGAGACGGAAGCCAAGGCCCTGCTCTCCTTCGCCACCCGGCGGGTGGACACAGCGGTGGCCGAGCGGATCGTCGCGGGCACCGGCGGCAATCCGCTCGCCCTGCTGGAGCTGACCGACGCCCTCGCCGCCGAACAACTGGCCGGGATCGCGCCGTTGCCCGATCCCCTGCCGGTGAGCCGGTTGCTCGAAGGCCATTTCCGGCGGCTGGTCCACACCATGCCACCCGACACCACGACCCTGTTGCTGCTCCTCGCCACGGTCCCCGCGGGCGACACGGCGGCGGTGTGGCGGGCCGCCGGGCGTCTGGGGCTGTCGGCCCGCGCCGTGCAACCGGCGATCGCCGCCGGAATCCTCGGCCGGGACACTCCGCCGGCGTTCCGCCATCCCCTGATCCGCTCGACGCTGTACGCGGGTGCCCCACCCGAGGAGCTGCGCCGGGCGCACGCGGCACTCGCCGCGGCCTGCGACCCCGTACGCGACGCCGACCGCCGCGCCTGGCACCGGGCGGAGGCCGCCGAAGGCGTGGACGACGCCGTCGCCGACGATCTCGAAGCGGCCTCCGAGCGGGCCCGAGCCCGCGGCGGCTACTCCCAGCAAGCCCTCTTCCTGTCGCGCGCCGCGGCCTTCACCAAGGCCCCGGACACCCGCGCCGAACGCCTGCTCGACGCGGCGCAGGCCCATCTGATGTCCGGCGACCCGCTGGCCGCGCAGACCGCGCTGGATCTCGCGTCCGCCGACATCCGTGGCCCGGTGCTGGGCGCACGCGAGCTGCGGATACGGGCGACCGCGCAGATGTTCGGGATCGCTGTGGCCGACGTCCCCGCGATGCTCATGGCCGCCGTGACCAGGCTCGGCCCCCGGGAGCCGGGGCTGTCCTGGGAGCTGCTCTGCGAGGCCCTCCACGCCGCACTGGTCGCCCACGACTCCACGCAGGGCACCTCGCCGGCCGAGGTCGCGGCGGCCGCGATCGCCGCGCGACAGCACATCGCGGACGCATCCGTGGACGGCCGCGACCTTCTGATGGAGGCCTTGGCCCGGCGCGTGGCCGACGGCTACGAACGCGGCGCACCCGC
Source organism: Streptomyces sp. NPDC046909 (assembly GCF_040644695.1). Lineage (NCBI taxonomy): Bacteria > Bacillati > Actinomycetota > Actinomycetes > Kitasatosporales > Streptomycetaceae > Streptomyces > Streptomyces sp. NPDC046909. The sequence continues at coordinate 168,910 of NZ_JBEYXC010000015.1, read as the reverse complement.
GCTGCGCACCGCGCTGGACGGGCTGCGGCGCGGCTGCGCGATCGGTGTCGCACGCAGTCCCTTCGCGGTGATGCTGTCCATGGCCTGCGACGATCTGTGGGAGGTCCAGGCCGGGCGTGACCTCACCGACCGTCTGGCGGCGGCCGACCGCGACACCGGCGCACTGTACGCGCTGAGCATCACGCTGCTCGTCCAGGCGCGCTACGACCTCTGGGAGGGGCGGTTCAGGGAGGCGGAGGTCCGCTACGCCGAGTTCGACGACATCGCCGCCGACACCGGCTTCCCCGGGGGCGGGGACATCAACCGGCTCCATCTGTTCGCCCTGACCGGCCAGGAGGCGGAGCTGCGCTCGGCGGTGCGGCGGGCCGCGGAGATGCGGAGCATGGGCCACGGCGTGCTCCAACTCCTGGCGCAGCACGCCCTGGCCCTGTTCGAGCTGGGGCACGGCCGCTACGAGCAGGCGCTGAAGCACGCGCGAACGGTCTTCGAGCAGGACCCACCGGCCTGCGGCAACCTCGTCCTGACGCAGCTCGTCGAGGCCTGCGTCCGCACCGGCGACCGAACCGGAGCGAGCGAAGCCCTGGCCCGGCTGGAGGCACGCGCCCCGCTCGCCGCCACCCCTTGGGCACTGGCCAGCCTGGCCCTGGGCCGGGCACTGACGGCCGACGGCGACGACGCGGAGAAGTTCTACCAGGAGTCGCTCGACCTGCTCGATCAGATTCCACTGGCCCTGGAACAGGCCCGCGCGCGACTCCTGTTCGGCGAGTGGCTGCGCCGCTGCAAGCGGCGCTCCGACGCCAGGACGCAGTTGCGTGCCGCGTACGAGAGCTTCGACGCCTTCGGTGCGGTGCCGTACGCCGAGCGTGCCCGGCTGGAGCTGCTCGCCACCGGGGCAAGGGCCCGCAGGCGGACCGAGGAGACCAGGTTCGATCTCACTTCGCGGGAACGGCAGGTGGCCTCCATGGCGGCCGCCGGGCTGACCAACACAGAGATCGCGACCAGGTTGTTCGTGACGGCGTCGACCGTCGAGTTCCACCTCAGCAGGGTCTTCCGCAAGCTCGGCATCACCTCCCGCAAGCGGATCCCCCGAGCGATCGGCGAACAGGGCCCGGCGACCGGAGGCTGACCCTCCCTCAGGCAGGTGTCACTTGCTCAAGAAGGCCAGCAGCGCCGCGTTCACCTCCTCGGCGTGCGTCCACAGCAGACCGTGCGGGGCGCCCTCGACCTCGACGTACTGCGCCGAGGGCAGCAGCGCGTGGAAGGGCCGCCCAGTGGCGTCGACCGGCAGGATGCGGTCCGCCGTGCCGTGCAGGATCAGCGTCGGTACGTCGATCTTGGCGACGTCGGCGCGGAAGTCGGTGAGCCAGGTGGGGACGCACGCCACCGACGCGTACGCCGAGGCCCCCGCCGCCACGTTCCAGCTCGCCCGCACGGCCTCGTCGCTGATGCGGCTGCCGAGCGTCTCGTCGAGGTTGTAGAACGCCTCGTAGAAACCGGTGAAGTAGGCGTAGCGGTCTTTGGCGACCGCCTCCAGGATTCCGTCGAAGACGGACTGGTCGACGCCGGTCGGGTTGTCGTCGGTCTTGAGCAGGAAGGGTTCGAGCGAGGCGAGGAAGGCGGCTTTGGCGATGCGCTGCGAGCCGTAGGTGCCGAGGTAGCGGCCGACTTCTCCCGTGCCCATGGAGAACCCGACGAGTACCGCGTCGGTGAGGTCGAGCTCGGTCAGCAGCGCGTTGAGGTCGGCGGCGAAGGTGTCGTAGTCGTAGCCCGTGGTCGGCTGCGAGGACCGGCCGAAGCCGCGCCGGTCGTAGGTGATGACCCGGTGGCCTGCGTCGAGCAGGGCCGGGAGCTGCTTCTCCCAGGAGTGGCCGTCGAGCGGGTAGCCGTGGATCAGGACGACGGGCTGTCCGCTTCCGTGGTCCTCGTAGTACAGCTCGATGTCGGTGGAGTTCTCCTGTCCGACGGTGATGTAGGGCATGTGGGTTCCCTTCGGAGCTTGACGGATGAGCTTGGTGCCGGAGTGCGGTAATTCCGTGGTGCTGGACAGCTCCCCTCCTGTCAAGGACCGCTCTCCCCGGGGCGGTCCGACTCACAAGGACGGCGGTGGTCCGGTGACCCGTAGATGGAAGGCCTCGGCGGAGGCCACGACCGCCGCGAGATCGAACTCCGGTGGCAGGTCCCCCGCTTCGGCGACGGGGGTGCCGTTGGCCCTGAAGTACTCCTCTATGAAGGCCGGGCTGAACAGCACCGCGATCCGCGCCCCTTCCGGCGAGCGCACCAGATAGCTGTGCGGAACGCCGCGCGGCCCGTAGGCGACCTGTCCGGGCACCAGGTCGTGGCGCTTGTCGCCGACGAAGAAGGTCACCTCGCCGTCGAGGAGGAACCAGACCTCCTCTTCGTCCTCGTGGACGTGGTGCGGGGGTGCGTGACCGGCGGGGTCGGCGAACTCCATCAGGCTGAGCCGGTTGTCGGTCGCGGTGCCGGGCAGCAGGATCCTGGCCTGGCCGCCGAGGAACCAGAAGGGTTCGCGTGCGGCCGTGGGGTCGAGGGTCGGGAAGAAACCGGTCATTTTCGCTCCTGACGTGAGCACCGGCATGGTGAGGGGCTTCTTCTGGAACCGTGCGTTCGTCGGCGAAGGGGCGATGACGGTCGCGGCCCGCGCTCTGACGGCGGGTCAGAGGGACTCGACGAGGCCACCGTCGATGACGAAGTCGGCGCCGGTGATGTTCGCCGCCGCGGGACCGGCGAGGTAGACGACGAGGTCGGCGACCTCGGCCGGGCGGGTGAAGCGGCCGGTCAGCGACTGGCCTGCCGCACCGCGGGCCACCTCACGGGGATCGACGCCCTGGGACTCGGCGACCGTGGCGGCGACACCGCCGGCGCCCTGCCACAGCGCCGTCTCCACCGGGCCGGGACCGATGGTGTTCACCCGCACGCCCTGCGGCCCCACCTCCTTGGACAGGGCCTTGCAGAAGTTGGTCAACGCCGCCTTGGCCGCGCCGTAGTCGATGACCAGCGGGTCCGGCAGCCTGGCGTTGACGGAGGAGACGGTGACGATGCGTCCCGCGCCGGTGGCGAGCAGGTGCGGCAGCGCGGCCCGGGTGGTGCGGACGGCGGCCATGAGGTTGACCGTGAACGTCCACTCCCAGTCCTCGTCGGTCACACTCAGGAAGCCGCCGACCCGCGGCCGTACCGCGCCGACGTTGTTCACGAGGACGTCCACACCACCGTGGACCGCCACGGCTTCGGCGACCAGTGCGGCCGGACCGTCGGGGGTCGCCAGGTCGACTTCCACGACGGTGAGTTCGGCGCCCTGCTTGACCAGTGCGTCGAGGGCTTCGGTACGTTCCCTCGATCCGGCGACGACACGGGAGCCGACCGCGAGGAAGGCCTCGACCACGGCCAGTCCGATGCCGCGCCCGGCGCCGGTGACCACGACCGTCCGTCCGACGAGACCCGCGTCGGCACCGGGGTCTGCGGTGCCCCGGGAGGCCGGCGTCATCGTGCCGCCTCCGGACTGTGCTGCCGCAGCCAGGTCAGGACGGTGTCCGCGACCTCGCGCCAGCCGCCGTCGATCGTCAGGGAGTGCCCGCGGTCGGGGAAGTTGATGATGTCGGTGACGGCCTCGGAGTGCCGGTACTGCTTGAGGGTGGCCCGGGTGACGACCTCGGGGACCGTGTGATCCTTGCCGCCGGAGATGAGCAGCAGCGGACCGCGTCCGTTGTTGTCGGTTTCGACCTTCGCGGGCGAGTGGGGGTTGAAGTTGGCGGCGGCGGCCTCGTAGAGCGGCTTGCCCGGCGCGGGGATGGTCCAGCGCTCGTACAGGGCCGCCGACGCCTCCTCCGCGATGGCGTTGCCGAAGGCGAACCGGAACTGCTCCGGGGTCAGGGAGACCGACCGGCGCTTGTTGGCCGGGTTCTTGAAGACCGGGAGTGTCGCCTTCAGTGCGGACAGCGGCAGGGGCAGTACGCCCTTGATCTGTGCGGCGTCGATCGCGACCGCGGCGGCGGCGCGGTCCTGGCCGAGCAGCTTCTGGGCGATCATCCCGCCGAAGGAGTGACCGATCAGGATGGGCCGGGCGGGCAGGGTCTCTATCAGGGCCGCGTAGTGCTCCACGACGTCGTCGATGCCGTAACCGGCGACGCTCTCGGGGTTCTGACGCGCCTCCTCGACGGTGTCGGGGTCGCCGGGCCACCCGGGTGCGGAGGGGTCGTAGCCCTCGGCGCGGAACAGATCGATCCACGGTTGCCAGGAGGTGCTGTGCAGCCAAAGGCCGTGGATGAAGACCACGGGAAGCGGGATGGTCATGGGCGGGCCTCTCTTGTGTGGGTGTGCTGACCCGGCATGCGCCCACGAAACCCGAACCCCGGCGCACTCGCACCGGGGTGACACCCCAGTGGTTCGGGGTCGGAGGGGAGGGAGGCCATCGAGTGGTGGCCGACGTCAGTCGGCCGACGTCAGGGGCAAGGTGTCGACGAGGCCGAGGAGTCCTCGCAGTGCCGGTGTGGCGTCTCCGGGTCGGTGGGCCAGGGCGAGGTCCACGGTGGGCATGGGCGCGGTCACGCGTTTGAGGCGCACCCCCGGTATGCGCAGCGCACGGGCGCGGCCCTCGGGCACCGGGGCGATGCCGATGCCCGAGGCGACGCTGAGCAGCAGCTGTTCGTCGTCGGGTTCCTCCCGCACGATGCGCGGCCCTCCGTCGGGCCACAGCTGTCGGGTGATCAGGTCGTGCATTCCGGAGGCGTTCTCGCGCGGCCAGAGGATCACGGGTTCGGCGGCGATGTGCCCACGGGTGACCTTGCGTGCGCGGGCGAGGGGATGCTCCGCGGGGACGGCCACGAGGAGTTCCTCGCGGGCGATGTGCCGGCACTCCAGGCCCTCGCCGTCCAGCGGAGGCCGTATGAAAGCGGCATCCAGCCTGCCGGCCAGCAGTTCGGTGATGTTGTGCGCGGTCCACCCCGTCCGTACGACGAGCTCCACGTCCGGGTGGAGGGTGCGGAACGCCGTGAGGAGGGCGTCGACGGGGCCGCCGCGGGCGGAGCGCGTCAGGGCCAGCCGCAGCTGCCCCTGCCGTCCGCCGGCGGCCGCTCGGATTCGTGCCTGTGCCGCGTCCGCGTGGGCGAGCAGTTCGCCGGCTTCGCGGGCGACGACCTCGCCGACCGCGGTCAACCGGCAGCCCCGGCTGCCCCGTTCGAGCAACTCGGCGCCGATGTCCCGTTCCAGTGCCTTGATCTGCTGGCTCAGGGCGGGCTGGGCGATGTGCAGCCGGTGCGCGGCCCGCGTGAAGTTCAACTCCTCGGCCAGTACGAGGAAGTAGCGCAGCCGCCGCAGGTCCATCCGCCAACTATAAGCGCGGCTTATCGCGTTGAAGGTGACTGGTCTTGGACAGGCCGTCAACTCCCCGCCGACAGTGGCTGGGCACCACACGGTTCGGCGATCCAGGGGGAGACATGGGTGACAGGTTCGACGTGGTCGTCGTCGGCGCCGGGGTCATCGGGCTCACCACCGCACTGCGCCTCCAGCAGGCCGGTTCCCGCGTCGCCGTGGTCACGGCCGAGCCGCCCGGCGAGACGACGTCCTCCGTCGCCGCGGCCGTGTGGTACCCGACCCGCACCCGGTTCGAACCGCGCGTGCTGGAGTGGGCCACGCGCACCCACGACGAGTTCGCCCGCCAGGCGGCGGACGGGGTGCCCGGCGTGGTGATGCGCCCCACCCGGATGCTGCTGCGCGGCGCGGTCCACGACATCCCCTGGTGGGCCTCCGCCCTTCCCGACCTCCGTGCCCTGCGCGGGGACGAGGTACGGGCCCCGTTCACCGGCGGCTGGGCGTTCACCGTTCCGACCGTGGAGATGTCCCACTACCTGCCCTGGCTCCAGCAGACCTTCGCCGCGGCGGGCGGCACGCTGATCCATCGCCGTATCGACGCCCTGGAACAGGCAGGCGTATGGGCTCCCTTGGTGGTGAACGCCTCCGGCCTGGCCACCCGCACCCTCTGCGGCGACACCGAAGTACGGCCGGCGCGAGGGCAGTTGGTCCTCGTCGCCAATCCAGGACTGCACACATCCGTGCGCGACGAGGACAACGCCGACGGCACCACCTACATCCACCCCCGCAGCACGGACGTCGTCCTCGGCGGCACCTTCGAGATCGGCGAGTGGGACACGACGCCGTCCCCCGCCACCGCCGCCGCGATCCTGCGCCGCTGCACCGACCTGCTGCCGGAGCTGGCAGGCGCCCCGGTCCTCGGCCACCAGGTGGGCCTACGGCCCTTTCGCGACAGCGGAGTCCGCCTGGAGGCCGACCCGCGCCCGCCCGGCCGGATACGCCGACTGGTGCACAACTACGGCCACGGAGGCGCCGGCGTCACCCTCGCCTGGGGCTGCGCCGACGCCACAACCACCCTTGTCCACCAGCCCCGTTAGCACCACTCCCCTACTCAGGAACCGGGTGTACGCCGATGGAAGCCACCGAACCCGCAGAGACCGCCACGCCCGCCACGCCGACCGGTGGGACACCACCGCAACCGGGCCAACCGCCGACGGGGCCCCGCGCCAAGGTGCGGCGCCGCACGCTCCTGCTCGGCGCGCTCGGCTTGGCCGCCGTCACCGTCACACTCGCGGAGATCGAGTCGAGAGCGGGCGACGACGAACCCCGCAAGATCGTGTTCACCGTCCCCGACGGCCACGCCCTCAGCGTGGCGTTCAGCCCGGACGGCAAAACGCTCGTCGCCGGACTGTCCGGGGTCCGGGGCATCAACAGCACGCTGCGGTCGTGGAACCTCGCCAAGGGCACCTCGACCACCCCCTGGCCCGACCAGGTCGAGGAGGTCACAAAGGTGGCCTTCAGCCCGGACGGCAGGACACTGGCCGTGGCCGGCACCCTTCAAGTGGCCCTGTGGAACGCGGCGAAGCCCACCGGTGTCGCGCTGCCCCTGCCCACCCTGGACCTGGCGTTCTCGCCGGACGGCAGGAAACTGGCCACCGGGGGCCGCGACGGCGCGGCCCGGCTGTGGAACCTGGCCACCGGCACCGTCACCGACACGCTGACGGCCAAGGGCATGACCGTGGTCAACGCGGTGGCCTTCCGCCCTGACGGATACGCGCTGGCCACCGGCAGCGAGGACCTCGCCGACAGCCATGTACGGCTGTGGGACCTGGAGGCCGTGTTCTCCCCCACCGTCCACGCCACCCTCGAAGCCCCGTACTGGCACAGCATGAAGCCCGTGGCGTTCAGCCCGGTCGGCCAACTGCTGGCCACCGGCAGCGCCGACCCCCTCGTGCGCGTGTGGGACTCGGTGTCGGGCGCCCTGGAGGCCACCCTCACCGGCCACACCGGCTCGGTGACCGCGGTGGCGTTCAGCCCGGACGGGGCCACCCTGGCCACCGGCAGCGAAGACAAGACCGTACGGCTGTGGAGCACGAGCTCGCACGACGTCGTCCCCGTCGCCACCCTCACCGGCCACACCGACACGGTGACATCGGTGGCGTTCAGCCCGGACAGCGCGACCGTGGCCTCGGGGAGCCTGGACGGCACGGTGCGGCTGTGGCCGAACTGGTGACCACGACTCCCTTGCAGACCATGCCAGTTGACCATGGGGGGACCCCGTCATGACTGTCAGAGACACCGAGCCCGCAGCCGGAGCGATGTTGCACGGCAGAGGCGGAACCGCGTTCCTGGAGCGCGAGAGCGTCGAGCTGGACCGGGCGGGGATCAGGTTGTCCATCCCCCTCGACGCGATCCGGACCGTCCTGGTCACCAGGGGCAGCCGCACGGCCGCCGAGATCCGTCTGAACTCGACGGTCGCCCGAGCCGAGCCGGCCACGGTCTGCCAGATCAGCTCCCGCAACGCCGAGGAGGTAGAGGCCTTCGCACGCGCGGTCAACGCGGCGCTCCCGCACCGGGACGAGGCCGAAAGGCGCATCGACGGCTCGGCCCTCGTGACGGCCAGGCAACGCCCCTGGACATCCTGGACACGGCACAGGACGTCCCCGTCCCCGGGCCAGTGGTGGGCCGGGGCGACGCTCACCTGCCTGTTCACCCTCGGCCTGCTGCCGCCTCTGTGTGCGGGCGACGGGCGCCTCGCCCAGCTCTGGGCCGGTCTCTTCCCGGTGTTCGCCTTCGGCTGCTTCCTCGCCCGCGGCGCCTGGCGCGCGACGGTGACCTGGTGGCTGCTGCACCGCTACGGCGTGACGACCGTCGCCACCGAGGTGGGCTTCCGCAGTGGGCCATCCGACGACCCCGACAACGGAACCGTCGTGTACGGGTTCATCGACACCGGAGGAACGTCTCACCAGTTCGGCCGATCCGGCCGCTCGGGGGCGCCGGACAAGAGGATCTCGTACGACCCGGCGCGACCCGACTTCGCCAGGGGGCCGGCCCAGCCCTGGGTCAGGACTCTGTTCCTGCTGATCCGCCTGCTCGTCGTAGGACCGATCGTGCTCGGCATGGCGGCCTACCTGCTGTGGTACTTCACCATCGCGATGGACGCGGGGATGGAGTCCTCACTCGAATGCTTCCGTTGGGAGATTCCTGACATGCAGCAGGTTCTCGTCAAAGGGCATGAGTGCGCGGCCCTGGTGCGCTGACGGCGCGGGCCGCCTGGATGTCGGCGAGGTAGTTCTCGGCCCACCGGCACACTTCGGTCAGCAAGGGGGACAGGGACTCTCCGAGAGCGGTGAGTGAATACTCGACGTGGGGCGGTACGACGGGGAACGCAACCCGTCGGACCAGCCCGTCGGCCTCCAGCGAGCGCAGCGTCTGGGTGAGCATCTTCTGGCTGATCCCGCCGATGGCTCGGTGCAGTTCGGCATGGCGGAGGGTGCGCCCTCGCAGCGCGTACAGGATCAGGGCGCTCCATTTGTCGGCGATCAGGTCGAGTACCTCCCGTGAGCCGCATTTCGGGTCGAACACGTCCGGTTCCATCGGTCCCCCTCGGACAGGCACCAAATAGTGCGTACTTCCGCGCCCGACGGTATCCGCCTACGGTCCCGTACATCAGTTGCCCAACCGAATCCGGGGAAGCAGCTGTAGCCGCTGTGGTCGCTGAACTGGCCACAGCCGCACAGTGATGTCGCACGAGAGGGAACGACCACATGAAGATCGCGGTACTGGGCACGGGTGAGGTCGGACGAAGACTCGCCACCAAGCTCGCCTCCCTGGGGCATGAAGTCACGATGGGCTCCAGGACGGCGGACAACGCCGAAGCCAAACAGTGGGCCGCGGACAACGGCGGCGCGCACGGCACCTTCGCCGACGCGGCCGGCGCGGCCGAACTGGTGGTCAACGCGACCGGCGGCCTGGTCTCACTCGCCGTGCTGGAAGCCGCGGGTGCCGACAATCTCCGCGGCAAGGTGCTCGTCGACGTGTCCAACGCACTCGACTTCTCCGACGGGTTCCCACCCAAGGTCGTCACTCCGGACGGCGGCAGCCTCGCCGAGCAACTCCAAAAGGCGTTCCCTGAAACGCGGATCGTCAAGACCCTCAACACGATGAACAACACGGTCATGGTCGAGCCCAGCCGGGTCCCCGGCCACCACAACGTCTTCCTCAGCGGCAACGACGAGCACGCCAAGGCTGAGGTGGCAGCTCTTCTGCGGTCCTTCGGCTGGGCCTCCGCCCAGATCACAGACCTCGGGGATCTGTCCAGCGCCCGTGCGACGGAACTGCTCATGCCGCTGTGGCTGCGGCTGTACGGGGTCCTTGGCCCCGTGGACTTCAACATCTCGGTCGTCACCGCATAGCCCGCGCACGTCCCGGGCGCACCCGAGGTTTCGGGGTCGTGGGCAGGTCGTACGGGTCTCGATGGGCCCGTACGGCCTTGTCGTCCGCGCGAGGGTCGCCTGTACGAGCCGCGTCAGGGCCATCGGCGAGATCCGGCCGCTGCCGGCCACCCGCGGCTCGCCACCCCCACCGGGGCTCGCCCGCGCACTCCGAGCCGACCAAGGGGGCCGGCGATGTCGACTTTGGTCGATGATGCCGCTACCTCAGGACGACTGCGCACCATCTCGTGCTGCCCCAGGGTGGAACTCCGGTGCATCAAGGAGGCAGCATGCCGATCTTCCGCATACGGACCAGGGCAGGCGTCGTGACGCAGGCGGCGGTGGCGATCGGGCTCTCGGTGGCGGCCCTGCCCTCTCCGGCGGGGGCCTTACCGGCCCCGACGGCGACACCCGCGCAGCTGTACGTCGCTCCCTGGGGCAAGGACTCCTGGCCCGGCACCCTGGACCGGCCCTTCGCCACACCGGCCCGCGCGCAACAGGCCGTACGCGCCCGGGCGCCGCGGATGACGTCGGACCTGGTCGTGAACCTGCGCGGCGGGACGTACCACCTGAAGGCGCCGCTGCGCCTGTCGGAGGCCGCGGGGGACTCCGGCCGGGGCGGCCACCGGGTGATCTACCAGGCGTACGGCTACGGGACACCGCGGGAGGAGCGGGTGACGATCAGCGGCGGCCGGCGGATCTCCCAGTGGCGGCCGGACCAACGGCTCAGGGGGTTCTGGCGCGCGGACGTGGGCGGGCTCGAGACTCGCCAGCTCTACGTCGAGGACCGGCGCGCCGCGCGGCTCACGCGCGGCGGTACGGGCTTCCCGGGCACGCTGAAGGCGACCAGGACCGGTTACGTCACCTCCAGTGCCGTCCCCCGGACCTGACGGAACCCCGGCGACATCGAGTTCGTCTACCGAGCCGGCTATGTCGAGGGCCGCTGCGGAGTCGCGGGCGTCTCGGCCAGTGCCCGCCGGACCGTCATCACCATGGACCGGCCGTGCTGGGATCTGGCCCAAGAGCTGTACGGGGGCCGGGAGTTGCTCGAAGCGCCGAACAGTGTGGAGAACTCCCCCAGCTTCGCGCCCAAGCCCGGCAGCTGGTACCTCGACCGGTCCCGGCCCGGACACCATGAGCTGCTCTACTTCCCGCGGCCCGGGGAGGACATGCGCCGGGCCAGGGTGGTCGCCCCGGTCCTGGAGACCCTGGTCACCGGCACCGGCCGTCCGGGCCGTCCCCTCCACGACATCGGCTTCCGCGGTCTGACGTTCGCCTACGCCACCTGGCTGGCGCCCAGCGAAAGCGCCGGGTTCCCCGCCGCGTGGAGCATGTACCTGCGGCCCGGGAAGCGCGGCGGGGAAGCGAGGCTGCTCACGGTGCCCGGCACGGTCGCCTTCCGCACCGCCGAGCGCATCACCTTCGAGGGCAACCGTTTCACCCACCTGGGCGCCCAGGCGCTGGAGCTCTCCGAGAACAGCTCGCACAACGTCGTCGACGGCAACGTCATCAGCGACGTCTCCGACGGCGGCATCCTGATGGGGGTGGTCCCGCCCGACCGGAAAGGGACCAACCGCGGCAACCGGATCACCAACAACTGGATCCACCACATCGGCGCGGAGTACCACGCGGCCTCCGGCATCTGGGACACCGCGACCCAGGAGACCACCATCGCGCACAACCAGGTCGACGACGTGCCCTACACCGGCATCCTCTCCGGGCCCGGCGACGACCTGCGGGGCATCATGCGCCGCAACCGCATCCTCGACAATCGCGTCTACGCGACGAACCGGCTCCTCCAGGACGGAGGCGGCATCTACCTGCGCGGCGAACAGGGCAGCTCCTTCGCCGACGGGGCCGTCATCAGCGGGAACGCGGTCACGAGCAGCAAATACGGCGACTGGAACGTCGGGATCTACACCGACGACAGCACCAACTGGGTCACCGTGGACCGCAACACGGTCTACGACTACGTCGCCTCCATCGGTGGCTGCAGCGAGGAATGGGGTCACCGCCCCGTCCAGAACGTGCGCTACCGCGGCAACTTCTGGGACGACGCCGTGCCCGAATGGCTCGAACGACGGGAGTTCCCCGGAGCCTGGCCCCCGGCCGACCAGCAGAACCCGGAGGAGGGGTGCGGAGACCCCCACCGCCTCGCCTTCACCGACAACACCCTGCTGCCTTCCCGCAACCCCGGCCAGGCCTGCGCCGCCAACACCGCCTGCGCCACCGTCCTGGCGAACGCCGGCCCTGTCCCGTCCTACCGCCAGCGCTTGGGCATGCCGAATGCCGACCCAGCGTGGGGACCTGCGAGCCGGTAGCCGGGTGCGGAGAGGGGGCGGAGGGTTGCAGGCCCGGCCGATGGAGGTGTTGTCGCAGCGCGACCGTGGTCGGGCCTTCACGGTCGGCCCTCTGGTCGGGAGCGACTGCTGGCCTGTCCGGGGCGTTTCCACGGTGGTTATGGCCGAATTTCGTCACCAGTGGGTCACAGGCCGGAGTGCGGCAGAACTGACCAGCTCCACGGTCCTGTCTGGTTCGACGGGGGCGGCGAAGAGCCATGCTCCGGACAACTGGGATGCGGGGGACAGCATGCGGTACGTGAACGCAGTGCGCGGTTCGGCCATGGCCGTCATCGTGACTTCAGCGGCGCTGGCAGTGTCGGGATGTCAGCCCGGTGGGGGCGGTGCGGACAACGGACACAGCGGCGTCACCCCGTCCGGGGCCGTCAGCTCGGCGGCCCCCTCCACACCCGACCCGAAACCCGCAGGCTCCGCCTCCGGACCCGCGCCCACCGCGGGCGATTCGGCGGCAACCTGTTCCGCGGACAGCCTCAAGGCGACCGCACGTCAGGCCGCCGTGCGGCCGGCCGGTACGGGGACCGGAGCGGCCGTCGTCGAGTTCACCAACATGTCCGGACAGACATGCGTCCTCAAGGGGCACCCCACGGTGGCCGGCGCCGGAAACGGCTCTCCCGAGATGAACGTGCCTCTCACCGTCAAGCCGACCGGAGCCTCGGCGTCAGTGAGGGTGGCCCCCGGCGGCAAAGCGTGGGTGAAGCTGACGTTCGTACAGGTGCAGGGAGAGGCCGACGGATACTGCGTGTCCGGTTCAGCGCCCGTGGTGTATCCCACGATGGTCGTTCGGCTGCCGGGATCCGGGGCGCACCAGGTGGCCCTGGACGACGGGCAGTTCGCCGAGTGCGACGACACGGTGACCGTCACCGCCGTATCCGCGGTCCGTCCCTCTTGACCGGTCGAAGGCGGCAGCGGGCCGGCACTTCCACCCGCACCTGCTCCGGCCGCCGCTTCTCACGGCGCCGGCCGGCCGCGAGGGCGGCGTCGTGGTTGACCTGGTCGAGAGGGCCGGTCAGGTAGCCGATGGCGCCGCGCCCCGAGCGGCGGGACTCCAACGGTTCAGCGGCGGACCAGCGTCGCGTGGGTGACCTTCGGTGAGCTGACCAGCTCGGCCACGCGGTAGCCCTCGGCCCCGTCGCCCAGGTTGTCGAGCAGCCGCTCCCCGCGGCCGATGAGCATCGGCGCGATCACCAGGTGGAGCTCGTCGATCAGTCCGGCGCGCAGATACTGCTGGATGACCGCCGCCCCGCCACCGATCCGGACGTCTTTGCCGTCCGCGGCCTCGAACGCACGCTGGAGCACCGTCTCCAGCGGCTCGTCGGTGAAGTGGAAGGTGGTTCCGCCGGCCATCTCCAGTGCCGGGCGCGGATGGTGGGTGTGCACGAAGACATCGTGGTGATAGGGCGGGTTGTCGCCCCACCAGCCCTGCCAGGACTCGTCCTCCCACGGTCCGCGCTGCGGCCCGAACATGTTCCGCCCCATGATCGTGGCGCCGATGTTCTGATCACCTCGGACGAAGTAGTCGACATCGATTCCGCTCTTGCCGGCAGCCGCGTCCTGCGACGCGGAGACGAACCAGCTGTGCAGCTCATCGCCCCAGCCCACGCCGTCGCCGAACGGGGCGTCCAGACGCTGGTTCGCCCCCGCCACGAAGCCGTCGAGGGAGATCGTCACGTTGTGTACTCGCACCTTGGGCATCGCATTCACCTCTCGTGTCGGTGTCCTGCTCTCACCCCTGCGTCGAACACACCCTGCCGGAATCGACACACCCACGCACATTTTTCCCGGGACAGGACAGGGACGGCTGTCGCCGGGTCCGCCGCCGACCTCCACGAAAGGGCGGATCCGCACCGGATCGAAATCCTCCGCGGCCCCGGCCTCCGCCGTACGGGCCGCTCGGTGAGCGTCGGATGCGCGGCGGGCACAGGAACAGGCGAGGCTGCCGTCCGAGCGCCTCCCGAGAGGAGGCCGAGCCGGTCTGGGCCGCTTGGTGGAGCGGATCGACGTCGAGTTCGAGGCGGCACGGAATCGTGCCGCGCGTCGGGCCGCCGCACACCTTGTCGATCGGCACGCCGCCCGTGCGCGCCGGAGTTCCGTACCCTTGCGGCATGCGCATGCGTCCCACTCTGAGCTGGACTCCTGCCCAGGACCTGCCGGCCGGCACCACGGATCTGGGGCCGGTCGTCGATGTCCTGAGCGTCGGCGGCGCGCTGGTGCTCAGTGGAGCGGGCATCTCCACGGAGTCAGGCATTCCCGACTACCGGGGCGAGGGCGGGAGCCTGGGCCGGCACACGCCGTTGACCTACCAGGACTTCACCGCCAGTGCCCAGGCCCGCCGTCGCTACTGGGCACGCAGCCACCTGGGCTGGCGCACCTTCGGTCGGGCCCGCCCCAACGCCGGGCACCGGGCCGTGGCGGCGTTCGAGCGGCACGGGCTGCTCTCCGGTGTGATCACCCAGAACGTCGACGGCCTGCATCAGGCGGCGGGCAGCAAGAACATCGTCGAGTTGCACGGCAGCCTCGGGCGGGTCGTCTGCCTCTCGTGCGGTGCTGTCAGCTCCCGCCGTGAGCTCGCCCTGCGGCTCGAAGAGGCCAACGCCGGCTTCGAGCCGACAGCCGCCGGAATCAACCCCGACGGCGACGCCGACCTCACGGACGCGCAGGTCGGGGACTTCCGCGTGATGCCCTGCGTGATCTGCGGCGGCATCCTCAAGCCGGACGTGGTGTTCTTCGGTGAGACGGTCCCCTCGCCGCGGGTCGAGCAGTGCCGTCAGCTGGTCCGTGACGCGACATCACTTCTGGTCCTGGGCTCATCGTTGACGGTGATGTCCGGGCTCCGCTTCGTCCGCCAGGCCTCCCAGGCCTCCATCCCCGTGATCATCGTCAACCGGGACCCCACGCGGGGCGACCAGCACGCCCTCACCCGCGTCGCGCTCCCCCTGGGAGCCGCCTTGACCACCGTGGCCGGCCATCTGAACCTCCACGTCGACGCCGAGGCGGCCTCGGAACGCGGTGAGGGGGCCTGAACAGGCCAGGCGCCTGCGCCGCCTGGGATCGGGACGGCTTTCGAGATCGAGCAGAATGACGCCGACCATCCAACTCGCTGGAGCGCCATGAACACGGCCGGATCGACGAGTCTCCCGGAGCCGGTCGGCTCCGACAGACGGGCGCGCACGCTGGCCAGGCTCGCCCTGCTGTGTGTGGCGGCTGCCGTCGCGTCCGTGGCGGCGGGCGCGGGCCACCTGCTGATACTGCTGCTGGGCCTGGGCGGGCTGGGGGTGGCCGGCGCCGGTCTGTGGTGGGCGCTGGCGCACCGGGGTCTGGCGCGTGTGTGCGGCGCTCTGTTGGCCGTGGGCGCTCCGCTGGGCGTGCTCGTGCTGTACGCCGTCTCGGGTCTGTGGCTCGTCGCGGTGGCGGCACTGGGGATGTGGACGGCGGCGCTGGCCTGCGCCAGGAGCGCGTTGCGTCGGCGGCGCAGGCCGCACGGCACGCGCTCCCGTTCCGTCCGGCCGCCCGGCCGACCTGTGCTGATCATGAATCCATGGTCGGGAGGCGGGAAGGTCGGCCAACACCGGCTGGTCGAGAAGGCGGAGGCGCTCGGCGCCCGGGTGATTCTGCTCGATCTCGAAAGCCGTCCCGATCCGGCGGCGCTGGCACGGCAGGCCCTCGCGGACGGCGCGGATCTGCTGGGCGTGGCCGGTGGCGACGGCACGCAGGCGCTGGTGGCGGAGGTGGCCGCGGCACACGACGTCCCGTTCATGGTCCTGGCCGCCGGGACCCGCAATCACTTCGCGATGGATCTGGGCCTGGACCGCGCCGACCCCGCAAGTGGTCTGAACGCACTGTCCGACGGTGTGGAACTGCGCGTCGATCTGGGCGACGTGTCCGGGCGGCCGTTCGTCAACACGGTCTCCTTCGGGGCGTACGCCGAGATCGTGCAGAGCCCCGAGTACCGCCACGCCAAGACGATCACCGCCCTCGACCAGCTGCCCGACCTGCTGATCGGCGAGGCCGCGGCGCAGCTGGAGGCCCAGGCGGACGGAGACCGACTGCCGGTCCCGCAGGCCCTGTTGGTGAGCAACAACCCCTATGCGCTGGCCGACCCGCTCGGCGCGGGGCGCAGGGAACGCCTGGACGCCGGCCGCCTCGGTGTGCTCGCCGTCCGGATCGAGGGCGCCGCCCAGGCCGCCGAACTGGCACTGCGGGGCGAACGGGCCAGCGGCATCACCTCGCTGACCGCACACCAGGTGACGGTCGCGGCCGACACCGACCTCGTCGCGGTGGCCGTCGACGGGGAGGCGCTCACCCTGCCCCCGCCGGTCGTGTGCACGGTGCGTCCCGGTGTCCTGCGGGTCCGGGTGCCCCGGAACCGGCCCGGCGCGTCGTACACGGCTCCGTCCGTCGACTGGCGGCACATCGTCCGCCTCGCCCTCGACCGAACTTCCCCTACCACCCGCACGATGCAGGAGCAGAGCGATGCCTGACCGCCCGCAGCGCCACGACGGCGCCCCCCGAGCGCTGTTGCGTGATCTCGCCGCCCTCGACCAGGCCCTGTACGAGGCCGTGACGGTCACCCACACCCCGACCCTGGACCACGCCTTGCGGCGGTTGTCCGCGGCGGCGGACCACTCCAAGATCTCCTTCGCGGTCGCCGGTCTGCTGGCGCTGTGCCCCGGCCGGTCCCGCCGTGCCGCGGCCCTGGGCGTTGCGGCCATCGGGGTCGCGTCAGCTGGTGCGAACCTGCTCGGCAAGCAGCTGGTACGCCGGCCCCGGCCCCATCGGGCCGAGGACTCGCCGTTTCCCGGACGGCATGTGCCGATGCCCGCGTCCGCCTCGTTCCCGTCCGGCCACACCGCCTCGGCCGTCGCCTTCGCGGCGGCCGTGGGTCCCGCCCTCCCCGCCGCGACTCTTCCGCTCGGCCTGCTGGCCTGTGCCGTCGGCTACTCCCGGATCCACACCGGCGTGCACTACCCCGGCGACGTCATCGCCGGGGCGGTGCTCGGCACCGGCGCGGCGGCCGTGACCCTCGCCGCGTCCGGCTGGGACGGCCCTCGCCGGAGGCACCTCCCCTGATTCCGCCCGTCCCCGTGCGGGAGTCACCGTGGCCCGGCAGCCCGACCCTGTCTCAACGAGTCGGCGTCGTACACCTTCTTGACCTCAAGTCGGCTTGAAGCAGAACGCTGTCATCCGAGCACACCGACGGCAACCACAGGAGGAGATCATGGGTACCGAGCAGCAGACCGACGATGACCAGGCGGCTCGCTGGAACGGGCCCGCCGGACATATCTGGGTGGAGAAGCAGGGACTGCTGGACGACCTGCTCAGGCCGTTGCAGGAACTGCTCGTCGAAGAGCTGCCGGCCGGGTCCGACGACCGGGTGCTCGATGTCGGGTGCGGCACCGGCAGCACGACGGTGGCCGTCGCACGGCGGCTCGGTCCGGCCGGTCACTGCGTCGGCGTCGACATCTCCGAACCGATGATCACCGCCGCCCGGGCGCGCGCTGAACGGGAGGGCGTACCGGCGTCGTTCGTGGCGGCCGACGCGACGCAGTATCCGTTCGAGCCCGCCTCGTTCGACGCCGTCGTCTCCCGCCTCGGCGTCATGTTCTTCGACGACTCGCGCCAGGCCTTCGCGCATCTTCGTCGCGCCGCCAAGGACGACGCCCGGCTTCGGTTCGTCGCCTGGCGCGGCGCCGCGGAGAACCCGTTCATGACGACGGCCGAACGCGCCGCCGCGCCTCTCGTGCCGGAACTGCCCGCCCGACGCCCCGACGGGCCGGGCCAGTTCGCCTTCGCGGACCCGGACACGGTGCGCGGCATCCTGACGGACAGCGGATGGACCGACGTCGGCATCCGGCCGGTCGAACTGCCCTGCACGCTGCCCACGAGCGAGCTGGTGGGCTACTTCACCCGCCTCGGCCCCCTGGGGCTGATCCTCCCCACCGTCGACGAGGAGACCCGGCCGCACCTGATCGAAACGGTCCGCGCCGCGTTCGAGCCGTTCGTGCAGGGTGCGGACGTCCGTTTCACTGCGGCCTGTTGGCTGGTGAGTGCCCGAGTCTCATCGGCGCCGTAGCCGTGAGTCGTCCGACTCACGGCACACCAAGAAGATCGCGACGGCCGGGGGCTGCGAACTGCGCCAGGAGCACACTCCGTTCGACGTCAGCTGTCTGACGACGACCACCCGGAATGCGAAGTAGCCGATTCGCTGAACGTGGGGGCCGGCTGGGTTAGCCTCCTTTTCCACCAGGAGTGAACTGGCGTACGTCGAACATGCCTTCGGGAGATTTCTTGTCGGGACAGCGGCCGGAGTCGGCGGACGACACGATTGCCGCGCTGCGGCGTACGGGCGCCTCACCCCTGCGACTCGGCGACCCGAGGCGGGTCGGCCCCTATGCGGTCCTGGCGTTGCTCGGCAGCGGCGGTATGGGGCGGGTCTATCTGGCGCGCCCCGACGACGACAGCGCCGGTCTGGTCGCGGTCAAGGTGATCAGGCCGGAGTACGCGGAGGACCCCAGGTTCCGGCGCCGCTTCGAGCGGGAGGCGTCGGTGCACGCCCGCCTTCGCACGCCGTACACGCCTCGGTTGCGCGGGACGGGCTTCGACGACGACCTGTTGTGGATGGCCACCGACTACCTTCCCGGCCTCGACCTGGCCGAGACCGTACGTGAGGACGCGCCCCTGGCGACGGGCGCCGTCTGGCGACTGGTGGCCGAGCTCGGACGGGCCGTGGCAGAGCTGGCTGCCGAGGGCATCGTGCACCGGGACCTCAAGCCGTCCAACGTGCTGCTGTCCGTCCGGGGCGCCCATGTGATCGACTTCGGCGTTTCGAAGGCCGCTGACGCGAGTGCCATCACCGGCACCGGCAATCGTGTCGGGACCCCCGCGTACATGTCGCCCGAGCACCTCAGGGAAGGCCGCTCCGACACCTCCTCCGACGTGTTCTCGCTGGCCGGGACACTGGTCTACGCGGCAACCGGGCGTGCGCCGTTCGGCGACGGCACAGGCGTCGATGTGATGCACAGAGTGGCGTTCGAGGAGCCGTACCCCGAGGTGATCCGCGAGATCTCGGTGGCGGACGCGGAACTCGGCCGGTTACTGACCGCCTGTCTGGCCAAGGAGCCCGCGCAGCGGCCCACCCCGCAGGAGCTGATCGACGCCGCCGAAGCGCGCGCGTTGCCTTCCGTCTGGCCCGATCCGCTGGGCGGCCACCTGCTGGTCCGGCAACAGGCGTACGAGGCGCTGCACCGCCTGCCCGTGGCGGACCTGCCCCGCCTGCGATCGCCCGCCGGCCTCGCCGCGTCCCCCTCGGCCCGGGCGACGGACCCCGTCCCGTCCGCGGTGGCGGGCCCGCTGCGGGGCGACGACGTCCCGCAGACGGCACCTGCGGGGCCGGTGGACCAGGCCGTGACCCCGTCCCGACGGCGGAGGCCGTTATGGATCACCGGCGCCGTGGTCTCGGCCTGTCTCCTGGCTGCGGCGGTCTACTGGAGCATCCCTGAGGAACGGCCCGCGGCCGCCTCCTCGCCGGAAGCGGGCTCCGACAGCGGCGTCGGAACCGTGCCCGGGGGCCGCTCGCCCGCCCCTGTGCCCTCCGGCACGAGCGGGCTGCCCCATCGGGACGCCGACGGCGCCCCGAACGAGAACCTCGGCGGCAGAACCGGGGCCGCCACTTCGCAGTCCGATGCCTCGGGCTCCGCCGCCGCCGACGCCCCCGACGGCGGTGACGCTCCCACCGCCGTCCCCGTCGACTCCCTCTCCCCCACCGCGTCCGCCGGCACCCCGTCCGCCGGCAGCGGCACCGCCCCCTGGCTCTCCGAATGCACCTACTACTCCGGCAACGGACGCACCCGCCTCGGTGACCACGGCGCACGCGTCCAGCAGGTGCAGTGCATGCTGAGCGAACGCGGGTACGGCGCGGGAAACGCCGACGCCGACGGGGAGTTCGGGAACGGCACCCAGGCCGCGGTGCGGGAGTTCCAGAGCGACCGGGGCCTGGATGCCGACGGAGTGGTGGCACACGACACCTGGGTCGCGCTGCGCAGCACCGAATGACCCCCGCGCGGCAACACCGGGCATATGGAGGAGCCCCGCGCGAGAAATCCCCCTCGTGACATCCAATGTCTGACTCAACTCCGGGGCGTCGACCGGACATTCCTCCGGAAGCAGTCGCTATTTTGTGTCGCAACTATAGACACAGGCAACGCCCATGCCCGTTAATCCATCCCATGTATCGATGGATTGAGCCGACGGTACCGAGACCCCTGTGGGCGCCAGGCCTCCTTGCCTAGGCGAGCCGCCGACCGGGCTTCCTGCGCGTCAGTTCTCGTCTGCTCTTCCACTTGCCCGACCCTTCGACCAATGTTCGGAATACCGAACAAGCAATCAAGGTCGCAGTACGCCTGTCCAGCAGCCCCCTGACGGGGCCGACCGGAGCCGCTCACTCAAGGATTGAGGTCCCCATGCACAGACGTACGTTCCACCGCAGGCATCTGCCCGTGCTGCTCATGGCCCTGGTCGCCTCCGCGGCGACGCTCGTCTCCAACCCGGCTCACGCCGCCACCAGCGGCGCCTTGCGCGGCACCGGTTCCGGCCGGTGTCTCGATGTGCCGAACGCCGGCCAGACCGACGGCACGAACCTGCAGATCTGGGACTGCAGCGGCGGGACCAATCAGCAGTGGACACTGACGGACAACAACCAGCTCACCGTGTACGGCAACAAGTGCCTCGATGTACCGGGCCACGCCACGACGGCCGGAACCCGGCCGGTGATCTGGTCCTGCAACGGCGGTACCAACCAGCAGTGGCGGGTCAACTCCGACGGCACGGTCGTCGCCGTGGAGTCCGGGCTGTGCCTGGACGTGTCGGGCGGCGCAACGGCCAACGGCACGGCGGTGCAGCTCTGGAACTGCAACGGCGGCAGCAACCAGAAGTGGACCGGTCTGTCCGGCTCGCCCAACTCGTGCTCTCTTCCGTCGACGTACCGGTGGAGCTCGACCGGCCCGCTGGCCCAGCCGGCGAACGGGTGGGCCTCGCTGAAGGACTTCACCACCGTGATGTACAACGGCAGGCATCTCGTCTACGCGACCGCTTCTGACGGATCGTCGTGGAAATCGATGGGGTTCAGCCCCTTCACGAACTGGTCGGACATGGCGTCGGCCGGCCAGACCCAGATGAGCCAGGGCGCGGTGGCCCCCAAACTGTTCTACTTCGCGCCCAAGAACATCTGGGTGCTGACCTCGAACGGCTGGGGCACCCAATGGCCCTTCGTCTACCGCACGTCGAGCGACCCCACCAACCCCAACGGCTGGTCCGCGGCGCAGCCGCTGTTCACCGGCAGCGTCTCCGACGGCAGCGCGATCGACCCGACCATGATCGCCGACGACCAGAACATGTACCTGTTCTTCGCCGGTGACAACGGCAAGATCTACAAGTCGACCATGCCGCTCGGAAACTTCCCGGCCAGCTTCGGCTCCTCCTACACGACCGTCATGAGCGACACGGTCAAGAACCTGTTCGAGGCGCCGGAGGTCTACAAGGTCCAGGGCCAGAACCAGTACCTCATGATCGTCGAGGCTCGGGGGGCGAGCGAGCAGCGCTTCTTCCGCTCGTTCACGGCCTCCAGCCTGAACGGTTCGTGGACCCCGCAGGCCGCCACCGAGTCCAGCCCCTTCGCGGGCAAGGCCAACAGCGGTGCCACCTGGACCAACGACATCAGCCACGGTGACCTGGTCCGCAACAACCCCGACCAGACCATGACCATCGACCCCTGCAATCTCCAGCTCCTCTACCAGGGCCTGTCCCCCAGCACTCCGTCGGGCACCCCCTACATCCAACTGCCGTACCGGCCGGGCCTGCTCACCCTGCAGCGCTGACCCGCAGCAGCAACCACCCGCAGAAGAGGACACCCGCATGAGAAAGCCCTGGATCATGCCCCTGCTCACCCTTGTCGCCGCCACGCTCGGAGTGACGGCGACAGGTGAGACCTCCGCCTCCGCCGCCCCCAACACCCCTTTACGCGTCATGCCGTTGGGCGATTCGATCACCTGGGGGGTGGGGAGCAGCACCGGTAACGGCTACCGAGGTCCGCTGTGGAACCAGCTTGCGGCGGACGGCCACCCGCTGGACTTCGTCGGTACCGTGCGGGGCGGTTCGATGTCCGACCCCGACAACGAGGGCCACTCCGGATACCGCATCGACCAGATCGCCGCCCTTGCCGACGCCTCGCTGACCCGCTACCGGCCCAACGTGGTGACGCTGCACATCGGTACCAACGACCTCCAGGGGGCCTCCGAGGTCGACACCGCCATCACCCGGCTCAGGTCGCTGGTCAGCCAGGTCACCGCCGACGTCCCCGACGCGACCGTCCTCCTTGCCTCCCTGGTCGTGTCCACCAGCAGTTCGGAGGAGCGGTGGCGGGGCACGTACAACCAGGCCGTCCGCCAGATCGCCGGTGACGCACAGGCCACCGGCAGACATGTCGCCTTCGTCGACATGAGCGGCCTGACCACGGCCGACCTGGCCGACCCCCTGCATCCCAACGACGCCGGCTACCAGAAGATGGCCGACGCCTTCCGCCGCGGCGTCCAGGCCGCGGACAGCGCGGGGTGGCTGAGGAACCCCGCTCCCGCCCCCGCGCGCATTCAGTCCGGCATAGTCGGCAAGTGCATGGACGTCAACGGCGCCGGCACCGCCGACGGGACCGCCGTCCAGATGTGGAGCTGCGGCGACGGCGCCAACCAGTACTGGTCCGCCTACACCGACGGCACCCTGCGCTCCATGGGCAAGTGTCTCGACGCCGCCGGCGGGGCCGTCGCCAACGGCACCAAGGTGCAGCTCTGGGCCTGCCACGGCGGCGCCAACCAGGTCTGGCAGCCCTACAACGGCGGCTACCGCAACCCCGCCTCCGGCCGCTGCCTCGACGTTCCGGGCTCGTCCACAGCCGACGGCGCACAGCTCCAGCTGTGGGACTGCCACGGCGGCACCAACCAGAAGTGGACCACTCTCACCGCCGGTTGACCTTCACTCCCCTGCGGTGGTCCCGGAGGCAAGAGGGTCTCCTGCGCGCAGGTGTCCCCTCAGCCACTGCTCGGTGTTGCTCACGTGCAGCAGTGCGGCCGCCTGGCTGAGGGGGGCGTCACGGGTCGACAGTGCGTTGAAGATCGCCTCGTGCTCGGCGAGGGTGCGGCCTCCGGCCTTGTCGTCGACCAGACCGCGCCAGATACGGGCCCGCAGGGTGCGGCCCGAGATCCCTTCCAAGAGGGTCACGAGGCTCTCGTTGCCCGTGGCCAGGACGACGGCGCGGTGGAAGGCGGCGTCGTGGGCGTTGAGCTGTTCGACGTCGTCGCGCGCCTCACGCATGGCGTCCAAATGCCGTTTCACCTCGGCCAGTTGGTCGTCGGAGATCCGGGTGGCGGCAAGGGCCGCGGCCATCGGTTCGAGGAGCCGCCGTACCTCCATGAGGTCTTGCAGGGCGACCGCGTCGCCCTGCAACAACTCGACCGCGCCGCCGAGCCCTTCCAGAAGCACACTCGGCTGGAGGCTGGTGACATAGGTGCCGTCGCCGCGCCTGACCTCCAGCACGCGTGCCACGGCCAGTGCCTTGACCGCTTCGCGGGCGAGGTTGCGGGACAGGCCCAGCTGGGCGGCGAGGTACGGCTCCGGCGGGAGTTTCGACCCCGGCGGCAGTGCTCCGGTCCGGATCAGTTCACGGATCTGCTCGATCGCCTTGTCCGTCAGCGACACCGCGCGTCCCTCCCCTCAGCGTGCCCCGCGAGCACGTCCGACCTGTTCCGGAGCCTCATGCCGAGGGTGACGTTGATGATAGTGGGTGCGGCTAAGCCCCCAGACATGCCATGTCTAGGCGAACCCAATACGCCAAGAATCAGAACAAGTTGGGCAACTCACCTTACGCCACAGCCACATTCATCCCTGCACGCTGGTTGACATGCCCCGGTTACATGGCCGACCTTCATGCGTGACACTGCGCTCCCCCTGCCCCCTCCGCATCAGGGATGTATCCATGTCGAACTCGATCAACAGACGCCACTTCCTCGCCGGCGCAACCTGCGTGGCCGCGGCCGCAGTTGCCGGAGGTGTGTTCAGCGCGGACGTCGCCCTGGCGGCGCCCAGCAGCTACACACCGGACTGGAACTCGGTCGACCAGCACCCGCCGGCCCCGGAGTGGTTCCAGGACGCGAAGTTCGGGATCTACTTCCACTGGGGCGTCTTCAGCGTTCCCGCCTTCGGCAACGAGTGGTACCCGCGCAACATGTACCGGGCCGGAGACAGCGCCAACCAGCACCACATCGCGACCTACGGCCAGCCCGCCGCATGGCCGTACCACAACTTCATCAACGGCGCTCAGGACCTGGCGGGCAACTTCGTGAAGTTCGCGCCGAAGCTGAAGTCGGCCGGCGGGAACTTCGACCCGGACGAGTGGGCACAGCTGTTCGTCGACGCCGGCGCCAGGTTCGCCGGCCCGGTCGCCGAGCACCACGACGGCTTCTCCATGTGGGACAGCCAGGTCAACGAGTGGAACTCGGTGAAGAAGGGCCCAGGCCTCGACCTGCTGAAGCTCTTCTCCACGGCCATCCGCGCCAAGGGCCTGAAACTTCTGGTGGCCATGCACCACGCGTTCAACTTCACCGGCTTCTACGACGCCGCCCCCGCCCAGACGGACCCCAGCCTCAAGAAGCTGTACGGGCAGCTGGGTTCGACCGCGGAAAACCAGCTCTGGTTCGACAAGCTGAAGGAGGTCATCGACCGCGCCCAGCCCGACATCCTGTGGCAGGACTTCAATCTGAGCGTCGTCGACGAGACGCAGCGCCTCAACTTCCTGGCGTACTACTACAACCAGGCCATCGGCTGGGGCCGCGAGGTCGTCGCCACGTACAAGGACGGGCTGAACGGCAAGGGCGAGGTCTTCGACTACGAGCGCGGCGGCCCGGCCGACCTCACCACGCCGTACTGGCTGACCGACGACAGCATCTCCAGCAGCAGTTGGTGCTACACCCAGGGCATCGGCTACTACACCATCCCGCAGATGCTGCACTCGTTCATCGACCGGGTCAGCAAGAACGGCAACATGCTGCTGAACATCGCGCCGATGGCCGACGGCACCATTCCGCAGGCGCAGAAGGACATCCTGCTGGGCATCGGTGACCACCTGAAGCGCTTCGGCGAGTCGCTCTACGCGACCCGCGCCTGGACCGCGTACGGCGAGGGCCCGACGAAGATGGGCGGCGGCTCCTTCACCAATCCGACGGCCGGTACGGCACAGGACATCCGCTTCACCCGCAACAAGGCCGACAACGTCCTGTACGCCACCGTCCTGGGCTGGCCCGGCAGCTCGCTGACGATCAAGACGCTCCGCTCGGACCGGATCAGCCTCTCGTCGCTGTCGTCGGTGAAGCTGCTCGGCACCACCGCCGGCACCTCCATCGACCTGCCCACACCGGCTCAGAGCTCCTCCGGCCTCACGGTCACTCTGCCGTCGTCGGCGCCGTACAACGCCTACGCCTACGTCCTGAAGCTCACCTTCTCCGGCACGATCCCCAGCCTGCGGCCGCTCGCCGCCGCCGTCGCTTTCGCGGACGTCAACTACACCGGCAAGGCCGCCGTGTTGGCCGTAGGCGACTACAAGGACGCCGACCTGACCGCGGCCGGACTGACCACGCGCACCATCTCCTCCCTCCGACTGGCCCCCGGCTACCAGGTGACCGGCTACTCGGGAGACAACTTCACCGGCACCTCCTGGACGTTCACCGCCGAGAACCCCGACCTCAGGGTCACCGGCAACAACGACCAGATCACCTCGCTGAAGGTCCAGTTCAACCCGGCGGCGTACTTCCGGATCACCAACGTCACCGACGGACTCGTCCTGGACAGCGGCGGCAACGTCGCGTCGGGGTCCAATCTGAAGCAGTGGACCTGGGACGGCAGTACCAACCTCCAGTGGCAGGTGGAGGCGGTCGCGGACGGCTACCACAGGCTGGTCAACCGTACGAACGGCATGGTCGCCGACGGCTGGGGCGCCACCGCCGACGGCTCGCCGGCCCGGCAGGCCGCCTGGAACGGCGGCACGAACCAGCAGTGGAAGATCACCCACCGGGGCGACGGCCGCTACTCGATCGCCAACCGCACCACCGGCCTGGTCCTCGACGGCGGCGGCAACGTCGCCTCGGGCTCCGTCACCAAGCAGTGGACGTACAACGGCAGCACCAACCTGCTGTGGACCTTCACCGCGCAGTGACCGGCCGGGCGCCCTGCCCTGCGTCTGTCGCAGGGCAGGGCGCCCGCAGGCCTCTCCGCTCCCGCCTCGATGATCAGGAACGGACCGGCCGGGGCGCCGCGCGGCCTCAGTGGATCTAGCCTGGAAGCAGCCGCTGGAAGTGTGCCTCGGCAGGCACAGCCATCCGGACGGAGGTGTCGCTCGTGGACAGGGCCGGCGAGCACGATGGCCCCACTGCCGCTGTCGTGGTCGACCCGGACGGCACAGTGAGCGGCTGGAGCGACGGGGGACGGCTCCTGCTGGGCTGGACGGCGGAGGACATCGTCGGGCGCCCCGTGACCGAGCTGCTGGCCGGTCCCGCACCCTCCGGGTTCCCCGAGAGCGATGAGGGCGCCCGAGGCCACATGGGGCCCATCCCCCTGCGCCATCGGAACGGTTCCACGGTGAAGGCCGTGGTGACGGCTCAGCCACTGTCCGGAACCGGCAGGCGGGAGCTGGGGCACGTGGTGACCGTCCAGCGCTGGGAAAGTCGCCCGGTGATCGCCGACCGAGCCTTCGAGCAGTGTCCCTTCGCTCTGGGTGTCTACGACCCTGAACTGCGGTTTCTCTGGATCAACGCCTCCTCGGGCCGGGTGATCGCGCACTCCGAGGAGCAAGTGCTCGGCAAGAAGTACCGCGAATTGTTCCCCGAGTTCGACCGCACGCTGTTTCCCGAAAGGGACGACAAGCCCTACACCGACGCGCTCGCCCAAGTGGCGAGGACGGGCGAGCCCACGCGTCTCATCACTGTCTTCCAGCCTCGCGGCAGCGACTACGCCAATGCCTGGGCCACGAGCATCTGGCCCGTCCGAGACGCCGAGGGCACGGTCCGCGCGATCGCCAACTGGGGATTCGACATGAGCGCCGAGTACTGGGCTCGGCAACGCCTGCTCATCCTCAACAGCGCCAGCGGCGGCATCGGCCGGACACTCGACGTGATCGGCACCGCCCAGGAACTGGCCATGACGCCGGTGCCGCGATTCGTCGACCAGGTCAGCGTGGATCTGTTCGACGAGGTGCTGCGCGGAGAGGAACCGCCTTCCGAGTCCGCGGGCCACCCGGACGAGGCGGTCGGACTCATCCGTGCCGCCCAGCACAGCGCGCAGGACGGCGCCGACCGGGCTGCCGGGCCCACGAGCCCGGTCACGCACGGCCCCGGTTCTGTCGCCGCCCGCTGCATGGCGACCGGCAGGTCCACGGTCGAGCTCGCCGCCGACCCCGGCCAGGGCGGCGAGTGGGCCTTCGGGCCCGGGCTCGCCGCCGACCCCGCCCACTGGCCACCGGGCAACCCGGTGATCGACGAGTCCCTCGCCGCGGACGGGCTGACGGGCCGGATCACCGTGCCGCTCCGGGCGCGCGGCGCGCTGCTCGGCGTCGTCGCCTTCTCCCGCCTGGACCGCCCCGAGGCCTTCACCGCCGACGACCTGATCCTCGCCGAAGAGCTCACCGCCAAGGCGGCCGTCGCCATCGACAACGCCCGCCGGTACTCGCGCGAGCGCACCACCGCGCTGACCCTGCAACGCAGCCTGCTGCCGCAGGGACTCCCGAACCAGGAGGCGGTCGAGGTGGCATCCCGCTACCTGCCCGGGGGCACCGGCACGGAGGTGGGCGGTGACTGGTTCGACGTCATCCCGCTGTCCGGCGCCCGGGTCGCCCTGGTCGTCGGCGACGTGGTCGGACACGGCCTGCACGCCGCGGCCGGCATGGGCCGGCTGCGCACGGCCGTACGCACCCTCGCCGACGTCGACCTGCCACCGGACGAGCTGCTGACCCACCTGGACGACCTGGTCCTCCACCTCGCCAGCGACCTCCGGCCCGACAACCACTTCCAGCCGACCGGCGAGTCCGGGGCCACGTGCCTGTACACCGTCTACGACCCTGTCTCCCGGCACTTCACCCTGGCGAGTGCCGGCCATCCCCTGCCGCTGGTCATCTCCCCGGACGGCACCAGGACCCCGCTACCCGCGCACCCGGGACCGCCGCTCGGCATCGGTGGTCTGCCGTTCGAGGCCACCGAGCTCGAACTGCCCGAGGGCAGCCTGCTCGCTCTCTTCACCGACGGACTGGTGGAGAGCCGCGAGCACGACGTCGACCAGCGGATCACGGACCTCCAGCACGCCCTCGACCACGCGACCACCTCACTGGAGCCGCTGTGCGACTCGGTGATGGACGCCATGCTCCCCGATCGCCGCACCGACGACGCCGCCCTGCTGCTCGTCCGCACCCGCGCGCTGGCCCGTCACCACGTCGCCGACTGGGAGGTCGAGCCCGACACCGCGCAGGTGCCGCGGGTCAGGAAGCTGGCTGTCGACCAGGTGGACGCGTGGGGCCTGGAGGAAGCGGCGTTCGTCACCGAACTGGTCGTCAGCGAGCTGGTCACCAATGCCATCCGGTACGGCGAACCGCCGATCAGGCTGCGGCTGATCCGCGACACCTCCCTGATCTGCGAGGTCTCCGATGCCAGCAGCACCGCTCCGCACCTGCGCCGGGCCCGCGCCTTCGACGAGGGCGGCCGGGGCCTGCTGCTCGTCGCCCAGCTCACCCAGGGGTGGGGCACGCGGCACACCACCGAAGGCAAGACCATCTGGTGCGCCCAGACCCTCACCCCACCCACGCCGCCGTGACGTCAGGGCTCGGTGTTGACGGTGCCGTTGGGCTCCAGGTGTTCGCGCAGCCACTGTTCGGTGGTGCTGACGTGCAGGAGCGCGGCCGCCTGCGCGAGGTCGGCGTCGCCGGCGGCCAGTGCCTGGAAGATCGTCTCGTGTTCGGCGACGGTGCGGGCGGCGGCGTTGTCGTCGACCAGACCGCGCCAGACGCGTGCGCGCACCGTGCGGCTGGAGATCCCCTCCAGCAGCGCGGCGAGGGTGGCGTTGCCGGTGGCTACGACCACCGCCCGGTGGAACGCCGCGTCGTGCTCGTTGAGCCGCTCGACGTCCTCCCGGGCCGCCCGCATCGCGTCCAGGTGCCGTTCCACCTCAGCCAGTTCACCGGCCGAGATGCGGGTGGCGGCCAGTGCGGTGGCGACCGGTTCGAACAGCCGGCGCACCTCGGTCAGCTCCAGCAGGGTGTCGCCGCGCAGCAGTTCCACCGCCGATCCGATGCTGCTCAGCAGCAGCTCCGGTTCGAGGCTGGTCACGTAGGTGCCGTCGCCCCGGCGGATCTCCAGCACCCGTGCGACCACCAGTGCCTTGACCGCCTCCCGCATCAGGTTGCGGGACAGCCCCAGCTCCGCGGCCAGCTGCTGCTCGGGCGGCAGTTTGGCGCCCGGCGGCAGCTCGCCGGACTGGATGAGGTCCCTGATGCGGCCGATGGCTTTGTCGGTGAGTGACATGCGGCTGCTCCCTGCTCGTTGCCCGGGCGGCCGCAGCGTAGCAATACATCCCATCACTCAGGAAGAGATGGGATGACCCGAAGGCGCCGACGGACACTTCTGCTCCGCAAACAAGCAGATGAAAGACTTCCATTCACATATTTCTCTCCCGAGGTATGGACACCCGGGCGAGGCGACTCTATAAATCCATCCCATGTCCAGCGTCTGCCGTGGCAGAGCGGACATCTCGTTGACACACGACGATGGGTGGTGGCCATGGAGCCGACACGACACCGGACCCTGCGAACCGAAGGTGCCGGGGCCGATGAGTGAGCTCATCAGCGCGGTCGAGGCCGTCGACGTGCGGTTCCCGACCTCGCGGGACCTCGACGGCTCCGATGCCATGAACCCCGAACCCGACTACTCGGCCGCGTACGTGACGATCCGCACGAGCGCCGGGGACCGGGGCCACGGGCTCGCCTTCACCGTGGGACGCGGCAACGACGTCGAGGTCGCCGCCGTACGCGCCCTGGCCCCGCTGGTCACAGGGCTCCCGGTGGAAGAGGTGCTGGCCGATCTCGGCGCCTTCTCCCGGCGGTTGACCGGCGACAGCCAACTGCGTTGGCTGGGCCCGGAGAAGGGGGCCATCCACATGGCCGCCGCGGCGATCGTCAACGCCGTCTGGGACCTGTACGGACGCCGCACGGGAAAGCCGGTCTGGCGGCTGCTGGCCGAACTCTCCCCCGAACAGCTGGTCGACCTGGTCGACTTCCGCTACCTCCAGGACGCCCTCACCCGCGACGAGGCCCTGGACCTCCTGCGCCGCGCCGAACCCGGCCGCGCCGAACGCACCGCACACCTGCTCCACCACGGCTACCCCGCCTACACCACCACCCCCGGCTGGCTCGGCTACGACGACGAGAAGCTGGTACGGCTGTCCAAGGAGGCGGTCGCCGACGGGTTCGGCCAGATCAAGCTGAAGGTCGGCGCCGACCGCGAGGCCGACCGGCGCCGACTGCGGCTGGCCCGCGCGGCGGTCGGCCCGGACATCAGGATCGCCGTCGACGCCAACCAGGCCTGGGGAGTCCAGCAGGCCATCGACTGGACGGCATCGCTCGCGCCCTACGACCCGTACTGGATCGAGGAGCCCACCTCACCAGACGACATCCTCGGCCACGCCGCCATCCGCCGGGCCGTGGCACCGATCAAGGTGGCCACCGGCGAACACACCCACAACCAGGTCATGTTCAAACAGCTCCTCCAAGCAGGAGCCCTCGACATCCTCCAGCTCGACGCCAGCCGCACCGCCGGCGTCACCGAGAACGTCGCCATCCTGCTGCTCGCCGCCAAGTTCGGCGTCCCGGTGTGCCCGCACGCCGGCGGGGTCGGACTGTGCGAGATGGTGCAGCACCTGGCGATGTTCGACTACGTGGCCGTCAGCGGCACCACCGAGAACCGCGTCATCGAGTACGTCGACCATCTGCACGAGCACTTCACCGACCCGGTCCGCATCCGCGACGGCCGCTATCTCGCCCCGTCCGCCCCCGGCATCGGCGCCGAACTCCATCCGCGGTCCCTGGCGGACCACCGTTACCCCGACGGCCCGGTCTGGAGCGCGACGGCCGGGGGATGACCGCCCCCGCCGACCCCGGCTCCCCCACCTTCCTCGCCCCGATCCCTCTTCCGCCTCTCTCGTCCTGTTTCGCCTCCCCCACGCGACACGCACCTGCACCACCGCACGCCCGGTCCCGCACGCAGCCCGTCAGCAAGGAGAGCGAGATGCAGCTCAGGTTCACCCGGTACGCCTGTCTCGGCGCCCTCGCCGCCCTGTCCGTCCCCGCACTCACCGCCTGCGGTGGTTCGGGATCCGCGTCGGCCTCGGGCGGCGGTTCCACCGTGGTCGGCGTCGACTACCCGCGCTCCGACACCGACTTCTGGAACTCGTACATCAAGTACACGCCGCAGTTCGCCAAGGAACTCAAACTCGACCTGAAGACCACCAACTCGCAGAACGACGTCGCCAAACTCACCGCTGACGTCCAGACGTTCATCAGCCAGGGCGTCAAGGGCGTCGCGATGGCGCCGCAGGACACCGCCGCCATCGCGCCCACCCTGGCGCAGCTGGAGGCGAAGAAGATCCCGGTCGTCTCCGTGGACACCCGCCCCGACACCGGCAACGTGTACATGGTCGTCCGCGCGGACAACCGCGCCTACGGCGAGAAGGCCTGCCAGTTCCTGGGGACGAAGCTGGGCGGCAAGGGCAAGGTCGTCATGCTCCAGGGCGATCTCGCCTCCGTCAACGGACGTGACCGCACGGAGGCGTTCAACGACTGCATGAAGAAGAACTACCCGGACATCAAGGTCTTCGGCGAGGCCACCAACTGGGACGGCGCCGTCGCCGCGCAGAAACTCCAGACCGACCTGACCGCCCACCCGGACATCAAGGGCGTCTACATGCAGTCCAGTTTCGCGCTCTCCGGCACCTTGCAGGTGCTCAAGCAGAAGGGCCTGCTGGTCGACCCCAAGGACGACAAGCACGTGTTCGTCGTCTCCAACGACGGCATCCCCGAGGAACTCAAGGACATCGCCGCGGGCAAGATCGACGCCACTGTCTCCCAGCCGGCCGACCTGTACGCCAAGTACGCCCTCTCCTACCTGAAGGCGGCGATCGACGGCAAGACGTTCAAGCCCGGCAGGACCGACCACGACAGCACGATCATCCAGGTCCGCGAGGGCCTTCTGGAGGACCAGCTGTCCGCTCCCCTGGTGACGGCCGACGGCGGCACCTACGGCGGGGTCCCCAGCCTCAAGAGCGAGGACAAATCCCTGTGGGGCAACAACCTCAGCTGACCGGAAGGCGATCGGCAGACATGTCTACGGCTGCGCCCGTCGCCCAGGCGGCGGGGATAACGAAGCGGTTCGGATCCACGGTGGCGCTGCGCGACGCCCGGATCACCATCAGCCCCGGGCAGACCCACGCACTCGTCGGGCGCAACGGCGCGGGCAAGTCCACGCTGGTGTCCATCCTCACCGGTCTGCACGCCCCGGACGAGGGCACGGTCACCTTCAACGGCGAGCCGGCGCCCCGGCTCGCGGACCGGGACGGCTGGCGGCAGCGGGTGGCCTGCGTGTACCAGAAGTCCACCGTCATCCCCGAATTGACGGTCGCCGAGAACCTCTTCCTCAACCGGCACGACCGCGGCCGCGGCGGCCTGATCAGCTGGCGGACCGTGCGCCACCGGGCACGCGAGCTGCTGCACACCTGGTCGGTCGACGTGGACGTGCGCACCCCGGCGGGCGAACTCGACGTCGAACAGCGGCAGTTCCTGGAGATCGCCCGCGCCCTGTCCTTCGGGGCCCGGTTCATCATCCTCGACGAACCCACCGCACAGCTGGACGGGGCCGCGATCAACCGGCTGTTCGCCCGCATCCGGGACCTGCAACGGCAGGGCGTGACCTTCCTGTTCATCAGCCACCACCTCCAGGAGATCTACGAGATCTGCGACACGGTCACGGTGTTCCGCGACGCCCGCCACATCCTGACCGCCCCGGTCGCCGAACTGCCCCGCGCCGAACTGGTCGCCGCCATGACCGGCGAGGGCGCCACCGAAACCGCCCGGGCCCGCCGCCGCGCCACGGACACCCCGTCCCCCGAGGTGCTCGTCGTGGAGGACGCGACGCTCACCGGGACCTACGAGGACGTGTCCGTGCGCATCGGCGGCGGGGAGATCGTCGGTCTCGCCGGTGCGGCGAGCAGCGGCCGCATCGAAGTGGCCGAGACGGTCGTCGGGTTGCGCGCCGCCGACGCCGGCACGGTGCGGATCGCCGGGGAGCGGCCACGGCCCGGCAGCGTGCCCGCGGCGCTGAAGGCCGGCGCCGGCTTCGTCCCGCAGGACCGCCACCACCAGGGCTACGTACCGGAGATGTCCATCGCGGACAACGGCACGCTCACCATCCCCGAACGGCTCGGGCCACCGGGCTTCATCGACGGACGCCGCCGGGACACCTACGCCCGCTCCATGATCGAGAACCTGGCGATCAAGACACCGGGGCCCGAGCTGCCCGTCTCCGGGCTCTCCGGCGGCAACCAACAGAAGGTCGTCATGGCCCGCGCCCTGGCCAGCGACCCGAAGGTGCTGGTCCTGATCAGTCCGACCGCCGGCGTCGACGTGCGGTCCAAGGAGTTCCTCCTCGACAAGGTCGAGGAGATCGCCGAGTCGGGCACTGGGGTGCTCATCGCCTCCGACGAACTCGACGACCTGCGCATGTGCGACCGGGTCCTGGTGATGTTCCAGGGCCGAGTAGTGGCCGAGAAGGCCCGCGGCTGGCACGACCACGAGCTCGTGGCCGCCATGGAAGGAGTGGACCTCGATGTCTGAGAGCGCGACCGCGGCCGCCGCGAGGAGTCCCCACGACGGCCCGCCGGACCCCGCGAGCGAGCAGCCGGCCACCACCGGCTCGGCCGGGCGGAGGCTGGCCTTCGCCCGGCTGCGGGACCTGGCGCTCATCCCCGCGATCATCGTCATGGGGATTGTCGGCCAGCTCGTCAATCCGGTGTTCCTGCAGCCCGACAACCTCATCAACGTGCTGCAGACCATGTCCGAGATCGCCCTGCTGGTGCTCGCCCAGACGCTGGTGCTCATCGTCAGGAAGATGGACCTCTCCCTGGAGTCCACCGTCGGGCTCGCCCCCGGCGTCGCGGCCTGGCTCACCGTCCCGGCGGGCGCGGCACACGGCGTCGGACTGCTGCCCGGCGGCTGGTCAATCCCCGTCACCCTGGCGGTCGGCCTCCTCATCGGCGTGGTGAACGCGCTGTTCATCATCCGGTTCGGGCTCAACGGCTTCATCGTGACGCTCGGCATGCTGATCGTGCTGCGCGGCATCCTGACCGGCATCTCCGGCGGCCAGACCTTCTTCCAGCTGCCCGAGTCGATGCTCTACCTCGGCACCACCCAGTGGCTCGGCATGCCCGCCTCGGTGTGGATCTGCCTGATCCTCTTCGCCATCGGCATCGTCGTGCTCGGCTTCACCAGCTTCGGCCGCTCCCTCTACGCGATCGGCGGCAACGTCGACGCGGCGAAGGCCGCCGGTATCCGCACCGACCGCGTGCTGTGGATCGTCATCGTCACCGCGAGTGTCCTCGCCGCGCTGAGCGGCCTGCTGCTCTCGGGCCGCCTGGCCTCGGTGGCCTCAGCCCAGGGCAACGGCTACATCTTCACCGTGTTCGCCGCCGCCGTCATCGGCGGCATCAGCCTCAACGGCGGCAAGGGCACGGTCTTCGGCGCGTTCACCGGCATCCTGCTGCTGTTCCTGATCCAGAACGTCCTCACCCTCGGCGGTGTCCCCGCCCAGTGGATCGGCGCCCTCAACGGCGGAATCATCCTCGTCGCCCTGGCCCTGTCCCGCATCACCGGAGGCAAGGCGCAGGACTAGACGGTCACGCCGTGCACTCCCGGATCGCTGCGAAGGCAGGGGGAACATTGCCGGGGACGGGCAGCCGCCACCGCCCCGGAAGCCGGTGAGTGCGGGCGTTGATCTTCCCGGAGGCGCGGGGCGTCGTCGCTCCGTCAGCCCCGCCGGACCGCCCCCAGTTGGGCCCGGTGCAGGTCCGGGGCGGCGAATTTCTGTGCCACCGTGCGCAGGACGCGGGCCATCGCCTGGGCGGGCGGGGTGGCGGGGCGGGCGGCGGCGCGGGCGAGGAGGATGCGGCGGGTGGGGGCCGGGACGTCGGAGGCGAACGGCAGGAGGCGTACGTCGCTGCGGCGGCTGGTGAGCGCCAGGCGGGGGGCGAGCGCGATGCCGAGGCCGGCCGCGACCATGGCCTGCGCCTCCTGGTAGTCGTGCGAGGAGTAGGCGATACGCGGCTCGAACCCCGCCTGGCGGCAGCTGCGGCGCAGGACGTCGGCCACGGGATGGTTGTCGGCGCGGATGATCCACTCCTGGTCGGCGAGGTCGCCGAGGCGTACGGAGGGATGGGTGCGCAGGGGCGAGTCGGCGGGGACGACCAGCACCGTGGGGTCGTCCAGCAGGTGGGTGAGGGCGAGCGCCGGATCGTCGAGGCGGTTCCACTCGTAGTCCCAGAGCAGCCCTTGGTCCACCTCACCGGTGTGCAGCATCTCCCTGAGCTCCGCGAGGACTCCGGCGCGCACCTCGATGCGGATGCCGGCGTGGCGCCGTCGGAAACGGGTGAGCGCGAGCGGCAGCAGCGACGCGCTCGCCGTGGGGAAGGAACCGAGGCGCAAGGTGCCCTGGTCGAGGGCGGTGAAGGAGTCCAGGTCGGCCTGGGCGGCACGCAGCTCCCGGCGGATGGCCTGACCGCGTTCGGCCAGCGCGGCGCCCGCCGGGGTGGGGCGGATACCGCGGGGCAGCCGCTCGATCAGGGGCTGGCCCGCCTCCTGCTCCAGCAGGGACATCTGCTGGGAGGCGGCGGAGGTCGTCATGCCGAGGGCCTCCGCCGCGGCCGTGAGCGAACCGCGTTCCGTGGCCTCGGTGAGCAGCAGCAGACGGCGCACATTGAGCATGCCAGTGACTTTAGCTGAGCTAAACCCAGGTGAAGCGAACTGCGATTGTTCCCAAGTCACACCTCTGCGAAGGTCTGCGCAGTCGCCGAGCGGTTCACCGGCCCGACATGCGCCTGTAACCACCGCCTCGGCCCCTTCCCCTACCTCCGTTGATCCAGGAAGAGCCTCAGACGTGCACATTCCCGCGACCCTGGTACGTGGCGGCACAAGCAAGTGCTGGCTGTTCAACCAGGTCGATGTCCCCGCCGACCGCGGAGACCTCGAAAGGCTTCTGGTCGCCGCGTACGGCGCCACCGATCCCGTGGAACTGGACGGGGTGGGCGGGGCGACCCCGACCACCTCCAAGGCGGCCGTGGTCAGTGCCTCACCGCAGCCCGGCATCGACGTCGACTACCTCTTCGCCCAAGTCGGCATCGGCACAGGCTCAGTGGAGTGGACGAGCAACTGCGGCAACTGCGCCACCGGCGTCGCCCTGTACGCAGTGACCAAGGGACTGGTTCCGGTCACCGGCGACCAGACCCGCGTGGTGATGCGCAACACCAATACCGGCGCGGTCCTCGAAGGGATCGTCGACACCCGGGGAGGCATGGTGCGCCACTTCGGCAGCCAGACCGTACCCGGCACCCGGGCCGGCGGAGTCGCGGTCGGCCTCACCTTCCGCGACCCCGCCAATGACACCGACCGCTTGCTCCTCCCCACCGGCCGGGCCGCGCAGGATCTGCGGGTCGGCGCCGCCGAGCCGCTCCGCGTGAGCATGGTGGCCGCGGGCGCTCCGGTCGTCCTCGTCGACGCCGCCGGTGCCGGGCGTACCGGTGCCGAATCACTGGAGCAGATCAGCGCGGACGTCCCCTGGCTGCGCACCGTCCGTCATGCCGCCGCACCCCTGATGGGGCTGCTCCGGCCGGGCGAGGAACCGGGCGACGCGGTGCCCAAGGTGGGCCTGGTCGGCCCGCCGGTGCCGTACACCACCACGCTCGGTGAACCGGTCGGTGCCGAGGATTACGACGTGTCGGTGCGCATGCTCAGCATGAACGCCCCGCACCCCGCCATCGGCCTGACCTCGGCCGTCGCCGTCGCGGCAGCCGGGCTCCGGGAGGGGTCCGTGGTCTCCCGGATCACGGGCGGCCCGAAGGACGAGTGGCTGCGCCTCGGCACGCCCGCCGGTGTCGTCGCGGTCCGCTGCACCGACGTACGGGACGGTCTGCCGCACCGGGTCACCGTGCAGCGCGCGGCCCGTCTGCTCGCCGATGCCCGGATCTACGTACCACAGGGAGGCCACCCGCAGGCCGCCTGAACCGCGCCGGAGCTTCCCCTGTCACGCCGGCTCCCCGCCGCGCTACCCTCGCGCCCTCGGGGCGCGCCATCCCGTCCCCACCGCACCAAGGACAAAGATGTCTGTTGAAGTGATCTCCATAGGCGCCCTGTTGGTGATGTTCGTGGTCGGCACCGTGCTGCCGATCAACCTGGGCATCCTCGCGTTCGTCGCCACTTTCGCGGTCGGGACCGCCTCGCTCGGCCTCACCGAGGACGAGATCTTCGAGGGGTTCCCGGCGAAGCTCTTCGTCACCATCGTCGGAGTCACCTACCTGTTCTCCGTCGCCCGTCGCAACGGCACCATCGACTGGCTGGTCGCGGCCGGGGTCAGGCTGGTGCGCGGCAAGGTCGAGTTCATCCCCTGGGTGCTGTTCCTGGTGGCCGCCCTGCTGACGGCGTTCGGTACGTTCACGCCGGCCGCGGTGGCGATCCTCGCGCCGATCGGTATGAACTTCGCCTACCGCTACAAGCTCAACCCGCTGGTCGTCGGCATGATAGTGATCAGCGGCGGGCACGCGGGCGCGTTCTCCCCACTGGCCGTCTCCGGTGCGCTGGTGCTGGGCCTCGTCGACAAGACCGACGTGCATGTCTCGGCCGTGGCGCTGTTCAGCGCCAGCTTCGTGATCAACCTCGTGCTCGCGGTCCTCACC
Organism: Streptomyces sp. NPDC046909; assembly: GCF_040644695.1. Classification (NCBI taxonomy): domain Bacteria; kingdom Bacillati; phylum Actinomycetota; class Actinomycetes; order Kitasatosporales; family Streptomycetaceae; genus Streptomyces; species Streptomyces sp. NPDC046909. Next base: position 130,731 of record NZ_JBEYXC010000015.1, on the reverse strand, counting down.
TACGTCCTGCTCGCCAAGCGTCCCGCCCCGCTGGCCGAGGACGCCGTACAGGCCGCCGACGACGAGGATCTCGCCGTCGGCGGCAGGCCGGACTGGCGGCAGTGGCTCACCCTCGGCTCCCTGGTGGCCCTCGTCGTCGGTGCGCTCGGCTTCCACCTGGAGATCGGTTTCCTCGCGCTGGCCGCAGGCGCTCTGCTGGCCCTGGTGGACATGAAGCGGCAGGAGAAGGCCGTGGACGGCGTCAGCTGGTCCACCCTGCTGCTGGTCGCGGGCATGATGACGTACATCGCGATGCTGGAGAAGGCCGGCATCATCGAGGAGATCTCCGAGCACGCCGCCGACCTGGGCGCCCCGCTCGTCGTCGCCCTGCTGCTGTGCTTCACCGTGGCCGTCACCTCCGCCTTCGCCTCCTCCACGGCGATCCTCACCGCGATCATCCCGCTCGCCGTACCGCTGCTGCTGTCCAGCCATCTCAGCGCCGCGGGCCTGATCGCCGCGCTCGCCGTCTCCACGACGATCGTCGACACCTCTCCCTTCTCGACCAACGGAGCGCTGGTCCTCAGCAACGCCCGCGGCGTGGACACCCGCCGCTTCTACCGCCAGGTCATCGGCTACACGAGCGGCATCGTCGCGTTCGGCCCCGTCCTCGCCTGGGGCGCGCTGGTCCTGCCCTGGTCGTAGCTGACGTGCCGACGGGGGAAAGCGGAGGGCGCCGAGCCACGTTCGGCGCCCTCCGTCCGTCGGGATCAGTAACCGTAGATCATCTTGTAGGCCGCCTCGGGGAGGAAGTCCCCGGCCCTGGAACCGGCGCCGATGCCGCAGTTCCCGTCCGACTCCCCCGGCGTCTTGATCCACAGGAGCATCTCGGCGCCTCCGCCCAACCGGGTGGGGGTGCCGATGCGGCGGCCGGAGGGGTTGCACCACTGGCCGTTGGAGCCGTTGCCGTTGCGGCTGGTGTCCACGACGAAGGGCTTGGTGTAGCCGTAACGGGCGCTCAGCTCACGGTTGACGGCGTCGCCGTAGGCGGTGTTCTCGCCGGTCGTGAGGTAGTTGGAGACGTTGAGCGAGAAGCCGTGGGCCTGGCGGAGGCCGGCTTCGTGGAGGCGCCGGGCCATGGTCGCCGCGTTCGTCCAGGCGGGGTTGCCGGCGTCCATGTAGACCCAGGTGTTGGGGGCCTGGCGGCTGAACTCGCCGAGGGCGCCGGTGAGCATGGCCTCGCGTTCGTCGATCTGGGCCTGGTTCATGCAGCCGTAGTCGCCGAGGGAGTCCGGTTCCAGGATGACGACGGCCGGGCGGTTCGCGATCCCGCCGGCGAACTGGGCGATCCAGCTCGCGTAGGCGGACGGTGAGGTGGCTCCGCCGGCGGAGTGGCCGCCGCAGTAGTCGCGGTTGTAGACGTTGTAGGCGACGAGGATAGGCAGCTTGTCGGCCTGGTCCGCCGCTCCGGCGTAGGCCCCGGTGGCGGTTCCGATGGTGCCGCTCCAGGAGCCGAACCAGCGGGCCATCGGGGTGTTGGCGATGGCGGAGTTGATCGCGGGGGCGCGGCCGTCGCCGGGGTTGGCGGCCACCCATCGCTTCGCCGTGGAGTTGGGGTCGACGTAGAACCCGCTCGTCATGGTGGTGGGGTCGGCCGCCTGTGCGGACGGTGCGGCGGCGAGCGCCAGCGGCAGGGCGCAGAGCGCTGCCGCCAGGGTGCGGAGTCTGCGGCTCATCACAGGACCTCGGTTTCCTGGTAGGGGGGTTTCGGGGTGTGGGAGCGCTCCCACAGGAAGCGCTCGTTCGCCCTTCTCCTCGTACGGAGGAGTGGGGGGGTGGGGTGTGCGATCTTCCGGCCGGTCAGGGCGTGGACAGGTCGAACCGTGTGACGCGGACGGCGCCGCCGAGTGCCTGTGTGGCGTGGTTGAAGAGGGCGAACCGGTAGCCCATGAAGAACCGCCAGTCGTTGCCCATCGAGAAGGCGGGTCCGAGGCGGGTGAAGGTGGTGCCGTCGGTGCTGTAGGAGAAGGTGCCGGGGCGTGCCGAGCCGGGGCGGATGTCCGCGCTCGCGCGCAGCCAGACGCGGGGGCCCTGGACGGGCGCGCTCGCGGCCTCGGTTCCGGTGCCGGTGGTGTTCCAGTTGCCGTCCATGGTCAGCCCGTTGACCATCACCAGGCGTGTGGTGCCGCCGTCGCGCTTGAGGCCGATCCAGGCGGAGGAGTCACGCAGCAACGCGAGTCCGGTCCGGTCGCCGTCGCGCATCGCGGAGTGGTCGAGGAGGACCGTGGCGGTGGAGGTGGGGCCCTGGATGCGGTGGGTGAGGGTGTTGCGGGCCCAGTAGAGGTCGTTGGTGACGGTCGCGGTGCGCAGCGTCAGGCCGTTGTTCACCGACCACTTGGTGTTGTCCGGGTTGTGGTTCCACTCCCATCGCGGTTTGAGGGTCGTGCCGTCGAAGGTGTCGACGCCGGTCATGGGGGTGACCTGGCGGGGAGGCGGCGGCACGACGGGGCTGGGATACGTCGATCCCCACGCACCGTCGACGAGTTGGACGACGGGCCAGCCGTCCGACGTCCAGGTGATCGGTGCCAGGGCGGGCATCCGGCCGCCGGGGTAGGCGTCGACGAAGGCCAGGTAGTACCAGGCGCCGTTCTGCGTCTGCACGAGTCCGCCCTGGTGGGGAACCCCGCCGCCGGGTATCGGTCCGCGCAGGTCGAGCAGGACCTGACGCATCGTGTACGGACCGAAGGGGCCGCTCGACGACTTGAGGATGTACTGGCCGTTGGCCGGGCGGGTCAGGAAGATGTAGTACTGCCCGTTGATCTTGTAGAAGCGGGAGCCCTCCAGTGTGCCGACGCTCGACGGTGTGGTGAACACCTGTTGGGTGCGGACCTGGTTGCGGCCGTCGGGCGAGAGCTGGGCCACGCTGATGGTGGTGTTCCCGTACGCCACGTAGAGGGTGTCGTCGGTGTCGACGAGCAACCCCGCGTCGTAGTAAGGGGTGTTGATCGTGGTGTGCCTGGCCCACGGCCCCTCGGCGGCGGTGGCGGTGTAGACGTACGTCCTGGCGAAGTCGATCTGACCGAGCCAGTAGAAGGTCCGATTGCTCGGCCGGTAGGCCAGTGACGATGCCCAGATGCCCCGGACATAGCCACGGGCGCCGTTCAGGTCGTACTTGGCGCCGAAGTCGAGCGCGGGCACCGAGTGGCCGGCGATCTCCCAGTTGACGAGGTCGTACGAGCGCAGGACGGGTGCGCCCGGCGAGTAGTGCATCGTCGAGGCCGAGGCGTAGTAGGTGTCGCCGACGCGGATGACGTCGACGTCCGCGAAGTCCTGCCAGATCACCGGGTTCGTGAAGGTCGCCGCGGCCGCGGAGGCGGAGCCGGGGGACGCCGTCGGTGGGATCAGGGCACCGGCGGCCAGACCGGCGGCGGCCGTCAGCGCGCGTCGACGAGGCCAAGCTTGGTGTGCCCATGACATATCCATGGATGAGGTTCTCCTTCTGCAGCCCACGGCTGTATGCGATATGTCGAACATGGATCGGCTTGTCGAGCATTCAGGATGATAGGAGGCCGGTGAACCCCGTCAATACCTCTCGCATGAATCGCCGTTCACTTCGAAACATTCGGAGACTTTTGATCCCATGTCACCGCGGGCTATTTGCGCAGATGGTGCGGATATGCCGCCATGAGCGGCTGGAACGAAGAAGCAATACGGTGACGGGTGTTGACATGCTCGACGGCCTCCCTAGTATCCGTGAGGCCCTGCTTTCCGAATGGTTCTCGAAATTTCGAACCACAATCTCTCGCTTCCGTCTCATGTCATGGACGTGACATCGAACGTGACATCGAACCCCTGTGAAGGAGCCCTTCGTGCCCAGACGGTCAGGCGGACGACTGCTCCGCCTCCTCGCGACCCTCGCGCTGACCCTCACCGCGGCCGCGACGAATGCCGCTCACTCCACGGCTTCGGCCGCGCCCGGCAGCCCGGCGCTCACCCCGCCGTTGGGCTGGAACAGCTGGAACAGCTTCGGCTGCGGGATCACCGAGACCCAGGTCCGCCAGGCCGCCGACGCGATGGTGTCCTCGGGCATGCGGGACGCCGGCTACCGCTACGTGGTGGTCGACGACTGCTGGTTCGACCCGCAGCGCGACGCGGCGGGCAACCTGCGCGGCAACCCGACCAAGTTCCCCAGCGGGATGAAGGCCCTCGGGGACTACATCCACGGCAAGGGCCTGAAGTTCGGCATCTACCAGGTGCCCGGCGAGCGCACCTGCGCGCAGGGCACCGGCGCCTATCCCGGGTCGACGGGCAGCCAGGGCCACGAGGCCCAGGACGCCGCCACGTTCGCCTCGTGGGGCGTCGACTACCTCAAGTACGACTGGTGTTCCTCCAGCGGCACCCGTGACGAGCAGGTCGCGCGGTTCACGCTCATGCGCGACGCCCTGCGTGCCACCGGGCGGCCGATCGTCTACAGCATCAACCCCAACAGCTTCCACGCCATCACCGGCGCCACGTACAACTGGGGCGAGGTCGCCGACCTGTGGCGGACCACCGAGGACCTGCTCGACATCTGGCAGAACGGCAACACCAACAGCTACCCGATGGGCGTCGGCAACGTCCTGGACGTCACCGCACCCCTGGCCGCGCAGTCGGGCCCGGGCCACTGGAACGACCCCGACATGCTCGTCGTCGGCCGACCCGGTCTGTCGCTGACCGAGTCCCGCTCCCACTTCGCACTGTGGGCACTCATGAGCGCGCCGCTCATGGCGGGTAACGACATCCGCAGCATGTCCGCCGACGTCAGCGCCATCCTGCGCAACCCGCGCCTGCTGGCGGTGAACCAGGACACGCTGGGCGCGGGCGGACGCCGGGTGCGCGACGACGGCGCCACCGAGGTCTTCGCCAAGCCCCTGGCCGACGGCTCGGTCGCCGTGGGCCTGTTCAACCGCGGCGACAGCACCGCGACGGTGACTGCGACGCCCGCCCAAGTCGGCCTGTCCGGCGAGCCATTCACCCTCACCGACCTGTGGACCGGCGGCACGTCCAGCACCTCCGGCCAGATCTCGGCGAGCGTCCCCGCGCACGGTGTCGCCGTGTACCGGGTGACCGGCGGCAGCCAGCTGACCGCCACCACCTCACGCCTGCGCGGCACCGCCTCCGGTCGCTGCGTGGACGTCGACAACGCCTCCACCGCCGCCGGGGCCACGGCGCTGCTGTGGGACTGCCACACCGCCGCCAACCAGCTGTGGACCACCTGGACGGGCGGCGAGATCCGCGTCTACGGCGACAAGTGCCTCGACGCCTACAACCAGGGCACCACCAACGGCACCCGCGTCATCACCTGGCCCTGCAACGGCCAGAACAACCAGAAGTGGACCGTCGGCTCCGACGGAACGATCCGCAACGCCCTCTCCGGACTGTGCCTCGACGCCAACGGAGCCGCCACCGCCAACGGGACCCCGCTGGTCCTGTGGACGTGCAACGGCCAGGCCAACCAGAAGTGGTCCCGCGCATGAGCAACGACGCTTCATGAGGAGGAGTTTCATGACGAGGACAGGAATGACGAGGACGGGAACGACGAGGACGGGAACCCTCTTACGGTCCGCCGTGGTCGCGGTCCTGGTCGTCCTGAGCCTGGGCGGCACCGCACTGGGCCGCGGCCAGACCGAGAGCACCCGGCCCACCGCCGCCGCCACGGACACCGCACCCCAGCGCACCGTGGCCGCGGCCACGAGCCCCGGCTGCGGCAAGACCCCCACCCTGACCAGCGGCACCTACACGATCCAGAGCGGCGGCAAGAACCGTACCTTCATCCTGCGCGTCCCGGACGGTTACGACCGCAACCACGCCCACCGACTGATCTTCGGGTTCCACTGGCTGGGCGGCACCTCCACGGACGTGTCCACCGGACGCACCGTGGAGACGGGCACCTGGGCCTACTACGGACTCCAGCGGCTGGCGAACAACAGCGCCGTCTTCGTCGCCCCGCAAGGCCTCAACAACGGCTGGGCCAACTCCGGCGGCGAGGACATCACCTTCGTCGACGACATGATCCGCCGGATCGAGGCGGACCTCTGCGTCGACACCACGCAACGCTTCGCCCTCGGCTTCAGCTACGGCGCCGCCATGTCGTACTCCCTGGCCTGCTCCCGCGCCACCGTCTTCCGCGCCGTCGCGGTCCAGAGCGGCGGACAGCTCAGCGGTTGCAGCGGCGGCACCCAGCCCATCGCCTACCTCGGAGTGCACGGACTCAGGGACAACGTCCTGAGCATCTCCGGCGGACGGGCCATGCGGGACAAGTTCGTCCAGAACAACGGCTGCACTCCCCAGAACCCGCCCGAACCCGCGCAGGGCAGCCTGACCCACCGGGTCACCACCTACACGGGATGCTCAGCCGGACACCCCGTCGCCTGGGCCGCGTTCGACGAAGGACACATCGCCGCCCCGCAGGACGGAGCCCCCGGGGACAGCGGCAGGAGCTGGGTGCCGGGCGAGGTATGGAAGTTCTTCTCACAGTTCCAGACCACCGACCCGTCACCGGGAACCGCCTCCTGCCGCGTCACCGACACCATCAGCGCCTGGAACAGCGGCCTGACCTCGAACCTCACCATCACCAACACCGGCACCACCACGATCGACGGCTGGTCACTGGCCTTCACCCTGCCCGCCGGCCAGACCATCACCTCCGGCTGGAACGCCGACTACTCCCCGACCTCCGGCCAGGTGACCGCCAAGAACGTCTCCCACAACGCGACCATCGCACCGGGCGCCTCCGTGACCATCGGCTTCCAGGCCACCCACACCGGCAACACGGCCGCGCCGACCGCCTACACCCTCAACAGCGCAGCCTGCACGACTCTCTGACTCCATCGCGGGCAGCCTGACCTCACGTCCACACCCGCTCAGACTGGGACAAGGCCATCGCGCGCTCCTCCGGTTGAACTGGCCGTTCACCAGGGAGACTTGCGCGGTGGCCTGCCCTTGTTCAGGGAGCACACACGGTCCGCTGATGCACGCCGCGGTTCACTCACCCGATGAGGGTGTAGGAGATTGCGGCAGCGAGGCCGACGAGTACAAGTAGCGCGGGACCGAGGGGCAATCCGTGCTCGCGTGGCGGGCTGGATTCGACGGGGCGCAGTTGCGGGTGGAGGTGCAGAGCGGTGACCTCTTCCACCATGCGCACGTACGGCGGGTGCCGTCGCAGGAGTCGTTCGGCCCTTGGTATGCCCAGGCCGGGCAGCTGCCACGTGCTACCGCCCATGTGGCTGAACTCGATGCTGCCCTCCCGGGTGTATCGAGCGCCCTTCACCTGTTCCCAGGGAAAGTGCCGCACAGTCCACGCTCCGGTCAGCCACAGGCCCGTGCGATCCGCGGTGACACGCCAGTTGAGCTGGACGGCGGCCGGACCGATCCACCACAACATCCCCAGGAGAAGGACGCTGTGCCAGCCGATTCCGTTGGCCGCCGTGTCATGGGCGAAGAACCCTGCGCCGGTCACTGCCACCGCGAGGAGAGCGAGCCCGCCCGCGCGGGCCACGGCTCCCGGTCCCCAGCGCAGGGAACGACCCGCCGGTGTCATGACTGCGGCGACTTCGTCCACTCGCTCCTGGGACAGTGCCCACGTACTGCCGACCGCGCGCACCTTCGAGGCGGGCCCCTTGCGCGGCTTGGGCGGCCGGACGGGGCCGACGGTGCGTATCAGGACCGGATCTCCGTCATCGCGGGTCGTGACGAAGACCAGTTCGCCGCCGTCATGCGGTGCGCCGAACATGACGGCCTCGCGCAACCGCACGTCGAGGACGGGGATGTGCTCGTCGTCCCACTCGACAACCGCCGCGCCCTCGGAGTCCCCCGATCTGTTCTCGTCCACCGTCATGGCCACACAGAGGCAACCGAACAGGGGGACGCGGCCCGCAGCGTCGTCGGCCGCGTAGACCCAGGTCCGGCCGTCCTGGTCGAGGCGCTCCAGCACTTGCAGGGCGGGCACTGGTCCACGCCGCAGCGCCGCGGCACGTCGACGGGCGAAGACGCCCGCGGTGAGCAGGGAGAGGCCGGGCAGCGCGGCGGCCGCGGCCAGCAGTTGCCAGCCGACGGCATCGTACGGTTCGGCCACGAGGCGGCGCCATGAGCCGTCCTCCAGCACGGCCACAGTGCTGCCGATGCGGTAGTCCTCGGGGTACGCCGCGTCGACGGTGAGCCGCCGTGCGTCATCAGTACGGACACGCACCCAGTCCTCACCACGGCTGACCACCGTCCCCGTGATACGCACAGCCCGGACGGCATGGTGGTCGTCCGCGCGGATGCCGCGCAGCCCCAGAACGACGGAGCCGACGGCCATCGCGCACAGCACCAGCGCGGCGGCTGTCGGGATCACCCCCCGTCCGAGCGGGCCCGCGGGCCCGGGCAGTCGATGCCGTGTTCCGGAGGCCTGCTCGGCGAGCCGCCGCTGTCGGGACCGGGCGGCCAGCCGCTCGCACGCCCCGGCCCAGCCGAAGACAAGCGCGACGATCACGGTGATGTTCGCGGCCTGAGACGCTCCGCCGGCGCCGGGCAACTCTCCCATTGGCACAATGACTGCCAGCGCGGGCGCGCAGATCAGCGCGAGTTCCGGCACGCGGGCGAGCCAGTACAGAAGACCGACCGCCAGGCCCATCTGCACCGCGCCACCCCAGTCGGGACCGCACGGCGCCGCCTCGCTGCACACAGGTTCCGGCTCCACCGCGATCGCCCAGGCCACACTCAGCAACAACGCCGACACGGACCACAAAGGCCGAGCCCAGGAGGCGGGACGGGCTCGAACCCAGCGGGCGGCATCGGCGGAGAGCCAGGCGGGGGCGCCGGCGGGAACGGAACCCGAAGGTATCGGGACGGGTGTGTCGGGCACGCGAGGATTATGCAGGATGCCCCCAACTCGGCTGCGGCAGGCGGCATGGGGCACGCTGCGGCGGGCAAGGTCAGTCCTGGTCGGCGGGGAGCGGAAGAAATCGGCGGTAGGCGGGGACGGCGACGGCGGCAACCACGACGTGCATGACCATCAGGGCGACCACGGCCCCCCAACTGGTGCCGGCCCGGCTGTCGGAGACGCCGACCATGACGTCCGGGATCAGGCTGACAACGACGACGACGGGCACGAGAACGCGCAGCAACCGGGAAGGGCTCGCCGAGCGGGCGCGGACGATCGCCCAGGCGGCAGCACCGACCAGCACGCCGAACACGGTGAGGGGTGCGTAGGCGGACAGTTGGAGCGGCTGGAAATCGTCCGAGGCGCCTGCGGCGTGGGCCGCCCATGCGACGACGGCGTTGAGGGCGACGGCGACGGCCGCGGTGCCGATCAGACCGCCGGCGACGACAAGGCCGCCGCGGCGGGCCGGACGGGTGGCGAGCTGGTGGCTCATGGGGATTCTCCGGATCGGGTGTCTGGCATCGGGTGGGGACGGGCAGCCGGCCGGGGCAGCCGGCAGCGAGGCTGCTCACAGCACCGGGCAGTCAGTTAAAGCGTTAAGTTGAAAGTAGCGACAATGACTTAACGATGCAAGTAAAGGCGACATGGATTCACTTCAAGACTTAAGTGTCGGTACAGTGGAGGGCATGACGAACGCACCGGTCGACGAGACGCCGCGCTGGCTCGACGAGGAGGAACGTCGTGCCTGGCTCGGCCTGGTCGGCCTCATGCGGCGCCTTGAACACGCGCTCGACTCACAACTACGCGAAGAGGGGCTGACGCACTTCGAGTACGGGGTGATGGCCGCACTGTCGGAGTCACCGCAGCGGGAACTGCGCATGAGCGCCCTCGCCGCGTTCGCCGAGGGCTCGCTCCCCCGGCTCTCCCAGGTCGTGGCCCGCCTCGAACGCAAGGGCTACGCCCGGCGCCGCCCCGACCCGGCCGACGGCCGCTACACCCTCGCCGCCCTCACCGACGACGGGTACGAGAAGATCGTCAGCGCCGCACCCGGCCATGTCGCGGAAGTCCGCCGACTGGTGTTCGACCCGTTGACCAGGGCACAGGTCAGACAACTCGGCCACATCGGCCAACGCGTCCTGCACGCCATCGACGAGCGCGACGACGACCATCGCCGAAGCCCCTCACCGTGACCTGCTAGGACGGGTTGCCTCGCCAAGTCGACGTGCGCTCCACTGCATCCGCCGCGTGTCGGCCAACGCGCCTTCGCCCACCACGGGTGACGTTACGACTGTGTACCCGAATTCCCGATGGAGTCCTGTCCGGGATACTCGGCGCCTCTCAGCCGAGAGCCGTAGAACGCCAGGTGGCGTTCGGCAGCGGTGGTCCAGGTGTGGCGGGCGGCGAGTCGGCGGCCTGTCGCCCGGCGCGCGGGGGTGTCGTCGGTGAGCGCGGCGCTGAGCTCGGTGGCCAGGTCCTGGTGGCTGGTGGCGAAACGGGCGGCGCTGTCGAACACCTCGCGCAGTACGGGCAGATCGCGGACGACCAGCGGAACTCCCGCGGCGAGTGCCTCCATCGCGGCCAGGCCGAAGCCCTCCTTGACGGACGGGAAGGCGAATGCGGAGGCGGCGGCCACCAGAGGCGGCAGCTCATCCTCGGTGACCTGGCCCAACACGACCGGTTCGACGGCGAGTTCGGCTGCCCGGGCCTCCCAGCGGGCCCGGTAGTCGCGGTAGTCGAAGAGGGTCTCACCGCCCGCGATCACCAGCCGTACGTCCGGGTGTGCGGAGCGCAGCAGGGCGTACGCCTCCAGCAGGTCCAGCGAGCCCTTTCGCGGCTCGATGCCGCCGACGGTGAGGACGTAACGACCCAGACGGGCACGCCAGTTCGCGCGGGTGGCCCGCTCGGTGGTGGCGAAACGGTCGTAGGCCACACCGTTGGGGATGACCGCCGCCTCGATGCCCCAGCCGTCGGCCAGTTCCGTGGCGACGGCCGCCGACACGCAGATGTGCGCGTACGGCTCGACGATGGCCCGCTCGTGGCAGGCGGCCAGTTCGGGGGTGGTGAAGTGGTCGATGTGGTGGACCGTGCGGATGCAGCGGCCGCCGACCGCGTTGGCGCTGATGCAGTCCTGGGCGTGGACGATGTCGTACGCCGCCGCGGAGAGTTCGAAAGCCGTGCCCAGGACGGCGATGGAACGCAGGATCCGTTCGCCGACGGTCTCCTCGGGCGGGCCGTCCGGGAACGGCACGATCCGCAGTCGTACGGCGGGATCGACCGGCCGGAAGAAGCCCGCGTCTCCGCCGCGGCCCAGCGTCCACACCGTGACGTCCTGCCCGGCCGCTGCGAGCGCCTCGGCGAGGGCGAGGGTGTGGACGACGCCGCCGCGCGGCTTGGTGGAGTAGCTCAGCAGAGCGATCTTCACGACGGGGTCTCCCGGTAGGCGTCGGGCCGGCGTTCGTCGAGGTGGCGCAGGATGCGGCGGGCGCGGTCGATCTCCTCGGCGACGTCGATCTCGGCGACCGCGAGGCCGGCCTTGGACCAGGTGCGGGCGAGGATGTCACCGCCTGGGCCGACCACCTTGGACTGGCCGAGGAAGCGCATGCCGCCCATGGCGCCGGTCTGGTTGGAGGAGGCGAGGACGACCTGGTTCTCCGCGGCGCGGGCCTGGTCGTACAGGTCGAAGAGCTTGGCCTGGCGGTCCTGGGCCATGCGCGGGGCACGGTTGGTGATGGACGTGGGCCAGGCGGAGAGGCAGGCGAGGATCTCAGCGCCGTCCAACGCCAGCGAACGGGCCGACTCGGGAAAGGTCTTGTCGTAGTCGATGAGCATGCCGATGCGGCCCACGGGGGTGTCGAAGGCGTCGAAGCGGTCCCCGGGCGCGTAGGCGGCGACCTCGCCGGCCGGCAGGTGGACCTTGCGGTGGCGGCCGAGGACCCCGTCGCCGCTGACGCAGACCGCGGCGTTGTAGCGCTCGTCGCCGCCGTCCTCGCAGTAGCCGAGGCAGACCACCATCTCGGCGGCCAGGCGGGCGACTTGGAGGATCAGCGGGTCGTCCGGCTTCAGAGCCGGCGGCAGGGCGTCGGGGTCCGGGTGGCGCAGGTCGGCGAGGTAGCCGCCGAGCGCGGCGTCGGGCAGGACCAGCAGTCCGGCGCCGGAGGCGCGCGCGTCGTCGATGAGTTTGGCGATGCGGGCGAGGTCGAACTCCAGGTCGCGGCCGAAGTGGGCGGCCGCGGCCGCGATCCGGATCGTGCTCATGCGCTGACTGCTCCCGTGGGTACGTCGTAGGTCTCGGGCCGCCGGTCGCGCAGGTGTCCCATCGACCGTCGGGCGGTCTCCAGTGCCTGTACGACGTCCAGTTCGGCGACGGCGACGCCCGCCGCGACGCCCGTGTCGGCGAGGATCTCGCCGCCGGGGTCGACGACCTTGGCGCTGCCGACGAAGCGTAGCGACCCGAACGTGCCCGCCTGGTTGGCCGACAGCCACACGATCTGGTTCTCCAGCGCGCGAGCCCGGTCGAACAGGTCGAAGCGGCGTTTCCAGCGGTCGTTGACGAGGTCGGCGGCCGCGTTGGTACGGGATCCCGGCCACGCGGAGACACAGACCCCGATCTCGGCGCCGTCGAGCGCGAGCGCGCGGGCGGACTCCGGGAACGCCTTGTCGTAGCAGATCATCATGCCGATGCGGCCGACCGGCGTGTCGAAAGCGTGGAAGCGGTCACCGGAGGAGTAGCTGGCGTCCTCGCTGAGTGGCTGGTGGACCTTGCGGTGGTTGCCGAGGACACCGTCGCCGGTGACGCAGACGACGCTGTTGTAGCGGGCTTCGGCTGCCGCTTCGCAGTATCCGGCGACGACCGTCATCTCCCCTGCCAGGGAGGCCAGTCGGCGGATCTCGGGGCCGTCGAGGGCGAGCGCGGGCGGCCCCTCGTCGAGTTCGGCGGAGTCGTCGAGGCTGAGCAGATACCCGCCGAGGCATGCCTCGGGCAGCGCCAGCAGGCGTACGCCCTCCTCCCGGGCTTCCTTGATCAGCCGTTCGGCGATCTGGAAGTCCTCCTCCAGGTCGCGGCCGAACTCGGCGGCGACGGCGGCCATGCGCAGGGCGGTCATGCGGCGGTCCCCATCCCGGTCACGGTGGACATGACCGCTTCGGTGATCTCTCCGTCGGGCCAGCGCAGCCCGACGCCTTCTCCTTCGGTGAGCTCCCCACACACCGCACCCGTGGCGGGCCCGGCGGGCAGGGGCGGTGCGCCCGGCTCGTCGGCCGTGAGCATCGCGAAGCCCGGGAAGCAGGTGAACCAGTCCCCCACGGTCGCGGCCTCCGGCCGGGGCACGGCGGCCACGTCGAGCACCGCCCGGCAGCCGCTCGCCTCGGCGAGCATGCCGAGGGTGCCGGCGATGCCCGCCATGGACACGTCCTTGGCGGCGGCGGGCTGTGCGGCGGCCACCGCGCCGGTCATGGCGCGCAGTTCGTCCGTACGGCGGTGGCTGGTCGAGTCCCACTGGCGGCCCCGGTAGCCCGGGCGCCAACCCCCGCCGAGGTCGGCCGTGAGGCGTACGGCGTGTCCGGGGCGGCCGCCGCCACCGGGCACCGGCCGGTCCGTGCGGCCGAGCGCGGTCACCGACAGGGAGGCCGGGACGCCGAGTTGGGTGTGTCCGCCGAGTACCGGGATGTCGTACGCCTGTGCTGCGCCGGCCAGTCCGGCCAGGACCCGGGCTGCGTGCGCGGCGTCGCGGGCGCCCAGCGCGTCCAGCACCCCGAGCGGGGCTGCGCCCATCGCGGCGAGGTCGTTGGTGTTCACGAGGACTGCGCACCAGCCCGCCCACTCGGGGTCGCGTTCGACCATGGACGGCACGATCGCGTCGCACGCCGCGATCACATCAGTGCCGGGGACGGGTGCGCCGTCGTCGCCGACGAAGCCCGGGGGCGGGGCCAGTGCGGTGAGGAGCGGTCCTAGGGGGGACTTTGTTGCCGCCGCGAGGGCGGCGATGCAGCCGATCGGCCAGCGCATCAGGACGTGCGGCACGTCCGCGACCGTCGTGTCCCGCACCCGCTGCCAGCCGAGCCGCCGGAACAGCACCTCGTTGCGCGTCTGGACGGTCGCGTCGAAGCGCAGCACGCCCTCCGCCTCCGCCCGGGCGCAGGCGGCCCGGACCAGCGCCGCGCCGATGCCGTGCGGGCCGCGGGCCCTGCGGGCGACGACCAGGCGGCCGCCCTGCCACCAGCCGAGGTCGGGGGCGTGGTCGACCGGGCCGAGGCGCACCCCACCCACCACGGTGCCCTCCGGGTCCTTCGCGACCAGGACGACGGTCCGGGGGTCGGCGTCGTGGTCGTCCAGGTCGTGGTGAGCGAAGAGTTCCTGCTCCTGGACGAAGGCGGCGCGGCGCAGCTCCCGGTAGGCGGCCATGTCCGCCGTGCCGTCCGCCTCCTGGATGTGGAAGGCGGGCCGGCGGGCGAGTGTGTTGCGGTCGCCCAGCAGGGCCAGGATGTCCTGTGGAGCGTCCACGGTCGGCACGGTCACGGAGCCGTCGAGGTTCACGGAGCTCACCCGCCCGCTGTCTGGAGCACGCTGCACGCGCCGCAGGCCGCACAGCCGGCCTTCTGGTCGGCGCCGCTCATCCCGGCGGCACGCAGCTTCGCGGCGACGCCCTCGGTGACGTACGTCAGGAGTTCCGTGCTCGGTGCCCGGACGCCGTCGCGGGCGGCGAGGGTGCCGCTCATCGGGCGGAACGGGACGACGAAGGGGTACACCCCCCGGTCGATCAACTCGCCTGCGCCCGCGATGAGTTCGTCGGGATCCTCACCGAGTCCGACGAGGAGGTAGGTGGAGACGCGGTTGGGTCCAAAGACGCGCACCGCCTCGTCCCACGCTGCCTCGTACTCGGACAGCGGGACGGTCGACTTGCCGGGCATCCAGCGTCGGCGCACCTCGTCGTCGAGAGACTCGACGTGGATGCCGATGGCGGTGGCCCCGGCGTCGTGCAGGGCACGGATCCAGGCGAGGTCGCCGGGCGGTTCGCACTGCACCTGGATCGGCAGACCAGGCACGGCCGCCAGCACCGCCCGGACCGACCGCACCAGGGTGCGGGCGCCGCGGTCGGGCCCGGTGGTGGTGCCGGTCGTCACCACCATCTGCCGTACGCCGTCGAGCCGTACGGCGGCCTCGGCGACCTCGGCGAGCTGTGCCGGGGTCTTGGCGGCCACGGTGGCGCCGGAGCGCAGGGACTCCTCGATGGTGCAGAAGCGGCAGCGGTCGGACTCGGCGTAGCGGATGCAGGTCTGTACGACGGTGGTGGCCAGGACGTCCGAGCCGTGCAGGCGGGCGATCTGCTCGTAGCGGATGCCGTCGGCCGTGGTGAGGTCGTAGAACCTCGGGCGGTGTACGGCGGTGTAGGTGAGGCCGGTGTCCTCGTCGCCGAGCCACACCTTGCCGTCGCGCACGGAGTAGGGGCTGTGGGGGTTCCGTGGGAGCGCGGCGTTGGCACCGTCGACGAGGACGTGTCCGTCGTCGCTGGGCCCCGCGCCGTCCGGCCGCCGCACGGGCGCGTCCGACGCGACGCCGCGCAGGGCGAGTTCGGCGCGGGTCATGATCCGCACGTCCACCGCCGTACCGCTGTTTCCGGTGCCAACGCTCACGTCGTGCTCCCTACAGCTGGTAGGTGGAGTTGATGATGGCGCCCTTGCGGGCGTAGTGGATCAGCGCGTCCTGGACGTCCAGGGGGTGGGTGGGGATGACGCCCTCGATGAGGTCCTCCTCGCGGGCGCCGTGCAGGGAGAGGCCGAAGCGGCAGCAGTAGACCTTGCCGCCCTCGGCGATGAACGTCTTGAGCTGGTTGTTGATGTTGTGCTCGCCGGGGAAGGCGGAGTTGCCGGTGGTCGGGAAGCCGCGGGTGGCCAGGCAGTTGAGGGAGCCGGGGCCGTAGAAATAGATCGCGGTCTCGAAGCCCTTGCGCAGGGCGCGGGTGGCCTGGAGGACGGCGACGAAGGAGACCGAGGACTCGTGGGCGATGCCGTGGACGAGGGTGAAGTAGGTCTCGCCGTTCTCGGCCTGGTAGTCGGGGAAGACCTTGGTGGAGCCGTAGATGCTGGTGCCCTCGGGGAGCGAGGGGTGCGGGATCTCGTCGAGGGACTTCTGTTCGACGTCGGAGAGTTCGGCGGTGACGGCGGATTCGGACATGGCTGTCTCCTTGTGCGGACGGGACGGGAGTTGGGAGTCGGGGTCGGGGTCGGGGTCGGTCAGTCGTAGAGCGTGGCGAACGTGTCCCGGAAGACCAGGTCGCCGAGTTGGCCGCCGCCGGTGGCTTCGGCGAGGCGGGCGTACTCGCCGGTGAAGTCGCCCCATGGCTGGTCGCTGGCGAAGAGCACCCGGTCGTGGCCGATGCCGCGGCGCTCGATCTCCTGGGCCAGCCAGCGGGGAGTGAAGCCGATGGCCCAGGAGAGGTCGGTGTAGACGCGCTTGCCGGCGCTGATCCAGTCGAAGAACCGGGAGCCGACGAGCTTGATGTGGCCGCTCATCCCGCCGCCGAAGTGCACGAGATGGACGGGCACTTGGTCGGCATACCAGTCGACGAGGTGGCCGACTTCGTCGATGTCGGAGGCGGCGCCGGGAGAGGTGTGGACGTGGACGATGAGGCCGTGCCGGGCGGCTTCGGCGACGATGCGGTCGAGTTGGGGGCGGCAGGCGGGGTCGGTGGGGCGGCCGCCCAGGAGGAAGCTCAGCTTGAGGGCCTTGACGCCGGGCTCGCCCGCCAACTGGAGGGCTTCTTCGGTGCGTTGGGCGTCCTCCGGGCGTGGGGACACCCACAGTCCGGCACGGATGCGGTCGTCGCTCTGCGCTGCTTCCAGCGCGAGCTCGTTGAAGGAGAAGGCGATCGCGGGGTCCGGGACGCCGTAGTTGGGGATGACCAGGGCCCGTTCGGTGCCCTCCGCGTCCAGGTCGGCGATGAGCTGCTTGACGGTGGCGCGGGCGGTGGTGTCCGGGTTGACGGGTGGGCCGCCGTAGAAGGGATAGGCGGGCAGGACGCCGATGTGGCGGTGTGCGTCGTGGACCATGGTGTGGTTCCTCTACCGCGTGGTGTGGTTCCTCAGCCGCGTGATGGTGCCTCAGCCGATCGGGAGGGCGGAGGCGAGTTCGCTGGGGGCTCCGGTGAGCGTGCCGCACACGTCGGCCAGGCGGCGCGAGGCGTCGATGTGGTCCGCGAGGAACTCGGCGTCCCGGCCCACCGCCTCGAAGCGGCCCGAGCCCCACGAGTACTGCCAGGGCAGACCGAGGAAGTGCAGGCCGGGCGTGCTGGTGGCGCCGCGCCAGTGCATCGGGTAGCCGCGGCCGTCGAAGACGGGGGTCTCGATCCACCGGTGGTCGCGCCTGAAGCCGGTCGACCAGATCACCGAGGTGATGCCGGCGGCCTCCAGGTCCAGTTCGCGTGGCTGCTCGTTCGGCTCCCAGACCGGGACGTAGCGGGGCTCGGTCGGGGCGTCGATGCCGTGCGCGGCGATGTACGCGTCGATGGCGTCCTTGATGCCCTCGGCGACGGCGTCGGCGTGGTCCAGGTTCACCTTCAGGTCGTCGGCGAACTCCAGGTCGGTACCGGTGATTGCGGTCAGCCGCCCGTACAGCCGCATGCCGTCGCGGGCGAAGGCGCGCAGGTCGATGTCACGGCCGCCGTCGCGTCCGGTGACGTAGTGGTTGACCCGCATGCGCACGGCGCCGGCGTCGTCGAACTCGTCGATGGACTTGTCGTAGTGGCCCATGTCGTCGAGCCAGGCCACGCAGTCGCGGCCGCGGTAGAAGCGGGCCACCCGGGGGGCGCTGCCGACGGCCAGGTGCACCTGGCGTCCGGCGAGGTGGAGGTCCTCGGCGATCTGGCAGCCGGACTGGCCGGTGCCGACCACGAGGACGGCGCCCTCGGGGAGTTGGTCGGGGCTGCGGTAGCGGGAGGAGTGGACCTGGGTGATGCCGTCGGGCAGGCGCTGGGCCATCGGTGGGACGGAGGGCGTGTGGTAGGGGCCGGTGGCGACCACCACCTGATCGGCGGTGAAGTCCCCGGCTGTGGTGGAGAGTTCGAACACTCCGCTCGGCGAGCGCCGCAGTCGGGTGACCGTCACGCCTTCCACCAGTGGCGGCCGGAAGAAGGAGACGTAGTCCTCCAGGTACCGGACGATCTCGTCGCGGACCATGAACCCGTCCGGGTCGTCGCCCTGATACGGATAACCGGGCAGCCTGCACTGCCAGTTGGGGGTCACCAGGCAGAAGGAGTCCCAGCGCCGCTCGCGCCACTCGTGCCCGACCCGGTTCGCCTCGAGGACGACGTGCTCGACACCACGCCGGCCGAGGCAGTAGCTCATCGAGAGGCCTGCCTGACCGCCGCCGACCACGGCCACCGGATAGTGCGAGCCGACGAGCGGGGCCACCGGGCTCACCGTGTGCTCCCGTCGGCGCCGAACTTCTCCTTCACGCGCTCCCCCGCGATACCGAGTGCCGTACGGCTGCGCTCGACGAATTCCTGAAGTGCGTACTGGCCGCCGGGAACGAAATAGTCCTCGATTACCGTGGAGGGGGAATAGCAGCGCTGCCTCAAACCATCGGGCCAGCGCACATGAAAATACATCTCGGGCATGACATCCTCCATGCCGGGCGCCGAGGTCTCGACACCTCGCCACTGTCCGTGGAGAACAACTCCAGCCCTCGGGAATTTCCGAACGAAGTCATCCGGAATAAAGGGGAGTTACCAGAACCTCACACCGGTGGAACGCAATTGCCGCGCTTGTCAGCGTGCCCCTCGCATTTTGGATGTCCCGTCCGAGAGTAGATTTCCGTCGTGTCGGCTGAATCAGTCGCATCAGTCGAGCCGGCGAATCCGACCGCCGTCGACACCACCACCGCGCCACGGAAGAAGTTCGCCGTCCCTCAGATCCACGCCGGTTCACCCCGGCAGGTCCGCCTTGGAGATCCGCCCGTGGACCCCTTTGACGATGTCGACCACCTGGGAGACATGGAAGTCGGCCGCCGCGCTGAGGTAGGCGAGGCCGACGGGGCCGGGGATGGCGAACCGGTCGGTCAGCAGCGTCAGCGCGTCGCGTACGGCGTTGCGCAGGGCCTCGTCGAGGTCGTGGTCCAGGCCCAGGACGATGTGTTCGGCCGGGGTTTCCGCGAAGGGGGCGCGCAGGCGGGCGGCCAGGGAGCGGGTGGCGGGGTCGCTGTGGACGGTGAGACGGAGCGTGGCGCGCAGCGGGGCTTCGAAGGCGGTGAGGGCGACTTCGCCGTCGCCTTGGGAGAAGTGCGGATCGCCGACGTAGAAGAGGGCGTCGGGGACCTGGACGGGGAGGAAGAGGCGGGCGCCGGTGCCGAGGTGGCGTACGTCGATGTTCCCGCCGTGCGGGCCCGGTGGGACGGAGTGGACGGGCAAGTCGGTGGCCGGGGCGACCCCCATGATGCCGAGGAAGGGCCGGAGCGGGAAAGCGAGTTGGCGGCCGTCGCCGATCGGGAGGCGGCCCCGGCCGTCTTCCGCGACCGTGGCGATGAAGCTGGCAGGGCGGCCCGCCGGGGTCTGTGGGTATTCGCCGGGAAGGGCGCCCTTGCCGTGCCGGTTGCTGATCACGCCGTACGGCGCACGGCGGTGCAGCGTGAGGATCTCGGCCTCCAGGACGTCGCCGGGCCGTGCACCGTGCAGGGCCACGGGGCCGGTGACGACGTGCGGGCCCTGTGTGTGCGGCAGGTGTTCGCGTGCGGAGGCGGCCAGCTCGACGGTGTCGTACAGCAGCTCGCTCGTCAGGATGCCGGCCGCGCCGAAGAAGCCGGCCGGGTCGCGGCCCTGGTCTTCGAGGATGCCCTCGTGGCTGATGGTGTCGAAGGTGACGGTCTCGCCCGAGCGGATGGTCAGCGCCGGTTTCGCTGTGGCGTTGGGCAGCAGGCCCCAGTGCACCCGGGCGGGGTCGGCGGGGAGGTAGTGGTCGCCGTCGAGGGGGCCGGCTCCGGGCTGGAGGAGCTTCACGTCAGGGCCTCCTTCAGCGCGTCCTTCAAGGCCTCGGCGGTGAGGGTGAAGCCGAAGCACTGGCGGACGTTGTACAGCGTGGCGTCCATGCAGTACGCGGGCGAGGTGGTGGCCACCCCGTCCTCCACCATGAGGACGTCGTAGCCGAGGTTCGCGGCGTCCATGAGGGTGGCCAGGACGCACTGGTCGGCGTTGACGCCGGTGAACAGCAGGGTGTCGACGCGCAGGTTGCGCAGCACGCTGTCCAGCTCGGTGTCCTGGAAGCCGCTCATCCGGTACTTCGAGACGTGGAGGTCACCGTCCGCCGTCTCCAGGCCCGCGACGATCGCGGCCGAGGGGCTGTCCTGCTCCAGGACCCGGCCGCCCGGCAGCGGGGCGCCGATGCCGGCGCCGGTGCCGTCGGGGTCGTAGACGTGCAGCACGCCGGGCGGGAGGTTGGCCCGGTCGGGGCGGTTGCCCCAGTTGAGCCAGATCACGGGGACGCCGGCGGCCCGCAGCGGCGGCAGCAGGCCGGCGAGGACAGGGATCGGGGCGCGGGCGGGGGTCACATCCACGCCGATGGAGGCGAGCCAGCCGTCGGGAGAGCAGAAGTCGTTCTGCATGTCGACGACGATCAGCGCGGTGGCGGTGAGGTCTGCGACCACGGTTCGCGGCAGCGCCTCGACGGTGACCGGGCGCGGCTCCCGGTGCGGGCGGGCGAGGACGACGGTCGCGCCGTCGGCTCTCCAGGCGTTGCGGGGGTTGGGCCCGATCAGGCCCTGGGCGTCAGGCATGTGCGGGGCTCCTCCAACCGGTGGTGAGGTCCAGCAGGGCGCGGTCGGTCCCCCGGCCGCCCACCACGCACAGGCCCACGGGCAGCGACCGCACGCGCAGCAGCGGGGCGACGACCGCCGGCAGCCCGGCCAGTGAGGCGAGGCAGGTCAGGCGGAGGGTGGCGGCGCGTACGGCCTCCACCTCCTCGGGCGGCGCGTCGGCACGGGGGGCCGGGCCGCTGGTGGCGGGCAGCAGCAGGGCGGTGCCGGGTGGCAGTACGGCGTCCAGCGCCTTCCGCGCGTCCGCCAGGGTCTGTTCCGCCTGCGCCCGTTCGGCCTCGGTCACCCGGCGGCCGTTGTCGAAGCGTGCGGCGATGTCCAGGGCGAGCGCGCCGGGGTGTGCGGTGATCCAGGGGCCGTGCTGCTGCCAGGCCTCGGCGGCCTGGACGGTGCGGAAGGCGGCGAGCCAATCGTCCAGGTGCTCCACCACCCCGGTGGCCGCTGTCGTCACGGGCGGGAGCAAGGCGCGGCAGGCGGCCTTGAAGGAGGCGCGGACCTCGGGTTCGGCGAACGCCAACAGTTCCTCGTCCACCACGAGTTCGGTGACCGGCACGGGTGTTGCGGCGGCGGTCAGCAGTGCTTCGGCCGCTGTCCGCAGCAGGGCGGGGTCGCGGGTCAGGAGTCCTGCGGTGTCGAAGGAGGGCGCCAGGGCCAGCAGGCCTGCGGCGGGAGTTGTCCCGTGCGTGGGCCGCCAGCCGTACAGGCCGCAGTAGGAGGCGGGGACGCGGATCGAGCCGGCCGTGTCGGTGGCCAGCGCCAGGTCCGCCCGGCCGCGGGCCACGGCGGCGGCCGGGCCGCTGCTGGAGCCGCCGGTGATGCGGCCGGGTGCGGCGGGGTTGACGGGGGTTCCGTAGTGCGCGTTGGTCCCGGCGAGGCTGAAGGCGAGTTCGTCGGTCTGGGCGATGCCGGTGAGTTCGGCACCCGCCGCCAGCAGGCGTCGTACGGCCTCGGCGTGCGCCTCTTCGGTGCGGGCCTGCGCCAGCCACGTCGGGTTTCCGGCGCCGACGCGCTGTCCCGCCACGGCGAACAGGTCCTTCACGGCGAGGCGGACGTGCGCCAGCGGGCCCTGCCCGGTGGACGCCACCAGCGGGCCGGCCACCCGCCACACCGCCGGATCCGGGCGGTCGTCCGGCGCGGGTGCGGAGACGGCGCTGACGTGCGCGGCGGCGATCCGCCACCCGGCGTCGGTGTGCTGCCACACCTGGGTCTGCAACCCGCGCGTTCCGTCCGGGCGCCGCGTCTCGGCCGTGACGACCGCGACCTGCGGGGCCGGCCGGACCACGTGCACCCGCTCGACCACCCGCGCCGGAGCCCCGCCCCTGCCCCGCCGGAAGTCGGCGATGGCGGCGTGGCCCACCAGGACGGTGTCGCCCTCGGCGCGCAGGGTGTCGGGTGCGTCCAGGAACCAGTGGTCCAGGGCCGCCACGTCGTTGGCGGCCAGGGCCCGTTCGTAGGCCCAGAAGGCGTCGAGGAGATCCATGGTCACGATGTTCCCGCGCGCAGCACGGCCAGGTCCTGCTCGTCCAGCGTGGCGAGCGGTCCGCGTTCGATGAGGTCGGCGAAGCCTTCGTCGGGGGACATCACGGTGAGGGTGTAGAGGCGTTCGGTGGCCGAGGTGTTGACGATGCGGTGCTTCGAGCCGGTGGGCAGGACCAGGACGTCGCCGGGGGCGAGGTCGCGCTCGTGCTCGTCGCTGGCGGCACGGCCGTGGCCGGCGAGCACGACGAAGGTCTCGACGGACTCGGGGTGCCAGTTCAAGGGCTGGGCGCCGCCCGGTTCCCACACCTCGAAGACGACGGTGGTGGGCGAGCCGTCCCAGGGGCCGGTGAGCACGGCGAGCTTGACGGTGTCGCCTGCGGTGATGTGGTGGGCGGTGAGGTCGCGCAGCGGCGTGTGCAGCGGGGGGTTGGCCATGGCGGGCTCCCTAGGAGGACACGGGGCGGTCGGGCCGGAAGCGCGCGCATTCGCGCAGGGCGGCGGCGGCCGCGGCGATGGAGGCGTCGACGAGTTTGCGGCCGAGTTCCGGGGTGGCGCCGGTGGGGTCGCCGACGACGCCGGTGCCGGTGCCGGTGGCGAAGTCGTCGCTGGTCCAGCCGAAGGACACCGGCTTGCCGAAGCCGATGTGCTCGTAGGCGGTGAGGTGTTCGGGGACGGCGCGGCGGGCCTGGCTCATGTCGACCAGGTCCGGGCGGAGATGGAGCATGGCGGAGGTCTCCTTCAGGCCGCCGTGCACGCCCATGCCGAGTTCCGTGGCCGGGGAGGCGCCGCCCTGGTCGGCGGGGAGCGAGGCGTGCAGCAGGAAAGTACGCAGGCCATGGCGGGTGCGCAGCTCGCGCAGGGCGACGCCGAGCAGGGCGCTGTTGCCGCCGTGCGCGTTGAGGAAGGCGAGCCGTCGCACGGGACCGGCGGCAAGGGAGCGGCCGATGTCGTCGACGACGGACAGCAGGGTGCGGGCGGTGAGCCACAACGTGCCCGCGGACCAGGCGTGTTCGTCGGACTTGGTGTAGGCGAGGCCCGGCAGCAGCGTGATGTCGCAGCTCTCCCCCGCCAGCCGGGCGGCGCCTTCGGCGACGGCCTCGGCCATGTAGTGGTCGGTGGCGACCGGCAGATGGGGGCCGTGCTGTTCGATCGCGCCGACGGGCAGCACAGCGACGGTGTCCGCGCCGAACCGTTCGATCTCCGGGCCGCTGAGGTCGATGAAGCGGGTGAAGGTCACGGCGTCTCCTGCGAAGGGGCGGGAATCTTGCCGGGGTTGAGCAGGCCGAGCGGGTCGGCGGTGCGGGCCGTCTCCCGGACCAGGTCCAGGCGGCGGTCCACGTGCCAGTTGTGCGGGCTGTGCACGCCGACGCCCAGGGCCTCCAGGGCGGTGATGCCGTCGTAGACGCTCTGTTCGCCTTGGTAGTGGGCCATGAGCATGCCGACCGTGCCCGAGCGCATGCCTTCCAGGTGCAGCAGGGTGTCCGGGAAGACCTGCTTGATCTCGGTGGTGTCGCCGAGCAGGACGTCGCCGCGGATCTCCAGGTGGAACCAGCCCTCTTCGGCCTTCATCAGGTAGTAGGTGGGGTGGTTGAAGGACAGCGAGCTGATCAGGGCGGGGCCGTCGGGGGCGGGCCGGACGCCGAGAACTTCGCCGCCGTACGACCGGACGATCGCCCTCGCCTGGTCGGCGGTCTCCTCCTCGATGATCGCGCGCAGGTTCAGGGCCGCGGGGTCCAGTGCGGGGTCGGGCGGGTAAGCCCCGACGAGGCCGGCCTCGTCCAGCGAAGCGAGGCGCGGCGCCGGTTCGAGGCGTACGAGTGCGTCGAGCGCGGCGGTGGCGGAGGTCCAGTCGGTGAAGGCGGCGAACAACCCCGTCCAGGTGCGGGCCCGTTGGAGCCGTACGGTGGCGGTGGTGATGATGCCGGTGGTGCCGTAGGCGTGGATGTACGGCAGGGCGTCCGCGTCCTGGACGGTGAAGGGCTCGGCGTCGGCCGTGCAGGGCGCGACCGTCAACTCCCGTACGAAACCGTCGCTGTTGGTCTTGTGCACGAGGGAGCCGGTGCCGCCGCTGCCGCCGGAGAGGAAGCCGCCGAGCGTGGTGCCGAAGGTGGAGGGGAACATCCACAGCTCCTGGCCGAGGGTGCGGGCGTGCGCCTCCAGGTCGGACATCTTCGCCCCGGCCTCGGCGCGGATCCAGCCGTCGCCCGCCTCCAGGACGCGGTCGCAGCCGGTGAGGTCGAGCACGGCACCGTCGTACAGCGGGATCGCCTGGCCGTAGTTGCCGGTGCCCTTGCCGCGCGGGGTGAGAGGGATGCGGTGGCGGTGGGCCAGGGCGAGGAGGCCGGGGATCTGCTCGTGCGCGGTGGGGCGCAGGACGGCCTCGGCGTGGCCCGCGGGGAGTTTCGCGGCGAGGATGGGCGACATGTGGGCCCAGTCGCAGGAGGCCTTCTCCCGTGCTGCGGGGTCGCGGAGCACGCCGTCGGGGCCGAGGAGTGCGGCGGCTTCGGCGCAGAACTCCTCGATGCCGGGTGTGGGCTGACGTTCCGTCACATCGCCTGATCCGGAGTTCTGGTCGGCGACGAGTTCGGTGCGGGCGGTCAGGTCGGTGGTCGTCATCACTTCAGTCCGATCGAGGGGTCGGTGAACTCGTCGGTCGCCAGGTCCTTCGCCGTCAGGCCCGGCTTGACCTTGGCGCCGCTCTGCTCGACGAGCGGGGTGAAGGTCTTGAGGACCGAGGCGACGCGGTTCATATCGAAGCCGCCGACGCTGCCGTCGGATTCGTTGCCGAGGATGCCGAGCTTGACCATCTGCTTCGCGGCGAAGGCGCCGGTGCCCTCGGAGTAGACCCAGCCGGTGTTGTACTGCTGAACCAGGTCGCTGATGAGCTTGACGGTGGCCGACGGCTCGGCCGCGAAGTCGGCGGTCGACTGCTGCAGGACGGGGACGAGCTGCTTCAGACAGGGGCTGAGCGACGTCAGTTCGCCGCTGCGCACGGAAAGGGACTCCGGGTAGACGGTGAAGCCGACGTCCGAGAGCAGCTGGTACTTGATCGGCTTCTTCCAGGCGGCCACCTCGTGCTGGTAGATGTACGGCTCGGCGGTGGCGAAGCCCTGCTGGGCGATGTCGGGGTTGGCAACGAAGCGGGCGGGTGCGCCGTCGTAACTCCCGTCCAGCTGACTCTTCTTGATCAGTCCTTTGGAGACCAGCAGCGAGGCGTAGGTGCTGCCGTTGACGTAGACGACCTTGGCGTTCGTCTTGCCGATGTCGGCGATCGACTTCCAGTCGGGGTGGGTCGCGGGGTCCCACATCAGGACCTGCGGGCTCTTCTTCATCAGCGCCGCCACGGCCGTGACCGGCTGCTTGGCGGAGGCCGAGATGGCCACGTCGGTGGTGACCGTGCCCAGGGTGATGCTCTTGTCGACGTACATCTGCGAGGGGACGCTCTGGTAGCCGATGGCGGAGCCGCCGGCCCTGATCTGGATGTCGACGCCGGTGTCCTTGCCGCCGATGACCAGCGGCCCGGTGACCCGCTTCTTGTCGGCGTCGACGCTGTATCCGGGGCCGACGAGGTGGTAGAGGGGGCCGTGTTCGGCCTCGGGCTCCCAGTCGACCTGGACGACGACCGTCTTGGGGCAGACGCCGGCCAGGCGCTGGGCGGCGGGGGCGGCCGGGAGCTTGTCGGCGGTACCGGTGGCGGCCGTGGAACCACCGCCGCAGGCGGTGGCGGAGACCAGGAGGATTGCGGAGGAAACGCCCGCGACGGCGACGCGTCTGGTGGATGTGGGCATGGCTGAACTCCCTGAGGGACGGGGGGAGATGAGGGAAGAGCGGGGGGCGGGTCTACGGACGGTCGGCCGAGGCGTGCCAGGAGCCGACGGCGAGCCGGGCGATGAAGGTGAAGAGGGCGAAGACCGCGACGCCGAAGAGGGAGGCGAGGATGATCGCCGCGAAGAGGTCCTCGGACTGGAGCCGGGAGCGGTAGACGTCGAGCAGGGTTCCGATGCCGGGTTCGCCCTGCTTGAAGAACATGTCGCCGACGATCGCGCCGATCACGGACAGGCCGGAGGACGTGCGCAGACCGGTGAAGACCGAGGGCAGGGCGGCGGGCAGTTCGAGTTTGCGCAGGCGGGCCCAGCGGCTCGCCCGCTGAAGGGTGAACAGGTCGTGGTGGGTGCGGTCGACCGACTGGATGCCGAACAGGGTGTTGGCGATCATCGGGAAGAGGGCGATCAGGACGCACACGACCACCCGGCTGGTGAAGCCGAAGCCGAACCAGAGGCCGATCAGCGGCACGATCGCGAGGATCGGCACGGTCTGCAGGATGACCGCGTACGGGTACAGGGAGCGTTCCAGCCAGCGTGCCCTGCTCATCAGCACCGCCATTGTCACGCCCAGCGCGGAGGCGATGAGCAGGCCGACGAGCGCGACCTGGGCGGTGAGCCACAGCGCCCGGAGCATCGGCTGCAGGTGGGTCCAGTCGAGGAACGACACGGTGAGGACCTGGTCGGGCGGCGGGACGAGGAAGCGCCGGGCGGGGCTGAGCAGCAGATAGCTCGCGGCGTACCAGATGCCGATGGCCGCACCGAGCGATCCGAGCGGGGTGAGCACCGCGGCGGGCCGGATGCGGCGCCGACGTGCCGACGGCTCCGGTTCGGTCGTCGTCACATCCGTCGCGGGGACGGTCACTTCGGCGCGGGCGGTGATGTCGGCGCTCACTGGAAACCTCCTCGCAGAGCTGCCGAGACCTCGCCGGCGATGTGGCCGAACTCGGGGTCGTAGCGCAGCTCGGCCGGACGGGGATGGGGGAACGGGACGTCGAAGGAGGCGGTGATCCGGCCGGGCCGCGCCGACATCACCACGACCCGGCTCGCCAGGAAGACGGCCTCGGTCACCGAGTGAGTGATGAAGAGGGCGGCGAAGCCGGTCTCGGCGTAGATGCGCTGGAGTTCTTCCTGCATGCGCAGGCGGGTCATCTCGTCCAGGGCGCCGAAAGGTTCGTCGAGGAGGAACAGGGACGGCCGGGTCATGAGGGCGCGGGCCAGGGAGACCCGCATGCGCATGCCGCCGGACAGCTGTCCCGGCAGCTGCTTCTCGGCGCCTTCCAGCCCCACCAGCCGCAGGGCGTCCAGGGCGCGTGCGCGGCGGTCGGCCTTCGGTGTCCCGGCGAGTTCGGCGGGGAGTTCGACGTTGGCGAGGACGGTCCGCCAGGGCAGCAGGGTCGGGTCCTGGAAGACGTAGCCGACCGAGTCCACGGGGGCGTGGACCGTGCCGCCGGTGGCGATGTCCAGGCCGGAGGCGAGGCGGAGCAGGGTGGACTTGCCGCAGCCCGAGGGGCCGACGACGGCGACGAACTCGCCCGGGGCGATGGAGAGTTCGAGTCCGGTGAGGGCGGTGGTCCCATTGGCGAAGTGCTTGTCGACGCTCTCGAATCGCAGCGTCGCGTCGAGCGTCTCTCGCGTCTCTTCGGCGGTGGTCGGCACATCAGCTCCCTTCAGTGCCACAGTCAGGAATGTTGATAGCATGAACATTTATTGTTTCCGGCCAGTGTCCTGGCCGTATCTGTTCGCCGCCGCGGTCCCGCTCAGCCGAAGGTTCGGTTCAGAAGAACTCGCGGACCACCGACGTCCGGCTGACGAGCCGCCCGCCCGCGAACACGAGCCGCTCGGGGCAGGACGCACCGAGCACCTCAGAGACGGACCGAGCGCGCACCGCCAGCAGGTCGGCCACAGCGCCCTCGTACGGTCCCGCCGGCGGGAGCCCGAGGACCGCGCGGGCGCCCGTGGTGACCGCATGCAGCGCCTCGTCCGGGGTGAGATGACCGGCCGTGACCAGCAGGGACGCGGTCTCCAGGGGATCCGCCCGGCCCACGGGGTTGAACGGGTCGCGGATGTTGTCACCACCGGCCGCGACCGGCACACCCGCGTCCAGCAGCGCACGCACCGCGGTCAGCCCACGCGGCGTGCACGACGGGCGCCCGCGCCCCTGGAGGTAGAGGTTCGTCAGCGGGAGGGTGACCACGCCGATCCCGGCCGCGGCGACCTCCTTGGCGGTACGGGCCGCCTCGTCCGGCGCCACCGCGCCCAGGCTGACGCAGTGGCTCGAGGTGACACCGTGGGCGAAGTCCTGTTCGCGGACGGCCCGTGCGAGCAGGCGCAGGTCCCCGGCATCCGGGTCGAGGGTCTCGTCGGCGTGCAGGTCGACGCCGACGTGGTGCTCGGCGGCGATGCGCAGGGTGCGGCGCACGGACGCGGCGGGGTCGGTGGACAGGTGTGGGCAGTCGCCCAGCAGGTCCGCGCCGAGGTCGAGGGCCTCGTGCAGGAGTTCCTCCGGGGCGTCGACGTGCAGGACGGCGATCTGGAGCCGCACCCGTCCCCGAAGTTGTTTGCGCAGCCGCAGCAGGGCGCGCAGGCCCCGCAGCGGATCGCCGCCCGTGGTGAGGAGGTCCACGTGGGTCCTGATCGCCGTCACGCCGTTCGCGCACAGTTCGTCGGCCGTCGTCGCGGCCCGCCGGAAGATGTCGTCCTCGGTGACCCGCACGGCATACGCGCGCCAGGCGTCGATGGCGGCGAGCAGGTCGCCCGCCGGGGCACCCGCGAGGTCCCAGGTCAGGGCCTTGTCGAGGTGGGCGTGCGGTTCGGCGCCGGCGGGCAGCAGCAGCCAGCCGCTCAGGTCGAGTTCGTCCGCGGTGGGAGCAAGCACACCGGGCGGGGCCACCTGGGCGACGAGCCCGCTGCCCGGGTCGAGGAGGACGTCACGGACCTCTCCCCCGGGCACCTGTGCACCGCGCAGCAGCAGAGCGGTCATGTCAGCGCTCCGTTCCGTGCGGCGCGGTGAGCACCGCGAAACCGTCGAAGTCGTGACGGCGTACGGGGGCACCGAACATGTCCGTGGAAGCGTACGGGCGGGTGCGGCCGTCCCGTACGGCCGCGAAGGCGCCGGCGACCCGGGCCACGAAGTCGGCCGACTCCCGGTGCCGCAGGTTGTGGCCCAGCAACGCGGTGGCGACGGGCAGTTCGGCGAGCCGGTGGGTCGAGGCGGCGAAGGCGCTGACGTCGGCGCCGGGCACATGGGCGAAGAAGGTGCCGCTGATGAGGGTGTCACCGGCCAGCAGCAGCCCGGTCTCCGGCTCCCACAGGCAGATGCCGTCCGGTGAGTGCCCGGGGGTGTGCAGGACCTGGAGGCTGCGGCCGCCCAGGTCGAAGACGTCTCCCTCGCGCAGCAGCCGGGTGGGGCGTACGGCCTCGATCCGCCAGTCGGCCAGGTCGGGGACCGGCCGCACCTCGACGCGGGAGTCGGTCAGGAAGAACCCGCCGGCGTCCAGGGCGTGGAACTCCTCGTACCGTTTCCTCAGGTCATGCGCGATGTGCCCGTACGCCTCCAGCCACTCGTGCGGAGCCGGATCCGTGTGGAGCGCGGCCCCCTCGACGTGTACGGCGATGTCCTCGGCGTACGCGGCAAGGGAGACGTTGCCGCCGCGGTGGTCGAAGTGGTGGTGCGAGTTGACGACGAGCAACGGCAGCCGGGTCAGCCGGCGGACCTGCTCGCCGATGTCGGCGATGCCCATGCCCGTGTCGTAGAGCAGGGCCAAGTCGTCGCCGAGCACGAGGTAGCTGTTGACGTGGCCGGGCTCGGCGATCACGAAGGCGCCCGGCCCGGTCTCGGCGACCTGGAACCAGGCGGGGCCGCTCACGCGGCGCCGAGCGCGTGGTAGCGCCGGTCGTGGTGCACGAGGGCGGTCGGTCCGCCGGTTCCGGTCACCACGTCGTCGACGGCCGCGACGATCAGGTGGTGGTCGCCGGCCGGGAGGTCGCGCACGACGCGGCACAGCACCGCGTACGAGCTGTGCGCGAGCAGCAGCGGTAGCCCGCCGTGCTCCTCGGCCGACCACTCCAGGTCCGCGAACCGGTCCGCGGTGCGGTCGGCGAACCGCCGGGAGATGTGTTCGCCTCCGGAGTGCAGGATGTTCAGCGCGAACCTGCGGCTGTCGAGGAGCGCGGGCAGCGAGCGGCCGCTGCGGCCCACCCCGATGGCGAGCAGCTGCGGCGCACGGCTCAGGCTCATCACGGCGGTGCTGGTGAAGCCCACCGGGTGCCCTTCGGCCGTCAGGGCGGTGACGACGCACACGCCCCCGGCGAGGGTTGCCATGGCGTCGAGGAAGACGGAGTCCGGCGGGGAGACGACGGAACGGTCGGAGGTGGCCGCGGCCATGAGGGCTCCCTGGAGCTAGAATGTTCGTGCCATCAACATTCAGCGTAGGGCCCGGGTGTTTCACGGGCGTAAACCCTCTCTCAGCGCTCCCCCGGCCTCTCCCGGCCCGCCGCGCCCGACCCTTTAGGATTCCTGCCATGCCGGCCCAACCCGCCCAGAGCACGTCGCCCTCCGCCGGGGACACCGACGCCCTGCTGCGCGCCGAACTCGGCGGCGCGATCCGGAAGTTGCGCAAGGAGCGAGGACTGACCCTCGTCCAGCTCGCCGAGCGGGCCGCGCTGTCCCACCCGTTCCTCAGCCAGCTGGAGCGCGGGCTCACCCGCCCGAGCATGCCGTCCCTGCACCGCATCGCCCGCGCCCTCGGCACCACCCAACAGGCCCTCATGGCCACGGCGGCGGTGCCGCGCCCCGACGGCCCCGCCGGTTCGGCCCACGTCGTGCGCTCCGGCGAGGGCCTGAACGTCGCCAGGTCCGGCGGCACGGCACGCATGCTCGGCGCCCCCGGCTTCTCCGTCCACCCCGTGGAGCACATCGGTGCGCCGGAACGGTTCGAGGAGTACTACGACCACCCCGGCGACGAGTTCGTCTACGTCGTGGCAGGCGAGATCGAGATCGAACTGCGGGGCGCCGACGGGCCCGAATCCCACGTCCTCGGCCCGGGAGACAGCATCTGCTACCCGGGAGTCACGCCGCACCGCTGGCGCGCGGTCGGTGACGGATCTCTGGTGCGGCTCCTCACCGTCCAGAACGCCACGCCGTCCGACCACCACTCCTGACCCGACCGCCGGGCGTCCGGCCGGCGCTCCCCCGCCCACACGTGGAGGTCAGGGGGTCGGCGGCTCAAAGGACGCCCACGCCGTCTCCACCGCGTCCGCGAGGGCCTCCCCCTTGGCGAAGCCGTAGTACGCGGCGAACTGCAGCACGATCTCGTCCATCTCCTCCTTGCCGAGATCTCCGGAGTGGAGCGCGGCCCTGACATGCGTCCGCAGGGGGACGGGCGAGTCGTCGAGGGCGACGCTGGCGACCGTGATGATCCGGCGCTCGCGCCGGGTCAGCCCGGGGCGCTGCCAGACGTGCCCGAACACGAAGTTGAGGATGCCGGCGTGCCGGTACGGCGAGTTCATGGGCGGTGCGGGGGTGAGGTTGACGTCGATGAACTCCTCCACACCGCGCTTGAGCCGTTCGCCCCAGGCGGCGGGGCCGAGGGTGTCGTTGCTCAACTGCGGCCAGGGCGGGGTCTGTTCACCCCGTTCGCGGTGGATGCGGTCCCACTGGCGGGCGATGGCTCCCTCCAGGTGGGAGGCCTTGGGCCAGCCGCAGTACACGGCGAAGTGCAGGACGAGTTCCAGCATGGCCTCCAGGTCGATGTCGCCGCTCGCGAGCGCCGCGTGGACGTGGTCCTCGATGGGCTGCGGGGCATCGGCGGCGGCCACGCAGGTGAGGGTGACCCAGCGGCGGTCGCGGCGGCTCAGGCCGGGGCGTGACCAGACCTCGCCGTAGAGGAAGTCGCGTGCGGCACGGCCGAAGGGGGTGGCGGTCGAGGGCGGTTCATGGGTGGGCAGGACCTCCGCCAGGGTGCGGTCCGCCTGGGCGTCGTCCATCAGGCCTCCGAGAGTTTTTGGTTGGCTGATCACGCGCGAATGAAGACGTTCTTGGTCTGGAGGAACTCGTACAGACCCTCTTTTCCGCCCTCACGCCCGTAGCCGCTCTGCTTGTAGCCCCCGAACGGGGCGCCCGGTGGCTGGCCCGAGGCGCCGTTGACGAGGACGGTGCCCGACTGGAGGTGCGGGATGATGCGCTGGACGCGGGACACGTCGTGGGTGTGGACGGCGGTGCCGAGGCCGTAGGGGGTGGAGTTGGCCAGTTCGACCGCCTCGTCCTCGGTCGCGAAGGGGATCAGGGACAGCACCGGGCCGAAGACCTCGTGTTGTGCGACCTCGCTGTGCGGGTCGACGTCGGCGAGGACCGTCGGGTCGATGAAGTAGCCGTCGCGGTTGTCCGGGGGCAGCGTGGACGGGTCGGTGGCGTGGCCTCCGGTGATGACGCGGCTGTCCTTGGCCGCGCGTTCGATCACTCCGAGGATGCGTTCGTGGGCCGCCTCGCCGATGACCGGGCCGAGGGCCGTCGCCTGGTCGAAGGGGTCTCCGACGCGCAGTGCGGCGGCCGCGTCGGCGGTGGCCGTGACCACCTGGTCGTACACGTCGCGGTGGACCAGCATGCGGGTGGTGAGGTTGCAGCCCTGGCCGGAGAGGGTGTAGCAGGAGCGGACGGTCTCGGCGACGGCCGCGTCGAGGTCGGCGTCGGGGAAGACGATGTTGGCTGTCTTGCCGCCGAGTTCGAGCAGGACGGGCTTGAGGGTGTGCCGTGCCGCGTCGAGGATCTTCTTCGCGGTCGGGATGCCGCCGGTGAAGGAGATCTTCGCGACGTCGGGATGGCGGACCAGCCGCTCGCCGGCCTCCGGACCGCCGGGCAGGACGTGCAGCACGCCCGGGGGCAGCCCGGCCTCCAGGGCGATCTCCGCGAACCGGGCCACGGTGAAGGGCGCCAGGTCGGGCGACTTGACGATGACGCAGTTCCCGGCGGCGAGCGCGGGGGCGATCTTCATGCCGACCGACATGATCGGGCCGTTCCAGGTCAGGATGGTGCCGACGACGCCGTACGGCTCGGGGACGGTGTAGTCGAGGCCGGGCACCATGCGCGGGCTGGGCGGGATGGTGGCGCCCTCCAGCTTGTCGGCCCAGCCGGCGTAGTAGCCGAACCAGCCCGCGGACAGATGGGCCAGTGCCGCCGACACTCGGAAGGGGACGCCGAGTTCGAGGGTGTTGAGGCGGCCGAGTTCGGGGACGCGCTCCAGCATCAGCTCCTCCACGCGCTGGAGGATGCGGCGGCGCTGGTCCGGGGACATGGCCCGCCATGCGGGGAAGGCCTTCTTCGCCGAGGCGACGGCCGCGTCGACCTCCTGTGGTCCGGCGAGCAGGACGGTGCCGTTGGCGCGGGCGGTCGCGGGGTTGATGTGGTCCTGTCGGCCGGCGGAGGTGGTGTCGAGCCAGGTGCCGTCGACGAGGGGGCCGGTGGTGCCGAGGTCGTGGGACAGGGACGTGGTCATGTCGGTGCCGCCTTGGGGTCGTCCGGGTGGGGCTGGTGGTCAGGGCGCTGGAAACTCGCCCAGCGTCGACAGGGTGTGCGCGGTGAGGTCCGCGAGCGTCGGGGGCCTGGGGGCCCGGGCCGTGTCGGCGACGTCGAGCAGGAGGCCGAC
Source organism: Streptomyces sp. NPDC046909 (assembly GCF_040644695.1). Classification (NCBI taxonomy): domain Bacteria; kingdom Bacillati; phylum Actinomycetota; class Actinomycetes; order Kitasatosporales; family Streptomycetaceae; genus Streptomyces; species Streptomyces sp. NPDC046909. Next base: position 97,113 of record NZ_JBEYXC010000015.1, on the reverse strand, counting down.
GTCCTTGCGCAGCAGCGGCAGGGCCTGGCGCAGCCCGTTCGTATTGAAGCCGGAAGCGGCGAGGATGGCCGCGGCGCGGCTGCCGCCGGTGCCGTGCGCGAGTACCTGGGCGACCGCGGGGCGGTCCATGCCGAGTCCGTCGGCGAGGGCGAAGGTGTCCAGCGCCAGGCCGACCTGGGCGGTGAACACGAAGTTGTTCAGCAGCTTGGCGAGTTGGCCGCTGCCCAGCGGTCCGAGGTGGATGACCGGGTCGGCGAAGGTGTCGAACACCGGGCGGCAGCGGGCGAGGTCCGCCTCCTGTCCGCCGGCCATGACCAGGAGCCTGCGTTCCGCGGCCGCTCCGCCTCCGCCGCTGACGGGGGCGTCCACCACGGCGATGTCCCGCTTGGCGGCCTCTTCGGCGATGCGCCGGCAGGTGTCGGGGTGGATGGTGGAGTGGAGGGCGACGACCCCGCCGGGAGCCATGCCGGTCAGTACGCCGTCGGGCCGCAGGAGTACGTCCTCGACATCCGCGTCCGCCACGACGCACAGGCACACGATGTCGCTGGCCGCGCCCAGGTCGGCCGGTGTGGCCGCCACGGTGGCGGCCGTGTCGGTGAACGCGTCCGTCGAGGTGCTGCGGCGCGCCCACAGTGTCAGGGGGAACGACTCCTCGGTGATGCGGCGGGCCATCGGTGCGCCCTGGCTGCCCAGTCCGATGAAGCCGACCCGGGTCCTGGGTGTCCCGGCGCGCGTCACAGCCGGGTGACCCAGCCGCCGTCGACGCTGATGGTCTGGCCGTTGATCCACTCGCCGGCCGGGGAGGCGAGCAGCAGCAGCGTGCCGAGCAGGTCCTCGGCGGGCGCGGACTTCTTGCCCGGGATGGCGGCCGTGAGGGCGGCGCGTGCGGGGTGGTCGGCCGGGAGGCTGCGCAGGCCGGGTTCGTTCTCGACCAGGCCGGGGGCGACGGCGTTGACGTTGATGCCGAGCGGTCCGAGGGAGCGGGCCAGGCCGACGGTGACGTTGACCAGGGCGAGTTTGCTGACGCCGTAGATGCCGCCGCCCATGAAGGCGCCCGCGGAGACCTGGTTGATGATGCGTCCGCCGCCGCGCTCGACCATCGAGGCCTTCACCGCGCCCGCGCAGATGACGGCGCCGAGGACGTTGACGCGCATGACCCTGTCGAACCATTCCGTGGGCAGGTCCAGGATGTCGACCTGGGGGATCTCGGCCATGAGGGCGGCGTTGTTCACCAGGATGTCGATTCCGCCGAAGGCGTCGGTGGTCTTCGCAGCCATGGCGGCCGCGGAGGCGCGGTCGGTGATGTCGGCCTGCACGCCGAGCGTGGGCAGGCCGTCGGCGGCCAGCGTCTTGGCGGCCTGCTCGGCGCCTTCGCCATTGAGGTCCGCGAGGACGACGGAGGCGCCGGCCTCGGCCAGGGCCCGGCCGTAGACCTGGCCGATGGCGCCGGCGCCCCCGGTGACGACGGCGACCTTGCCGTCCAGGCGGAGCCGGTCGAGTGTGCTGCTCATGGGGCATCCTTCGTCAGACGGGACAGGTAGGCGTCGACATCGGCACCGTGCTCGCGCAGTTCGTCGGCGGCCTGCGGTGCGGTGAGGATGAGGAAGCGGTCGTGGGTGACTCCCTCAGCGACGAGCTCGCCGACCGAATCGGCGTCCAGGACCGGGAAGTCGGGGCCTCGGGGCGGTGCGGGCTCCCCGTAGAAGCTGATCTGCTCGACGATGTTGGTGGCCACGCCGGCCGGGCACAGGCAGGAGACGCCGATGCCGCGCGGGCGCAGGTACAGCGCGAGTGCCTCGGACAGGCCGACGACCGCGTGCTTGGTCGCGGTGTACGGCAGGCGGTCGAATCCGTAGGGCAACAGGCCCGCCGTGGAGGCGGTGTTGACGACGTGGCCGGAGCCCTGCGCCAACAGGTGGGGCAGGAAGACGAGGTTGCTGCGCACGACGCCCAACAGGTTGACGTCGATGACGCGTTGCCAGGCATCCAGAGGGATGTCCTCGACCGGGCCGACGGCCAGGATGCCGACGTTGTTCATGACCAGGTCGATGCGGCCGAAGCGGTCGAGGGCCAGGTCCCGGACCGCTCGCAGGTCGTCGAGGCTGGTCACGTCGCACCTCACGGACACACCCCGGTCGCCGAGTTCACCGGCGACGGTGTGCGCCCGCTCGCCGACGAGGTCGGTGACCACGACGCGCGCGCCGCGCCGGGCGAAGGCGTGGGCGGCGGCCCGGCCGATCCCGCTGCCGGCGCCGGTGACCACCGCCACGGCGTTGTGCAGATCGATACTCATCGCGACGTCGTTCCTCCGCTCGCGGTCGGGAGGGCGGCTCTTCAGAGGTGGAAGGGATGGAGCGGCAGGACCGGTTGGCTCGGTCCGGTCTCGTCGAGCACGGACGAGGTCGTCGGGGACACCGGGGCCTGGAGGAAGCCGACCAGGCCGTCGAGCAGGTCGCCGACATGGGCGGCGAAGGACAGCACGGGCCTGCCGCGGGCCCGGGTTCGTTCGCGTTGGGAGGCGGCATGCACGCCGAAGGCCAGGGCCTGCGAGATGCGGTGGCCGCGCAGCGGCTCGGGAAGGTGGGGCAGCAGGGTGCCGATCCGCTCGACGAAGTCAAGAGTGGGCTTGCTCAGTTCGCCTGGCAGGCGTTCGAAGACGTCGCGGCGGCCGTGCTGCTGGAGCATCGCGACGAAGCTGAGGTAGTGGCTGCCCTCCTGCTCGCCCTGTTCCAGGACGGGCAGGAGGTGGCACTCCACCCATGATCTGAGATCGTCCGGGCGCCGGCGCGCGACCAGCAGCCTGCGTCGTTCGTTCAGCTCCGGCAGGCGGTACTCGAAGATCTCCTGGACGAGGTGTTCCTTCGTGCCGAAGTGGTACTGCACCGCCGTGTTGTTGCCGTTCCCGGCCGCCGCGCTGATCTGACGCAGAGACACCCCGTCGAGGCCGTGCTCGGCGAAGAGCCGCTCGGCGGCCAGGACGATCTGTTCCTTCACGGACGGTTGAACCACGACACCAGACTCCTTGGAGAGCAGTGTTACGCAGATTCGAGAACTTCATTTCCGCATGACAGGAATCTAGTTATGGAGCGGTGTGAAGTCAACTGCCTTAGCAGTCAGTCAGATGGAGGAATGTTCAGGCGCCGGACGGCGGGAAGACCCGCTCACCGGTGTCCGCGTCCCTGATGCCGATGGCCTCGATCGGGCAGGACTCAGCCACCTCCAGGACCTCTTCGGACGCGGGCAGGGTGGCGGACCTCGCGTGCCCCTGGCCGTTCTCGTCGAGTTCGAACCGCTCGGGCGCGGAGGCGGCGCACAGCCCGGTGCGGACGCACATGCGTTTGTCGACGGTGACGTTCCACCGCTCGGTCGTCATCGGGTCGGTCGTCATCGGGCTCCTTCGATGACCAGCGGCAAGGTCTTCCACCCGCGGACGGTCGAGGTCTGCGCGAGCTCCGCGTGATCCCAGTCCACGTCCCAGCCGGGGAACAGCTTGAGGATCTCCTCGGCCGCAATCCGCCCCTCCAGCCGGGCCAGGGCCGCGCCCAGGCAGTAGTGGGCGCCGACACCGAAGCTCATGTGCTGGGTGACCCGGTGGATGTCGAAACGGTCCGGGTCGTCGAAGCGCCGGGGATCGCGGTTGGCGGCCGCCTGGATGAACAGGATGGCACTGCCGGCCGGCACCGTCCGGTCGTACAGCTCGACGTCCTTGGTCACATGCCGGGCGGTGAACGGGCCGGTCGGCTCGAAGCGCAGGATCTCCTCGATGGCGCCCGGGATGAGGGACGGGTCGGCCGCCAGCTCCCGGCGCGCCTCCGGATAGCGGGCCATCAACGCGCCGAACCAGCCGATGAGGCGGCCGGTCGTCTCGTTCCCGGCGCCGGCGACCACCGTGCAGTACGTGAGGACCTCCTCGTCGGTGAGGGTACGGGTGACGCCCTTCTCGTCCTGGAACTCGGCGGTCATCAGCTCGGTCATCAGGTCGTCCGACGGGTGCTCCTTGCGCCACTCGATGTAGTCCCTGAAGGCGTCCGTGCTCAGGATCTCCTCATGGTTGATCTTTCCGCCGCCCTCGGTGCCCAGCGTGTCGTCGGTGTAGTCGCGGATGGCGGGCTGGTCGGACTCCGGGATACCCAGCAACATCCCGATCACCCGCATCGGCATCTCGGCGCCGACGACCTCGACGAGATCGAACCTCTTGGCCTCAGCGACCGGTTCGAGCGCGCGCCGGCAGAAGGCGCGGACGCGGGGCTCCAGGGTGGCGATGCGACGCGGGGTGAAGACCCGGGCGAGCAGCTTGCGGTGGATGTCGTGGACGGGCGGGTCCTCGAAGATGAGCGTGCCGGGCGGGAGTTCGATGTCCGCCTGCACGATCTCCAGGATGTCGCCGCGCGCGGAGGAGAAGGTCTGCCAGTCCGCGAGGCCGCGCTGGACGTCGGCGTAGCGGCTGACGGCGTAGAAGTCGTGCTGCTCGTTGTAGTAGAGCGGGGCTTCCTCGCGCAGGCGCGCGTAGAGGGGATAGGGGTCGCGGGCGAGGGCCGGGTCGTAGGGGTCCCAGTAGATGGTGTCGGCAGTGGTCATGGATGTAACTCCCTCTGTGTGCGGCTCACTTGAGCAGGGCGCCGGCGTCGATCGGCAGCGTCACGCCGGTGACGAAACGGGCCTCGTCGGAGGCGAGGAAGAGGACGGCGTTGCTGATGTCCAGCGGCTCCACCCACGGCGTGGGGAGCATGTGCATGCCCTGGGACACCGCCGCGAAGTCGTCGACGGTGGGGTTCTCCAGGTCGGGGCGGAACATCCGGTAGGTGCCCTCGTGCATCACCATCGGCGTGTTCACCTGGGTGGGATGGAGGCTGTTGACGCGGATGCCGTGCTGCCCCAACTCCCCCGCCAGCGTGCGCATCAGGCCCACCACGCCGTGCTTGGCGGCGATGTAGTGGCCGATGTTCGCGTAGCCCTTCAGGCCGCCCACGGAGCTGGTCAGGATGATGGAGCCACCGCGTCCGCCCGCGACGATGTGCGGGATGGCGACCTTGGCGGACAGCCAGACGCCGGTCAGGTTGACGTCGATCATGTCGCGCCAGGTCTTCTCCTCCATCGCGTCGAGCGTGGCTCCGTCGCTGCCGAGCCCCGCGTTGGCCGCGACGATGTCGAGCCGCCCGAACTCGGCGACCCCGTCGTCCACCGCGGCCTTGAGCGCGTCGTGGTCGCGGACGTCGGCCTGTACGGCGTGGATCCGGCGGCCCAGCTTCTGGACCTGGTTGACCGTCTCCTCCAGATCTTCGGGGGTCGACATCGGGAAGGTGACGCCGTCGAGCTGCTTGCACACGTCGACGGCGATGATGTCGGCGCCCTCCTCGGCCAGCCGTACGGCATGGCTGCGGCCTTGACCGCGGGCGGCACCGGTGATGAAGGCGACCTTGCCTTCGACTCGTCCGGGCATGAGTGACCTCGATTCCTGGGGCGGGGTGGTGGGTTGAAGCGGGTGGGGTGAGGTGACGGTGGCGGGGAGGCCTGGTCACCGGTCGGTGCGTCGGCGGCCGCGCGCGAGGAGCGCGAGGAGGAGCAGCGCGGCGAGCACGGTGGCCGGCGGCCCGATGCGCTTGAGGACGCCCGAGCCTGCGGCGTCGATGAGGTCGAGGGGTTCGGCGACGACGGGAGCGGGTGCGCCTGCGGTCCGCAGGGCGGGTTCGGCCTCGGCTCCCGGGGCGGGTACGGCGAGTTCGGCGGCCAGGTTCTCGGCGAACCGCCCGGTGAGGGCTCCCGCGACCGCGGCGAGGGTGCCGCGGCCGAACTGGGCGGGCTTGCCCGTGATGGCGAGGTCGGTGTCCACCAGGACGTCGGTGGAGTTCGTGCCCGAGGCCACCAGACGACACGTCACCCGCGCCTTGGCCGTCCCGTTGCCGCGGGTCTCCCTTCCGCCGGCCTCCAGCACCACTGTCCTGTCCGCCTCGTTCCGCGCCAGGAACGTGACCGTGCCCTGGTAGGTCAGGCTGACGGGGCCGAGCTTGACCTTGATCCGGCCCTCGAAGCGGTGGCCGTCCCGGGAGGTGAGCGTTGCCCCGGGCACGCACGGAGTCACGCGTTCGATGTCGAGCAGGACCCGCCAGGCCTCCTCGACAGACGCGGGAACGGTGAGCGTGTTGTGCAATTTCATACGGAGTCCTCGCGGTCGGCGGCGGCCCGGACGGCGTTGACGATGCCCTGGTAGCCAGTGCAGCGGCACAGGTTCCCGGACAGGGCCTCGCGGATCTCCTCGTCGGTGGGCTTGGGGTTCTCGGCGAGGAACGCGGTGACCGAGACGACGAAGCCCGGGGTGCAGAATCCACACTGGAGACCGTGGTGCTCTCGGAACGCGGCCTGTACGACGGAGAGTTCACCGCCGGGTGAGGCGAGCCCTTCGACGGTGACGACCTCGCCGCCGTCGGCCTGCACCGCGAACACCAGGCAGGCCCGGACCGCCTCGCCGTCGAGCAGCACCGTGCAGGCTCCGCAGACGCCGTGCTCGCAGCCCAGGTGGGTGCCGGTCAGGCCGCAGTTGACCCGCAGGAAGTCGGCGAGGGTGAGCCGGGGCGGCACGGTGTCCCGGCGCGGGATGCCGTTGACCCGTAACCGGATGTCGATGTCAGTCATGGACTGCCTCCTGTACGGCGTGCCGCCAGGCGCGGGCCACCACGGCCGCGCCCACGCGTCTGCGATAGCCGGCCGATCCGTGCAGGTCGGACGGGACCGAGTCGAGGCCCGACATCGCCAGGTGCCCGATGTCGTCGGCCTCCGCCTCGGCGGGTTCGGAACCGACGAGTGCCGCCTCCGCCTCGGCCGCCCGGCACGCGGTCGGGCCGAGTCCGAACAGGCCGATGGCACACCGCGCGATGGTCCCGTCGTCGCCGAGCCCCACGGCGACGGCGGCGCCGGCGATCGCGAAGTCCCCGCGTCTGCAGGCGAATTCCTCGACCGCGAACCCGCATCTGCCGTTCCGGGCCGGGAAGACGACGCCGGTCAGCAGCTCGTCCTCCGCCAGCGCGGTGCTCCAGGTACCGGTGAGGAAGCGCGCGGCGGGGATGGTGCGGCGCCCGCGGGGCGAGAGTGCTTCGAGTCCGGCGTCCAGGGTCAGTGCCACCGCGGGGTACTCGGCCGCGGCGTCGGCATGGGCGAGCGAGCCCCCGAGGGTGCCGCGGCTGCGGATCTGGAAGTGGCCGATCAGCGGGGTGGCACGGGCGAGCAGCGGTACGGCGGTTCGCACCGCGTCGGAGCGTTCGATGGCGGCCTGGGTGGTTCCCGCACCGATCCACACGGCCTGGCCCTGGTGCTCGATGCCCCGCAGTTCGTCCAGCCGGCGCAGGTCGACGAGGTGTCCGAAGGCCGCGAGGCGGAGCGCCAGCATGGGCACCAGGCTCTGGCCGCCGGCGATGGCCTTCGCCTCGTCCCCGAGCTCGGCAAGCAGTGCGACCGCCTCCTCGGCGGTGTCGGGGACGCGATATTCGAACGGCGCGGGCTTCACGCGGTCACCGTCCCTCGCTGCCGGGCTTCCTCGACCAGCTCGACGATCGACGCCGGTGTGAGCGGCAGCCGGGTGATCTCGACGCCCAGCGGTGCGAGGGCGTCCGCGACCGCGTTCACGACGGCCGGGGCGGCGCCGATCGCCCCGCCCTCGCCGACTCCCTTGTACCCGCCGGGACCTGGGCTCGGCGTCTCGATGTGGCCGAGCTCGATGACGGGCACCTCGGCGGCCGTGGGGAGCAGGTAGTCCATGAAGGTGGTGGTGAGCGGGTTGCCGTCGCCGTCGTAGACGAGGTGCTCGTAGAGGGCGCCGCCGATCCCCTGGACGGTGCCGCCGTAGATCTGTCCCTCCACCACGCTGGGGTTGATCATGGGCCCGCAGTCCTCGCTGACGATGTACCTCAGCAGTTTCACCGCGCCGGTGAGCACGTCCACCTCGCAGGTGCACAGGTGGGTCGCGTTGGCCCAGATCATCAGGTGCGGGGTGTGGTAGCGGCCGCTGGCCTCCAGCCCCGCCGGCACACCCGGCGGCAGGGCGTGCACCTGGAAGTAGGCGATGTCGGCGATCTCGGCGAGGGTGATGGCCTTGTCGGGGTCGCCCTTGACCGACGCCCGGCCGTCCGACAACTCCAGCTCCTCCACGGCCACTTCGAGCCGGTGCCCGGCGATCGCGAGGATGCGGGCCCGCAGTCCGGCCGCCGTTTCGGCGATCGCACCGGCGGTCATGGAGCCGGACCGGCTGCCCCCGGTTCCGGCGCCGTAGGGGGTGATCGCGGTGTCCCCCTGCACGGTACTGACGTCCTCGATGGCCGCGCCGAGCGCGTCGGCGGTGAGCTGGACGACGGTCGTCTCCAGGCTGTTGCCGCACGATCCCCCGGCCACATAGACGTTGACCTTGCCGGAGGGCTCGATACGGATGGTCGCTCCCTCGGTGCCGTGGAACGGCGTGGCCCCGGCGGTCGGTTCGACATAGGTGCAGGTGCCGACGCCCAGGTAGCGGCCCTCGGCGCGGGCCCGTTCCTGCTCGCGCCGGAACGCCGGGTGGTCGAGCATCTCCAGCGCCTGCTCGAAGGTCTCGTACGGGGTGATGTGGTCGTAGGGCATGCCGTTGAAGTTGGCGGTCGGCAGGTCCTCGCGGCGCAGCATGTTGAGGCGGCGCAGGTCGACCGGGTCCATGCCGAGCCGGCGGGCTGCGGTGTCGAGGAGGACCTCACGGGCCATCGACTCGAACTGCCAGGGCCCGCGGTACGCCACCCGGCCGCTGGTGTTGGAGAACACGAACCGGGAGCGGAAGGTGCCCTCGGGGATGCGGTAGGGGCCGGGGAAGAGCAGGCCGACGGCGATGCCGCTCTGCACGGGCGACGGGGTCGGGTAGGCACCGGCGTCCTGGACGTGGTCGAGGGTGGCGGCCAGGATGCGGCCGTCGGCGTCCAGGGCCAGTCTCGCCTCGCCGTGCTCGTGGCGTGCCTGTCCGGCCGCCAGCAGATGCTCCTGCCGGTCCTCGATCCACTTGAGCGCGGCGGGCAGCTTGACGGCCGCGAGCATGACGCACATGTCCTCGCGCTGCGGCAGCACCTTCTGTCCGAAGCCGCCGCCGGTGTCCCGCGTCACCACCCGCACCCGGTGCTCGTCGACGCCGAGCAGCCGGGCGCAGAAGGAGCGGACCTCGTGCGGGGACTGCGTCGCCGCCCAGATGGTCATCTCCCCGGCGGGCGCCGCCCATTCGGCCACGAGGCCGCGGGTCTCCATCGGGACCGGGCCGTAGGACTGCTGGTGGACGGTCACGCCCACCACGTGCGGCGCGGCGTCGAAGACGGGTGCGAGGTCCGCCATCGGGCGTCCGGTGAGCTCCCCCACCAGGTTGCCGGGGTGGGTCGCGTGCACCGACTCGGGGGACTCCAGCGCGGTGGCGTAGTCGACGACCGGGGGCAGCTCGTCGTAGTCGACGACGATCAGCTCGGCCGCGTCCTCGGCCGTGTAGCGGTCCTGGGCGACGACCATCGCCACCGGGTCCCCGACGAACCGCACCTCGCCCTCGGCGAGCGGCGGGCGGGGGGTGTCGGGGTCGTCGCGCCCGTTCAACGTGTACCACTGCTCGCGCACACCGGGGTTGAGGTCCTGAGCGACGAACACGGCGTGTACGCCGTCCAGTCGGAGCGCCTCCGTGATGTCGATGCCGGCGATGCGCGCCCGTGCGACCGGGCTGCGGACGAAGCAGGCGTGCAGCATTCCGGGCCGTACGACGTCGTCGACATAGGTGCCGGTGCCGGTCAGGAGCCGTGGGTCCTCGACGCGCAGGGTGCGGGTGCCCGTAGAGCGAGCCATGTGCCGTGCCCCTCCGTTCGGACTGAACGAGTGTTTAACACGAGCGCTGAACATCTGTTTAACAGCGCCCTCGGCAGGCCGTCAAGGAGAATGAGCGGCATGACCGCACCTCGCCGTATGGGCACCGAGAACTCGAAGACGCGCCTGCTGCTGCTCGACGTCACCGAGCGGCTGATGCTCAGGGAGGGATACGCCGCCGTGGGCGTCCGCCGGGTGGCACGGGAGGCCGAGGTCGCCCCGGCGCTGGTGCTCTACTACTTCCGCACCCTCGACGACCTCTTCCTCGCCGTGCTGCGACGGCGTGGCGACGAGGAGTTGGAGCGGGTGGTCCGCCGCCTGGACGGCCCGCAGCCGATACACGCCCTGTGGCAGATCGCCAGCCACCCGGGAAACGCTCTGACCACGGAGTTCACCGCTCTGGCCAATCACCGCAAGGCGATCCGCGCCGAACTCGCCGCCCGCGCCGAGCGCTACCGCGAGGCCCAACTGGAGGCGCTCACACGCCGTCTCGCGGACACAGGCGTCGAACTGCCGCCGGAGGTGACCCCCGCCGTGCTGCTCATGCTGACCAACGCGCTCGGCCGGATCCTCATGATGGAGAACACGATGGGCATGACCGCCCGGCACGCGGAGGCCCTCGAGTTCGTGGAGCGGTTCCTCCAGCGCTACGAGGGCGCCCCCGCCGACAGCTGAAGGCAGTCGACGCGGAGTGGAGCGTGAATCCCGACCGTATGGGAAGCTTTAGTCGCTCAACTGCGGCGTACGGCCGTCCCGGACCGACTTGATCAAGGAGAGTGAGCTCACAGTGGGTCAGGCCAAAGCGCGGGGACCGTACGCCAAGACGCCGGCCCGCAGGACGGAGATCGTGCGAGCGGCACGCGACAGCTTCGCCGAGAACGGCTACGCCAAAGCCTCCCTGCGTGACATCGCGGAACGCGCCGGCATCACCCACGCCGGCCTCCTGCACCACTTCCGGAACAAGGACGAACTCCTCGCCGAGGTGCTCGCCCAACGCGACGCGGAGGAATGGCAGCAGGGCCTGGAAGCGGTGGACAGCCTGGACCAGCTCGCCCCCTACCTCGGCGAGTTGATCCGCCACCACCAGAAGGCGCCCGAGCTGATGCGCCTGTGGATCGAGCTCGCCGCCGCGGCCTCGCGGCCGGATCACCCCGCCCACGCCTACTTCGTCGAACGCTACGAACGCGGGCGCGCGCAGTTCGCCGAGGGACTCGACAACGAGGCCGCACGCGGCGGGCTGCGCGAGGGCGTCAGCCCGGAGAGCGCGGCGATCCTCTTCCACGCCGTGCTCAACGGGCTCCAGTTGCAGTGGGTGCTGGACCAGGACCTCGACATCACCGGGCCCGTCACCGACTTCGTACACCTGCTCTTCGGCCACGACGGCGCCGCAGAGTAAACGCATTCGCTAGCAGCGCGCGCCGCACGCCCCTGGGGTGATCACGTGCGCCGAGCGCACCTCCACGGCCGACGCCAGGTCACGCTCCGCCGGCTTGCGATTTCCCGCGCCCGAAATGCGGGCGGCCACTCCACATAACGTTCCGATCACGAAGCCGGACGGCATCCTTCCCGCCCTCGCGACCCCGGTCTACCGTCCCAACGAAAACTAACCACACGGTAAGAGTTGGTTGGGGCCACCCGTCAGAAAGCAGTCGACGATGACCGAATTCCCGCCCGGGTTCCTCTGGGGAGCCTCCACGGCGCCGCACCAGATCGAGGGCAACAACCTCAACAGCGACTTCTGGGCCAACGAAGGGCGCGTCCCGGGCATGGAGCGCAGCGGCGACGCCTGCGACAGCTACCACCGGTACCGCGAGGACATGCGGCTGCTCGCCGACGCCGGGCTCAACGCCTACCGCTTCGGCATCGAATGGGCCCGTGTCGAGCCCGTCCCCGGCCTGGTCTCGCGCGCCGAACTCGCCCACTACCGGCGCATGATCGAAACGGCCTTCGAGCTCGGCCTGACTCCGGTCGTGACGCTGCACCACTTCACCAGCCCGCTCTGGTTCGCCCAGGAGGGCGGCTGGCTCGGCGAGCGCGCGGTCGACCGGTTCCGGAGCTACGTCGAGGCGGTCGCGCCCATCCTCGACGGCGTCGAGTGGGTCGTCACCATGAACGAGCCGAACATGCTGGCCATCATGGTCGGCATGGCGCGGGCGATGCAGAACCCGCAGGCCGACGGGGAATGGCAGAGCCCCACCCTCGACCACGAGGGCCCGCGTCCACCGCTGCCGGCCCCCGACACCGCGATCGGGGAGCGTCTCATCGAGGCGCACCGTGCCGCGCGGGAGGTGCTGCGCGAGCGCACCGGCGCCAAGGTCGGCTGGACGGTCGCCAACCGCGCCTTCGTGGCCCGCCCGGGAGCGGAGGAGAAGAAGCGGGAACTGGAGCACGTCTGGGAGGACCTCTACCTGGAGGGGGCACACGGCGACGACTTCGTGGGGGTGCAGTCGTACTCCAGCCAGTGGGTCGGCCCGGACGGCCTCGAACCGTACCCGCCGCACCCGGACAACACCCTCGTGGGCACCGCCTACCGGCCCGACGCCCTGGGCATCGCGGTACGGCACACCGCCGAGTTCACCGGCGGCCTGCCGATCCTGATCACCGAGAACGGTATCGCCACCGGCGACGACACCCGCCGCATCGCCTACACCGGCGAAGCCCTGGAACACCTGGGCAAGGCGATCGCCGACGGGGCGGACGTACGCGGCTATCTGCACTGGAGCCTGCTCGACAACTACGAGTGGGGCCACTGGGCGCCGACGTTCGGCCTGGTCGAGGTCGACCGCGAGACGTTCGAGCGCCGCCCCAAGCCGTCCCTCGCGTGGCTGGGCGAAACCGCCCGCCGCGGCCGGATCTGACCGCCCCGCCACCGGAAGGACACACGATGCAGGTTTCCGTACCCGACGTCTCGTCGAAGTCCCTGGCCGAACTCGTCTCGCTGTCCGGGCGGCGCGCCGTCGTCACCGGCGGGGCCCGCGGACTGGGCCGCGCCGTCGCCCAGCGTCTGGCCGAAGCCGGAGCGGACGTCCTCGTCGCGGACCTGGACCGGGAACTGGCCACCGCTGCCGCCAAGGACCTGGGCACCCTCGGTGCGGGCCGGGCGCTGGCCGCCCACCTCGACGTCACCGACGCCGCGAGCGTGGCCGCGGCGGCCGATCTCGCGGATCAGGAACTCGGCGGGGTCGACATCTGGGTCAACAACGCCGGGATCTTCCCCGCCGTACCCGCGCTGGAGATGTCCGACCAGACGTGGGACGAGGTGTTCGCCGTGAACGCGCGCGGAGTCTTCCTCGGCTCCCGGGAGGCGGCGCGCCGGATGACCGAGGCCGGACACGGGGGCGTCATCGTCAACGTCGTCTCCACGGCCGGCTTCCGGGGGACGGGGCCCGGGCTCGCCGCATACGTCGGCTCCAAGCACGCGGCACGCGGCCTGACCCGCCAACTCGCCCTGGAATTCGCCCCGTTCGGCATCCGCGTCCTGGGCGTGGCGCCGACGTTCGTGCCGACCGAGGGGAACATGGCGGCCGCCGCCGCTGCCGGCGTCCCCGGCGACGCGTTCCTGTCCGTGATGCAACCGGGCCCGCTCGGCCGCCTGGGCGTGCCCGACGACATCGCCCGCGTGGTGCTGTTCTGCGCCAGCGACCTCTCGGCCTTCATGACGGGCAGCACCCTGCTCGCCGATGCGGGCGAGACGGCCTGATCCGCCCCGCCACACCCCCGCCATCGTTCCGCGACGACGCCTAGGAACCTCATGCTCTCGCCCCGTACCAGTCCCACCCGCGACATCGTCGGCCTCGACGGCCTGTGGCGGTTCGCCCTCGACACCCGGGCCGGCACCGCGCCGTGGACGTCACGGCTCGCCCCGCCCCTCGAAGTCCCCGTCCCCGCCAGCTACAACGACCTGTTCGTGGACCCGGAGATCCGGGACCACGTCGGAGTCGTCTGGTACCAGCGCGACGTGCGGGTACCGCGCGGCTGGACCGGCGAGCGCGTGGTCCTGCGCTTCGGGTCCGTCACCCACGCCGCGCGGGTCTATGTGGACGAACGGCTCGTGGCCGAACACAGCGGCGGCTACACACCGTTCGAGGCAGACCTCACCGGAATCGTCCGCCCCGGCGAGGAGTTCCGGCTGACGGTGGGCGTCGACAACCGCCTGACGAACGTGACCATCCCGCCGGGCACCGTCACCACCAGCCCCGACGGACGTGAACGGCAGTCGTACCTGCACGACTTCTACAACTACGCCGGCATCGCACGCCCGGTCCGCCTGTACAGCACCCCGACGACCTTCGTCGAGGACGTCACCGTCGTCACCGGACGGGACGGCACGGCCGGCACCGTCAGCTACCGCGTGGAGACCGCGGGCGCACACGCCGACACGGCCACGGTACGGGTGCGCGTGATCGATGAGGCGGGCCGGACCGTCGCGGAGGGGGAAGGCGCCGAGGGCGTCCTGCGCATCGAGGACGTCACGCTGTGGCAGCCGGGCCTGGCCTACCTCTACGACCTCGTCGTGGAGCCGGCCGTGGACGGTGAGACCGTCGACAGCTACACCCAGCCCTTCGGCGTCCGTACCGTCGAGGTGCGGGGCACCGACTTCCTCATCAACGGTGAGCCGTTCTACTTCACCGGTTTCGGCAAGCACGAGGACACCCCGGTCCGGGGCAAGGGCCACGACGACGCCTACCTCGTGCACGACTTCCAGCTGATGGAGTGGACCGGCGCCAACTCCTTCCGCACCTCCCACTACCCCTACGCCGAGGAGGTCCTCGACTTCGCCGACCGCCACGGCATCGTCGTCATCGACGAGACAGCGGCCGTCGGTCTCAACCTGGGCGTCCAGGGCGGCCTCACCGGTGTTCCGCCGACGCCCACGTTCGCGCCGGAGAACTTCGGCGGGACGACGCGGGACGTCCACGCCCAGCATCTGCGGGAGCTGATCGAGCGGGACAGGAACCACCCGAGCGTGGTGATGTGGTGTCTCGCCAACGAGCCGGCCTCCAACGAGGAGGGCGCGCGCGAATACTTCGAACCGCTGGTCGAACTGGCTCGCAAGCTCGACCCGACCCGGCCCCTCACCTACGCCGCCGTCATGTTCGCGACGCCGCAGAACGACCGGATCGGCGACCTGTTCGACGTACTGAGCATCAACCGCTACTACGGCTGGTACCTCTTCACCGGCGACCTCGCGACCGCCGAGGGGTATCTGGAGCGGGATCTGCGCGGGTGGGTCCAGCGCTTCGGCAAGCCGGTCATGATGTCCGAGTACGGCGCCGACACCCAGCCCGGCCTGCACTCCGTCTGGGACGCCCCGTGGAGCGAGGAGTACCAGAGCGACTTCCTCGCCATGTACCACCGGGTCTTCGACCGCATCCCCGAGTTCGTCGGGGAACACGTGTGGAACTTCGCCGACTTCCAGACCTCGCCCGGCATCCACCGGGTCGACGGCAACAAGAAGGGCGTGTTCACCCGCGACCGCAAACCCAAGTCCGCCGCATTCGCCCTGCGCCGACGCTGGCACGGCCTCGCCGGCCACAAGCCCGGCCAGAACGCGGCCGACTGAAACCCGCCGGCACTCCCTGGCACCCCGAGGCCGCCCTGTCGCAACGACCGACGAGGGGAGCCCGTGCGCAGGCGCCGCCCCGGTCGTCCCTCACCGGCGTCTCCGGATTCCCGGTCCCGCACCGCAGCGGGTCCGGTCGGCGGCACGGCATCGACCGTGCCGCCGGCATCCCGGCAACCACCGCTTCGGCGCCGCCCCTTGCGATCATGGACAAAGGAGTCCACATGCCTCACGACGACCGGGACGTCAGCGTGACGGTTCCTCATCCCCCGGCGTCACCTCGAAGCGCCGCCGGACATCCCACCGAGCCGCCCGCCACGCCCGAGACCGAGGCACCGCCGCTGCAAAAGGTCGGCAGGGACTATCTCCTCTGGCTGATGACCGCCGGCTTCGGCGGCTCCCTGGCCCTGATGGTCCCCCTGTCCTACTCGCTCGCGGTGCGGATCGACGACCTGGCGCCGGGACACGAGGAGCGGCTCGGCTACGTGACCGGGTCCGCCCAGTTCCTCTACCTGGTCCTCAGCCCTCTGATCGGACTCTGGAGCGACCGGACCCGTTCCCGGTTCGGCCGCCGCGCCCCCTTCATGGTCGGCGGCGCCCTGCTCGGCACCGTCGCGCTCGTCGGGGTCGCCCTCGCACCGTCGGTCCTCCTGCTAGGCGTGGCGTGGGCGGTCGGCATGATCGGCTGGGCCACGGCCGGACAGGCCATACAGAACATCCAGGCGGACCGGGTGCCCGAGGAGCAGCGCGGCCGGGTCTCGGCCCTGACCAGTGTCATGACCCAGATCGCCCCCGTGATCGGCATCGGTCTCGCCTACGGGGTGGCCTCCAGCACCTTCCTGGTGTTTCTGGTCCCCGGCGTCCTGGGCGCCGCCCTGGTGATCCTGTTCCCGGTGTTCAAGCCCGAGGGCGACTCCCGCGCACTGGTGCACACCGGCGGCGTGACCTTGAGGCGCCTGGTCGCCAGTTACGGCTTCAACCCGCGCAAGTACCCGGACTTCGGCTGGAACTGGCTCGGCCGCTTCGTCTTCTTCATGGGCCTGTACTTCAACACGGCCTTCGGCACCTTCTTCTACGCACAGCGCCTCGACCTGCCGGTCAAGGAGGTCGCCGGGATCGTGGCGGTGATCGGGACCGTCGGCGTGGTGGCCGCGGCGGGCGGCGCCGTCGGGGGCGGCTTCCTCTCCGACAAGCTCGGCCGGCGCAAGCTGTTCGCCGTGATCGGCTCCGCGGTGTTCGTCGCCGGGGCAGTCACCGAGGCGTTCGCCCACTCGCTGCCCCAGTTGGTCGTCGGCTCGGTGCTGATGCAGTTCGCCATCGCGGTGTTCAGCGCCGTCGACCAGGCGATCGTGTTCGCCGTCCTCCCGGACCGGGCCGAGGCCGGCCGCTACCTCGCCGTCGTCGCCTTCGCGCAGAAGATTCCCAGCGCCGTCGCCCCGCTGATCGCCCCGCTCGTCATCACCCTCGGCGTCAGCGACGGCGGCGAGAAGAACTACACCCAGCTCTATCTGATCGGCGCGGCCCTGGCACTGGCCGGTGGCCTCATCGTCAAGTCCAAGGTCAGGTCGGTCCGGTAGCGCCGCCGTCCAGTCGGCGTCCAGTCGGCGTCCCGAGAAGCTTCCCGTCCCACCGAGTTCCGAGAAGGCACAGCATGCGCAACGCACCGTACGACCTGGGCATCGACAGCGGCGGGGACACCTTCGCCGTATCGGGGCCCACGCCCCGGCTGTCGTGGAAGCCGCCGTCGGACGCGGCCCGCCCGGTGGCGTACGAGGTGGAAGGCGCCGTCGACGGCGAGGCACGGTCCGTGGTGAGCATCGCCGTCGGCGGTCACCGGTTCGTCCCCTGGCCATGGGCGGCGCTGGACAGCATGCGGCGCGTGACCTGGCGGGTCCGGGCGCTCGGCACCGACGGCGACGGCGACTCGCCGTGGTCACGGCGGCATACGTTCGAGACCGGTCTGCTCGCCGCCGACTGGCGGGCGCGCTGGATCAGTCCCGCCGAGTCCGCCGATCGCGGATACGGCAGCCGGCCCGCGTACGTCCTGTCGGCCCGGTTCGAGGCGCTGGCCGGGGTGCGCTCGGCACGGCTGTACGCGACGGCACTCGGGGTGTACGAGGCGTACGTGAACGGTGCGCGGGCCGGTACCGCCGAACTATCGCCGGGTTCCACCTCCTACGACCGCACGCTCTACGCCCAGGCGTCCGACATCACGACCTCCATCCAGGCGGGCGACAACCGGTTGGAGATCCTGCTGTCCGACGGCTGGTACCGGGGGCAGGTCGGCGCGTTCCGCCAGCCGGCCGGCTGGGGCACCGTGCTCGGCGCACGGGCCGAGCTGCACCTCGTCTACGAGGACGGCGCACGGCAGGTCGTCCGCACCGACGGGACGTGGACGAGCGTCGAGTCGGCCATCACCCGGGCCGACCTCATGGACGGACAGACCACCGACTTCCGCCTGCCGCCCGGTACCGGCAGACCCGTCCTCCTCGACCAGGTGGCCGCGCCCGCGATCGACTGGTCGCCGGCGCCGCCGGTACGCGTGGTCCAGTCGCGCCCGGCGCACTCCGTCGAACAGCTCGAAGACGGCCTGTGGATCGCCGATTTCGGCCAGAACGCCTCCGGTCGGATCGCCCTGAGCGACCTGGGCCCGGCCGGCACGCGTACGGTCGTCGACCACGGTGAGCTCCTCGGCCCCGACGGAGACCTGACCACCGCCCACCTGGACGCCACGCGCCCCGGCCAGGCCCCGATCCCCTTCGTCCAGCGCGACGAGGTCGTCTCCGCGGGCGGTGGCGAGACGTTCGAACCGCGCCACACGGTGCACGGTTTCCGGTACGTCCGGGTCCGCCGCGACGGTGCCCCGCTCGACCCGGCCAGCCTCGTCATGCGCGTCATCCACACGGACCTGCGCCGCACTGGCACGTTCGCCTGCGGGCACGGTGATCTCGACCGCCTCCACGAGATCGCCGAGTGGAGCTTCCGGGGCAACGCCGTCGACGTACCCACCGACTGTCCGACCCGCGAACGCCTCGCCTGGACAGGCGACTACCAGGTCTTCGCCCCCACGGCGACCCGCCTGTACGACGTCCTGGGTTTCAGCCGCAAGTGGCTGCGCTCCGTCCGCGACGACCAGCTGCCCGACGGCCGGATCGCCAACTTCTCGCCCGACGGACGCCGTATCAAACACCACCTCGACGACCAGTTCGCCATGATGACCGGCTCGGCCGGCTGGGGAGACGCCGTCGTCGCCGTCCCGTGGGAACTGTACGAGTCGTACGGCGACCGGGAGATCCTGGCCGAGAACTGGGAGGCGATGGTCCGCTGGGTGGAGTGGGCGCTCATGACCGCCCGCACCACCCGCCACCCGTCCCGGGCCGAGCGCTCGCCCGAACCGCTGCCGCACGAACGGTATTTGTGGGACGGCTCCTTCCACTGGGGCGAGTGGACCGAGCCGAGGGCGAAGGCGGCCGACGGCACCCGCGTCGACCCGGTCAAGGACGATCCCGTCGCCTGGTTCCTGTCCGACAAGGGCGAGATCGGCACGGCCTTCCTGTACCGCTCGACGGCAACCCTGGCCCACGTCGCCCGGGTACTGGACCGCCCCGAAGACGCGGACCGCTACGCCGGGATCGCCGAGCGGGTCCGTGACGCGTGGCGCACCGAGTTCCTGTCCCCCGACGGACGCACCGCCGGCGACACCCAGGCCGGTTATGTGCGCGCGCTGTCCCTCGGACTCGTTCCCGGCGACCTGCGCGAGGCCGCCGCCGCGCGCCTGGTCGAGCTGATCCGCGCGGCCGGCACCCATCTGGGCACCGGCTTCCTCGCGACCGGCGACCTGCTGCCCGTCCTCGCCGACACCGGTCACCCCGACGTCGCCTACGAGTTGCTCCTCCGGCGCACCGCGCCGTCCTGGCTGTACATGCTCGACCGGGGCGCGACCACCGTCTGGGAGGACTGGGAGGGGGTCGACGAGTCCGGCATCGCCCACGACTCCCTGAACCACTACAGCAAGGGCGCGGTGGTCCGTTTCCTGCACACCCACGTCCTGGGGTTGCGGCAGACGCCGGGGTCGATCGCCTGGGAGTCCTTCGAGGTGGCGCCCGTCCCGCACCCGTCCGTGCCCTGGGCCCGGGGAACCCACGAGTCCCCGCAGGGCACGATCGCCGTCGAGTGGCGGATGTCCGGCGACGATCTCACCGTCACGGTCGACGTCCCCCCGGCCACCACGGCACGCGTCGTGTTCCCTGACGGCACCGTCGTGGAGCCGCTCCCCTGCGGCAGGTTCAGTGCCACTCGGCGGGTGGGGAAGGCGGGTTGAGGCCAACTGGGGCCCGGTCCGGCGGGCCGGGCCTCAGGGGCGCCCGCGCCGGGCGGTGGCGCCCAGCCAGGCGAGGCTCGGCTTCGGGTGGCGCTCGAAGGTCTCACGGTCTACGGCGATCAGGCCGAGAGTCGCCTTCCAGTCGCCCCAGCGGTAGTTGTCGAGGGCGCTCCAGTGCAGGTAGCCCCGTACGTCGATACCGTCGTCGATCGCGGCGAACAGGTGGTCGAGGGCCTCCTGTGTGTAGGCGATCCGTCGATCGTCGTCGGCGGTGGCGATGCCGTTCTCGGTCACGAGGATCGGTACCCCGCCGGTGACGTCCCAGGTGTGGCGGACCGCCACGCCGAGAGCGTCGGGCCGGTATGCCTTGCCCGCCATGGTGTTGTCGGGGTGCGGCGGATGCGGCTCGATGCCGTCGGGTCCGACCCACTCGCTGGAGTACGACTGGACACCGACGAAGCCGTCACCCCGCGAGGCTTCGAGGTACAGGTTCTCCCAGTCGTACTCGATCTCGCGGAGCTTGTCCTCGCCGCCGGGCCGTGCGGCGAAGGCGCGGTTCGCGACGGTCCAGCCCACGCCGGCGTCGGTGTTGGCGCGGACGACCTCCCGGGCAGCGTGGTGGGCCTCGACCAGGGCGGCGCCGATCTCCGGGTCGGGGGCGGGCAGTTTCGGCCGGGTGTTGTCGGCCGCGGCCAGACCCTGGGAGCCGCCGCTCGGACCGGCCGGACCCTGGCGCTCGATGGTGATCATCATCGCGAGCATGTTGGGTTCGTTGATGGTGGCGATCCAGGGGACGTCGCCCAGGATGTCCGTGACGGCCTCGGCGTAGCGCGTGAACCGCTGGACCGCCTTCTCCCCGAGCCAACCTCCCTCCTCGGCGAACCAGCGCGGGTTGGAGAAGTGGTGGAGTGTGATGACGGGCGTCAGGCCGAGCGACAGGGCGGTGTCGATCATGCGCCGGTAGTGGGCGAGTTCGGCCCGGGAGAAGTGTCCGGGCACCGGTTCGACGCGTGCCCACTCGATGCCGAAGCGGTAGGCGTTGAGGCCGGCGTCCGCGAGCGGGCGCATGTCCTCCTCGAAGCGGTGGTAGCTGTCGAGCGCGTCGCCGCTCCTCTCCAGGCCCGGCGTGCGTCCTTCGATCACCCACCAGTCGCTGTTGACGTTGTTGCCTTCGGTCTGGTGCGGGGAGCTGGAGGCTCCCCAAAGGAACGGCGTGCTCCCGCGCATGGGCGCTCCCGGAGGTATGGGTGTGATCTTGGGCGAGGTCGGACGCACCCCTCGTCAGGGCTGGGTCAGTCCGCCCTCCAGCAGGGTCTGTCGGTTGGCCGCGAGGAGTTCGAAACGGTCGGCCTCCGTCTGGTCGATCTCCGTGATGTGCCAGCGCAGATGGGTGCCCGCGCGCAACGCCGCCGGGATGTCGATGTCCCCGGTGCCGATGGGTGTCTGCGGGGTGTCGCGTTCGGCGGGGCCGTCCTTGAGGTGGGCGGTCACGGCGCGTTCCCCGAGGCGCTTGATGACGTCGACCGGGTCCTGGCCCGCCACGGCGGCCCAGTAGACGTCGACCTCGGCGAGGATCTCGGGGTCGAGCAGCTCCCACAGCACGTCGAAGGCCCGGGCGCCGTCCGGCAGCCGGGCCCATTCGAAGTGGTGGTTGTGGTAGCCGAGCCGGATCCCCGCCCCGGCCATCTCCCGCGCCGCCTCGTTGAGACGGCCGGCGAAGGCCCGTATTCCGTCGCGGGTCTCCAGGGACCGCTCGTCGAAGCCGTCGACGAGCCAGGGAATCGGCACGAAGGCGGTGTCCGTGCCGAGGATGCGGCAGATCTCGATCGCGGATGCCTGACTGTCCGCCGAGACGGCGATGTGCGCGGAGCTGACACCGAGACCGGCCTCGTCCAGGTCCGCGCGCAACGCACGTGCGGAGGCGGCCAGTTCGTCGGGGGCGGTGTTCCACAGGCCTTGCGCGAACGGCTCGACGTGGTGGAAGCCGAGCGCGGCCAGGCGCGCGAGCGTGCCGGGGCGGTCGGCCTCCAGGGCGTCGATCACGCTGTAGAGCTGGACGGCGAGGGTGCCGGGTCTCATGCTTCGTCCTCTGGTGGTGCGGTCTTCGGGAAGGTCATCCGCATGAAGGCCAGGACCGGGCCCACGATGTCGAGCTCCTGGTCGAGCAGCCACTGCAACTGCAGGCCGTTGAGGACGGCTTGCAGCAGAGTGGCGGCGTGTTCGGGGGCGAGCGCCTCGTGCAGTTCTCCGCGGTCGGCCTTGCCGCGCATGCCCCGCGCGAACTGCTCGCTTCCCCAGGCGTAGCGCTGGACGAAGTAACCGTGCGCGGGATGCTCCGGGCGTGAGGCGGCCACCGCGAGCTCCAGCCACAGGCGCATCAGCTCGGGCGCCTTCTGATGGTGGCGCAGCATGTCGCCGAGGTACGGCGCCAGGTGGTCCATGTCCGGGACCTTCGACTCGGCGTACCGCCGCTCCTCGGTGTCGCGTTCGGCGAGCACGGCGGCGAGCAGGTCGTCCTTGGTGCGGAAGTGGTGCAGCAGCCCGGCGTGGGTGATGCCGGCCCGCTCGGCGATGTCCCGCAACGAGGCCTTCGTGAACCCGTGTTCCGCGAAGCTCTCGCGCGCCGCCCGGACGATCTCCGCTCGCCTGGCAGGGGTCTTGGTGTACTGGCCGCGGGCCTTGGCCTGGGTCACAGTGCGCTTCCTCTTCCCGGATCCCGTGGCACGTGTTCAAAAACCTTCCAGGGATTAGATTTTCAAGGTCTGCTGGGAGTGTGGGCGGCGACCGCCGCGAACACAAGGGGCAGGGCCCGGCGATTTTCCGCCGGATAACGCTCTGGTTACGAACGCGGCCCGCACTCTTCCCGCACCCTTCGTCGAGGCTTACCTTCCGAGTGAAATTCGACCACGTGGTAACTGTTCGCGTGACGGGGCGCACCGGCGGATCAACGACCGGCGCGGCGGCCCTGTCCACCACCGCATACCGGCCTTTCACCCAGGGCTCCGCCGCACAGCCCACGCGTGCATCGGCAGCAGGCATGCATCCGTCAGGTTCCAGGACGAAGGAATCCACCCATGCGCATCCGCCCCTCGCATTCCCGGCCCGGGCCACTGCCGCGCCGGCGCTCGCAGACCCTGGCCGCCGTCGCCACCGTCGCGCTGCTGGCGACGGCCACGGCCGCGTGCGACAGCGCCCCGGCCGCCACGTCGGACTCCGGCGCGGACGCGACGCTCGCGCTGTCCATCCTCGGCACGCCCAACTCGTTCGACCCGGCCCAGCTCATCGAGGGCCAGCAGACCTACGTCTGGGACTCGATCTTCGACACGCTCCTCCTCATGGACAACAAGGGGGAACTGCGCCCCGGCGCCGCGCAGAGCTGGTCCTACTCGGCCGACGGCCGCACGCTGACCCTGAAGCTCCGCCAGGGCATGAAGTTCAGCTCGGGCGACCCGGTGGACGCGAACGCCGTGAAGGCCACCCTGGAGCGGATCCGCTCGACTCCCGGGCAGAGCCAGTTGTCGCTGGCCTCCGTCGCCTCGGTCGAGGCC
Organism: Streptomyces sp. NPDC046909; assembly: GCF_040644695.1. Classification (NCBI taxonomy): domain Bacteria; kingdom Bacillati; phylum Actinomycetota; class Actinomycetes; order Kitasatosporales; family Streptomycetaceae; genus Streptomyces; species Streptomyces sp. NPDC046909. The sequence goes on along the minus strand of NZ_JBEYXC010000015.1, from coordinate 73,841 downwards.
CCCGACGCCTCGACCGTCGTCCTCAAGCTCTCCCGGCCCGACGCGTCGCTCCTCGGTGCCCTGTCGACGGCACCCGGGGTGATCGGCGACCCCAAGACCATGGCCGCCAAGAGCACGGCTCTCGACCCGGTCGGCTCGGGCCCCTACACCCTCGACACCAAGGCGACGGTCAACGGCTCGGTGTACGTCCTCAACCGGCGCGACGACTACTGGAACAAGAAGGCGTACCCCTTCAAGACGGTCAAGATCCGTGTGATCACCGACCCGACCGCGTCGGCCAACGCCCTCAAGGCAGGCCAGACCAACGCCGGCACCGCCGACGTCTCGCAGCTGTCGGCGCTCAAGGCGGCCGGCTTCGAGATCACCCATGTGGAAGCGACCGCCGGCGCCTTCCTCGTCCTCGGCGACCGCGCCGGCACCAAGCTGAAGCCCCTGGGCGATCTGCGCGTCCGCCAGGCCGTCAACATGGCCTTCGACCGGCAGAAGATGGTCACCCAGGTGTTGCGGGGCTCCGGCAAGGCCACCGACCAGCTGTTCAACCCGAAGGGGAAGGCCTACGACGAGGCGCTCAACGCCAAGTACCCCTACGACGTCGCCCGGGCCAAGAAGCTGCTGGCCGAGGCCGGTTACCCGAAGGGCTTCTCGGTCACCATGCCGAGTCTCGTCTTCACCAAGTCCTTCGAACCGCTCTTCACCCAGGCACTCGCCGACATCGGCGTGAAGGTGACCTGGGAGCCGGTGCCCGCCCAGCAGACCGCCTCCGCCGTCGCGTCGGGCAAGTACCCGATGTTCCTCCTCGTGGAGGGCCTCGCCTCCGACGCGATCATGACCCGCAGCTTCTACACCCCGACCGGCTTCCGCAACGTCTTCCGCACCACCGACCCGAAGCTGACCGGGCTGCTCGACCAGGCCGCCAAGGAGCTCGACCCGGCGAAGTCCGCCGCGATCTACCGGGAGATCAACGAGTTCGGCGTCGAGAACGCCTGGCTGTCCCCCGTCTTCTACCTCGGCAGCGACTGGGCCACCAAGAAGGGCATCACCTACCTCGGCGACGGCTCCTCCACGATGTCCACGATCCGGCAGTTCGGCGTGGCCGGCTCGTCCAAGTCCGGAGGGTGAGCCGCCACCCATGACGCTCTATGTGCTGCGTCGCCTGACCGCGGGCCTCGTGCTCGCGGTCCTGGTGACCATGATCACGTTCCTGCTGCTCAGCACCTCCTTCGACGACGTCGCGAGCAGCGTCCTCGGCAACGGCGCCACGCCCCAGCAAGTCGTCGCCCAGAAGGCCCGGATGGGCCTGGACCGGCCCCTGGCGGTCCAGTACGCCGACTGGCTCTCGCACGCCGTCCGCGGTGACCTCGGCGCCTCCTACTTCACCAGTGAGCCGGTCCGCTCCGCGATCACCGCCCGGCTCGGCGTCACCCTGTCCATCGTCGTCGTCGCCCTGCTGGCCACCTCGGTCATCAGTGTCGCCCTCGGGGTGGCCGCCGCCGCGCGCGGTGGTGCCGTCGACCGCTTCGCACAGGCCGCCGCGATGACCGGCTACCTCGTCCCGAGCCTGCTCGTCGCCATCGCGCTGGTCTACGTCCTGGCCATCAAGCTGCATGTGTTCCCGGCCACCGGCTACACGGACTTCGGCGAGAGCCCCGCCCGCTGGGCGAGCAGTATCGCCATCCCCGTGGTCGCCCTGATGATGGGCGGGGTCGCGAGCCTGACCTCGCAGATCCGCGGCGCCATGATCGGCGAACTGCGCAAGGACTACGTCCGCACCCTGCGCACCCGGGGCATCCCCACCCGCTCCATCGTGCTGCGCCACGCCCTGCGCAACGCCGCCGGACCGGCCCTGACGGTGCTGTCCCTGGAGTTCATCCAGATGCTCGGCGGCGCGCTGATCATCGAGCAGATCTTCGCTCTGCCCGGCTTCGGCCAGTACGCGTTCAACGCCTCCCTCCAGGGCGACGTGCCGATCATCATGGGCATCAGCCTGTTCGGTGTGCTGCTCGTCGTGGCCGTCAACCTCGTCGTCGATCTCCTGGGCGGCTGGCTCAACCCGAAGGCGAGGATGACGAGTTGACAACGCCGAACGCCGGCACGCGCCGCCGCTCGACCCTGCGGCGGCTGCTCTCCGACCCGCTTGCCGTCGCAAGCGCCGGCCTGCTGATCGTCATCGTGCTGCTGGGGCTGCTCGCCCCCGTCCTCACCGGCCACGGCGCCAACGAGGCGAACCTGGACGCCGTCAACGCAGGTGTCGGCGACCACGGTTACCCGCTCGGTGGGGACAAGAGCGGACGCGACATCTACGCCAGACTCCTGTTCTCCATCAACACGAGCGTGGTCTCGGCGCTCATCGGCACGAGCATCGCCCTGGCGATCGGGATCACGTCCGGACTGGTCGGAGGGTACTTCGGCCGGCGCGTGCGCGGAGTCACCGAGTGGCTGTTCAGCCTGATCATGACGTTCCCCGGGCTGCTCCTGCTCATCGTCCTGATGCCGGTGACCAAGGGCGACTACAAGGCCACCATGCTGATCTTCGGGGTGCTGCTCTCCCCGGGCGTCTACCGCCTCGTACGCAACTTGGTCCTCGGCGTGAGGAACGAGCTGTACGTGGACGCCGCCCGGGTGTCGGGACTGCCCGACCGGCGGATCCTGCGGCGGCATGTGTTCACGGTGGTGCGCGGTCCTGTGGTCATCGCCACGGCGTTCCTCGCGGGATCCTCGATCGCCGTCCAGTCGGGCCTGGCCTTCCTGGGCGTCGGCTCGAACACGGTGCCCAGCTTCGGCGCGATGATCTCCGAGGGGTTCTCCAACCTGTACGAGGAACCACTGCAGTTCCTGTGGCCCAGCCTCGTGCTCGGCGTCATCACCGCTTCGCTGGTACTGCTCGGAAACGCGCTGCGGGACGCTCTGGAGGGCGGCCGTCCCAAACCGGTCCGGATCGTCACCGCGACCGAGTACCGGCCACCGGCCACCCAGGCGGCCTCCGTCTCCGGACTGCTCACCGTGGAGGACCTGGCCATCGCCTACCCGACGCCGACCGGCGAACTCAAGGAGGTCGTCAGCGGCGTCACCCTCAGCGTCACGGCCGGGGAAACCCTCGGCCTGGTCGGCGAGTCCGGCTCGGGCAAGACACAGACCGCGTTCGCCGTGCTCGGCGTACTGCCCTCGGAGGCGGTCGTCACCCGCGGTTCGATCCGGCTCGACGGCCGTGAACTGCTCGGCCTGAGCGAGCGCGAACTGCGCGCGGTGCGGGGGACGTCCATCGCGTACGTGCCTCAGGAGCCGATGTCCAACCTGGACCCGTCCGTCACGGTGGGCGCCCAGCTGGTCGAGGGGGTGCGCGCCGCGACGCCCATGCCGAGGGACGAGGCCCGGGAACGGGTCCTGGCGCTCCTCGCCAGGGTCGGCATCCCCGACCCCGAGCGCACCTTCCGCTCGTACCCGCACCAGATCTCCGGCGGCATGGCACAACGGGTCCTCATCGCCGGCGCCGTCGCCGGCAAACCCCGGCTGCTCATCGCCGACGAACCGACCACCGCCCTCGACGTCACCATCCAGGCGGAGATCCTCGACCTGCTGCGCGACCTCCAGAAGGACCTCAACATGGCCGTACTGCTCGTGACCCACAACTTCGGCGTGGTCGCGGACATCTGCGGGCGCGTGGCCGTCATGCGGGAGGGCACGGTCGTGGAGACCGGCTCGACGAAGGAACTGTTCGCCGCGCCCCAACACCCGTACACGCGCGGCCTCCTGGACTCGATCCTCGACGAGACCACACTGCGCACCGACCCGCCCGCCGCGTCCGTGGGCGCGCTCGAGAAGGAGATCCGATGACCACCCTGCTGGAGGTGAGCGACCTGTGCGTCACCTACCCGGGACGGGGCTTCAGGGCCCGCCCGCACGAGGTTCTGCACGGTGTGTCGCTCACCGTGGGCCAGGGCGAGACCCTTGGCGTCGTCGGCGAGTCCGGCTCCGGCAAGACGACCATCGGCCGGTCCGTGCTCGGCCTGGCCACGCCCAGCGGCGGCACGGTCCGCTTCCGGGGACACGACATCACCCACGCCGGGCGCAAGGAACGGCGCGCGCTGGCCCGGGACATCCAGGTGGTGTTCCAGGACCCGTACTCCTCCCTCAACCCGGCCCTCACCATCGGCGACATCCTCGGCGAGCCGCTGGTCGTGCAGGGCACCGCGGCGGGTGAGGCCCGGCAGCGGGTCGCGGAGCTGCTCGACCAGGTCGGGCTGCCGAAGGACGCGGCCCAGCGGCTGCCCCGGGAGTTCAGTGGCGGCCAGCGCCAGCGCGTCGCCATCGCCCGAGCGCTGGCGCCCGCCCCCCAGCTCATCGTCTGCGACGAACCCGTCTCCGCCCTCGACCTCACCACCCAGGCCCGCGTTCTCGAACTCCTCATCGACATCCAGCGGCGCACCGGCGTCGCCTACCTCTTCATCTCGCACGATCTGGCCGTCATCCGGCACATCAGCCACCGCGTCAGCGTCATCCACCGGGGCGACATCGTCGAGACCGGACCGGCGGGCGAGATCACCACCACCCCACAACACCCCTACACACAAAGGCTGTTGCTCGCCGCCCCGGTCGCGAACCCGGCCGAACAGCACCGCCGGCGCGCGGCACGGCAACATCTGTGACCCGCGCTTCGCACCACGTCCCCCGAGTTCCGCACCGTCCGCGTCATGAGGTCCCCCCGGCCGCCGTGCCTGCCAATGAACTTGGCGACCGCGCAACGAACTGAGGTGGCTGCGTACGGCTTCGGCGCCGGGCACACTCCTGTCGCTGCCGGTGATGTCGAGGCGGCCGGCCATCAGATGGCGTGCGGCTGCTTCGACGGTGACGCCGACGACTCAGCTTGACTTCAGCGCCAACATGGCCGCCGCCTCGACGATCCGCAGCCGGACCGTGATGCCGTGCTCGGCGCCCAGCCGCTCGCGCAGCACCGCGACGGCGAACCCGGCGTCATCGACGAAGAGACCGAGCCCGGCAACCGCGGCCAGGCCGGGACTCCTGGCCGATGCTGGCCAGCAGCGCGACCACGGCAGCCCGGTCAGGCGTGGCCGAGTCCGCGACCCGCTCGAACAGGAAGAAAAGGCTGCTGCCGTGGGCGGGAACACGCTGCCCTGGTGGTGGACCGCGCCGTAGAAGCGGTCGAGAGCCTCGCGGCGTATCCCGGCGTCCGGGGAGCGCAGCGCCGTCAGCAGGGTCGGCACCTCCTCGGCCGAACCGTACGCGTGCTCCATCGACGCCCAGTCCCTGTCATGAAGTCCCCGGAACCGCAACCACCGGGTCCGGAACGAACCGAAAGGTCTCAGCGAGTGCGGCTGATCGGGCCCGGTCGTGCAGCCGCCTGCCGCCTTTTTCGGCACGATCCCGGCCGACCTGACGGTAGCGTGATCGAAATGACGGCTGAGGGCGGGACAGCAGAGGGCGAAGCCCTGGTCGGTGGCATGGTGAACACGGGTGCGGTCTTCCGCCACGGCGCCCTGGTGGAACGCCCGGCTCCGCGCACCGCGCGCGCCCTCCATGCCCATCTCCTCGCGCTCGAAGAGCAGGGCTTCGACGCGGCGCCGCGGCCGATCCGTCTCACCGCCGACGGCCGAGAGCAGCTGACCTTCCTCCCCGGCGACGTCCCTCTCCCGCCGTTTCCGCGCTGGGCGATGACCGAGACCGCGTTGAGCTCGGTGGGCAGCCTGCTGCGGCGCCTGCACGACGCGAGCGCGGCCATCGCGGTTGACGCATCCGCCGAGTGGCCGCGGTCTCTGGCCGACCCGGAGGGAGGGACGATGCTGTGCCACAACGACGTGTGCCCGGAGAACGTCGTCTTCCGCGACGGCCAGGCCGCGGCCCTGATCGATTTCGACCTGGCGGCCCCCGGCCGGCCGGTGTGGGACGTCGCCATGACCGCCCGCTACTGGGTGCCCATGCTCGATCCCACGTCCGCGGCAGGTTTCTATCCACCCGGGCTGGATGCCCCGGTACGCCTCCGGATCCTCGCCGACGGCTACGGCCTCTCGCCGCAGGAGCGCGCTGAACTGCCCGGCGTCATCGAACAGGCCACCGCGTCCTGCCGGGCCTTCGTCGCTCACCGCGTGGCCGACGGTGACCCCGTCTACCTCCAGGCGTTGTCCGAGCGCGGTGGCTGGCAGCGTTGGGACCGCATCCAGAAGTGGCTGACGGCGCACCGCGAGTTGTTCACGGCGGCCCTGTTGGCATGAGGAGCTCAAGGTGAGGCGCGGGACAAGTACCCCTTCCTGATACGGCCACGGCGCGACGGCACGGGCGCGTCCAGGCGTCGTTGCACCCGCCCGTCAGCCGTGCTTGGCTCACCCGATGAACCTTCTGCTGACGGCGAGTGGCCTGAGTAACGAGACGCTGCGGGACGCACTGCGGGACATGCTGGGCAGGCCGTTCGGGTCGGCGAACGTCGTGTACGTGCCCACGGCATCGGTCGCCGAGCCCGGGGACCACGGCTGGTTCATCGCGGACATGAACCGGCTGCACGGGCTGGGCTGGCGGGAGTTCGACGTCTTGGAGCTCAACGGCCTCCCCCGGCAGCTGGTGCTCGACCGGCTGCTCAACGCCGACGTCATCTACGTCGGGGGCGGCAACCACTACCACCTCGCCCGCAGCATCACCGGCAACGGCCTGGCCGACGGCTTCCTCAAGGCGCTGGAGAGCCGGGTCTATGTGGGATTCAGCGCCGGATCAATGATCTTCAGCCGTCATCTCACCGGTCACTCCGCCGACGTCATCGGGGACACCGCGGACCTCCATGTGCTCGGCGCGACGACCGTGGAGCCGCCGTTCGGCCTCTTCGACTGGTATCTCAAGCCCCACCTGTACTCACCGGACTTCCCCGAGCGGGACGACGCCTGGGCCGATCGCATCGCAGCGCGTGCCGACTTCCCGATCTACTTCATCGACGACGCCACGGCCGTTCGCGTCAGGGACGGCAAGCTGGATGTCATTTCTGAAGGCCGGTGGCGGCGGACGACACCTCGCGCGCCGAGGAGGCCGGTGGGGAGTTGAACGATGGCGACAGGGCGGTCATGGTGCTCGCCATGATGGACGGACCGCGGATCCAGGCCCTCCTCGATCCCCCGCACGATCCGCCCCTCGCACGATCCGCTCCGGCTGCTGAAGCCGTTCATGCGGAAGGGCATCACTGCGCCCGACGGCACGTAGCCGCACTCCCGGTGCCGGTGTCCCTCAGCCTGCGTCGCGCTCGCCCGCCGAAGGAAGCGCCGCCACCGCCCGGGCGATCTCCTGGCGGAGTCGGTCCATGCCGTAGTCCGGGCCGAGCACCATCCGCCGCAGCTGCGGCATGGCGACGCTCCAGCTTGCCAGGGCGAGAGTGAAGAACACACGCGCACGGGCGTCCTCGTCCGGCGCGCCGGCCTGCGCGGCGGTCACCTTGTCGCCGTAGTGCGCGGTGCGCTCCTCCTCCGCGGGGACCGGTCCGTCGCCGACCTCCAGGGCCTCCCACATCACCAGGCGGAGAGCCTCGGGGTGCGCCCGGTGGTACTCGAAGAGCCGCTCGGCGTAGCCGGGCAGGTCCTCCGACGGGGGGACCGCCTCGGCCAGTTCGGCGAGGCGACGCTCCAGGACGACAGCGAAGAGTGCGTTCTTGTCGCCGAAGTAGTCGTAGAGCGCGCGCTTGTTGGCCCGGGCCGCGGCGGCGATGCGGTCGACGCGGGCGCCGGCGACTCCGTGAGCCGCGAACTCGGCGGTCGCCGCCGTGATGATGCGCTCTTTGGTGGCCGCGGAGTCGTATGCCATGCGCCCATGCTAACGAACTGGTTCGTTTGACCTGTCTGACGCGGCGTGCGACGCTGGACGAGTCAACCGAACCATCTAGTTCGTTCGATCGGTCCCACGGGACCGTTCGCACGTCGACAGGAGCACTCGGTCGTCATGCCCCGTGACACGCCCAGCCCGTCCCTCGCGCCGACGGACCTCGGCCGCAGGCTCCCCGTCGTCATGGCCCTGGCCTGCGGTGTCACCGTGGCCAACGCCTACTTCCCGCAGGCCGTCACGCCCCTGGTCGCCCGTGGTCTCGCCGTCTCCGAGACCACGGCCACGACCCTGGCGACGCTGACCCAGCTCGGTTACGCCGTCGGAATCTTCCTGCTCGTGCCGCTGGGAGACCGCCTGCCCCGGCGACCGCTGATCACCGTGCTGCTGGCGGTGACCAGCCTGGCCCTGCTGACCGCGGGTCTCGCCCCCGGAACCGGCCTGCTGTTCGCCGCCGGCACGCTCGTCGGCCTGGCCACCGTGGTGCCGCAGATCCTCCTTCCCATGGCGGCCGGGCTCGTCGAACCCGAGCGGCGCGGCCGTGTGATCGGCACTCTGCAGGCCGGGCTCATCGGCGGCATCCTCCTGGCCCGCGCCTTCGGCGGCGTCCTCGGCGAGCACCTGGGCTGGCGGGCCCCTTATCTGGTCGCCGCCGCGCTCACCGCGCTGCTCGCCGTGGTGCTCGGCGCCGCCCTGCCGACAACAGTCCCGGCGGTCCGCGACAGCTATCCAGCACTGCTGTCCGACACCCTGCGCATGCTGCGTACGGAGAGGAAACTGCGCCGGTCCGTGCTCTTCCAGATCACCGTCTTCGGCGGGTTCAGCGCCGCCTGGACCGCGGTCGCACTGTTGGTCACCGGGCCGCGCTACGGCATGGGCACGCAGGCCGTAGGGGTGCTCGCCCTGGTCGGCGCGGGCAGCATGTTGTTCGCTCCCGCCGCCGGGAAGTGGGTGGACCGGTACGGCCCGGACCGCGTCAACCTGTGGTGCGTCGGGGCCGGGCTCGCCGCGGCGGGGGTACTGGCAGCCGGCGCGCTCGGTGGCGCCGCCGGGCTCCTGGCTCTGGCCGCCGGGCTGCTGCTGATCGACGTGGCCGTGCAGTGCGGCCAGGTCGCCAACCAGGCCCGCATCTTCAGCCTGCGCCCGCAGGCCCACAGCCGACTCAACACGGGCTACATGACCTGCTCGTTCCTCGGCGCGAGCGCCGGATCATGGCTCGGTACCCGCGCCTACACCCACCTCGGCTGGTGGGCGGTCTGCGCCCTCATCGCACTCGCGGTGGCGTCGGCCGCCGTGGTGTACGTGGCCGGGAGCCGCGAACGACACAGCACGCATCCGCTGCACCCGGCTGTGCCGGACCACCAGCAATCGCAGCGACTCACCTGAGGACACCTGATGAACGACATCTCCCCCACCCCGCTCGCCGGCCGCACCGCACTGATCACCGGAGGCTCCGGCGGCATCGGAACCGCCGTGGCCCTGCGCCTCGCGGACGCCGGAGCCCGGATCGCCCTCGCGTACGGCAGCCACGGCCAGGACGCCGAGGAGACCGTCACCCGGATCAACGCGCTTCACGGCTCCGGCCGGGCGGTCAGCCTCCAGGCCGATCTGTCCGAGGCGACGGCCGCTGCCGAACTGGTCGACCGCGCCTCCCTCGCTCTCGCCCCCGTCGACGTGCTCATCGCCGGAGCGGGCGTCGGAAAGCAGCTGGCCTGGGCCGACGTCGACGCCGACACGTGGGACACCACCATGGCCGTCAACGTGCGCGCGCCCTTCCTCATGGCGCAGGCCGCCCTTCCCGGGATGGTCGAGCGCGGCTGGGGCCGCGTCCTGTTCATCTCGTCGATCGCGGCCCTCAACGGCGGCATCATCGGCGCGCACTACGCCGCCAGCAAGGCCGCCCTGCACGGGCTGACCCACTCCTTGGCGGCCGGTGTCGCCGCAGCCGGCGTCACGGTCAACGCCCTGGCCCCCGCGCTGGTCGGAGGCACCGGGATGCTGCCCGCCGACGCCGGCGAGGGCGGGAAACTGCCCGCGCCCATCCCGGTCGGACGTCTCGGGACGCCCGACGAGGTCGCCGCCATGGCCACCTCGATGGTCACCAACGGCTATCTCACCAACAAGGTGATCACGCTGGACGGCGGCCTCCATCCCCGCTGAACCCGCGGGCCGACGCCGCCCTCGAACGGGCCCGGCCAGTTGCGCCTCACAGCCGCGCCCGCGTCCGGTGGGCACCGACAAGTTCCAGGCGACCGGGACGCCGACCACCACCGTCGACGGCCGCACCTGCCCGCCGTCCGGTAGCGCGCCACCATGAATCCCCGTCCTAGCGGCGCGTGCTCCCACCGTCCGCGACAACCAGCTGCCCCGTGATGAACGCGGCGTCGTCGGAGGCGAGGAACGCCACGACGCCGGAGACGTCGGCCGGCAGCTGGACGCGCTTGATGTCCTGGCCCCGCACGGCGTGCTCGAAGAAGGCCTCGTCCGTGTTGGCCACAGCAGCGGCCGTGCGGACGAGGCCCGCCGCGACGCCGTTGACCGTGATGCCGTGGGCGGCGAGGTTGGCGGACAGGACCGAGGTGAGTCCGTTCAGGGCGCCCTTGGCCGCGACGTAGGAGACGAAGGGTGGCGGCGGGGTCCAGTAGCTGGACGACGTGATGTTGATGATCCGTCCCGCTTTGGACTCCTTCAGCTGCGGCAGGAACGCCCTGGAGGCCAGGAAGGGTCCGTCGACGTTGACGGCGAAGGTGCGGCGCCAGTCTTCGTAGGTCACCTGGTCGATGTCCGCGAGCAGGACGACGGCGGCGTTGTTCACCAGGATGTCGGCGCCGCCGAGTTCGGCGCCGACCCGCGCGGCGAACTCCTGGACCGCGGCCTCGTCGGACACGTCGACCTTCTCGCCGAGGAACCGCCGGCCGGTCGCCGCGACGAGTTCCCGCGTCTCGTCCGCCGGGTCGAGATCCGCGACCGCGATGTCCGCGCCCTCCGAAGCGAGTCGGCGGGCGATCTCCTGCCCGATGCCGGCGCTGCCCCCGGTCACGACGGCCGTCCGTCCCGTCAGTCTGCCCGCCATGGCTCATCACTCCTCGCTTCGGCCCGCGCGGGCCGTCACTGGATCGTGCGCCGTAGGGCCGCCGGCGGGAGCCGCTTGTCCGTCCAATGAACATGTCCGTTGAGCGTGACGGGCGTCACTTCCTACGTTGTCGCTGCTCGCTGGTCCGTCACCACGCCGAGCCTCCGCATCAGGTCTGGCCGAAGGGCCGCGAAGAAGCATTCACAGCAGGGGCCGGTGGCGGACGCCGGTTCCGTCAGCAGCGCTTGGCGCGCAAGGAGTCGTCCATGGTTCAGACCGATTCGCCCCGTGCGACACGGGGAGAGGGTGACAGATACACCCTGGGACGCGGCACTTTGGCCGCGGTGGTTCTCGCCGTGTGCCTCGCGCAGATGACCCTCTCCGTGCCCTCGCTCATCACCGGGCTGATCCAGCAGGATCTCGCGCCGTCCTCGGCGCAGCTGACGTGGATCGTCGACGCCTTCTTCATCCCCGTCGCCGCGCTGGAACTGGGTTTCGGAGTGTTCGGTGACCTCTTCGGCCGCAAGCGCCTGCTCGTCGGGGGCGCCGCCCTCATCGTCGCGGGCTCGGCTCTGGCGGTCCTGGTACCGGGCGAAGGGTCCTCCACCGACACCCGGGTGACGCTGCTGATCACCGCCCAGGTCCTCAGCGGCGTCGGAGCCGCAGCCATCTTCCCGACGAGCCTCGCCATGGTGGCGGCCGGCACGCACACCACCGCCACCCGCGCGCGTGGCGTGGCCGTCTGGGCCGCCGCGCTGTCGATCGGCGGCTTCCTCGGCCCGCTGCTCGCCGGCGTCGCCGCCAAGATCCACACCGGTTGGGACGGGACCGGGAACTGGCGCTGGGCCTACGTCGGTGTCCTGGTCATCGCCGCGATCAGCGTGCTCCTTTCACTGCTCCTCGCCCAGAACTCCGCCTCCCCGAAGTGGCGTTCGCTCGACTGGCCGGGGCAGATCACCGCCGCGCTCGGCCTCTTCGCCCTGCTGTACGCGGTGATCCAGGGCCCCGAGAGCGGCTGGGGCAGCCCGCGGATCGTCATCGCGTTCATCGCCGCGGGCGTCTTCCTCGTGCTGTTCGTCTTCGCGGAGGGACGCGCGGCCGAACCGCTCCTGCTGCTGAGCGCCTTCAAGAACCGGGCGTTCGCCGTGAACTCGGTCGCCACCGTCATCGGCATGTTCGGCTTCCTCGCGATCATGTACTCCACCAGCATCCGCCTCACCAGCGTCCAGGGCTTCAGCCCACTCAAGTCCTCCGTCGCCTACCTCTTCTTCGGAGGCATCGGCTTCGTACTGCTGCCCCTCACGTACAGGCTGCTGGAGCGCTTCAACCCCCGGTGGGTCCTCTTCGCCGGCCTGAGCCTGATCGGTGTCGGCGGGCTGTGGTTCGCCACAGTCCCGGCAAGTGACCGGGCGCTGACGTCCATCGTCGGACCGCTGATCCTCGCCGGTGTCGGATCGGGACTCGCCTTCGCCGCCATGAGCGCGGTCGCCGTCAACTCGCTGCCCAACCATCTCGCCGGGATGGCGAGCGGTGCCACGAGCACGTTCCGGGATCTCGGGTTCGCCTTCGGTCCCGCGATCGCGGGCGCGGTCGCGCTGAGCCAGGCCGCCAAGGAGATGGCCCGCGAAGTCGCCGCCAATCCCGCCCTGAGCAAGGCCTACGCGGCCTTCCAGGCCGCTCCGGACCATGCGCCCGCGGACCAGAAACCGCAACTGGAGGCGGCCGTTGACGCCGTGGCCTCGGGCCCGCTCGGCGCCAACTCGGTGCCGGCCACCGTCACTTCGCCGGACGGTCAGGTCATCCCCTTCAACCCGCTCAAGGACGTCGCCTTCCAGGCCCTCAGCAACAGCTACTCCCACGCGTACGTGCTCGGCGGCGTGGCCGCACTCGTGGCGGCGGCGCTGACGCTCCTGGGTGGGCGCGGCGGTCCGCAGGAGACGCATCTCGACGACTGACAGGAGTCGCACCATGACCATCGCACATCCGGAAGCCGGCACCGCCACGGTCGCCGAGGCCGAGGCGGCGTGGCTGATCGCGCTCACGCAGGGCGACGAGGAGCAGCGTGCGCTCATGCTGGCCGACTGCGTGATCGTCCACGGCCCGGTCGGCAACGTGCACGACCGTGAACGCTTCCTCGACTACAACGCGTCCATGGGAGCCACCCTCAAGGCCGAGACCAGCAACGTGACGTGTCAAGAGCGGGAGGGACGGGCCGTCGTGACGTGCCATCAGAAGATGAGCATCAGGCGCGTACCGGATCTGCCGCCGTTCCTCGTGCAGGCCGTGGCCACCCGGGTGTGGTTCGCGACCGACGAGGGCTGGCGCCTGGGCCATATGCAGCTCTCCCGGCGCCAGCCGTCCGTATGACGCGCCGGTTCCCCCGCTTCGCGGGCGGTCACGAGGTGCGGAGGGGAATGCCCGGCCGCCATCCCAGGCTCCTGGACAGTCCCAGTCCGCTCGCGACCAGCGAGGGAACCGCCGCCTGGAGTTTGATGGACCCGGCGGCCACCACCACCGACAGCGCCGCGACGACCTTGCCGGTGCCGTCGATGATCCGGGTCGCGACCGACTCGGCCCCCTCGCTGAGCTCCTCCTTGACGACGACGGTGCCGGTCGCCCGGCAGGACGCCAGTTCGCGGCGGAGTTCGGCGGGGTCCACGATCGTCCTGGGCGTGAAGCGCTGGAGTCTTCCCGCCAGCACCTCGTCGATGAAGGCCGGGCTGCTGTGGCTCAGCAGCACCTTGCCGACACCCGAGCAGTGCAGCGGCAGCAGGCCGCCGACCTGCGAGGTCAGGCCGACGGCGTTGACTGCCGACAGCCGTTCGATGATCACGGCCTGGTCGCCCTGGAGGACGGCCAGCTGCACATGCTGGCGCAGCGCCGTGTACAGGTCCTCGACGAACGGCTGCGCGGCGCTGCGGAGTGTCTCGGCGCGCGGCGCGAGGGTCCCCAGGCGCCACAGTGGCAGGCCGATGGCGAACCGGTTGTCGGTGGTGCGCTCCAGCGCGCCGACCTCGACGAGTTCGAGGGTGAGGCGCCTGGCGGTGGCGTGCGGCATGCCGGTACGCCGGACCAGGTCGGCGAGGCTCAGTTCGGTGTTGTTGGGGTCGAAGGCGAACAGCAGGTCCCACAGCCGGGAGCTGACTGACCGTCCGGGTTCGTTGGCGCGAGGCATGGGCCTCTCCTCTGCGGCTCGTGACCCCACTCACCCTACCCACGATGTTCGTTGGATGGATAGATCTGTTCTATCAACGCACATCACGGCGGACGCTTGCGTGCAGCCAGCCCTCAAGGCCAACGGGAGTGAAAGACCATGAGCACAGCACACGGCCCCAAGATCGCGATCCTCGGTGGCGGTATCGGGGGTCTCGCCGCCGCCGCGTTCCTGCATGACCAGGGCTTCGAGAGCGAGGTCTACGAACAGGCCGCCGCCCTCACCGAGGTGGGCGCAGGCCTGGTGATCGCCCCCAACGCCGCCCGCCTGCTCCGCCGCCTCGGCGTACTGGACCGGTTCGTCGAGCGGGCCGTGCGCATGGAGATCGGCTGGGAGTTCCGGCGCTGGGAGAACGGCGCCGTGCTCTCCGCGGAGAACCTGGAGGAGGGCTGCATCAGCCTGTACGGCGAGCACACCTACGCCGCCCACCGCGCCGACCTCCTGGGCGCCCTGCGATCGGCCGTCCCCGAGCGTTCGATCCACCTGGGCAAGCGCTGCGTCGCGGTCGAGTTCGAGGACGACCGGGCGGTGCTCCGCTTCGAGGACGGCGAGACGGTGCGACCGGACATCCTCATCGGCGCCGACGGCATCCACTCCCGCGTGCGCGGCGCCGTCGTCGGCCCCACACACGCCCGGGAGTCCGGCATCTGCGCCTTCCGGGCTCTCGTACCGGCCGACAAGGCACCCGAGTTCGCCCGGCGGCGCGCCCAGACCCTCTGGATCGGCCCCGACCACCACCTCGTGCACTATCCGGTCTCCGGCGAGGAGTACGTCAACCTCGTCGCCTTCGCCCCGGCCGGGACCGACAGCGTCGAGTCATGGACGGCCACCGCGACGGTCAGGGAACTCCTCGACGAGTTCGCAGGCTGGGATGCGCGCCTGGTGGAGCTGATCAGGGCCGCCGAGACCCCGGGACGCTGGGCCCTGCTCGACCGCGAGCCCCTCCACCACTGGAACCGAGGCAACGCGACCCTCCTCGGCGACGCGGCCCACCCGATGTTCCCGTTCTTCGCCCAGGGCGCCGCCCAGGCGATCGAGGACGCGGCGGCCCTCGCCCTCTGCCTCGCCGCGGACCCCGACGCCCCGGTCCGGGCGCTGGGCCGCTACGAGGAACTGCGCCGCCCCCGCACGGCACGCCTCCAGGAGGTGTCGCACGGCAGGTCGCACATCAACCACCTCCCGGACGGCCCCGAGCAGCAGGAGCGCGACCGGTCGTACGCACAGTCCGACCCGCTGCGGACGAACGGCTGGATCTACGCCTACGACCCTGAGGTCGCCCTCTCATGAAGATCACCGCCGCAGTGTCCCGCGAGGCCGCGACCGTCCCCGGGCTCGAAGAGGTCGATCTGGAAGATCCGAGGCCGGACGAGATCCTCGTGCGCGTCGTGGCCACCGGCATCTGCCACACCGACATCAACGCGCACGAGGGCCGCGGCCTGCCCGTGCCCCGCCCGATCGTGCTCGGACACGAGGGCGCGGGAATCGTGGCGGCGGTCGGCGCCGGCGTGACACGTCTCGCGCCCGGCGACCACGTGGTGCTCTCGGGCAACTCCTGCGGTACGTGCCCGCGTTGTCTCGACGCACGGCCCACCGACTGCCGGCAGGCGATGCGCGTAGCCTTCGGCGGAGCCCGGCTCGACGGCAGCTCCCCGGTCACCCGGTCCGGGGAGCGGGTCGCGGCGATGTTCTTCGGACAGTCGTCCTTCGCGACGTACGCGCTGGCACCGGCCCGCAGCGCGGTCCTGCTCCCCAAGGACGTGCCCCTGCACCTGACGGGACCGCTCGGCTGCGGCGTCATCACGGGCGCCGGGTCGGTCCTGGAGGCGTTCCGGCTCCGGCCCGGGCAGTCGATCGCGGTGTTCGGCACCGCGGGCGTGGGCCTCGCGGCCGTGATGGCGGCCCGCCTCGCGGGCGCCCGGCGTGTAGTCGCCGTGGACGTCAACCGGCCTCGGCTCGAACTCGCCGTGGAGCTGGGCGCGACCGACGCCGTACCGGGCGACACCGGCGCCGACAAGGAGTTGCTGCGGATCGAGCCCGACGGCTTCGACTTCGCGTACGTCACCGCGAACGCGCCGTCCACCGGTTTCCTGCCGGCCGGCGGTCGCAAGCTGCAGGGGATCATCGGCGGCTCGGCCAACCCCCACGTCCTGATCCCCCAGCTGGTCGAGTACTGGAGGGCGGGCCGGTTCCCCTTCGACGACTTCGCCACGGCGTGGACGCGGACCGCCGAGGGCCACGTGATCAAAGCCGTGCTCAGGATGCCGTAGAGCTGAGATCGCTTCCGCGAACCGCCCGGCCCGGCGGTCGCGATCCGCCGCTGTCGATCAAGGTGTTGACCGTCCAACGAACACTGCCATTGTCCCAGGCCAGGAGGGGTCGGAGACTCCGGTACGGGGCCGGGCACGTGGCCCCTCCCCCACATTTGTCGAAATCTTGAATCGCCCAGAGAGGCGGACCATCGAATGGCAACCGCAACCGGTAGCGCACTCGTCGTTCGGACCCTTCAGCGAGCCGGAGTCACCGTGGCCTTCGGGCTGCCCGGAGCGCACATCGACGGCATCCTCCAGGACTCCCTGGACGCCAAACTCCGCGTCGTCGACGTGCGCCACGAGGTGAACGCCGGGCATGCCGCCGAGGGATACGCGCGCGTCACCGGGGATCTGGGGGTCGCCGTCGTCACGGCCGGCGGCGGCTTCACCAACGTCCTGACCTCGATCGCCAACGCCCATCTGGACCGCACCCCCGTGCTGTACATCGCCGGCTCCGGTCCGCTGGAGACGGACCAGGTCAACGACCAGCAGGCCGGTTTCGACCAGGTCGCCATGGCCACCCCGGTGACCAAGTTCGCGCACCGCGTCACCCGCACCGAGCTGATCCCCCGCCTGGTCGCCCAGGCGGTCCGTACCGCGCTGTCAGAGCCCAGGGGCCCGGTGCTCCTCGACATCCCCTGGGACGTCCTGCGCCAGTCGGTGGACGTCGACGAGGTCGACGACTACCGCGTCCAGGTCGACGGCACCGGCGTCTCCCCCGCCGGTGCCGTCGACCGTGTCCTCCAGGCGCTGAGCACCGCCCGGCGCCCGGTCGCGCTGGTGGGCAAGTCCTTCGTGACCGACGAAGCCCGCGCGCAGTTGCACGCGTTCGCCGCCGGTACCGGGGTGCCCCTGTTCTCCGACTGGGAGGGTCTCGGCGCGATCGCCGGCTCCGACCAGCAGGTCGGTCTCGTCCAGACCCTCGCCACCGTCCCTGCGGACGAGCGCCCCGACCTGGTCCTGATGCTCGGGCTGCGGTTCGGCATGACCACCCAGTTCGGCACCGGCCGACTGCTCCCCAAGGGCGCCCGGCTCTTCCAGATCGACCCCGACGGGCGCGAGCTCGGCCGGTTGCAGGACGTCGAACTCGGCGTCCAGGCCGACCCGGTCGGCACGGTCGGTCTGCTGAACGAGCGGCTGGGCGACACGCCTGTCCCGTCGGGCCGCGACGCGTGGCTGAAGACCCTGCGGGACATCTCGGCCACCCGCCGCTCCGCGCTCGCCGCCGAGACCGACGACCACGAGGGCGCGATCCACCCCTACCTCGCGGTCCGCACGATCGCCGAGAGCGTCCCCGACGAGGCGACCGTCGTGGTCGACGGCGCCCTGACCGAGCTGTGGCTCTCCGAGACGATCGCGCTCGCGCCGCTGGCCCACTACCTCGGGCACGGCTATCTCAGTGCGATGGGCAGCAACTTCGGTGTGGCGCTGGGCGCGCAGTACGCGGCCGCCGACAAGGCGACGATCCTCGTCACCGGCGACGGCGCGGTCGGCTACAGCCTCGCCGAGTTCGACACCCTGGTCCGGGCCGGGCTCCCGGTCGTCGTGATCGTCCTCAACAACCGGGCCTGGGGCGCCACTTTGCACACCCAGCAGTTCATCTTCGGCGAGGACCGCGTCACCAACAACCGCCTGGAGAACGGCTCCTACAGCGCGGTGGCCCGCGCGCTCGGCGCGGACGGCGTCGACGTGACGGAACTGGACCAGCTGCGCCCGGCGATCGAGGCCGCCCTCGCGGCCCGCCGGCCGACCTGCATCGACGTACGCGTGAGCCTCGCCCCCATCCCTCCGGAGGAGCGCGTCCTCAACGGCGGGGCTCCGTTCGGGGGCATCGAGGTGGACGCGTGAGCCGCGACCTGCCGCCCGTCGAGGACCGGCGGCAGCGCTTCCTCGGCAAGACCTGCCTCGTCACCGGCGGCAGTCGGGGACTGGGCCTGGCTGCCGCACGGGCGTTCGCGCGCGAAGGCGCGCGCGTGGTCATCATCGCGCGCGACCCCGACCAGTTGAAGACCGCGAGCGAGCTGATCGGCGACGGCACGGTCGCCGTCTCCGCGGACCTCTCCTCCGTGGCCGGCATCAAGGCCGCGCTCACCGAGGTCGCCGCGCACGTCGACCGGGTCGACGCCGCCTACATCAACGCCGGACAGGCGGGCATCAAGCGCCTCGACGATCTGGACGAGGCCACCTGGGACACGGTGTTCAACACCAACGTCAAAGGCCCGTTCTTCTTCATGCAGGGCCTCAAGCCTCTGCTCATCCCCGGCGGCGCGGTCGTCTTCTGCGGCTCGGCGGCCGGCCGCCGGGCCAGCGCGGGAACCGCCGCGTACGGGACCAGCAAGGCCGCGCTGGAGCACCTGACCCGCGTCCTCGCCGCTGAGGTCGTCGAGGAGGGCATCCGGGTCAACATCGTCATTCCGGCCGGTATGAACACCGACATCGCCGCCCGTACGACGGGCCTGCCGCCCGGCGGAGCGGACGCCTTCCGCGAGCGGCTCAGGCTCAGCACCCCGTTACTGCGTGAGGGCGAACCGGAGGAACTCGCCGAGGCCGTCCTCTTCCTGGCCTCGTCCGAGGCCAGCTACATCACCGGTACGGCACTCCTCGTGGACGGCGGCCTCACCGGCTTCCTCCGTCCCTAGGCATAGCGAGAGGCAGGTCACTGTGGAGTTCCCCTTCGGTCAGCCGACCCACGCCGTCGTCCAGGTCGCCTACACGGTCCCCGACCTCACCGCCGGGATGCGCTGGTGGACGGACGAACTCGGCGTCGGACCCTGGTTCGTGAACGCCAGGATCGGCGGGGAGGGCTCCACCTACCGCGGTGCGCCGGGGAAGGCCGAGTTCACCCTCGCCCTCGCCTTCTCCGGCCACTTCATGGTCGAGCTCGTCCAGACCCTCGACGACGAACCCTCCATCTACAAGGAGGCCCGCGAACACCACGGCCACGGCTTCCACCACGTCGCCAGGATCGTCCCGGACGTCAAAGTGGAGGTCGCGCGTCGTACGGCGCTGGGAGCGACGGTCCTCTTCCATGACCTGCCTCCGGGCGGTGACGTCTACTTCCTGGACGGCGGCGCGGACGCCCCGGGAATGATCGAGCTGGTCCAGGACAGCCCGATCACACGCGAGATCTTCACGGCTGCCTGGCGGGCCTCGGTCGGCTGGGACGGTTCGCGACCGGTGCGTGACTTCGCGGAGCTGCTGCCGAACTGACCAGGCGGCGGGCGTGACTGAGGGGCGGTCCCGTGGGACCGCCCCTCAGTCGTGTGTCGAGGTCAAACCCCCGCAGGAGCCAGGACGATGTCGAAGCGCACCCGGCTCCACGTGCCGTCCACGACACGGCCGTCGGGTGTGGGCGTACCCGCGGGCTGCCTCTCGAATCGCTTGATCAGCGAGTCCTTCACCCCGAAGACGGTGTCCTTGCGGCCGATGGGATCGCCCTCGGGGAAGATGTGCGTCACCAGCGTGCGCGCCCCTTCGTGGGACACCATGAAGTGCAGGTGGGCGGCGCGCAGCGGCGAGCGGCCGACCGCGTCGAGCATCTGGCCGACGGGCCCGTCGTTCGGGATGGGGTACGGCGTCGGGGTGAGCCCCCAGAAGCGGTAGCCGCCGTCGGCGTCGGTGAACAGGTGGGCCCGCCCGGCGCGTTTGCCGGCGTCGTACTGCACGTCGTAGAGCCCGTCCTCGTCGGCCTCCCAGACCTCGATCCGCGCGCCGGCGAGCGGGGTGCCGTCGGTCGCGGTGACGGTGCCCTCGACCCAGCAGGGTTCGCCGGGGGCGCCGAAGGCCAGGTCCTCGCCGAGTTCGATGCGGGGGGCGTCCTCGACGAAGAAGGGCCCGAAGACGGTGGCCTCGGTGGCGCCCTGGTAGGCCTGGTTGTTGACGTTGATCGTCTGCATGCTCGCGCCGAGAGTGTCGGACAGCAGGATGAACTCCTGCCGGACGTCGTCGGTGATGTGGCCGGCCCTGGTGAGGAATTCGATGGCCGCGCCCCACTCCTCCTCGGTGAGCCGGACCTCGCGGACGAAGGAGTGCAGGTGCCTGACCAGCGAGACCATGAGCTCCTTCAGCCGCGGGTCGCCGCACGCGCCGAAGGAGGCCACGACGTCGTCCACGAGCCGCTGCTCGACCGCCCGTTGCTCCGCTGACACCTCTCGGTGGACGACGACGTCGGCACCGGCCTCGACCGAGCCGGGGTTGACGTAGGTAGCCATGACGGCCTCTTTCAGTCGATCGGGGTACCGGCCCACGCCGCCTTCAGCAGCGCGGTCAGGTTCTCGTCGGTGACGGGGGTGGGGTTGTCGGCGGGGATCGCCTTGGTGATCGGCTCCAGTGCCTTGGCGATGCCGGCCTCGGGCATGCCGAGGTCGCGCAGCGCGCGCGGCGCGTCCAGCGTCCGGCGCAGGGCGGCCAGACCGGCGTTCGCCGTGTCGGTCCCGAAGGCCCGGGCGACGCGGGCCTCGGCCTCGGGCGCGTGCGGGGCGTTGAAGGCCAGCACGTAGGGCAGGACCACCGCGTGGGTCTGGGCGTGCGGGAGGTTGAACATGCCGCCGAGGACATGGCAGATCTTGTGGTGCATCCCGGATCCGGCCGAGGCGAAGGCGACCGCGGCGAGGTAGGCGCCGTACAGCGTCTGCTCGATACCGGTGAGCCCGGACGGGTCTCCGGCCACCGCCGGCAGACCGGTCGCCAGCGCGCGGATGCCTTCCTGTGCCAGTGCCCGGTCGATCGGGTCGGCGCGCGGGCCCCACATCGAGTCCACGCAGTGCGCCAGCGCGTTCAGACCGCTGGCGACGGTCAACTCGCCGGGCAGGGTGGTCAGGAGGGCGGCGTCGTACACGACCGACGCGGGCAGCACCCGGTCGTCCACGCCGGTGGTCTTGGTCTCCCCCTCGGTCAGGCCCCAGACGTTGGTCGCCTCGGAGCCGGCGTAGGTGGTGGGTACCGCGACGATCGGCAGTCCGGTGGTCAGCGCCACCGCCTTGGCCAGGCCCGTGGTCGAGCCGCCGCCGACGCTGACCAGAATGTCCGCGCCCGCGTCGGAGGCCGCGCGAAGGGCTCGCCCGGCGACTTCGACCGGTACGTGCATCACGACCTCTTCGTGACGCAGTACGACCGGGATCTCCTTGGCGATCGGGTCGGCCAGTTCCTTCTCGCGGTCCGAGGCGATCAGCATGGCCTTGGACCCGCCGAGTGCCTCGACCTCCGCCGCCACCGCGGCGGGTGACTCGCCGGCCGCGAACACCACCCGCTGGGGAAGGGTCTGGTGGGTGAAGCTCATCAGGCTTCCGTCAGCCATCGCTCGCCTTCCGAGTAGAGCAGTTCGACCGCCGCGCCGGTGAGACCGGGCAGGCCGTCCTTCACGGTGAAACCGGCCTTGGTCTGTACGTAGGCCAGGTGCCGGTAGCCGGCCGGGAAGCGGTTCAGGAGGCCGGGATCCAGCGTCAGCCGGGCGGCCGGGTCGACGGTGTCGAGCCGGTCCTTCTCGTAGATCGGCTGTCTGCGGACGAGGGTCCAGCGCCCCTCGTGGCGGGCGAGGAAGTCGTAGAAGCGGCCGGTGCAGACGACGTCGACCTCGACGCCGTCGACGTCGGCGCGCTGACTGATGGTCATCTTCGTCTGGGCGACGGCCCGGTCACCGGAGATGTCCGCGGTGTGGCCGCCCAGGAAGTGGAGGATGCTGACGCCGTTCTCGAAGCCCTCGCGGCTGGCCTTGATGAAGTCGGGTGCGCTGCCCTGGAACCAGGTGGCGTTCATCCAGCCGTCCCGCGGGTGCCACACCGTGGCGAAGCGGGTCCAGTCCCCGGCGTCGCGCCACAGTGCCCAGTTCTCGACGAGCTGCCGGATCTCGTGGCGGTCGGTGTCCGCCTGCGGCATAGGTGACTCCTTGGAGGGGAGACCCCTGGTGGAGGGGTCTCGTCAGACGGACCGGAGGAACTCCTCCAGCTCTCGGGTGAGTTGCTGTGCGGCTTCCGTCTCGCGGGTATCCACGAGCCATGCCGCTGCCGTCCCCGGGCAGAACGCCGCGGCGAGAGACCACACCCAGGGGAGCGAGGCCCCGGAGCGCGGCGCACGCCGTGGAGCGTGCGCCCTTTGGCCTCGTGGCTTCATCAGATGGGGTAGTGACGGGATCCGGACTGGAGGGTGATCCAGCGCAGTTCGGTGAACTCCTCCAGCGCCGCGCGGGAGCCGAAGCGGCCCCAGCCACTGGCGCCGACGCCGCCGAAGGGCATCTGGGGTTCGTCGTGGACGGTGGCGCCGTTGACGTGGCAGATGCCCGACTTGATCCGGCGGGCCACGTCCAGTGCGGCTGCCGCATCCTTGCCGAAGACCGCCGCCGAGAGCCCGTACTCGGTGTCATTGGCGACGGCGACGGCCTCGTCTGTCGAGTCGACCTCGATGATCGAGACCACAGGTCCGAAGGTCTCCTCCTGGTAGACGCGCATGTCCGGCGTGACCCCGCGCAGCACGGTGGGCTTCACGAACAGGCCGTCGGCCGTGCCGCCGGTGAGGACCTGGGCGCCCTTGGCGCGGGCGTCCTCGATCAGCTCGACCACGTGGTCGCGGGCGGCGGCGTGGACCAGCGGGCCGATCTGTGAGGCGGGGTCGCTCGGGGGTCCGACGACCAGCTTGGCGGCCCGCTCGGCGAGGCGGGAGGAGAGCTCGTCGGCGACAGCCCTGTTCACGATGACGCGCTCGGTGGACATACAGATCTCGCCCTGATTCATGAAGGCACCGAAGCTCGCCGCCGCGGCGGCCTCCTCCAGGTCCGCGTCGGGAAGCACCAGGAAGGGTGCCTTGCCGCCCAGTTCGAGGACGACCCGGGTCAGGTGGCGGCCGCCGAGTTCGCCGATGATGCGGCCGACCCGGCTGGAGCCGGTGAAGTTGACGCGGGTCACGGCGGGGTGGGCGATGAGGGCCTCGACGACGGCCGGGCCGTCCTCGGGCGCGTTGCTGATGAGGTTGACCGCTCCGGCGGGTACACCGGCGTCGTGCAGCACCTGGACGATGGCGGCCTGGGTGAGCGGCGTCTGCTCGGAGGACTTCAGGACCACGGTGTTGCCCCACACCAGCGGCCACACGACGGCGCGCACGCCGAGGATCAGCGGCGCGTTCCAGGGCGCGATGCCGACGACCACGCCGACCGGCTGGCGCACGGCGAGGGCGGTGAGGCCGGGCACGTCGGACGGGATGACCTCGCCGACGGCAGCGTAGGCCTGGGCTGCGGCCTCGACGAGCATGCCCTTGGCGACGTGCACGTTGAAGCCGCACCACGGGAGGGTGGCGCCCATCTCACGGCTCATCGTGGCGACGATGTCGTCGGCGCGCTCGCCGAGCAGCGCGGCCGCCCGCTCCAGCACCGCCCGTCGTGCGGCCGGTGGCAGGCCCGACCACTCCGGCAGAGCGGCGGCCGCCGCGTCCACCGCGAGGTTCACGTCGTCGACGCCGGCCGCCGCGACCCGGGCGACGGGTTCGCCGGTCAGGGCCTCGACGGTCTCGAAGTAGCGGCCGTCCTTGGCCGCGACCTGCTCGCCCGCGATGAGGAGGTCGCTGGTCCGGACCGCTCCGGACGGGGGTGCCTCTATCTCAGTGGCTGACATGGTGTTGCCTCACCTCCACAACAGCGGCGGACGCCGCGCGAACCTTCATGTCGAACTCTCTGCGGCCGACCGTCCGCCCTGAAGCCCGTTGTCCGTTCATCGAACAGCGGGGTCGGGCGGGGCGGTCGGCTCTCCGTCACGTCAGACCGGCGGCATGCGCTTGGCCTGGTGCAGATGTGCCAGGCGCCAGCCCTCCGGGGTCTCCTCCCACACCCGAGTCACCGTTTCCTGAACGGGGAAGGCCGGCAGGTTCTCGTCGAAGACGATGTGCATCTCCTGGAGGCAGGTGGTGATGGCGGTGTTGCCGCGCACCGTGATGCTGAGCTCCTCGGCCTTCGCGAAGACGTGCCGGCGGCGGGTCCAGGTGAAGTGGGCGAAGGTCTCGGGGTCGTCGATCTTCCCGACCGGACCGTGGATCGCCCGGCCGTCCTTCGACATGAGGGCGGTCATGGCCTCCTCGCCCTCGGTGAGCGCCGCGAGCCAGGCGGCCTCCGCCTGCTCGATCGCCCGGACGGTGGTGGGTGTGGGGGATGCGGTGGTCACAGGTCCAGCTCCAGAGTCGGTGAGAGGGCGCGCGACGAGCACGTGGTGAACATGCCGTCGGCGCGTTCCCGGTCGGTCAGGATGTCGTCGCGGTGGTCGGGCTCTCCGGCGAGCACGCGCACGATGCACTCGCCGCAGATGCCCTGTTGGCAGGAGTAGGGGGCGTCGACGCCGTGGGCGAGCAGGACGTCGAGGACGCTGTCGCCCTCCTTGACCTCGTACGCGCCGCCGCTCTTGGCGAGCCGGACCGTGAAGGTCCCGCCGGCCTTGTGCGCCTCGGCGCTCTCCGTCGGCGCGAAGCGTTCCTTGTGGATCGCGTCGGCGGGCCAGCCCCCGGCGAGGGCCGCGGAGATGACGAAGTCCATGAAGCCGCCGGGCCCGCAGACGTAGAGCGCCGTGTCGGGGTCGGGCCGCCCGATGGCGGTGGCGACGGCGAACCGCTGCTCCTGCGGTCCGTCGTCGAAGTGCAGCCGGACGCGCGGGTGGTGCTCCAGCTCGTCGAGGAACGCCGCCTCCGCCCGGCTTCGGGCGCAGTAGTGCAACTCGTACTCCGCGTCGGCGGCCTCCAGCGCGTGGGCCATGGCCAGCAGTGGGGTGACGCCGATGCCGCCGGCCAGCAGCAGATGGCGGCGTGCCGCGTCGGAGACGCCGAATCTGTTGCGCGGAGCGGAGATCCGCAGCCGGTCGCCCTCGCGCAGCCGGTGCATGCCCAGCGATCCGCCGCGTGAGGCGGTCTCGGCCAGCACCGCCAGCCGGTAACGGGTGCGCTCGTGCGGCGGCCCGCACAGGGAGTACTGGCGGACCAGCCCGTCCGAACCGTCCACCAGGACGTCGACGTGGGCGCCGGGGGCGAACTCGGGAAGGTCGGTGCCGTCGGGGCCGACCAGGTCGAGCACCACGATCCGGGCGGTGGCCTCGCGCCGGGCGACCACGATGGTGTCGAGCCACTCGTTGCTCATGGTCGGGGCTCAGATGCCGGCGGCGGCCGAGGCGCTGTCGCCCGCCGGGCGCTTGCCGAGGGTGAAGAGGCCGGACTCGGTGCGGTGGATGTGCGAGGCGTCGCGGACGATGTTGATGGGGTCGCGTCCGGCCTCGACGTCGTCGACCATCGCCAGCAGCATGCGGCGCAGCATGACGACACCGCGGTCCGAGGTGGCCAGGGTCTCCTCCGAGTCCAGGGTGATCGCTCCCTGCGAGCCCTGGGCCTCCGCGTCGCCGGGGAATTGATGGCGTTCCTCGTCGGTCAGTTCGTGGTTCTGCTTGCCGTTCTGCGTGATGCCGATGACGAAGCGGACCATGCGTTCGGGGTCGTTGGTGCGGATGGAGAAGAAGAGCCGGTTGGTGGTGTCGTCGGAGGGAACGAGCCAGAGCAACTGGTCCGGGTTGTCGGGGGTCATCTTCACGTAGTCCGGCAGGCCGAAGATGTTGGGCAGGTGCTGCTCGACCGCGAAGCCGTACTCGGTGACCTCGCCGTCCTCGCCCTCGACCTCGAACCGCTGGATGTACTTCACGCCGTGGTCGGTGCGTTCGTACGTCACGCGGTCGGCGATGGTGTTCGGATCGAAGAAGCTCTCGGGGTAGCCGAAGGTGCCGGTGCCGAGCATCTGGTAGCCGCTGTGGGTGGAGTGCAGCCAGGTGACGTGTACCGGGTCGGCGCCGTTCTCGTACATGTTGAGCCAGTTGAAGTCCGCCGGCATGCCGAGGACGGCGGCGTGCGGGACGGGCCAGCTGGCGAAGTACTTCTCGTCCTCGGCGGGGTTCTCCAGGGCGTCGTAGCGCGGGAGTTCGGGTTTCAGCTCGGGCGGGCCCATGTAGACGAAGACCAGGCCGTAGCGTTCCTGGACGGGGTACCAGGGCTGCCGGGCGGCGTCGCGTCGGCGTCCGAGGCCCGGTTCGCAGGCCTGCTCGACGCAGCGGCCCTCGACGTCGAACTTCCAGCCGTGGTAGCAGCAGCGGATGCCGTCGTCCTCGACGCGGCCGTAGTAGAGGCTGGCGCCGCGGTGGGCGCAGCGCTCGATCACGACACCGGGCCTGCCCTGTCCGTCCCTGAAGACGACCAGGTCCTCGCCCAGGACGCGGGTCTTCTGCGGCAGGGCGCCGGCCAGGAGCGTCTCCGAGCTGGCGATCGGGTGCCAGTAACGGCGCAGTGCCTCGCCCATGGGCGTACCGGGGCCGACCTGGCGCAGGCGGGTGTTGTACGTGGGCTTGGGGCGACCGTAGGCCGTACCTGTGTCGGCTTCGGAAATGGTGGTCATCGTGCTGTCTCCCGTGCGGCTCGGGCGTACAGCCGGTGGCTCGGGCAGGGGTGGTGGGGGATCACCTGCGAGGGCACCGGCATGCACGGTCCTCGAATAGGATTGCGCATTCACATTCGCATTACGTTCAGGCCGCGTCAAGGGACCTGTTCACCGGTCGCCGGGCGGCAACGCCACCGGGCCGGATGCCGACGGTGTATAGGCTGGGACGGTGAGTACCGAACCGTCACTCGACCTGCCGCCGGCACAGCAGGCCCGCAGCCGACTGACCCAGATGCGGATCCTGGAGGCGGGCACGGCCCTCCTCGAAGAGGGCGGCACCGAGGCGCTCACTGTCGCGGCCGTCGCCTCCCGGGCGGGCGTCTCGGTCGGCAGCGTCTACCGGCGGTTCGGCGACAAGGACCGCCTGCTCGCGGCCCTGCAACACGACATGATCGAGCAGTTCAACGCCGACATCGTCCGCCGCTTCGCCCCGCTGAGCACGGAGCCGGCCGAGCTGATCGCCTCGGCGGTCACCGGACTCACCGACACCTACCAGGCGCACGAGCGGCTGATGCGCGTCTTCCTGGCCGCGGGCGCGACCGACCCGGCGGTGGCCCGGGTCGGGTCGGAGGCCGCCGTCGACGCGGGCCGCGAGTTCCGGCGATTCCTGGAGCCGGTCCTGCCGCTGATCGACACCCCGGACCCGGAGGTGCGGCTGGACGTCGTCTACCGCCTGATCTACGGCACCTGCCAGAACCGCGTGCTGTACGGCGATCTCTTCGAGTCCGACCGGCCGATGACATGGCGTCAGCTCACCGACGAGCTGGTGAGCGTCGCCCGCGTCTACCTGCTCGGCACTCCAGGGACGTAAGTCTGGTTCCAGGATGCGAATGCGAGCGTCTCTTCACATTCAGGGGCCGGCGGCGACATACTGGGCGGACGTCAACGGCGGACGGCCGACTGACCCTGCCGTCGCCACGGGAAGGAACCGCCCCATGCGAGAACCCCTCAGCTACGAGATCGCGCACGGCGCCGCACTCGCCGCCCTGGAAGCAGGAAGAGCCGAGGGCCACCAGGTGTGCGCGGTCGTGGTCAACCGAAGCGGCGTCACCAAGGTTCTCCTCAGCGACGACGGCGTCGGCCTCCTCGGCGTCGAGACCGCGCGGCGCAAGGCCTACACCTCCGCCGTGAGCGGGGTCCCCACCGCCAAGTTCGCGGCCTTCGCCGCCTCCCCGCAGATGCAGGTCGCTCCCCCGCACCTGGTCGACTCGAACCTGCTCCCGGTCGCGGGCGGAGTGCCGATCGTCACGGCCGACGGGGAGGTCATCGGCGCCATCGGCGTGGGCGGGGCGGACGACGTGACCGACGACCGCATCGCGCGGCAGGCCCGGGACGCCGTCACGAAGACCGTCGCGTAGGCGACACGACGCCCCCGGCCCCGGACGAGCGGGCCTCTCTCATCGTCGTCCGGATGATCCCCACCGTGCGTGCCAGATGCGGCTCGGCGCGGTCGGCGCGGTGGGCGACCGCCAGCTCCACCCGTGCGTCGGCCCCGGCCAGTGGCAGGTAGGACACGCCGTCGAGCGCCAGTGCGGTGACCGGCTCCGGTACGACGGCGAGGCCGAGACCGCCCGCCACGAGCGTGACGAGGGTCGAGGTCTCGCCGACCTCGTGGCGGATGCGCGGCTCGATGCCGGCCTCGCGCAGCAGGCCCAGCACCACGTCGTACATCACCGAGCGGCGGTCGGCGGAGTGCACGATCAGGTCGGTACCGGCGAGGTCCGTGACCCGCAGCCGTTTCCGGCGCGAGAGGGGATGGTCGACCGGTACGGCGACGACGAGACGGTCGCGGCGCAAGGTGTGCACGGTGAGGGAGAGATCGGCCGCCGGCGGGCGCAGCAGGGCGACGTCGATGGCGCCGGTGCGCAGCGCCTCGACCTGGTCGGGTGCGAGCATCTCGCCGCGGAAGGAGAAGTCGACGCCCGGGAGTTCCTCCGTGAGCCGGCGCGAGAGCGCGGGCAGGAGGCTGTAGGTCACCGAGCCGACGCACCCGATGGCGAGCCGGCCCACCGAGCCGGCCGCGACGAGCCGCGCGTGGTGGGCGGCCTCGTCGACGTCGGCGAGGATCGCGCGCGCCCGCTCCAGGTAGGCCCGGCCCGCCTCGGTCAGGTCGACCCGGCGGGTGGTGCGGTGCAGCAGTTCGACGCCGAGTTCCGTCTCCAGCTGGCGGATCTGCTGGGACAGCGGCGGCTGTGCCATGTGCAGCCGCTCGGCGGCGCGGCCGAAGTGGCGCTCCTCGGCCACCGCCACGAAGTACCGCAGGTGCCGCAGATCCATATCTCGTCCATATCAATCGGCCCTCATATGCGTACTTCAGAATATCGCGGCGCAGCTTTAGCGTCGTTGCCATGAGCGCTTTCCTCTATGCCGCGACCCGGACACCGTTCGGCCGCTTCAACGGCGCGCTGGCCGGCGTCCGCCCCGACGACCTCGCCGCCGCCGCGATCACCTCGACACTCGCGACGGTCCCGGACCTCGACCCCAGCGCCATCGACGACGTGGTGTGGGGCAACGCCAACGGCGCCGGAGAGGAGAACCGCAACGTCGGCCGCATGGCGGCGCTGCTCGCCGGCCTCCCGGTGAGCGTGCCCGGCACCACGGTCAACCGCCTGTGCGGCTCCAGCCTGGACGCGGCGATGACGGCGAGTCGGACCATCGAGTCCGGCGACGCGGAGGTGGTGCTGACCGGTGGCGTGGAGTCGATGACGCGGGCGCCCTGGGTGCTGCCCAAGTCGCCGAAGCCGTTCCCCGTCGGCGATGTCACCGCGGTCTCCACCACGCTCGGCTGGCGGCTGGTCAACCCGCGCATGCCGAAGGAGTGGACGGTCAGCCTCGGCGAGGCCAACGAGCAGCTCCAGGAGCGCTTCGGCATCTCCCGCGAGCGGCAGGACGAGTTCGCCGCCCGCTCCCACCAACTCGCCCACGCCGCCTGGGAGTCGGGCTTCTACGACGATCTGGTGGCGCCGGTCGACGGCGTCGACCTGACCCGCGACGAGGGCATCCGGCCCGGATCGACACCGCAGACGCTGGCCGGGCTCAAGCCCGTCTTCCGTACCCCGGAACAGGGCGGCACCATCACCGCGGGCAACGCCAGCCCGCTCAACGACGGTGCCTCCGCGGTGCTGTTGGGCAGCGAGCGGGCGGCGGCCACGATCGGGGCCGACCCGATCGCCCGTATCGCCGGCCGGGGTGTGATGGCACTTGAGCCGCAGGCCTTCGGCTACGCCCCCGTCGAGGCCGCGAACCGGGCGCTGGCCCGGGCCGGGATCGGCTGGGACCAGGTGGGCGCGGTCGAGCTCAACGAGGCCTTCGCCGTGCAGTCGCTCGCCTGCGTCGACGCCTGGAAGATCGACCCCGCGCTCGTCAACCAGAAGGGCGGCGCCATCGCGATCGGCCACCCGCTCGGCGCCTCGGGCGGCCGCGTCCTCGGCACGCTGGCCAAGGTGCTGCGCGAGACACGGCAGCGCTACGGCGTCGCCGCGATCTGCATCGGCGTCGGCCAGGGCCTGGCCGTCGTACTGGAGAACTGCGACGCCACGGAGGCGGGCCGATGAGCCGGGCGGAGGTGACGGAGAGCGCGGATGCCGCCGTCGCCGGGATCGAGGACGGATCCACCGTCCTGGTCGGCGGATTCGGGCTGGCCGGGATGCCGTTCGACCTGATCGACGCGCTCATCCGGCAGGGCGCGAAGGACCTCACGATCGTGTCCAACAACGCCGGCAACGGCGACGTGGGACTGGCCGCGCTGCTGGCCGCGGGCCGGGTGCGCAAGGTGCTCTGCTCCTTTCCCCGCCAGGCCGACTCCTGGGTCTTCGACGGCCTCTACCGCGCGGGGAAGATCGAGCTGGAGGTGGTGCCGCAGGGCAACCTCGCCGAGCGGATGCGCGCGGCGGGGGCCGGCATCGGCGCCTTCTATTGCCCGACCGCGGTCGGCACACCGCTGGCCGAGGGCAAGGAGGTACGCGAGATCGACGGCCGCAGGTACGTGCTGGAGTACCCCATCAAGGGTGACTACGCGCTGATCGGCGCCCACGTCGCGGACACCCTGGGCAACCTCGTCTACCGCAAGACCGCCCGCAACTTCGGCCCCGTCATGGCCACGGCCGCGACGACGACCATCGTCCAGGTCGAGCAGGTCGTCGAGGCCGGCAAGCTCGACCCCGAGGCGGTCGTCACCCCGTCCATCTACGTCGACCGGATCGTCCAGGTGACGGCCCGCCACTACACCGTGCAGGGGGCACGATGACCACCGCGTACACCGAACACCGTCTCTCGATGGACGAGTTGGCCGCCGTCATCGCCCGCGACATCCCGGCCGGCTCCTTCGTCAACCTCGGCATCGGACAGCCCACCAAGATCGCCGACCATCTGCCGGCCGACTCCGGGGTGGTGCTGCACACCGAGAACGGCATGCTCAACATGGGCCCCAAGGCCGAAGGCGACGCCATCGACCCCGACCTCACCAACGCCGGCAAGGTCCCGGTCACCGAACTCCCGGGAGCGGCCTACTTCCACCACGCCGACTCCTTCGCCATGATGCGCGGCGGGCACCTCGACGTCTGCGTCCTCGGCGCCTACCAGGTCGCCTTCGACGGCGACCTCGCCAACTGGCACACCGGCAAACCCGACGACATCCCCGCCGTCGGCGGCGCCATGGACCTCGCCATCGGCGCCAAGGACGTCTACGTGATGATGACCCTCTTCACCCGCACCGGCGAGCCCAAGCTCGTGCCGCGCTGCACCTACCCGCTCACCGGCGTCGGCTGCGTCAGCCGCGTCTACACCGACCACGGCGTCTTCGACGTCGGCGCGGAGGGCGTTCGGATCCGGGAGACGTACGGCATCGGCGCCGCCGAACTCGCCGAGCGCCTCGGCATCAGCCCGCGCCGGCCCTGACGCTCACCGACACCCAGGACAATCGACGCCCCGGCGACATCGACGCCGGGGCTCTGTCCATCTGAGCAACGCCCGCACGACACCTTCCTTTCGGCACCAGGTGCCATTACGGTGAGCCGCAGTCAGGTTTCGACACTTGGTGCCAATATCGTCCGGCTCTCTGGCCAGCGCCCTCCTCCCTCTCCCGTCGAAGGAGACCTCTCGTGCCCGACACCGCCCAGACCCCCACCCCCGTCCCCCTCCCCTCCCCCACCGACGAGCAGCCGACCGAACAGGACCTGATCGAGGAGGACCTGCTGGTCGAGGAGGTGTCCATCGATGGAATGTGCGGCGTCTACTGAGGCCGGGACGATGCCCGCCGCAACGCCCGCCGCCCCCTTCGACCTCGACGCCGCCTGGGACATCCACCCGCAAGTGGCCGTGCGGCCCGAGCGGTTCGGCGCCCTGCTCTATCACTTCGGCACCCGGCGGCTGTCGTTCCTCAAGGACCGGCGCCTGCTGCACGTGGTGCGGACGCTGGCGGACCGGTCGAGCGCCACGGAAGCCTGCCGGGCCGCCGGCATCGCATCGGCCGAACTCCCCCGGTTCGGCGCCGCGTTGGCCACGCTGGCGGCCTCGCAGATGATCGTCCTTCGACCGGCGCCCGACCATGACGGGACCCAGGGCAAGGAGACGCCATGACGGTCGCACCCCCCGAACCGGGGCGCGCCACGACGCCCGCCAACCGCCTGGTGGACCACTTCCAGCACGGCCTCGACGCACCCATCTGCCTGACGTGGGAACTCACCTACGCCTGCAACCTGGCCTGCGTGCACTGTCTGTCCAGCTCCGGCCGCCGGGATCCGCGCGAGCTGAGCACCGCCGAGTGCAAGGCGGTGATCGACGAGCTGGAACGCATGCAGGTCTTCTACGTCAACATCGGCGGCGGGGAGCCGACGGTGCGCTCCGACTTCTTCGAGCTGGTCGACTACGCCACCGCCCACCGCGTCGGCGTGAAGTTCTCCACCAACGGCGTGAGGATCACTCCCGCGGTCGCGCGCAGACTCGCCGCCTCCGACTACGTCGACGTACAGCTGTCCCTGGACGGCGCGACCGCCGAGGTCAACGACGCGGTGCGCGGCGCCGGTTCGTACGCCACCGCGCTGCGCGCGATGGACCACCTCGCCGACGCCGGCTTCCGCGGCTTCAAGATCTCCGTGGTCGCCACCCGCCACAACATCCCCCAGCTGGACGCCTTCCAGGCGCTCGCCGACCGCTACGACGCCCAGCTGCGGCTCACCCGCCTGCGGCCCTCGGGCCGCGGCGCCGATGTCTGGCACGAGCTGCACCCGACCCCCGCACAGCAGCGGGAGCTCTACCACTGGCTGACCGACCGCGGAGAGCGCGTACTGACCGGCGACTCCTTCTTCCATCTGTCCGCCTACGGCGACGCGCTGCCGGGGCTGAACCTCTGCGGCGCGGGACGCGTGGTGTGCCTGATCGACCCGGTCGGTGACGTTTACGCCTGCCCCTTCGCCATCCACGACGCGTTCCTGGCCGGCAATGTGCGCGATGCCGGCGGTTTCACCGACGTGTGGCGGCAGTCGCCGTTGTTCCAGGAACTGCGGCAGCCGCAGACCGGCGGCGCGTGCACCCGCTGCTCGGCCTACGACGCCTGCCGCGGCGGGTGCATGGCCGCGAAGTTCTTCACCGGCCTGCCGCTGGACGGGCCCGACCCCGAGTGCGTCAAGGGACACGGTGAGAGTGCCCTGGCCGCGATCGACCTGGCGGCGGTGCCGCGTCCCACCGGCGACCACTCGCACACCGGCCCGGTGCGCGCCGCCCCCGTATCCCTCGGCATGCCGGCGCTGCGCCGCCCGGACCGTATGTGCGACGAGAGTCCCCTCGCGGGACTGGACATCGAGGAGGCCCGCCATGGGTGACGGCGGCTGGTTCGAGACGGTGGCGGAGGCGCAGCGGCGGGCGAAGAAGCGGCTGCCGAAATCCGTGTACGCCGCGCTGCTCGCCGGTTCGGAGCACGGGGTGTCCTACCGGGACAACACCGAGGCGTTCGCTCAGCTCGGCTTCGCGCCCCACGTCGCCGGGCAATCCGCCAAGCGGGAGCTGTCCACGACGGTGATGGGCGAGCAGATCTCACTGCCGGTGATCATCTCCCCGACCGGAGTGCAGGCCGTGCACCCCGACGGCGAGGTGGCCGTCGCCCGTGCGGCGGCCGCGCGCGACACCGCCATGGGCCTCAGTTCCTTCGCGAGCAAGCCCGTCGAGGACGTCGTAGCGGCCAATCCGCGGACGTTCTTCCAGATGTACTGGATGGGCACCAAGGACTCGATGCTGCGGCACCTGGAGCGGGCCCGCGCCGCCGGGGCGAAGGGGCTGATCGTCACCCTCGACTGGTCCTTCTCCCACGGCCGGGACTGGGGCAGCCCCGTCATCCCGGAGCGACTGGACCTCAAGGCCATGGTCCGGTTCGCGCCCGAGGGGCTGGCCCGCCCGCACTGGCTGATGGACTTCGCCCGGACACGGCGACTGCCGGACCTGACGGTCCCCAACGTCGTCGGACGCGACGAGCGGCCGCCGACCTTCTTCGGCGCCTACGGGGAGTGGATGACCACTCCGCCCCCGTCCTGGCAGGACATCGCGTGGCTGCGCGCGCAGTGGGAGGGGCCGTTCCTCCTCAAGGGCATCTGCCGGGTGGACGACGCCCGCCGCGCTGTGGACGTCGGGGCCACCGCCCTGTCCGTGTCCAACCACGGCGGCAACAACCTCGACACCACTCCGGCCCCGATCCGCGCCCTGCCCGCGGTCGCCCAGGCCGTGGGCGACCAGATCGAGGTCCTCCTCGACGGAGGCGTCCGACGCGGCAGCGACGTGATCAAGGCGCTGGCCCTCGGAGCAAAAGCGGTCCTGATCGGCCGCGCCTACCTGTGGGGCCTGGCGGCGAACGGCCAGGCCGGGGTGGAGAACGTGCTGGACATCCTGCGCGGCGGGATGGACTCCGCCCTGCTCGGGCTGCGCCGCTCCTCCGTCCGCGAACTGACACCCGACGACGTCCTGGTCCCGCCGGGCTTCACCCGAACTCTCGGAGCCGACGCCTCCTCCTGAGAGGGCACCACGATGACCGACCTGGCCTCCCTGACCTGGCCGGAGGTCGCGCGCCGCACCGCCGACGGGCCCTTGCTGCTGGCCGTGCCGGTCGGCGCCACCGAACAGCACGGGCCGCACCTGCCGTTGTCCACCGACACCGACATCGCGGTGGCCCTGGCCGAGCGTCTGGCGCGTCGGCGGACCGGCGTCGTGGTGTCCCCACCGGTCGCTTTCGGTTCCAGCGGTGAGCACCAGGGCTTCGCCGGCACCCTGTCCATCGGGCAGGAGGCCGTGGAGCTGCTCCTCGTCGAGCTGGTGCGTTCCGCCAGTGCGAGCTTCCCCCGGATCGTGCTGGTCTCGGCGCACGGCGGGAACGCCGGGCCGGTGTCCCGGGCCGTCCGCAGATTGCGGGACGAGCAACGGGACGTCCTCGCCTGGTCTCCCCGCTGGGGCGGGGACGCGCACGCCGGACGGACCGAGACCTCCGTCATGCTGGCCCTGTCGCCCGACCGGGTCCGGCTGGAGCGGGCCGAGGCCGGAAACACGACGCCCGTCGCCCAGCTCATGCCGGCGCTGAGAGACGGCGGGCTGAAGCCCGTCACCGCCAACGGCGTGCTCGGCGACCCCACCGGCGCCGCCGCGGAAGAGGGCCACGCCCTGCTGCTCCACGCGACCGAGGACCTGGTCGCCTTCCTGTCCGACCGCCGTTGAGCAGCCGAAGAGCCGTGGCCGACGCCGACAGCATGGACCTGACCCGCGGCGGTCGGGAGCGCGCGGGTTCAGCCCCGCTCGCCGCCCCACCGCAACCGGGGCCGCAGCGCCCTGGTGGAACGCCCCTTGACGGCGGACCACCACACGCCACCGCCGTAGGCGATGTCGTCCAGCCTGCGCGCCAGGCCGTACCGGAGCGGATCGATGCCGGCGGGGTTGTTCCGGTACTCCAACGTGATGTCGGCGACGGCCGCCAGCGCCGTGGCCCGTCGTACGCGGCGCGACACCACGCACCCCGCGAGCGTGAGCGGCCACCAGTGCCGGGTCAGCAGCGCCGAGGTCTGGCTCAGCGCGCCCACCGCGCCCATGGCCGTCAGGGAGGAGGCCAGCCGCACGGGCTGTTGCGTCCCCCGGAGCCTTCTCGCGGTCCGCGCGGCAGTCATGGCGCAGACCGCGGCCGCCGCGGGGACGGACCATCGGCGTTGAGCGAGGAGCGCGAGCGCGAAGGCGGCGTTCCACGGGGCGAGTACGGCGGGAGCGATGAACTCGGGGTGCCTTTCGGCGAGCGGGTGGGCGCCCGTTCCGTAGACCGCCTTGCGCGTGAACCAGTCGTCGAAGCGGGTCCGGTGCTCGTGCGCGGCGTGTACGGCGGGCTCGTAGCGGATCCGCCAGCCGTTCTTGACGATGCGCCAGCCCAGGTCGACGTCCTCCCCCACCCTCATACGCTCGTCGAACCCTGCGGACAGCGCCTCCACGCGAGCCACCGTGCAGGCGGTGGAGGCCCAGGAGACCGAGGTGCCGGGGCGTACCTGGGCCGGGCGGGGGCCCAGATCGAGGGAGGAGCGGGCCTCTTCGTACCGCGCGATCCAGCTTCGTACAGCGGTGGGAAGGCCCGTGATGCGCGGGACGGCCATGGCGACCCGGGGGTCACTGAAGTGCTTGAGCAGCGTCGGAACGGTGTCGGCGGGCAGGACGACATCCGAGTCCACGAAGACCACGAACGGAGTCGTGACGAGTCGAAGACCGGCGTTGCGCGCACCGGCCGGACCGACGTTGACGTCCAGCGGCACGAAGCGCGCTCCGTGCCGGACGGCGACCGCCCGCACCGTCCCCGGTCGCCGGGAGGCGTCGTCGACGACGATCACCGGATGCTCGCCCCCCAGGCTGGTGAGGAGCCGGTCGAGCGCCCGGGCCCGGTCGCGCACGGGAACGACGAAGGTGCAGCGGGAGTCCTCGGGGGCGGACAGGACATCGGTGACCGGATGGGCCATGCCGGTGTCCAGCAGCCGCTCGGCGAGCAGTGCACCTGCCCGGTGGCGGACCTCGACGGTATGCCCGGTCAGCAGGTCCTGGGCGCGCCGGGTCAGGCGCATCAGCCGCACCGGAGACCCGCCGA
The DNA here is from genome assembly GCF_040644695.1 of Streptomyces sp. NPDC046909. Lineage (NCBI taxonomy): Bacteria > Bacillati > Actinomycetota > Actinomycetes > Kitasatosporales > Streptomycetaceae > Streptomyces > Streptomyces sp. NPDC046909. Next base: position 36,917 of record NZ_JBEYXC010000015.1, on the reverse strand, counting down.
GCAGGGCGCGGCCTCCGTCCAGCACCCGGGTGTCACGGTCGAGCCTGACCACGAACCCCTGAGGAAGCGTCACCGCTCCTCCTCTCCCCGATCCGGTAGCGCGACCTTAATGACACGCGGTGCCAAAAAGGAAGGGGTCGCTCATACGCTCATCCCTCTTGACGCACCCACACGCGAATCGAGGCTCGTCTTCGTGAACCGCCCTGATGTCATCGTGGTCGGCGCGGGAGCCGGCGGAGCGGCACTGGCCGCGCGACTGAGCGAGGAATCCGACCGCCGCGTGCTGCTGCTGGAGGCCGGGCAAGTCCCGCGCACGGTGTCGGAATTCCCTCCGGAGCTGCTGGACGCCCGGCTCGTTCCCGGTGCCGGCCCCGAGGGACCCTGGATGCAGCCCTACTCGGTACGACTGACTCCCGACACCCCGTACACCGTGGTCCGGGGGAAGATCCTCGGTGGCTCGACCACGGTGAACGGCGGCTACTTCATCCGGGCCAGGCACGGCGACTTCACCCGCTGGGCGGCGGCCGGCGGCGACGCGTGGACGTACGAACGGATGCTGCCCCTGCTCCGTCGCCTGGAGAACGACCACGACCATGGCGCCACCGCGGTGCACGGGAACCACGGCCCGATGGCCGTACGGCGGACGGATCTGCGCCATCCGGCGGCTGCCGCGTTCTGCTCGGCGGCGCGGGAAGCGGGTTGTCCCGAAGAGGGCGACAAGAACGCCCAGGACGCTCCCGGCTTCGGCGCGGTGCCGGTGAACTGTGCCGACGGACTCCGCATCAACACCGGCATCGGCTATCTCATCGGTGCTCTGCAACGCCCCAACCTTCGGGTGGAGGGGGATTCCGCCGTCCACGCCGTCACCGTCGACCGCGGCCGGGCGACCGGTGTGGTCGTCGAGCGGGCCGGCCGCCGCATCGTGATCGAGGCGGGCGAAGTCGTGCTGTGCGCCGGCGCCTTCGCCACTCCGCGCATCCTGCATCGTTCCGGCGTCGGCCCCGCCGCGGACCTGCGCCGATTCGGCATTCCCGTGGTCGTCGACAACGCCGCGGTCGGCACGCGCTTCAGCGATCACCCGCAGACGGTGCTGGAGTGGCTCCCCAGGCGGCCCATGCCCGCGCCCGTCGACTCATGGCTCGGCGCCGTACTGCACGCGTCCTCGACCGGCGGACCGCACCCCGGCGATCTCGAAGTCCTCCAGTCCCTCGTGCCCCTGTCCCGGCTCGTGACCGGACACACCGGTCTGTCCGAGGAACCGCTGGCGTTCTTCGTCTCCGTCCAGACCCCGGTCCGCAGCGGGCGCATCACCGTCAGGGCCTCCACGCACGGCCCCGTCTGGGAGACCCACTACGGCTTCCTCCGCACCGGCAAGGACCGGCGACGTATGCGCGAAGCCATCCGGGTGGCGGCATCCCTGACCTCCACCGCCGCCTTCCAGGAGGTGTCCGCAGACCTTCTGGGCCTGAACGCGAAGACGTTGGAGGACGACCAACTCCTCGACGGATGGATCCGCGATCGTCTCGGCACCTCGCAGCACACGTGCGGCACCGTCCCCATGGGGCCAACGGGCGATCCCCAGTCCGCCGTCGACCCCTACGGCAGGCTGCACGGACTGACCGGGCTGCGCGTCGCGGACACCTCGATCCTGCCGACCGCGCCCCTGCGCGGACCGGCCGCGACGGCGGTCCTCATCGGCGAGTTCGTGGCGGACGCGATGCGCCACTCCGCGCCCTGAGCCGGTTTGCGATCTCCGGGCGCCGGCGTCCCGCCCGTCATGACGCCGAAGATGTGCTCTTCCTGCCCACCGCCGAACCGAACCCGGTATCAAGCTGCGTGATCGCCTGGCGCAGCAGATCCGAGAGGTCCGCCTCGGCCACGGACAGCCACTGCTCGTAGGCGGTCACGGCCGCGGCCAGGACCGAGTGGCCGATGAGCTGCGGCAGCATGGCCGTCGGGGGCAGACCTGTGCGGCGGGACACGAAGTCCGCGACGATGGCCCGCCATGAGGCGTAGCGGAGGGTCGCGTCGGCCTGCAACGTCGGGACGCCGAGGATCAGCTCCATGCGCTGCGCGTGCCAGGGGACGTCGACCGGGTCGAAGCGGTTGAACTCGACGACGGCGTCGCACAACGCGTCCATCATCGGCACCCCGGGGTCCGCGCGTTCGAGCAGTCCCTTCAAACGAAGCAGGTGCTGCTCGAAATCGCCCCATACGAGGTCGCTCTTCGACGCGAAGTAACGGAAGAAGGTGCGGCGGCCGATGCGAGCCGCCGCGGCGATGTCGTCCACCGTGGTGTTGTCGAATCCCTGGCGGGCGAACAGATCGAAACCCAGCCGTTCCAGCTCGGCACGCGAGGTCGCCCGGGGCCGACCCGTGGCGGCCGCCTCGCCATCGAGCCGTGGCTTCACCGTTACTCCCCTTCCCGCGAGCGGAGCACAGCCGCCTCCGCGCTCGCAGCTCCCCGTCGACGTTATACCGTGCGCCGCCGAGGTGATGATTCGCTGACGGACGCCACTGTGCCACTGCGGCGGCGTACTGATGGCTTGATCATGCGCGACGCGATCAACGCGAGGAAACGTTCCACGTGGTGGACGGCCCGTGGGCTCCGGCCGGGCCCGCCCAGGGTGGCGCAATAGCGCTGAATGGTCCGATAAACCGTATCGGCATGATTGTCACCGCTTCGAAGGAAGCAGCCGGGCTCTCCCGGCGAAACGGCTCAACAGGCCATTACCGTCCTGCACGTGGAGGGATCACCGGAGTCTCCCGCCACCATCGCCGAGTCCTCCCTGTCCCTCGGCCGACGCGCATCTGTGCGCCGGCCGCCCGGCCACGCAAGGAGCAGCCCACCCCGATGACCGTGGACAGCAGCCCGGAAACCCAGGCCGCACCAGCCGTACCACAGCAGTCCCTGAGCACCTCCGCCGCACGCAACCTCACCACCACCACGAAGTCCGCCCCGCAGATGCAGGAGATCACCTCCCGCTGGCTGCTGCGGATGCTCCCCTGGGTCGAGACCAAGGGCGGCGCCTACCGGGTCAACCGGCGGCTGCGCCACACCGTCGGCGACGGGCGCGTCACGTTCGTGCAGGAGGGTGCCGCGGTCCGTGTGATCCCCCACGGACTCGGTGGACTGCCCCTGCTTCGGGGCTTCGAGGACCTGGACGCCCTCGCAGCGCTCGCCGAGCGCTGCGTACAGCGTGACTTCGACGCCGGCGAGGTCCTGGTCGAACGCGGCAGCCCGGCGGACCGGGTCCATCTCATCGCCCATGGCCGCGTCAGCCAGTCCGGTGAGGGAAAGTACGGCGGGGAGATCAGCCTCGGGGTGCTCGCGGACGGCGAACACTTCGGTGAGAACGCCCTCCTGGACCCCGACGCCCGCTACGAGCACACAGCCACCGCCGAGACATCCGGCACTCTTCTCACCCTCTCCCGGGCCGACTTCACCGCCGTACAGGACTCCGTGCCCGGTCTTCGGGGCCACATCGGCGAGTTCGGCTCCGCCGCGCGGCGACCGCAGAACAAGCACGGCGAGGCCGCGATCCCCCTGTCGGCCGGTCATGTCGGCGAGGTCGATGTGCCGAGCGCGTTCGTCGACTACGAGTTGAAGCCGCGGGAGTACGAACTCTCCGTCGCGCAAACCGTCTTGAGGATCCACACCCGGGTCGCCGACCTCTACAACGGGCCGATGAACCAGACCGAGGAGCAACTCCGGCTGACCATCGAGGCGTTGCGCGAGCGCCAGGAGTACGAGCTCGTCAACAACCGTGAGTTCGGGCTGCTGCACAACGCCGACTTCAAGCAACGCATCCAGCCCCACTCCGGCCCACCCACCCCGGACGACATGGACGACCTGCTCTGTCGCCGCCGCGGCACCAAGTTCTTCCTCGCCCACCCGAGGACGATCGCCGCGATCGGACGCGGCTTCAACGCCTACGGTCTCTACCCGGATCATGTCGATGTCGGCGGGCAGTCCGTCCCGGCCTGGCGCGGGGTGCCGATCCTGCCCTGCAACAAGATCCCGATCACCAAGGAGCAGACCAGCTCCATCATCGCCATGCGCACGGGCGAGAAGAACCAGGGGGTCATCGGCCTGCGGCAGACAGGACTGCCGGACGAGGTCGAGCCGGGGCTCTCGGCGCGCTTCATGGGCATCAACGAGCAGGCGGTCATGTCCTATCTCGTCAGCACGTACTACTCCGCGGCAGTGCTCCTGCCCGACGCGCTCGGCGTGATGGAGAACGTGCAGATCGCCCGCGTACGCGGCTGAGGGCACGCCGCGCGGACCGGGCCGACGTCCCCGTCCGCGCCGTACGAGCGCTCACCCCACCGCAACAAGGAGTAGCAGATGCCCGATCCGGCGTCCCTTGGATCAACCGTCCCTGAGCAGCGGTCCCGGCCGGCCACCGCCGTGCCGGACGTCCCCGCACCGGTGGTCCCCGATGTTCCGACCGCGGTGGCGGCCTTCGGCCTAGCGGCGGCAGCACATCCGGCGATCGCTCCCCCACCCCCGCCCCCTCCTCCCGTGCCCGCCGACGAGCCCGTCCCGCACCGGGTCCTGGGCGGACCGACCGGGCTGGGCACGGCCTCGCTGTCCCTCGCGGGCCGTGCGGATCCGACGAGCACAGCCGCGCCCGCATCGGTCGCCGCCCCGGAAGCGGCCGCGCCTCCCGCGCCCGCGGCCGACCTCGGCCTTCACAGGGTTCTGGGGGGACCCACCGGACTGGGGACGGCCTCCCTGTCGCTGGCCCACACTCCGCACCGGCTGCCGCCCGAACCCGCGCCCCCGGCACCGCCCGCCGAAGGGCAGGCCGTACCCGGCCTCTACCACCACCCCGTGCCGGAGCCCGATCCCCTACGGGTGGAGGAGGTGAGCCACCGGATCAAGCGCTGGGCCGAGGACGAGGTCCAGCTCTACCCCGAGGAGTGGGAGGGCGAGTTCGACGGCTTCTCCGTCGGGCGGTACATGGTCGGCTGCCACCCCGACGCCCCCACGGTCGATCATCTGATGATCGCCACCCGGCTGATGGTCGCGGAGAACGCCCTCGACGACTGCTACTGCGAGGACCACGGCGGCTCACCTGTCGGACTCGGCGGTCGCCTCCTCCTCGCCCACACCGCGCTCGATCCCCTCCACACCACCCCGGAGTACACGCCGGCGTGGCAGGAGTCGCTCGGCGCGGACCCCCCGCGGCGCGCCTATCGCAGTGCGATGGACTACTTCGTCCGCATGGCGAGCCCCTCGCAGACCGACCGCTACCGCCATGACATGGCCCGGCTGCATCTGGGCTACCTGGCCGAGGCCGCCTGGGCCGAGACCGACCACGTACCCGAGGTGTGGGAGTACCTGGCGATGCGCCAGTTCAACAACTTCCGCCCTTGCCCCACCATCACCGACACCATCGGAGGCTACGAGCTCCCAGCGGACCTGCACGCGCGGCCGGAGATGCAACGGGTCATCGCGCTGGCCGGGAACGCGACCACCATCGTCAACGACCTGTACTCCTACACCAAAGAACTCGCCAGTCCCGGCCGGCATCTGAACCTGCCGGTGGTGATCGCCGAGCGCGAGGAGCTCTCGGAACGCGACGCCTATCTCAAGGCGGTCGAGGTCCACAACGAGCTCATGCACGCCTTCGAGGCGGCGGCGGCCGACCTGGCAGCGGCCTGTCCGCTGCCCCCCGTGGTGCGCTTCCTCAAGGGCGTGGCCGCGTGGGTCGACGGCAACCACGACTGGCACCGCACCAACACCTACCGCTACAGCCTGCCCGCCTTCTGGTAAGGAACGGACACCTCTGTGACCACAGAAATCACCCCCACCGTCTCCGCGACGATCCCGGCCCCGGCGACCCCCTACCAGGGGGACATCGCCCGGTACTGGAACAACGAGGCGAGGCCGGTGAACCTGCGCCTCGGTGACGTGGACGGTCTCTACCACCACCACTACGGCATCGGCGACGTCAACCATGACGCTCTCGGCGACCCGGAGCACAGCGAGTACGAGAAGAAACTGATCGCGGAGCTGCACCGGCTCGAGTCCGCCCAGGCCGAGTTCCTCCTGGACCACCTCGGCCCCGTCACGCCCGACGACACCCTCGTCGACGCCGGCTGCGGGCGCGGCGGCTCCATGGTCATGGCGCACCAGCGCTTCGGCTGCAAGGTCGAGGGCGTCACCCTGTCCGCGACCCAGGCCGACTTCGGCAACGGACGGGCACGGGATCTGCGGATCCAGGACCAGGTGCGCTCCCGCGTGTGCAACATGCTCGACACGCCCTTCGAGAAGGGCAGCGTCACCGCCTCCTGGAACAACGAGTCGACCATGTACGTCGACCTCCACGACCTGTTCGCCGAGCACTCCCGCTTCCTGAAGGTGGGCGGCCGGTACGTGACCATCACCGGCTGCTGGAATCCCCGCTACGGCCAGCCGTCGAAGTGGGTCTCCCAGATCAACGCCCACTTCGAGTGCAACATCCACTCCCGCCGTGAGTATCTGCGGGCCATGGCCGACAACCGGCTCGTACCGCAGACCGTGATCGACCTGACGCCCGACACGCTGCCGTACTGGGAGCTTCGGGCCACGTCCTCGCTGGTCACCGGGATCGAGGAGGCGTTCATCGAGTCGTACCGCGACGGGTCCTTCCAGTACGTGCTGATCGCGGCCGACCGCGTCTGACGGCCGGCGTGCGTGGCGGCCCGGTGAGGGCCGCCACGTCCGGCTTGTCACGTCACCCGCGGTCGCTAGTGTCGACCCATGTCGAGTCCTGGAGACGTGCCGCCGGAGATCCTGAACCGGCTGCGGCCGATCTGCCGGCAGCTGCCCGAGTCGTACGAGGAACCGGCCTGGATCGGGGTGCGCTGGCGGATCCGTACGCGGACATTCGCCCATGTCTACGCGCCGGACGTGGAGCGCGCCCCGGCCTACGCCCCGTATGCGGCCGCGGATCGGGAACTGGTCGTGATGACGTTCCGGGTGCCCGTCGACGATCTGCTCGGCCTGACCGCCGGCGGGTTCCCGTTCTTCCGTGCCGGCTGGGGCCACAACGTCGTCGCCGCCGTGCTGGGTGACCACACCGACTGGACCGAGCTCACCGAACTTCTCACCGACAGCTACCGCGAGATGGCCCCGAAGTACCTCGCCGCCCGGGTCACCTGACCGCTCCGGCCGGACCTCGGTCAGTCGACGCCTTCGACGATGCGGAAGTCGCGCTCGACGCCGTCGGAGAGGACGGCCAGCGCCTCTTGGTAGGCCGGACTCTCGCGCGCCGCGACGGCCTGCTCGAAGCTGTCGAACTCGACCAGGACGGTGCGCTCGGCGATTCCGGCGTCATGTGCCACGACCCGGCCGCCGCGGACGACGGTCCGACCGCCCCCGGCCTCGACGGCCAGGCGGGCCAGCTTGTTGTAGGCAGCCAGCTTCTCCGGATCCGAAATGGTGCGGTAGACGCTGACCCAGTAGCCCTTGGGCATGGAACCTCCAGCACTGCTTCGATTTTCGAATCACTATGACGCTTCGAGAACCGAAGCGCAAGGAGTGGGTGCCGAAGTGCCTCGGCATGCCGGACCGCCCCGCGCGAACAACACTGGAGCTGGGAGGCCATGCCCGCACCCAGGGCGCCGGCCCGGGCGGAATGAGGCGCCGATGAGTGCGCAAGCGAGGCGTGTCGCCGTCGTGGGTGACTGTCCGCTCCTCAGCAGTGGTGTGGCCCATCTCGTCGACGGCGCCGATGGCCTCGCGTTCGCGTTCGCCGCCCGGTCCGCCGACGAGGCGGCGGGGGTTCTGCGGCGGGGTGACATCGTGCTCGTGGACCTTCAGCTGTCACCCGTGTGCCTGGCGGAAGTGGTGGGGCGGCTCGCCGCCGACGGGGGTTCGGTCCTGGTGCTGTGCTCCGCGCGGGACCACCACGCCGTGTCCACCCTGCGCGCCGGCGCCCGCGGTTGCGTCAGCCGTCACGCCGACGTGGGCGAGCTGCTGGCCGCGATCCGGCTCGTCGCCGACGGCCGCTCCTACGTCTCCGCGGAGCTCGCCGTACGGCCGGACACGGAGCCGTCGTGTCATGTCACGGATCGCGAGCGCCAGATCCTGGAGCTGGTCGCGCACGGTGAGACCGATCACGCCATCGCCGTACGGCTGGGCATCAGCGAGCACACCGTGCACTCGCATCTGGACCGTCTCCGCGACAAGATCGGCTCCCGGCGCCGGGCGGATCTGACCCGCTTCGCCCTCACCCACGACCTCATCCCCGCGGTCTCGTGGACGGGGTAACGCTGCCCCTGGCCGGTGTGGGTCCTTCTGCCCTGCTGCGCCCCCTCCCTCGCGCTCCACACTGAGGTCGGAGACCCTCGCCGTCCGACGCGGGCGGCTGGGAGACCGGCGTCCGCACCGGTACCTGATCGACGGCGATGACCCGGATGGAACGACAGAGACTCGAAGAACTCTTCTACGGGAAGGGACCCCGGCCCGTTCCCTGGGCGACGGACTGCCCCGTACGGTTCGACGCCCTGCTGGCCCTCGCCCATGTGCCCGAGGACGCCACGCAGCCACGGGAGGACCTGATCCTCGCCATCGACGAGGAACACGGCGTCCAGCAGATCCTGCAACGCTTCAGGAACCTGAACATGATGGGCGACTGCCAGCCGATCGCGTCCGGCAGCTTCATCGCGGCCAAGCTGACCCTGAGCGAGCTCGTCCAGACCGTGCTGCCGAAGACCAACCTCAACCGTGTCATCCGTGACGCGCACGATCTGGCGAACCGGCAGGGCCCCGCCGGCATCGTGGACGCGCTGCGCGACGACACCCCGGCGGAAGCGCGGCCCGGCGGGATTCCCGAGCGCGCCAGCGACGTTCACGACAACTCCGCGCGGCGGCAGGAGCGCACCCGGCACCAGCGGTGGTTCCTCAGACTGCTGAGCGCCATTGTCGCGGAGTCGTATCCGGCGCTGCGCGACAGACGGCCGTCGGGCAAGGTGGTCAGCTCGGAAGTGGCCCGGATTCTGACCGGTGTTCATCTGGAGCCGGCCGACACCGAGCCCCCCGCGGACCCGGCCGGGCATGGCGTCCTCGACCGCAGACAGCGGTATCCCATCCTCTCCGTGACGGCCAACCGACAGGCGTCCTCCGCGGTCGTACGCTCCCGGGCCACCATCAAGGCCGACGCCGCCGAGCAGGTCTTCTCCGTGAACTGCAGTTCCATAGGCTGGGCCGTGGTCGACAGCGGCATCGACGCCCGACACCCCGCCTTCTACGACTGGGACACCACGGCCACACCGGAACCGGTGCCGCGCCATTCCCGTATCCCCCGGGCCTTCAACTTCGTCGGCGTACGCAAGACGCTGTCCCTCGACGCGTTGAACGACGGACGCATCGACTGGCCCAAGGCCCTCCCGTTCGCCGAGATCGACCTCACCACGGTCCCCGCCACGGCACAGCCCTCCGAAGTCCCGCGCTACCAGTCGTACACCACCCCTCTCGACCCGCACGGCACCCATATCGCCGGGATCATCGGTGGCTGGTGGCCGCGTCCCGAGGAGGAGTTCCGCGGTATCTGTCCAAGGATCCAGCTGTACGACTTCCGGGTCCTCGGCGACGAGGGGACGGGAGACGAGTTCTCCATCGTGACAGCCCTTCAGGCCATCCGGTACATCAATGAACAGGCGGGCCGGTTCGTGATCGCCGGGGTCAACATCAGCCTCTCGGTGCCGCATGACGTGGCGAGCCACTCCACCGGCTGGACCCCGGTGTGCATCGAGTGCGACCGCCTGTCCCGCTCGGGTGTCGTGGTCGTCGCCGCGGCCGGGAACTCCGGATACGCGGGAGCCGTCCACACCTTGGGCCGCGACTACCGCGGTGCGAGCATCTCCGATCCCGGCAACGCCGATTCCGTCATCACGGTCGGCTCCACCCATCGCAGCAATCCGCACCGCCATGGCGTCAGTTACTTCTCCAGCCGGGGTCCCACCGGCGACGGCAGGCCCAAGCCCGATCTCCTGGCACCGGGCGAGGACATCGACGGGCCCATCCCCGATCAGGGCATCGCCGCCCTCCACGGCACCAGTCAGGCAGCGGCCCATGTGAGCGGAGCCGCCGCAATGCTGCTGGCACGCAACCGGGAACTGATCGGCCGCCCGGAGCGCGTCAAGCAGATCCTGTGCGCCACGGCGACGGATCTGGGCCGCGAACGCCACTACCAGGGATCCGGCCTGGTCGACGTCCTGCGCGCGATGCAGTCGGTGTGACACCCGAGCCCGGACAAGGAGCGCGCCATGTTCACCTTCGACTTCCTCAACGCCCGGCACGGCGATTCCTTCCTGGTCCGCTGGGGGACGGACGAGAGGGTCATGCTCGTCGACGGCGGCCCGAGCCAGGTCTACGAGACGTCCCTGCGCGACCGCCTCTCGCAGCTCCCTCCGGACGGCCGGGGCATCCCGCGGATCGACGTCGTCTGCCTCTCCCACGTCGACGACGACCACACCGTCGGACTGCTCAAGCTGCTCAGACAGATCGAGCACGCCAGGGACGACCAGGAACCCGACCCCTTCGCCGTGCGGAAGGTCTGGTTCAACTCCGTGGACGACCTGGTGGACCGCGAGGAACAGGGGCTGAGCGCCTCGGCCCAGGAGCTCGTCGACCGCGCGAGTGCGGAAAGCGGTGCCGTCAGGGCCAGTTACAACCAGGGACGAGCCCTGCGTGACGCGGCGGCCAAACTGGGCCTCGGCGGCAATCCGCTCTTCGACGGCCCGCTCATCACCGGCGGGGAGGCGACACTCGACCACCTGCACGTCACAGTGGTGGCCCCGGACGAGGCAGCGCTGGAAGAGCTGGCGGATCGCTGGCGCGAGGCCCGGCAACTCCAGGACCCGGGCGTCATCACCTCCTCCTACACGGACGGCTCCGTACCCAATCTCTCCAGCATCGTCCTGCTGCTCGAACATCACGGGCGGACCGCACTGCTCACCGGCGATGCCAGGGGCGATCGCATCCTCGCCGGGCTGCGCGACACCGGACTGCTCGACGGCACCGACCCGCTCCACGTCGACCTGCTCAAACTCCCCCACCACGGCAGCAATCGCAACGTGGAGAGCGACTTCTTCGACCACATCCACGCCGATCACTACGTGATCTCGGCCGACGGCGTGAAACACCACCACCCCAGCGAGGAAACCCTCCAGATGCTGGTCGCCTCACGGGCCCCCGACGACGAGTACACCATCCATCTGACGAACCGGATCGACTTCGCGAACGACACCCTCGGCGACCTCCAGGACAAGCGGAGCTTCACCGTCAGCGTCCGGCCGCCCGCGGACCTGGCCCAGGTCATAGAGATCGGTGAGCAGCCATGACCCCGTCCCACCCCGACACCCGCACCTGGGCGGTGGACTCACCCGACGTGGGCACCGGCCTGCGCGCCCGGCCCTGCGGTGACACTCTGCGCCCCGCACAACCTGCCCCCGCCGCCGCCCCGGTCGCCGTCACGCTCTCCGGAGGCGGCTTCCGCGCGACGCTCGCCGCCCTGGGCGTCCTGCGCTTCCTCTCCGACGCGAGGATGATGCCGGAGCTGAGATACGCATCGTCGGTGTCCGGAGGTTCGATAGCCAACGGCCTGCTCGCCACCCACTGGCCCGCCCTGAAACAGCGGGGCTTCACCACCACCGCCGTCGACGACCTCGTCATCGACCCGACGATCGGGAAGATCAGCTCCCACTCCCTCAAGAAGGCACTCCTACGGGGCCTTTGGCGCACCGCGGGCCCCTCGACCCGCACCGACCTCCTGGCCCGCCGTCTCGACGAGTGGTTCTTCGACGGCACCCAACTCTCCGACCTGGACCCCCAGGTCCGCTGGATCCTCAACGCAGCCAACCTCACGACCGGCACCCGATTCACCTTCGAACGCGACGTGTTCGGCGACTACACGATCGGCCTGGCGCCGACGGCCGGCACCAACCTGAAGCTGAGCGTCGCGGTCGCCGCCTCGGCCGCGGTACCGGGAGCCTTCCCTCCCCTGCTCCTCGACCACGAGGCCTTTCCCTGCGGAACCGGCACACCCGCCCTCCTCGACGGCGGCACCTACGACAACACCGGCTCGGAGGCCATCGACAGCGAGCACTACCGCGACGTCTTCCTGGTCATCCTCAACTCCGGCGGTCTGCTGCGCCCCGGCGCGTACGGGGGCCTGCCGATCGTCCGCGATCTGGCCCGCGCCAACTCCCTCCTCTACCGCCAAAGCACCGCGCTGCGCACACGCTTGACCGTCGAGCGCTTCCAGCGCGGTCACACCGTGGGCCCCGACGAACCCCTGCCGCCCGGCGCACGCAGAGGCGTCCTGATGGCCCTGGCCACCGACTTCCCCGACCACGGCTCCGGACAACTGGACAAGTGGCGGGACTCCTTCCCGGAACACCGCACCTACGACGGCCGCGACCTGTCCCTCGTACCGACGGTCTTCGACCGACTCCCGGAACCCCTGTGCCGTGCCCTGGTGTACCGCGGTTGGTGGCTCACGGGTGCGGCCCTGGCGACGTACCACCCGCATCGCCTGCCCGACGTCACATCGCTGAATCCCCCGCCACGGTGATGGGCCCCGCGCCCCCGGAAGGCAAGGCGTTTCGAAGATCTTCGAAAAGTTGGCGCAGCACGTCGCCCGAGTCCTACGTTGAGGCCCTCGCACGCGAGGACGCTGAACTCCCGGTGATGACCGCCGACTACTGGACCGGCCCAAACCCGATACGCAGAACGCGAGTTGACGGCAACCTCGATCGAGGGGGATTCCTCATGCAACCACGCACATTGACCGCGGCACTGTTCGCAGCGGCGGCCATCGCGACCTCGACAGTGGGGCTCAACGGCACCGCCGCCGCCCACACCGACAGCACCGGCATCCTCACCTCCGAGGCAGCCCGGCAACCGTCACTGACGGCGGCCCAGATGAAGAACGCCGTCACCCTCCAAGCCGCCGGGCCCAGTTCGGCCGCCGACTCGCTGAACTGCGCCTACTACTACGTGTGCGGCAAGGGCGCCAACGGCAACAGGTTCGACTACACCACGTGCAACACGACGTACACCCTCCCCAACCTCGTCGGCTGGGGCTCCCTCCACAACAACCAGACGCCGGGCACCAGGGCTCACTTCTACGACGCCAACGGCGCCTGGATGTTCTCCAGCGACGCCCCCGAGAGGAACGACGTGTACTGGACCCCGGTCTGGTACGTCATCGCCTGCTGAGCCACCGGCCCGGAGAACGACGGACTCAATGATGCCGGCCGCCGGGCCGGTTGGGAGGTGCGTCGGTCTGCCGCGAGGATCGGGCCGGGCCGCGGTCACGGAGACTCCGCGCGAGGTGCGCTCCGACGGCGATCGGTACGAGGACCTGGGCGAGCCGCGAGAAGCGCAACCAGATGTCCGGGCAGCGGTGTGGACGATCCGGTGACCACCACGATGAAGAACCTGCCGACCACGGTGGTGTCGACGACCCTCCACGGCCCCTTCGACTGGCCCGACGTCACCGTGGTCGCCGGCGACGCCGTCGAGGTCGTGGCCCGGCTCAAGAGGGAGTCCCAGGTGCCGCTGCGCTCGCACGGCAGCCTGGCGATGAACCGGGCGCTGATGGCCGCCGGCCTCGTCGACCGCGTCCAGCTCACGATCTTTCCCGTGATCTCCGGACGGACCGGGGCGGACCCGGTGTTCGGGGGCGCGGCCGACTTCGATCTCGAACTCATCGAGCGGCGGACTCTCGACGGCCACACCCAGGAACTCGTCTACCGGCCCACGCTGCACACCTGAGCCGAGCGGGGCGGTCTGTCAGACGAGTTGGTAGCCGCGCATGTTGGTGAGCAGCAGGTAGCAGTTCTGCAGGGAGCCCGAAGTGTCGCCCAGGGAGCGGTAGATGCCCCACTTGGGGCGCACCCGGTCGGCGAGGAAGGTGTCGATGCCGGTGCGGGACTTGTCGAGGACGGTGGTGGAACCGTTCTTGAGGATCCAGCGCAGGGAGCCCGCCGAACCGTTGCCGATCTTGATCTGGAAGTCGACGTCGATCCAGCGGTCCTGGAGCGGTTCCAGATCGGTGCGGCCGATCAGGATGTCGTCGGTGAACTGCTTGAGCTCGATGGTCTGGACGCCGTTCACGCGGCGCAGCGACTGGACGACGATGGGCGAGGAGCCGGTGCCGGGCTGTTTCATCTGCATGATGTGGGTGAAGCTCGTGGTCGCTTTCAGGGAGCTCGGGATGTACATCGAGTAGGTCAGACGCCACGTCTGGCCTTCGGTCCACTTGAGGTAGTTGGCGCCGCTGCCGTTGCGCAGTCCGGTGACTTCGTGGCGCTGGCGGTCGGTGGAGGTGTCGCGGTCGACGGTGTGCATGGTGAAGCGCCAGTTGTCGCCGGTGGCGTAGATGTGCGGGGCGGCGGAGGGGTGGGAGCCGGCGCGGTCGTCCTCGACGGTCTCGAAGGCGCCGAGTCCGTCGCCGCTCGCCGAGGGGGACCATTTCAGCTGCCAGCCGGCGGCGTGTGCGGTGGTGGCGGGCAGGCCGACCGTCGCGGCGGCCGCGCCGGCGAGTGTGCAGCCGAGGAGCTTCCTTCGCGTGGTGCTCATGAGCCTTCACCTCGTCGTGAGTGGGGGTGGAGGTGCCGTGGAAGTGCCGGGAGGCGCGGCGGAAACACGCACGATCATGTTCACGTAGGTGACCGCTGTTCAGTCATGCGCCTTTCGGTGGAGTACAGGGTGCCTTCATGACGGGTCCGGGTCAATGGTCCAGACCGATCGGCCGAATCTCTCGGGTCAGGCGAGCGCCGGAGCGGAAGCGGGAGCGGAGGCGGGCAGGTAGGGGGTGATGTTGTGCCAGGCCCGCTCGATGTACTGCTCCTTCTCGCCGACCGGAGCGACGTAGTGCAGCGCGCCTTCGGCGGCGTCGTGACCCTGGAGGCGGGCGATGATCCAGGCGGCGAGGTAGTGCGAGGCCAGGCAGCCGCCGGCGGTGGCGATGTTGTCCTTGGCGTAGAAGGGCTGGTTGAGGACCTCGACGCCGGCGGCGAGGACCCAGGGCCTGGTGGTGAGGTCGGTGCAGGCGGGGATGTCGTGGAGCAGGCCGAGCCTGGCCAGCACGAGGGCGCCGGAGCACTGGGCGGCGATGAGCTGGCGGGAGGGGGCAAGGCCGCGCAGGACGTTCATGATCGCCGGGTCTTCGGTGACCTCGCGGGTGGCGATGCCGCTGCCGACGATGACGGCATCGGCGGAGCACGCCTCCTCCAGCGTGGACATCTGCTCGATGACCACCCCGTTCATCGAGGTCACCTTGGGGCTGGGGGTGGCGATGGTGACACGCCAGTCGTCGGTCCTGATCCGGTTGAGGACACCGAGCGCGATCAGGGAGTCGAGCTCGTTGTAGCCCTCGAAGGTGAGGATGGCGATGTGCACGGCGGCTGTCCTTCCGGATCCCGGGGGGTGGTGTGTGGGGCTCGACGGTAGGGACCCGCGAACAGGACAGTCAAAGAATTGTCATGGATACAATCCGGTCCATGGCTGCCCCGCGCTACAAGGCACTGGTCGACGCCCTGGCCGCCGACATCCGGTCGGGACGGCTCGCCTCGGGCGCCCGGCTGCCGACCCACCGCGCTCTCTCCGCCCGGGAGGGCATCGCCGTGGTGACCGCGACCCGGGTGTACGCCGAACTGGAAGCGATGGGCCTGGTGAGCCGGGAACAGGGCCGCGGCACGTTCGTGCGGGACATCGCGGTCTCCGCCGGTCACGGATTCGACCAGCACCTCCTCGCCACGGACGCGGTCGACCTCAGCTTCAACTACCCGTCGCTGCCCGGCCAGGCCGACCTCCTGCGGCGGGCCCTGCGCGAGGTCGCCACCTCCGGTGATCTCGACTCGCTGCTGCGCTACCAGCCACACCGAGGACGTCCCCAGGACAGGGCCTCCATCGCACGACACCTCAGCTGCCGGGGCATCACCGCCGACGCGGATCAGATCCTCATCACCACCGGGGCGCAGCACGGCCTGGCTGTCACCGTCATGGCCACGCTGAAACCCGGCGACGTCGTCGCGGTCGACGCGCTCACCTACCCGGGCTTCAAGGTGCTCGCGCACGCCTTCCGCCTCGACCTGGAACCCATCCCCACCACCCCCGGCGGACCGGATCTCGAGGCCCTGGAGAAACTGTGCGCGACCCGCCCGGTGCGCGCGATCTACACCATGCCCACCCTCCACAACCCCCTGGGCTGGGTCATGCCGGCATCCGACCGCACCCGTCTGATCAGGATCGCCCGACAGTACGGTCCGCTCCTCATCGAGGACGCCTCGTACGCCTACCTGGTCGAGGACCCTCCCCCGCCGCTGATGGCGACCGCACCGGACATCACCGTCTATGTCTCGGGGCTGTCGAAGAGCATCGCCACCGGCCTGCGGGTCGGCTTCGTCCTCGCCCCGCCGTCCACGGTCGCGCCCCTCGAACGCGCCATCCGGGCAACCACCTGGAACATCCCCGCTCTCACCACCGCCCTCGCCTGCCGCTGGCTCGACGACGGCACGGTGAACGACCTGGAAGCGCAGAAACGAGAGGACGCCAAGACGCGCCAGGCAGTCGCCAGACAGGAGCTGGCGGGCCTCCCGCTCATCGGCCACCCCTCGTCGTACTTCACTTGGCTGCCGCTGCCCGACGACGCCCGCGCCGACCGCCTGACCGCCACCCTCGCGCGCCGGCACATCTCGGTCACCACGGCGGAGCCGTTCACCACCTCCACGCACACCCCCAGGCGCTCCGCCTCGCCCTGGGCTCGACCGATCTGAACAGTCTCCGATCGACGCTGCGTACCGTGCGCCGAGTCGCCGTCGAGGACGCCTACGCCTGAACTCCCCTCGACCCCGGGCACGAGGCACTCCTGGCGCGGGGTGAAGGGAAGGGTCCGTGCCTGCACGCGCAGGCACACCAAGGAGGGCGACGCCGTTCGGCATCGCCCTCAACGCCTTCCGATCACAGGGAGCAACTGTCAGTCCTGGTTCGAGCTGGTCAGCGCCTCGGAAATCATGCGGACGGCGAAGTCGCGGTCGTTGGTGAGCCGGTGGATGTGCTCCGCGAGCAACAGGGCTGTGGCTTCCAGGGCGTTCATCTCGGCTTCGGTCCACTCGCCGTACTGCTGACGCCACAGGCTGGGGCTCAGGCCGGTGCCGGCCGCGATGGTCAGGCCGGCCATGGTGGGGATCGCCTCGGGCTGCACACTCTTGGGCATCTGGCGCAGCGAGGCGACGAGGGTGGGCACCACGTACTCGACGACGTCCTTGCCGTGGTCCTCGTGGGCCAGTCGCAGCCAGCGCATGAACATGTAGACGAGGGTGCAGGTGCCGTCCACCAGGTCACGGGCTTGATCGGGGCCCAGGGACGCGGTGAGCTGGTCGGTCAGCTGCTGCTGTTCGGGATCGGCGACCGGCTTGCCGTCGTACATGGCCTTGAGCCGGGAGTCGATCAACATGAGGGCCGCGCCCACGTCGCCGGCGGGAGCGTACTGCGGGTCGCAGGGTGATGACACGGGAATCCTCCACAACCGGCCGATGGCAACTCAGTGTGCCGGTACGGTAACGCGCCGCCGTGGTGCCGGTGGGCGGAATCCCGTGGTTGTCACCTGTAGGGGAACTCGACCGGTGTGGTCCGGGTGCCGATGGGCTGGCCCTGTTGACCAGAAGTGCGACGCCGGGTGTCGCATGTCCTTCCGGCGTCGCCCTCCGCCTGAGCATCCGTCAGCCACCGGCCTCCGTAGAACCGCTGACCCTGCCGATGACCAAGCTTCCGCTCAGGGTCCTCCCGTTGGTGACATTGGCCATGTTGACCGTGTAGCTGCCGTCGGTGAGTTCGTCCGCCGTCGTGAGGACGACGGACTTCGAGTTCTCCGCCCACTTGAAGTACGAGATGTCCAGCGGCGATCCGTCCTTCACGATCGACAGCGACGCGGCTGTGGCGTCCAGGGGCCGGTCGAACACCGCGGTGAGCTGGTGCGCGCCGGTCTGTGTGACCGTCATCGTGGGGTGGCCGCCGGGGTCGGTCGCCGGGATCTTGAGCCACAGGGCGGGGCGTACGCCGCCGAGGGGGTTGGTCACGAGGCGGCCGTAGGAGGCGACGAAGCCCGCGGAGTTCGCGAAAGCGGCGTAGCGCTGGTCGACGCCGGGCGTGCGCAGCCACCACCAGTTCGAGCCGCCGGAGTTCAGGGTGCTGCCCAGCGTCTGGCTGTCGCCGATATAGGTCTCGTACTCCTGCTGGGACAGCACGAAGATGTCGTCCGTGGTGTCACTTCCGGCCAGGGTCTTGTAGTCGGTGTTCGGCGAGTTGGCGATCCGGG
Organism: Streptomyces sp. NPDC046909; assembly: GCF_040644695.1. Classification (NCBI taxonomy): domain Bacteria; kingdom Bacillati; phylum Actinomycetota; class Actinomycetes; order Kitasatosporales; family Streptomycetaceae; genus Streptomyces; species Streptomyces sp. NPDC046909. Next base: position 18,597 of record NZ_JBEYXC010000015.1, on the reverse strand, counting down.
TGCTGATGATCTTCGTTTGGTCGTCGGCGCTGAAGGTGTCGTGGAACGTGCCGTTCAGGTAGGAGCGGAGTTCGCTGTTCTCCCAGGTGGTGTAGAGCGCCTGGCCCGTGGTCGGGTTGTAGGCGCTGTTGTACGCCGCGTCGGTGAGGTCGTCCTTGGCGACGATCAGTTGACGGTCGTCCTTCTGGGCCAGCACGACCCACTCGCGTCCGCCGAAGGAGACGACGGCGTTGCCGCCGTTGTCGAAACCGGAGCTGACTGCCGGGGCGGCGGGGTCGCTCAGTGAGGCGGTGTTGACCGCGGCGTCGTAGCTCGTGTCGAGGCCGATGGTCCTGCCGATGAACAGCAGCGGGACGAACAGTTCACCGTCGACCAGTTGGGCCGGGGCGTCCATCTTGACGTCCGTGTGCACGACGACCGCGCGGTCGCTTCCCGCGGTGAGTGTGAGCGTGAGGGCGGAGTTCGTGGCGGTCAGGGTCTGCGATGCCTCGTCGTACCGTGTCGTCAGGCCCAGCGAGTCCAGCGCGGTCGACGGGACGAGGACCTCGCCGTCCCGCACGATCGCGGGGCTGTCGAGGGTGAGGGACGCGCCGTTGTGGAGGACGACGGTCTGCCCGCCTTCGGCCGTCGCCGCGAGTTTCGCCTCGACCCTGGCGACCGCGTCCGCGTATTTCTGGGTGCCGGGGTAGTACGCCGCGCCGAGCATCTTCTCGTACACCGCGAGAGCCTGTGCGAGATCCGCCGTGGTCGGCACGCCGGACTCCTCGTTCTCGCCGGTCTCGTAGATCTCGGCGAGCTTCTCCAGCGCTTCCTGCATTTTGCGGATGGTGCCGTGGTCGGCGATGTCCGAGGCCCGGGTGAAGTACTTCAGTGCCATCGACACCTTCGTCTCACCCGCGGGGATGGGCAGGTCCGGACCGGTGCCGCTCTCGTTGAGGTACCAGAAGCCCAGATAGGCGTTGGCGGTGGCGTCGTTCTTCAGGTAGTCCGTGGAGTCGTAGCCGGTGGCCGCCTTCTCCATGTACCGGAGTGCCTCCTCGCCGGCGGTCGTCCCGCTGTCGGGAGCGACATGGCCGAACCAGTAGAGCTCGGCCACATACCGCCAGCCCTTGAAGTCGCCCTCCGAGTTCGCGGCGGCCAGGTAGTACGGCAGCGACGCGTCGTAGTCGATCATGTCGGGGTAGATGGCCTTCATCTCGTCGTTCGCGTACGACTCGGCGAGGGCGTGGTAGATGTCGGACTGCGCGGTGCCGCTGTTGTCGAGGCTGTTCAGGTCGGCCAGGCCCTTGTCGACCGCCATGAGTCCGAAGCGGCGGATGATGGACCAACCCGGCTTGCCGTCGATGTTGTTGCCCATGTTCGCCCCGTAGTACGGGGTGTAGATGTTGGATTCGTCGTCCCGCACGAATCCGCCGCGCTCGTAGTAGGTGTAGTTGACGATCGCGTCCAGGGCGCCGATGTCGCCCAGCTTCGCCGACCGGTACCAGTACTTCATGGCCTTCAGGTTGTTCTGGGCCGTGATGGAACTCAGGAACTGCCCGTCCTTGTTCGGGTCGCCGGAAGTGGTGGTCGTCCACAGGAGGTTGCCCCGCTGGAACAGGTCGGTCGCCTTCTCGTCCGCCTTGAAGTAGACCGAGATGGTCGTCGAGTTGTCGGCGGCGACGGTCGCCGACTTGACGGTGGTGTTCCTCCTGTCCAGCTCGTAGCCGCGCGGGGCGTCGAGGTCGTCGCCGGCGAGCCGGACCTTCGAGCCCACCGTGTCGGTGCGCGTCTCAGTGGTGACGGCCTTCGCCGGGTACGTTCCGGACTTGGTCCCCTTGAACCACTGGATCTTGTACGTGGCTTGCGGGGCGTCCGCGGCGGATGCCTGCACGCCGGGCAGCATCAAGGCCGCGGCGAGTGCGAGCGTGGTGAACGCGGCCGGACGCGTTCGCGGCCCTCGTCCGGTTCGGGGCGTGCCGATGGCGGTTCTGCGCATGTCCTGCCTCTCGGGGGTGCCCGGGCGTCCGGTCAGGGGGCATGCCAGGCATCGGGTACGGGTTATCGGTTTGAGATATCGCTAACTATCGTTATGTGGTTGCAGTAGCGCGTCAAGAGGTGCGACGTAGAGGGCATTCCGGCTGGGTGCGGCCCAGGGCGCGCAGTGCTTCCCCGCCGCGTGAGCGACTCATTTAGAGACCTATCGTGATATGCAAGCTAAGCTTTCGGCGCCCATTCCTGTGAAGGTGTGTCAGCACCCTGGACATCCGTCCGGCGGGGTTGTCACTGTTTCCGGCGTCACAGCCGCTTCACGTCGCAGTGCTTCTCCCGTAACGCCGCCGACTGGTCAGGAGTCGGCGCGCCGCCCGCCGGTGCCACGACGCCGGCCAGGCCGCCCTGCGCAGGCAGTCAGCACACGACGTCGTTTCCCCCCATGCCCTCAGCTTCCGGACATCCCGTCTTCGAGAGGTAGTCATGATCAGGAACACAAGAGCCCTCGCCGCGATCGCCGGCTGCTGCGCCGCACTCCTGCTGGCAGCCTGCGACTCCAACGGCAGTGTGGGGAGCGGGGGTTCGGCGGCGACCGGAAAGCCGGTGACGGGCGGCACCCTGCGCGCCGTGGAGATGACCGAGCCGCGCAACCTCGACCCCGCCCTGCTGCAGAACACCCTCCAGGGCACGGCGTTCCTGGGCAACGCGCTCTACGGCAACCTCATGGTCACGAACCAGAAGACCGGGGCCATCGAGTACCGCATGGCAACCGACTTCTCCAGCAAGGACGGTGGGAAGACCTTCACGCTCACGCTGCGCGAGGGCCTGAAGTTCTCGGACGGCACCGCGCTCGACGCGGCCGCGGTCAAGTACCACTGGGACCGCCTCAAGGACCCCAACCTCGGTTCGGACTCGCAGCCGTACGCCTCCGTCGTGCAGTCCACGAAGGTGGTCGACGCGACGACCCTGGAGGTCGCGCTCACCCGGCCGACGCCGCTCTACGGCGAGCAGGTCGTCACGACCGCCATGAACTGGATCGCCTCGCCCACCGCGTTGAAGAAGGGCAAGAACTCCTTCGACGCCGAGCCGGTCGGCGCCGGCCCCTTCACCCTCAAGTCCTGGATACGCGGCGGCGCCCTGTCCCTCGTCAAGAACACCTCGTACTACGACGCTCCGAAGCCGTATCTCGACGGCATCACCCTGACCACCGCCACCGACGCTCAGCAGCGGGTGAACACGCTGAGCAGCGGCGGCGCCGACCTCGGGGTCGAGACCGACTGGGAGTCGGTCGCCAAGGAGAAGGCGGCGGGCCTCGCCGTCACCACCGTGCCGTCCGGCGGCGGGCGCTTCCTCACGCTGAACACCAAGCGGGCGCCCTTCAACGACATCCGGGCCCGGCAGGCCGTCAGCGAGGCGATCGACGTCGCCGCGCTCAACTCGGCCGTCTACGAAGGGAAGGCCGAGACCGCGGACGTCCTCTTCCCGAAGACCAGCCCGTACTACAACGACGTGGCCCTGCACACCTACGACAAGCAGGACGCCCAGCAGCTGTTCGACGAACTCGCCGCCGACGGCAAGCCGGTGACCTTCACCTTCACCACGTTCCCGACCGACAAGGCCCTCGCCGAAGCCGTACAGGCGCAGTTGAGCGCGTACAAGAACGTCACCGTGAAGATCAACACGGTGGACTGGTCGGAGTCCGGCAAGGTCTACGGCCAGAAGCAGTACGACATGCTGACGTCCACCGCGTTCTTCCTGGACCCCGAGCCGGCCCTGTCCGCCGCGTTCTCCAGCCAGTCCCGCCGCAACGCCTCCTTCATCGCGGACGCTCAGCTCGACGCCGCGCTCCAGAAGGGCAGTTCGGCGACGACGGACGAGGAGCGGGCCGCCGCGTACCGGACGGTCTCCGAGCGGCTCGCCGCCCTCGACCCCGCGATCCCCATCGCCCGGACCGCCCAGGCCGCGGTGACCAAGAAGGTCGGCGGCGTCGTGCTCGACGGGTCCGGTTCCCCGCTCCCCGCGGAACTGTGGCTGACGAAGTGAGTGAAGTCCGTTGAACACACTGATGTCCATCGCCCGGAAGGCCGGCCGGGGCGTCCTGGTGATGCTCCTGGTCACCTTCGCCCTGGTCGTGTTGATGGCCAGCGCCCCGGGTTCGGTCGCCGAGGTGATCCTCGGCGAGAACGCCACCCCCAAGAATGTAGCCGCGCTCGACAGTCAACTCGGCCTGGACAAGCCGGTTGTGGAGCAGTACGCCGACTGGCTCGCGCACGCGGTCCGCGGCGACCTCGGCACCTCACCGCTCACCGGGCAGCCGGTGGGCGGCGCGATCGCGGACCGCATCCCGGTGACGCTCGAACTGACCGTGCTGGCGGTCCTGATCTCCCTCGTCCTTGCCGTGCTGTTCGCCGTCCTGTGCGCCGCCCGGCCCGGCAGCCTGCTCGACCGGGCCCTGACGGCCGTGTCCTCGGTGTTCCTCTCCGTTCCGGCCTTCATCGCAGGACCGGTGCTGATCTACTTCCTGTCGGTGCGGCTGGGCTGGTTCCCGGTGATGGGCTGGACCCCGGTCGAGGAGGGCCTCGGCGCCAACCTCCGCTCGGCGCTCCTGCCCGCGCTCTCCATCGCCATGGTGGAGGTCGCGGCCTTCCACCGGCTGCTGCGCACCGACCTGATCACCACCCTCGGCGAGGACTTCGTCGACGCGGCCCGCGCCCGCGGCATGAGCGGCACGTACGTGATGTTCCGGCACGCCTTCCGGCCCTCGTCGCTGTCCCTGGTCACCATGGTCGGCCTGAGCCTCGGCCGGCTGGTCGGGGCCACGGCGGTGGCGGAGTCGCTGTTCTCGCTGCCGGGCCTGGGCCAGCTCCTGATCACCTCCATCGGCACCCGCGACGTGATCATGGTGCAGGGCATGGTCGCCTTCACCGGCGTCGTCTGCGTCGCGGTCAACACCCTCGCCGACATCGGCTACGGCGTGGTGGACCCCCGGGTCAGGCGGGTGGCGGCGGCATGACGACCACCGAGACCCGCAAAGGGGCCGCGACCGCACCGGCCGCGCCCGCCGACGACCCGCGTCTGCCGAACGTCACCCCGCTCACCACCCGCAAGTCGGTCCTGGCCTGGCTCAGCGAGATCTGGATCGTCCTGATCATCGCCCTCGCCGTCCTGGCCCCGCTGCTCCCGCTGGCGTCGTACGCGGTCCCGATCGGATCCCCGCACACGGGACCGGACTTCGGCTCCCTGTCGACGGTGCTGGGCACGGACGGCCTCGGCCGGTCGATGCTCTCGCGGATCGTCTACGGCGCCCGCGTCTCCCTCGTCGTCGGCACCGCCGCGTCCCTGATCGCCTTCGCGGTCGGCACGGTGCTCGGCATGCTGGCCGGCTACTTCGGCAAGTGGTTCGACAGCGCGGTCGTGCTGTCCTCCGACGTCATGCTCGCCTTCCCCGGCCTGGTGCTGCTGCTCGCCCTCGCCTCGATCTACGGCCCGAGCGTCAAGACGCTCGTCGTCGGCATGGGCGTCATGGGCGTCCCGCAGTTCCTGCGTCTGGCCCGCGCGCACACGCTGGCCTGGTCCTCACGGGAGTTCGTGCGGGCCGCGAAGGGGCTCGGGGCGAGCGACTCACGGATCCTGCTGCGCGAGATCCTGCCCAACGTCCTTCCCCCGCTGGCCTCTTACCTGCCGGTCGTGCTCTCGCACGTTGTCGTCGCGGAAGGCTCGCTCAGCTTCCTCGGCCTGGGCATCCCGGCCCCGCGCCCCTCCTGGGGCGGAATGATCAACGCGGCGAAGGACTCCCTCGCCAACCAGCCCTTCCTGGTGTTCGTCCCGGCGATCGCCATCTTCTTCACCGTCTTCGCCCTCAACCAGATCGGCGACACGCTCAGGCACCGCTTCGACAGGACGGTCGGGCCATGAGCCGGACCCTGAACGAAGGACCGGGAACCATGCACACCCCACCGCTGCTCGAAGTGACCAGCCTGCGCGCCTACTTGAGCTCCAGGCGCGGCGTGGTCAAGGCGGTCGACGACGTCTCGTTCGCACTGGACCACGGCGAGGCCATGGGCCTGGTCGGCGAGTCCGGCTCGGGCAAGTCCATCATGTCCCGCGCGATCATGGGCCTGCTCCCCCGCCGCGGCGACCGCACCGGATCCGTCCGCTTCAAGGGCCGCGAGCTGATCGGGCTGCCCCGGAAGGCAATAAGCGAGATCTGGGGCCCGCAGATCTCCATGGTCTTCCAGGACCCGAGCCGCTCGCTCAACCCCGTCGTCACCGTGGAACGCCAGCTCACCGAGGGCATGCGCAAACACCTCGGCCTCGGCAGGTCCGCGGCCCGCACCCGGGCCCTGGAACTCCTCGGCGAGGTCGGCATCCCCGACCCGGAACGCCGGCTGCGCTCCTACCCGCACGAGATGTCGGGCGGGATGTGCCAACGGGTGATGATCGCCGTAGCGCTCGCCTGCGAACCGGAGTTGCTGATCGCCGACGAACCCACCACCGCGCTCGACGTCACCGTCCAGCGGCAGATCCTGGACCTGCTCCGCCGGGTCCAGCGGGACCGGAACATGTCCATGATCCTCATCAGCCACAACCTCCCCCTGGTGGCCGGCCGCACCGACCGCATCGCGGTCATGTACGCCGGACGCCTGGCCGAGACCGGCACCACCCGGCAGGTCTTCGAGACCCCGCGCCACCGCTACACCCAGGCGCTGCTGGCCGCCACCCCGACCATCGCCCACGAACGGCACAGCCTCTTCCAGCTCATCCCCGGCTCCCTGCCGAGCGCCTTGCAGCCACCGCCGGGCTGCCGCTTCGCGGCCCGCTGCGCGCACGCGTCCGGCGCCTGCCACGAACTGAGCCCGGAAATGGTGGCGGTCGCCGACGGCCAACTGGTGGCGTGCGCCAACCCGGTGACGGTCCCTTCTTCGACGAAAGCGAAGGGGGACCACGATGGCCGGTAGCGGAACCGCCCATCTCCGGGGCGAGAAAGCCCTGTTGAGCGTGCGCAACCTGGTGGTCGAGCACCACGTCCGCGGCGGCACCGTACGGGCCGTCTCCGATGTGAGCTTCGACGTCCTGCCGGGCGAGACCCTGGGCGTGGTCGGCGAGTCCGGGTGCGGCAAGTCGAGCATGGGCCGGGCCGTACTGAGGCTGGGCGCGCTGACCTCTGGGGAGGTCACCTGCGCCGGCGAACGCATCGACCGGGCCGACACGAAGACACTGCGGGCACTGCGCCGCGACACGCAGATGATCTTCCAGAACTCGGTCGGCTCCCTCAACCCCCGCCGCCACGTCAAGGACATCGTCGCCGAGGGCCTGGCCATCGCCGGGACCCCGGCCGCCGAACGCGACCGGCTCGTCGCCGAGATGCTCACCGAGGTGGGCCTGGATCCCGAGCGCTTCTCCGACCTGCTCCCCCGCCAGCTCTCCGGCGGCCAGGCCCAGCGCGTCTCCATCGCCCGCGCCCTGGCCCTCCGGCCGAGACTGCTGATCTGCGACGAACCGGTGTCCGCGCTGGACGTGTCGGTGCAGGCGCAGATCCTCAATCTGATGGAGAAGCTCAAACCCGAGTTCGACCTCACGATCGTCTTCATCGCCCACGACCTCGCCGTCGTACGGTCGGTGAGCGACCGCGTGCTCGTCATGTACCTCGGCAAGGTCTGCGAGTTCGGCGACTCGATCGAGCTCTATGACGATCCGGCCCACCCCTATACGCGGGCGCTGTTGGAGTCGGTGCCACAGCCGGATCCCGACGAGCCGTTCGCCGGTGCCCCGTTGGAAGGGGACACGCCCTCCCCGCTGTCGCCGCCCAGCGGTTGCAGGTTCCGGGGCAGGTGTCCACTGGCCCAGGACGTGTGCGCGCGGGAGGAGCCGGAGATCCGGGAGGTGCGGCCCGGGAGGTTCGCGGCCTGCCACTTCCCGTTGACGGCGGACGCGGAACCGGACGGGATCCCTCGTGACAGCTGAGCCGAGAGACACCAGCGTGAGCGGGGGCAAGCCGGTGGCGGCGTCTCCCCGCGGCCGGACCCCGACCTTCGCGGCCCTGCGCGCCCGCCCCTTCCGGAGGTTCTTCGTCGGACAGGCGATCAGTCTGCCGGGCTCCTGGATGCAGTCCACGGCCCAGAGCTGGCTGATCGTCGACCTGACCCACTCGGGCACCGCGCTCGGCTGGCTCACCGCCCTCCAGTTCCTGCCCGGCCTGCTGCTCGCCCCCTGGGCCGGGCTGCTGGCCGACCGGTTCCCGAAACGGGACCTGATGCTGCTCACCCAGTCGGTGATGGCGACGGCCGCACTGGTCCTGGGCGCCCTGACGGTGTCCGGGCATGTCGGGGTCCCCGCGATCGTCGCTTGCGCGCTGGCCCTGGGCATCGCGCAGGCCGTCGACAACCCCGTACGGCAGTCGTATCTGATCGAACTGACCGGGCCCGAACTGATCGGCAACGCCGTCCCGTTGAACGGCGTCCTCATCAACGCGTCCCGCGCGGTGGGCCCGGCGGTGGCGGGCGTGCTGATCGTGGCCGTGGGCACCGGGTGGTGCTTCCTGCTCAACGCCGCGTCCTTCACCGGCATCCTCATCGCCCTGCGGACCCTGCCGCCGGGGACGGTCCGCGCGGACAAGAAGCCTCCGCTGAACGAACTGCGCGAGGGGTTCGGCTACGTCCGCGCCCGCCCGGAACTCCTGTGGCCGCTCCTCATGGTGTTCCTGGTCGGCACGTTCGCCGCGGAGTTCCCGGTCACGCTGCCGCTGCTGGCCAGGAACACGTTCGACGGGGACGCCGGCACACTCGGCTGGCTGACGTCCGCGATGGGTGTGGGCGCGGTCGTCAGCGGATTCCTCGTCGCCGGGCGGAACCACACGGGTACGACGCCGATCGCCTGGGCGTCCGTGCTGTACGGTGGCGCGATCGCCGTGCTCGCGGTGAGCCCGTCCCTCCCCGTCGCCGTGGTCGCGCTGTTCTTCGTAGGGCTGGGCAGCTCGGCCTTCATGGCGATCAGCAACGCGACACTCCAGCGGAGGAGCGAGAACCGCTACCGGGGCCGGGTCATGGCCCTGTGGTCCGTCGGTTTCGCCGGGACGACACCCATCGGCGGCCCCGTCGTCGGCGCCGTCGGCGAACACTTCTCGCCGCGCTGGGCGGTGGGCGTCGGGGCACTCGCCTGTGCCCTGTGCGGGGTGCTGCTCTTCGGCAGGGCCCGCGGGAGCGGCGGTGGCCCATAGGCTGCGGGCGTGCGAGGCCGAGCGCGACTATCGCTATCTATCATTATCGATAGCGAGTGCTCGGACTCACCGGTCCATTGACCGGACTCACTGGTCCATCAGGATGCGGTACAGGGTCTGCCGTGCCTGGCGAACGGCCGCGATCGCCTCGTCCATCTGCTCGGGCGCGACCCCTGCGGACGTCACCTGGCGGGCGGCGCTCTTGAGGCGTTCCATCTCCATGCGCAGCGGCGAGGAGTGGTGCAAGTCGCCCTGGGACGACGCCGTGTCCCCGGCGGCTTCGCCGTCCTCGCGCTGAAGAGCCCGCTCACGGCCCGCTTCCGTCAGCGCGAAGGCCCGGCGGCCCTGCACTTCCCTGGCCTCGACCAGTCCGCTGTCCTCGAAGGACTGCAGGAGCGGGTAGACGGAGCCGGGGCTCGGCCGCCAGGTGCCGCCGCTGGAGGCTTCGAGGCGGTCCATCAGTTCGTAGCCGTGCGCCGGCCCGTCGAGCAGCGCGGCGAGGAGCAGGCTGGGAACCTTGCCCCGGCGCATACGTCGACCTTCGCCGCGGTCGTGACTTCCCCTGCGCATTCCGCCTCATCGCTGTCTCGGGGAGCTCTCCGCTCATCGGCCCGCAGATATATCGACATGGTATCAGCAGGGCCTCGACGTGCGAGCGCAGGCGTCAACACCCCGTACGAAACGCGTTCTGCAAGCCTTGCAGTCATTATCGGAATCCTTGACAGCGACTGTTAGCGATATATCATCGATGCACCGAAGGGAGACGACGTGTACAACGAAGACTTCTCGTTCCCGTACGGAACCTTCCCCCGGGGATACGGCGGCGGCCGTCGCGGCCGGCGCGGCAGTCTCTTCTCGTACGGCCGCTACGGCCCGCCTCAGGACGGGTGGCCGGGTTTCGGACGGCGCCGCGGCGGCGGCCGGTGGATCCTCCTGACCCTGCTCAAGACCGACGGCCCGCGCAGCGGCAGCCAGTTGTTCCAGGCGCTGGAATCCCGCGGCTACGGCCTGCGGCTTCCCGGCCCCGCCTCCGTCGACAGCCTGCTGCGGCAGCTGGAGGACGAAGGGCTGGTCCGCGGCACGGACGGTGATGGCGAGTCGGGCCGGATGTACGAACTGACCGACGCCGGCACCGCGTACGTGAACCGCCGCACTGCCCCCGCGGGCCCGTGGGGGCTCCCCTCCGCAGGCGCTCTCGCGCTCCAGCAGGCGATCCTCGCGACCTCGGCCGCCGCCCGGCAGGTGGCCCTCGACGGGGGCGACGAAGCCGCGGCGGAGGCGGTGCGCCTGCTCGACGAGACCCGCAAGCGGCTCTACCGGCTACTGGCGGACGGCGCCCGCTGAGCACATCGGCGAGGCCGGGCCCGCCACTCCCGTGACTGGGCCGCCGCGCACCAGACACCGCACAGCAGACACACCCGACACCGTCCCATGGGAGACGACATGCCAGGCAGGCCTCCGGGCGCCTCCGACAAACCCGCGGAGAAGATCGACCTCACCGGACACATCGCCACCTCGCTCAACAGCGCCATGGAGCGCGGGCGGCCCGCGGCCGTGGCCGTGGTCGCCGTGGACGGCACTCCGTCCGTCTCGTTCCGCGGCAGCATCCACGTGTACTCGCGCGACCAGGTCGCCATCTGGGTGCGCAAACGGCACGAGGGACTGGCCGTCGACGTGGCCGAGAACCCCGCGGTCTCGATCCTCTACTACGACCCCGAGCAGGGGCCGGACCCCGAAACCGGCGCCCGCCGCATCGTGATCAAGGGGCGGGCCCACGTGGAGCCGTCCCTCGACGACGCCGTCTACGCCGGAATCCCCCAGGTGGAGCGAGAACGGGACGCCGAGCGTCGCGGCGTCGCCGTGATCGTGGACGTCGACTCCGTCATCGGCTTCGGCGGTACCGGCCCGATCAAGATGGCGCGCTGACGAGGCGAGACGCCGCGTGCGCATCTGAAGTGAACCTCCCCGCGCCCTCTGCGACTCCGCCTCGACTCCGCCTCGACTCCGTCCCCACTCCGCACAGCCGGCCATGCGGCCGCAGGCAGCGAAGGAAGAACTCATGAGCCCCGACCTCGACCAGACCGCCGAGCTCGACAAGAGCACAGACGCGCACAGCATCCACCACGTCAACTTCCCCATCACCGACCCCGCCAGGACGGAGGAGTGGTACGGGAAGGTCTTCGGGATGAAGCGGATCATCCCGCGCGGGCGTTCCGGCTCGGCGAACGCGCCGCAGATCCAGGCCCTGTTGCTCACACACGGCAACTTCGACCTGCACTTCTCGCCGATCAGCGACCTGGACCCCAAGATCCACTACCACTTCGCGATAGAGGTGGAGGACTTCCAGGCCTTCCTGGGCCACCTGGACAAGCTCGGCGTCCCCTACGACGAGCCGTACACCCGGCCGCAGAACAACTCCAGCACCACCACGATCCACGACCCCGACGGCCACCACGTCGAGATCACCCACCACGCCGGCCGGGACTGGTGACCGCATGCCCTACGCCAGTACCGATGACGGCGACGTCTACTACGAGTCCAAGGGCGAGGGCCCGGTCCTGGTCCTGCTGCACGGCGGCGGCGGCAACCACGCCGCCTGGTACCAGCAGGTCCCGCACTTCCAGCAGCGCTACCGGGTCATCACCATCGACCTGCCGGGCTTCGGACTCTCCCGGATCGAGTCGGGCCGCTTCGACACCGGTACCCACCCCACCGCGATCGAGGCGGTGCTCGACCACGCCGAGGTCGACCGTGCCTTCGTGGTCACGCAGTCGCTCGGCGGCTACAGCGGTCTGTCGTTCACGGTGCACCACACCGACCGCATCGCGGGCCTCATCATGACCAGCACCCTCGGCCCGGTCGGCGACGAGATCTCCGAACTCAACCGCAAGGGCCGCGAGCAGGTCCGTCACCTCTCCGTGGCCGACTTCCTGCTCACCAAGGAGTTCCAGGAGAAGGAGCCGGAGCGTGTCCACCTGTTCTTCCAGGTCGGCAGCTTCAACCAGACCGGCCCCGGCCGGCCCAACCGGCTCGCCAACTCCCTCCAGGGCTCGGTGTCCGTCCAGCAGATGCGCGACGCCATCAAGGCCGGGGTCCACATCTCGGTCCTGGAGGGCGGCGCGGACGTCATGGTCTACAAGCCGGCCTACGCCCGACTGCGCGAGCTGCTTCCCGAGGCGAACGTCCAACTCGTCGAGGGCGCACCGCACTCGGACTACTGGGAGAACGCGCAGCGGTTCAACTCCGTGGTCGACGAGATCCTCGACCGCGAGTACCAGTCCAACTGACCGCAGTCACCAGGTGAGTTGACCGAGTCCCCCTCCCCGCGGACTCGACCGGCGGCTGGGAGCACCCGCCCCCGGCCGCCGCCCATCCACCCATTCCTCCAGCCACCGAACGACAGAAAGCCCGAGGTGAGGGCAGTGCCCACCGCGAATCCGCCGCACGGCACGCCGTCGGCCGACATCGTCACCGGCTGCCACGTGCTCGGCACGGACGACCACGGCGACCCCGTCTGGGGTCATGTCTCCGCACGCGACCCCGGGGGACGCGGCGTGTGGCTCAAGTCCGGGGGCCGTGGCTTCGACGAGGTGTCGTACGACGACGTCGCGCTCATCGACTTCGACGGCGCCCTTCGGGAGGGCACGGGACCGCCACCGCGCGAGTACCCGCTGCACACCGAGGTGCTGCGCGCCCGGCCCGACGTCAACAGCGTGGTGCACTGCCACCCGCCGTACTCCATCGCGCTGGCCGCGACCGGCCAACCGCTGCACGCGTTCTCCAACGGCGCGGGGCCCTTCGCCGGTGGTGTGCCCCGCTTCGAGGAGCCCGTCGGACTCGTCCAGACCGCGGAACTCGGCGCCGCGGTGGCCGACCGTCTCGGTGACGCACGCGGCCTCTTCCTCGTCGGCCACGGCATCATCGCCGTCGGCTCCAGCGTGGCCACCGCCGTCACCACCGCGATCCTGCTGGAGCGGGCCTGCCGCCTGCAGATCCTGGCCGCCTCCGCCGGCGGCGTCTCCCCCGAGCTCCACCACCCCGGCAAGCGCTATGTCCACGCCGAGTCCGACGGCTATCTCCTGCGCACGTGGGAGTACCTCGTACGGCGCCTCGAAGCCACCACCAGGAGCGGCACATGACGACCCCTCAGACAACCGGCAGGACCGGGGACGGGCGCGGCGGCAGAGGAGGGCGACTGCCCCGGCGCCGGCTGACGGTCGCCGACGTCACCCGGGTCACCCCGCACCTCCTCCGGGTGCGCGCCGAGGGCGACCTGGCGGGCTGGACCGCGGACGGTCCCGGCTCGCATCTCAAGGTCTTCGTCCCCTCCACCGACACCGGCACCGCCATGCGCACTTACACCGTGCGCCGATTCGACCCGGACCGGGGCGAGCTCACCCTCGAATTCGGTATCCACGCCGACGGATCGGCCACCCGCTGGGCCTCCGCCGCCGCCCCCGGTGACACGCTGGAGATCTCCGGTCAGGCCAGGGGCGGCTTCGTCCCCCGGAGCGGCACGTCCAGGGTCCTGCTCATCGGCGATCACTGCGCCCTGCCCGCGATGGCCTCGATCCTCGAATCCCTTCCGGCGGGCATACGGGCGGAGGCCGTCGTCGAGGTCACCGACCCCGACGACAGGATCGAGGTCTCCGGCCCCGCTCAGCCGACGGTCACCTGGGTCACCGAATCGGGCAGGCCCGGCGGGCAGTTGATGACGGCCGTCGCGAGCATGCCGTACCCGCAGGAGCCGACCGAGGTCTGGGTCGGGTGCGAGGCGGGCGTGATGCGGGAGATCCGCCGGCACCTGCTGGCCCAGGGGGCGCGCACGGCGAGGTCGGATTCGCCTTCTCCGGGCGCGGTCCTGCTGCACACGCGCGCGTACTGGAAGTTGAACACCGCCAACCACTCCGACCACGACACCGGAGACGACGACTGAGCGGATGTCAGGGGCGCCGGGCTGGTGGCGGGGCGGCGGGGCACGACGGGATCTGTGTCTCTCCCCCGCGCCGTGTCCTGGCCCTAAGGTCGTGGCTATGGCTCTGCTTGACGTGGTGGGTGCCGTAGTCGGGGTTGCGGCGCTCGGCCTGGCCGGGTGGCAGCTGCGTGTCGCGATCCTGGACCGGCGCGACGCCGGCGACGGCCGGGCCGGTGATGGCCGTCAGACGGTGGCGGGAGGCGACGGGGCGCTGCCTGTCTCCGTGCCGTTCGGCCGTCTCCCCGTGGATGTCCTGGGCCGGGATGCCCTGCTGGCCGAGTTGAACAGCTCGTTGGGCGGCGCCTGGAGAAGGCGGCGTCCGGGAGTCTGGGTGCTGGCCGGGCTGGGCGGCATGGGCAAGTCGACGGTCGCGCTGCGGCTGGCCGCCGAGGCCGGTGGCCGGGGCTGGCCGGTGTGGTGGGTGAACGCGGCGGATCCGCTGTCCCTGCGCGGTGGAGTCCTGGAGATCCTGCGACTGGTCGGTGCGCCCGACGCCGTCGCGCGGGCGGTGCGGGACGGGTCACCGACCGCGGCCGACCGGTTCTGGACGTTCCTCGACGGAGCGGTCGGGCGGGCTGTGCTGATCTTCGACAACGCCGACGATCCGCCCGCCCTGGCGGCCGACGGTGTCTCACCGCCCGGCGAGGGCACTGGGTGGATCCGGCCCAGCCGGAGCGTGCACATCGTGGTCACCACGCGCACCAACGACCCCCGCACGTGGGGCTCCTGGGCCCGGATACGCATACTGACGGCTCTCGACGATCTCTCCGCGGCGGACGTCCTGCGCCGCCTGGCGCCCCGGGTGGACGATCCCACCGGCGCGGAGGCCGCGGCGCTGGCCAAGCGGCTCGGGGCGCTTCCGCTCGCGTTGCACCTGGCCGGGACCTATCTGGCGTCCCCCTTCGCACGATGGCGCAGCTTCGGCGCCTATCAGCGGGCACTGAACAGCACCGCCGTGTCGGAGGTGATCGCCGACCTCGACTCCCTTCGTACGAACTCACGGGCAGCCGTGTCCCAGACGTGGGAGCTCTCGCTCGACGCGCTCACGGCTCAGGGGCTCGGGCAGGCACGGCGGGTGCTGTACCTGCTGTCCTGTCTCGCCCCCGCCACTCCGATTCCGCAGGACCTCCTGCGGCCGGGGGGCGCCGGCGACGGCCACGGGTTCTCCTCAACTCTGCGTGGCCTGGCCGAGGTTGGGCTGATCGATGTCGCGGACACGCTGGCAGTGAGGCCCGGCGACGTCGTCGTACATCCCGTCGTCGCCGACATCTGCCGAACCCAAGTCCTCACGCCCCAGACGGAGGGCGGAGATTCGGTCATGGCAGCCGCCGTGCGGCTGCTGTCGGCAGCCGGCGGGGAACTCGACAGTGAACGCCCAGGTGACCGGTCCGCTTGGGAGCGGCTGCTCCCGCACGTGGCCGCCGCGGTGTCATGGATGGCCCCGTACCTCGAAACCGAGAACCTGATCACACTGCTGAAGGTCAGCCTGGAGGGATTCAGGTCGCTGTGGCTGGCCGGGAGGCTGGCATCCCGCGACGGCGAGATCCTGGCCCGTGCCAACCTGGCGGCAGCCGAACGGCTCGGGGACGACCACCCTGTCACCCTCGCGGCCCACCACAATCTGGGGATCCACCTCGGCGCCGCAGGCGCGGCCCGCGAAGCTGAGGAGATCTTCCGCACTGTGCTGGCCGGCCGGCGCCGGGTACTGGGTGAGGACCACCTCGACACTCTCCTCACCCGGGACCAGTTGATCGGCGCGATCATGGAGCAGGGCCGCTTCGCTGAGACCGAGCCGATGTACCGCGAGCTGATCGCCGACATGACCCGTGCCCTGGGCGCCGACCACCGGGAAGCCCTCACGACCCACGTGGACCTCGCATGGTCCATCGGCATGCAGGGACGCCCAGTCGAGGCAGCTGAGATCTGCCGACGGGCACTCGAACGCGATCGCCGAACAGTTGGCCACGAGGACCCAATAACCCTGGACGCCTGGGACGACCTGGCCCGATGGACCAACGAACAGGGCAATCACGCCGCAGCCGAGCGGATGTGCCGTGAACTCCTGGACATCGAACCTCGGGTCATGGGAGCAGAGCACCAGCTGACGCTGACCACTCGCGCCAACCTGGCCCGAGCCATCGCCGACCAGGGACGACTCGACGAGGCCGAACACCTGCTGCGCGAAGGACTGGCGGACATGGAGCGCGTGCTCGGCGACCACCACTACCGAGCGATCACGGCTCGCCGCTACCTCGCCGAAACCGTGGCCGCCCAGGGACGCACCGCCGAGGCCACGCGGCTCTACGCACAGGTTCTCCGGCTCCAACAGCGCCGGCTGGGGCATGAGCATCCGGAGACCCTCGCCACCCGCCAACTCGTGACCGACCTGAACGCCGCCTGAAACAGGGCGGGTCGAGCATGGTGGCCGACAGTCAGGCCACCACAACCGGATCGTGGATCGTCGGTCCGACGACTCCGCCGTCCCTCCCCGCCACTGCGACGGGCATCATGTGTCCGACAGGACAGCAGGAGGAGCAGCGTGACCAATACCAGCGACACCCGCCCCGCGGACGACGCAGCGCGATCGCCTCGGCCGAGTCCACTGCTCCGACTGATGCGCTACCTCCCCCTGGTCGCGCCCGTCCTGCTGTGGGCCGTGCCCTGTGGGGTGCTGCTGTACTCCGGGCAGCAATGGCCGCCGCCCGTCACGCTGGCCGGTACGGTCCTGTTCGTCCTCGGGCTGGTCGGTATGCCGCTCGCGATGGTGCGCGGCCACGGCCGGCGCCAACAGGACTGGGCGGCGATCGTGGGTGACACCTTGCTGGGCAGCAGCTGGGTGTTGTTCACCTGTTCCGTTCTGCTCGGCGTCCTGCTGCGCGTGGCGCTGGTCATGGCCGGTGTCGGGGACGGGCAGGAGCGGGCCCGCATCGTGAGCTGGGCCGTCCTCGGTGTGACCGCCGTACTGCTCGCCTGGGGGTACGCGGAGGCTCGTCGCGTACCGCGCGTGCGCCAACTCGATGTGCTGCTCCCCCGGTTGGGAGCCGGGCTGGACGGTACCCGGGTCGCCCTCATCACCGACACGCACTACGGGCCCCTCGACCGCGCCCGCTGGTCGGCACGGGTCTGCGAGGTGGTGAACACCCTCGAGGCCGATCTCGTCTGCCACACCGGCGACATCGCGGACGGCACGGCCGAACGCCGCCGCGCCCAGGCCGCCCCGCTCGGCACCGTCAAGGCCACCCGGGCCCGGGTCTACGTCACCGGTAACCACGAGTACTACAGCGAGGCCCAGGGCTGGGTCGATCTGATGGACGAGCTGGGCTGGGAACCGCTGCGCAACCGGCATCTGCTGCTCGAACGCGGCGGCGACACCCTCGTGGTCGCCGGCGTGGACGACGTCACCGCCGAATCCTCCGGTCTGACCGGCCATCGCGCCCACCTCGCCGGAGCCCTGGACGGCGCCGACCCCGATCTCCCGGTGCTGCTCCTGGCCCACCAGCCCAAGTTCATCGACCGGGCGGCCGCCGCGGGCGTCGACCTCCAGCTCTCCGGCCACACCCACGGCGGCCAGATCTGGCCCTTCCACCACCTGGTCCGCCTCGACCAGCCCGCCCTCGCCGGTCTCACCCACCACGGCCCCCGCACCCTCCTCTACACCAGCCGCGGCACCGGCTTCTGGGGCCCGCCCTTCCGCGTCTTCGCCCCCAGCGAGATCACCCTGCTCGTGCTCCGCTCTCCGCAGCCCGCCGCCGGGTAGCAACGGGCACGGCCCGGCATCGAGGATGGCCCACGATCCTTGGCGGCCCAGGCACTGGCGGCAGGAGCAGTCGTCCTGAAGTCTGGGCCCGCACATGCCCACACATGCCTGGGGTCTTCCAAGATTTTCGTAGGCGTTGATCGGTGCTGCTGGCGGTCAGTTGAGCAGGATGAGCTGACGCAGGAGCAGGTGGCCGGCCCGGCCGTACCGTTGGCGCTTGAGCAGTTTGATCTTGCAGTTGGTGTCCTCGGTGCGGCCGTTGTGGTGGGGCAGGGTGACGGCGGCGTCGATGGCGGCGTGGTCGCGTTCCAGGCCGGTGGCGAAGGAGTGCAGGAAGGGCAGGTCGGCAGCGCGGGTGGTAGCGATCCAGGCGGTCAGTCGCTCGGCGTTGCTCGCGGAGGGTACGAGGAGCGCGGCGAAGGCATGGATCTGATCGGCCAGCACTGTCATCTCGGGGCAGGCGCCGGCGAGCTGGTCACGCAGCGCGCTGTGCTTGTCGTTGAGGCGGTCGGGGTGGCGGGTGAGCAGGCCGGTGACCTTGCGGGGGGACAGGGCCGCGTGGTCGGCTTCGACGCGGCCCTGGTTGATGTAGCGGACCAGGAGGTTGGCGCTGCCGGTGTAGCCCTGCTCGCGGATCTCCGCGAGCAGGTGGGTGACCGGGACGGCCGGGTCCTCGGC
>NZ_JBEYXC010000014.1:0-298577 GCF_040644695.1 Streptomyces sp. NPDC046909 | reverse complement strand
AGCGCCGGGGTTCTGCGCTGGTAGCGCTCGGTCAGTCCGGCGACCTGCTCGACGAAGGTGGTCTTCGCGCAGTCGGATTTCTCGCAGTACAGGCGTCGCACCGACACGTCGATCACCACGGGCTTCCCGCCGATCGCCTCGTCGGCGACGTGCCGGACGTAGCGGCTGTGGACCCAGTTCGAGGGCTGCCCGCAGCCGGGGCAGTCCATCGGCCTTGAGTCCGGGGTCCGCACCGTGATCCTGACCAAGGAGCGGCCCAACTCCACCGTCTCCACCAGCACCGACGACAAGTGCGGCAGCAGTTCCGTCAGTTCGACCTCACACGTCACAAGCCTGCCGGACCACAACGCGCGACCGGGCCGAAACCGAGCAGCCGATCAACACCTACGAAAATCTTGGAAGACCCCATGCCTGCACATGCCCGCCAGGGACTCCTCCCGGATTCCGAGGCCAGCCGGAGGCAACAGTCGATGGACCGAGCCGATCACGACGACGTACGGAAGATCCGCAGGGATCCCAGCGGTCCCCGCTGCCCGATCGACCACGGCCACGACGGCACGTGGCAGGTGCGCGGCTATCAGGCGGCACGCGCCGTGCTGCGCAGCACCGACACCGTTCAGGCAGGCCTGGGCATCGAGACCGTGGAGAAGCTGCCCACCCGCGTCCGGCGGCCCGTGCTGTACCGCGACGGCCTCGAACACCGGGAACACCGCCGTCAGACCGCCCGCTACTTCACGCCTCGCCGCGTGGACGAGCACTACCGGGAACTCACCGAACGTGTCACGCACCGACATCTGAGCACCCTGCGGACCGAGGGTGAGGCCTGGCTGGAGGACCTCACCTTCGGCGTCGCGATCGACGTGGCGTGCGCGGTGATCGGCCTGACCCACAGCAGGAGCGGCATCCAGCGCCGGCTGGAGCGCTTCTTTCCCGAGAAGTTCGGCAGGCCCGGATTCACCAGTTGGCACGGGCTCTACTGGCTGTTCCGCCAGAACACCAACTGGCTGCGGATCTACGTCGCCGACGTCCGCCCGGCCGTCCGCGCGCACCGCCAACACCCCGCCGACAACCTGATCTCCCACCTGATCGCCGAAGGCTGCTCGACCCCCGAGATCCTCGGCGAATGCCTCACCTACGCCGCCGCCGGAATGGTCACCACCCGCGAGTTCATGTGCGTCGCCGCATGGCATCTGTTCACCGACGCGGAGCTACGCGAGCGCTACGAGCGCGGAGACGAGACGGAACGCCTGGCGGTGATCCACGAGATCCTGCGCCTGGAACCCGCGGTCGCACGTCTGCGGCGCAGGACCACCGGCGCACTGGAGGTCGCGGGTTCCGACGGGTCCGTCACCATACCCACCGACGCGCTCGTCGACATCTTCGTGGACGAGGCCAACACCGACCCGGAGGCCGTGGGAGCAGCCCCCGCAACCATCCAGCCCGGCCGGCCGGCCACCGGCCGATACGCGGCGGCCCTGTCCTTCGGCGACGGACCACACCGCTGCCCCGGCGCCGACCTCGCGCTGATGGAGACCAACGTCTTCCTCGGCCGCCTCTTCGCCCTTGAGAACATCCGCATGCTCACATCCCCCCGCGTCACCTTCCAGGACGAGATAGGCGGCTATGTGATCCGCGGATTCCGCGTAGCCGCCGACCGGCACTGACGCCGCCCTTCGGAGTGGCGTTGGCCAGTAACGTGTTCAGCAGGGTCCGTGCGTACGCGGAATGAGCTGACCTGGGAGAAGAGGAACCGCGGCGGAGGAGAAGGACCTCGGTGAGGACCAGCGCGCGCACTGGCAGAACACGTATGCCGCTCATCCGGGGATGTACGGCGGCCATCCTTCCGCACCCGCCGTCCACGCCGCCCGCCAGTTCCACGACGCCGGGGCGAACGACGTACTGGAACTCGGTGCCGGCCACGGCCGCGACGCCCTCTTCCTCGCCCACGAGGGCTTCATAGTGCAGGCCACCGACTTCAGCACCACCGGTCTTGAGCAGTTGCGAGCCGCTGCCCGCGACCGAGGCGTCGCCGAGCAGGTGACGACCCTCGTGCACGATGTCCGCGACCCGCTGCCCCTGCCGACCGCCTCGGTGGACGCGGTCTTCGCGCACATGCTCCTCTGCATGGCGCTGTCCACCTCGCAGATCCACGCCCTGGTCGGCGAGGTGCGCCGCGTCCTTCGACCGGGCGGGATGTTCCTCTACACGGTGCGGCACACCGGCGACGCCCACTACGGCGCAGGCACCGCCCACGGCGACGACATCTGGGAGCACGGAGGCTTCGCCGTGCACTTCTTCCCCCGCGCCCTGGTCGACGCGCTCGCCGAGGGCTGGGTCCTGGAAGACGTCTTCGCCTTCGAGGAGGGAGACCTTCCCCGCCGTCTGTGGCGCATCACCCAGACACTCCCCCGATGAGCCCGGCCCGTAGCCCAGGTGTTCGACGCACCAGTTGCTCAGTCCCAGGTCCGGGATTCCCAGGTCCGGGATGGTGGACAGGAGCGGCCGTAGCCGGATCGGTGCCCTCAGGCCACAAGGCACGGCGGGGCTCGCTGGACTGCCTCAGGGGGTGTCGTTGTCGGCTGGTTGCGGTCGCATGAGGTCGAGGTCGTCGCCCCATGCGTCCAGCACCTCACCGTGTCCGGCCTCTCGGGCCGCCTTCTCGACAAGGGTGAACAGGTGCCGCTGGAGGGGTACATCGCCCGTCGCCGAGATGCTGTCCACGGATCGCAGCAGCACGTCGGTGTCCCAGCCCGGCAGCGGGTACCGGGCGAGCTCCCACTCCAGGTACTTGTTGTAGGGGCGGGGGCGACGGTTGAGCGTGAAGAGCAACTCGAGCAAGTACCGCATGCTGTCGGCCGCGTCGAGGCGGGCGGCAAGGGAATGGCCGTCCCGATGGTTTTTGACCGAGCGGTAGAGGGAGTTGGCGTAGGCGTCGAGCCATCCGCCGCAGTCCCGCAACGCCTCGTCGGCGTCCCGCCGGGCCCGGTCGGCGAGGATACGGGCGATGCCTCCGTCGAGCCGGTCGAGCACGATCCGGGCACGCGCAAAGGCATAGCGTTCCCAGGCGGACATCCCGGCCCCGCGGAACTCGGCGAGAGTGACGACAACGAGGTCGAGCTCGGGGCTTCGGTGACCTGCGAGGCCGGTCAGGTCGGTCCTGGCGTCATCGGCGACGACCACATACAAGTCGTGGTCGGAGTACGCGGTGATCATGCCGTCGTGGGCCTGCGAGCCCTTGAGGACGAGGCCGACCACGGCTGGATCAGCGGCAGCGCGCTCGACGAACGCGTCGTAGGTCAGGGGCTGCTGAGCAGTCATGGTGTGGATCTCCGGTGGGGTCATGACGGGCATACGTACTGAGGCGCCCCATGAGGGGGCGCCCCGCACCGTCTGCGGCCGCACGTGGCTGCCGCCCGGAAGATCAACGCACGTCTGGACCCTATCGCCCGGCCGGGGCATGGGGTAAGGCGTTGAACGACATCAAGATGCCGGCGATCGCGGCCGTCGCCGTCAAGCGTGAACGGCCCTGGTATCGGTGTCGGTATCGCAGGCTCTTCGCGTGCGGGCCTTCGCCCGGCCCCCTGGCATCAGCAGGGCCTCACGTACCAGACAGGGGTCCAGTCATAGCTCGGGTTGCCGTAGGGAGCACCCGGCGTGATGTCGATGACGGTGCGGTTCCTGTCCTTCATCAAGGCCTGGGTGCCGCGGGTCTGGAGGTTGTAGTAGGAGCCGTCGCCGGTCCAGTCCTGGAGGGCGTAGTCCTGGCAGTAGTACAGGGCGAGTCGGTCACCGTAGCCCAGCACGTCGCGGTACATGCAGAAGTACTCCTGCTGGCACTCCCACTGTGCGGCGGCTCGGCTTGTGGTCGACGTGTTCAGGTCGCGCACACGCTTCTCGCCGGGGACCGTGACGGTCAGCGTGGCGCCGTCGCCGAGGTCGATCTCGTTCGCCGCGATCTGGCGTCCGTCGTGGTGGGTGAGGTAGCGGTCCACCTTCGTCTGGAGAGCTGCGGTGTCGGCTCGGCTGAGGCCTGCGGCGCGGGCCTGTTGGGCGAAGGACGCTGGTGTGTGCGTCGTGGCCGCGGACGCCGGTCCCGCTACGCCCACCGACAACACAGCCACGACTGCGGCTGCGAGGGATGCGCAGCGTTTCGTTATGGACATGACATTCCTTTCCCGATGAGCCCCGGAGGCAACGAGGAACTGGGCCGTACTCCGGCATTGAGGCGAACGTACTCGGCCTGTCCTGCCCTGCCTTCCTGACATCTGTCAGGGGCTCAAATGCTCGTGCAGCATCCTCCAGTCGCCGTCGCGTCGCACGATGAGGTTGGTGCCCCGCCCCTGGCCGGAGCGGGGTTCACCGTCGACGACGCCGGTCCAGGCAAACCGATAACGGCACACGGCGATGTCGGCGGTGAGCACGGGCCACTCCAGCTCCCGGACCTCGTACACCTCGTCGAGGATCTTCGCGAACGTCTTCTCGATCGCGGACCGGATCTCCTCGACGCCCTGATACGAGCCGTCCGAGAACCAGTACGTGGCGTCCTCGGCGATGAACGGGATGACCCGCTCGATGTCATGACTGTTGTTGGCCCGCTCGTACTCGCCCATGAACAACGCGAGTTCGGACTCCAGGGCTGCTTGATTCGTCACGACGGCCATCATGCCGACGGGCATGCGCGGCCGTCACGATCAGTAGCGTCGTAGCGCCGCCCGGCGTCGTCGTCGGATCCGCCAGCCCGCGGTGCCGGTCATTGCCGCCAGGCCTGCGGCCAGCACGCTGAAGAAGAGGGTCGTGGTGCTGATGGTGCCGAGGCCGCCGCCCTGGGTTGTGGTCGTGGTGGGCGACGAGAGGAGGTCCTGGCCGAACGCCGATGCCTCGGAAGTGCTGCCGCCCAGCCAGGTGGTGCCGGTGTCACGGTAATGCGTCACCTGCGCGCGGGAGTTGGCGGCGGTGTTCGGCAGTCCCGGCTCCTCCTTCGCGAACCGGTCCCCGCCGATGTCCTGTTGCGGCGTCTTGGAGAAGTCGACGCCGCCGACGGAGTACGTGTAGATCCAATTGCCGGACCGGCGCTCGAACGTGTAGTCGCCCTCCTTGAAGGACGTCAGGTAGCGCTGGTAGGTGTCCTGCTCCGACCAGTCCTTGTCCTGGCGCAGCGGCCACCGGGAGACGTCGTCGCTGCCGATGATGGCGTGATACGGGCCCGGCTTCGTCGCGTCCTGCCGCGCGACCCACTCCGCGGCGACCCGGCTGGCGTAGACGCGGCGCAGATCGGCGTACTCCGGGGCGGTGTTGACCCGCTTCTCGACGACCGGGCGGATCATCTCGTCCACGAGTCGCTGGTCGTGCTCGCGCTGCTCGGACGTCTTGCGGCACTGGTCGCCGGGGATGGTGCCCTCGTACGGGACCGAGTTGACCTTCAGCGGGGCGTCGAGGATGTAGATGCCGCCGTCCTGCTCACGGACCTTGGCGGTGTCCGGCACGATCCAGTTCCGGATGACCGGCATGCAGGGCTGGCCGCCGACGAGACTGAGGGCGTTCCAGAAACGGGCGCCCAGCCGGGTCTTGGGGTTCACCGTCTTCGCAAAGTCGTGCTTCATGGTGAGGTCCGCTTCGAGCAGCACGCGCCCCGCGTCGGTCTTCGCGAACGTGCTGTCCATGATCCGGTCGGGTTCGGTGGGGTTGAGGTTGACCCAGAACTTGTCCGGCGTGAGCGCCAGCCAGGTGAAGAACGCGTCCGAGGCGAGGTGCGCCTTGGCCATGCCGCCCCAGGAGGGGTTGGTGTCCTCGTCCGGGTTCCGGGCGGCCTTGAAGGAGTAGTCCAGGCCCTTGCCGTCCTTGGACGCGCCCACGTAGCTGAGCTGGAGGGTGGAGAAGTCCACACCGCCCGGATTGCCCGACTCGCCTTCCGCGCCCTGGAGTTGCCGCTGGTTCGCGCGGGCCTCGGCCTCGGTGTCGGCGGAGCCGCGGATCGCGTTGACGCCGTCCCCGGTGGAGGGGGCGGTCTTCGCGTCGGGGGTGAAGAGTTCGAGGTCCTTCGGGGCGGTGTTCTCGTTCGGCGTGAACTCCGGTATCGCGGCGGACGCGTGCACATGGACCTTGATTCCGGCCGCCTTCAGCTTGGCAACCGCCTTCTCGTCGGGGGCCTCACCGAAGACGTACCGCACGTCCCAGCCCTGCTCGATCAGCTTCTTGTCCTCTTTCAGCTGGTCGTTCTTGATCTCGCCGGTCGACTTGACCTCGATCAGGATCCGCCGCTGTTCATTGACGAAGTCGCCCCTGCGTTTGGCGCCGGGGATGTTCTGCTCGCACTGCCACTCCGAGCCGCCGATGCCGAAGTCCTCCGCGACCTTCTTGTGGAAGGCGTCCCCGCGCTTGCCGATGACTTCGAGGCCGATGTACTGCTCGATCAGCCAGGTCCGGAAGCTGCCGGTCCAGACCCTGGTGCCGACGGTCTGGTTGCGGTTCCACGCGGCGTAGGCCCGCTCCGGGGAGTCCACCGGGTAGCGCCTGGTGTCGATGCCGTACTTCTCCAGCAGCTCTTGCCCATTCATGCCTGGCGGCAGGTCGATGCCCGAGACGGTGCGCTTGGGGTTCGGGTAGGTGTACCTGCGGGTCTCGTCGGGTGGCGAGCCGTTGGGGTACTTGTCCGACCCCGGGAGGTCGTCGAGGTCCGGGTTCTTGTCCGGCGTACCGAAAATCTCCGAACACGGCCCCGACTTGGGGCTGGCCAGCGCCGCCTGCTGAATTAAGGGCAGCCCTCCGGCGAGCAGCCCCGCACCGATCGCGAGCGCGGCCACGCGTGTCGCGATCCACTTCCTCGTCCTCATTGCGTGTCCCCCCAGGGGCCTGATCGACCCTTCACGCAGCGGTGCGGCCCCCGTGACATGACACCGCCAAGCAACACTCTAGGGGGTCCAGCGGGCTGCCGAGCGTGTCAGTGTGGTGAAGGTGGGCCCTCAATTCCATTGTGCGGATCGGAATTTGAGGGACTTGAGAGACTTGAGGGTCGTGCGGCGCGGTCCGCCGCGCGTGCCGCCTACAGTGGCGCCCATGAGTGAGACGCACCCGGAACTGGCAGCATGGCTCGCCCGCCAGGAAGCGGACTTCCCGGCCTGGGCGGAGGCGACCGGCACAGCGGAGACGTGGGATTTCTCCCCGGCCTCGCTCGACACTCTGGAACTACTCGTCCGCGACCGGTACGCCGACATGCACGCCGTCAACACCGACCGGCACAGCACGTTCGTCCAGGTCGCCCAGTGGTACATCGGCGAGGTCGCCCGGCGCGTCAACGACGGGGCCGACTGGTACGCCTTCCCCCCGGATCCAGCGGCTCCCCCCGGGGCGCCCGGATCGCCGCAGAGCGTCTGGACCGGCACCCCGCGCGTCGCGCTGGGCCCCGCGGTCGAGACACCCCGGGTACTCCCCCTCAACGCGCTGCGCGCCCTCCTCGTCGAACCGGACGAGGACGATGACGAGGAGACCGCCGCCGAGTTGGGCGGACCGCTGCGCGATGCGGTGACCCTCAAGGCGTAGTGCGCTCGGCAGGGGGCTGGACCAAGCCCCCTGCCGATCGCTCAAGACAGTGACGACCCTGCGGGGTGAGGTATGCCCCTGCCGCCCGGTTGACGATCCCGCGCCTCGCAGCGATTCCGCCGGTCATCGGCAGGTGCCGGATGGCCGGATCCGTGATGCCGGTGATCAGCGCGGCCTACGAGGTGGCGGCCACCGTGAGTGTGTAGTCCACCCCGGTCGAGAAGTCCTGGGCCCGGCCGCGGATCTTCAGCGTGTGCCGTCCGAGGTCCAGCGGGGGCAGCTGGACCCAGACGCCGCACCCGACCCCTTCGATGGTCCCGCCCGTACCGGTGACGGCGTCCCGTCGGCGCCCTCCACCGCGACCGGCTCGTTCGGGTAGGTCTCCGCCTTGACCTTCTTGCCGTCCAGGACCGCCGTTCCCTCGGCCCCGGCCATGAAGGACGCGCAGTCGGCGGACTCGCCGATCCGGTTCACCAGGGGGAAGGCGAGGGGCACGCCTTCGGGAACCGTGCAGGTCCGCTCGGCCTGCGTACCGAAGGTGCCGGCCAGGAACCACACGTCCTCCGGCTGGTTCCGCGCACAGTCGCTGCCGTCCTCGTCGGCGACGGGGCTGGTCTCCTCCGGCTCCAGCGCGGCCCAGCTCCACCAGAGGCTCTGGAGCACGTCGGGAGCGAGCCGGCCCTGCGCCGAGGCGGACTCGGATGCGGACGCGGTCCCTGAAGCGGAGGCGGACGCGGAGGCAGAAGCGGACGCCGCGGTCGCCTGCTTCGACACCCCGCCGGCACCGTCGGCCTCTTCGTCTCCCCCACCGCCGCCGCAACCCACCAACACGGCCAGCCCCGCACCGGCGAGGCCCGCTCTCACACCCCTGATCCTCATCACTCCGTGTCCCTCCCCGCTCACAACGACGAAGGCCCCGGAACGCTCCGGGGTCTTCGCCTTGGACGCCTTGGATACCCTCGCCGGAATTCGAACCCGCGCCCCCTGATCCGCAGGATCGGGCAGGATCTTGCCAGGGACGCCTACGACTGCCAACTCGGATTGAGCCCCGCGGAGTCATGGCTGTCCGGATGGCGGGAGGACAGCCCCTCACCAGTCCCTCACCAGTCCCCTCACTGGTGGTGAGGCGAGGTCAGGTAGTGCTGCCTGAGGAGTTCCTTTCCGTAGTCGTTGCCGTTCGGGGTGCGGATGATGGAGTGGACGTGCATCTGGGTGGGGGTGCCCTCGGTGCCGCCGTAGGCGCCGCGCAGCGGGCCGGGGGCCTGGCAGTCCACCTCGATCCACACCACCGGGCTCTGCACCCGGACGTAGAAGGCGTCCTCGTCGCCGGTGCCGCCCGCCCAGGTGACATAGGTGTCGGAGAGGTGCTTGCGGATCTCCGCCAGTGTCACCTTCGCCACGTCGGCCTTGGCGCGGCCGACGAACGCCGCCGCGATGCCGAGGAGCTTGGTCTTCTGGGCGCCCGTGAGCGCGTTGCCGCGGATGCCGGTGTAGGCCTGGACCGTGTTGTCGGAGAACGCCCCCGCCTTCATGGACTCGTTCGACTTGGTGGCGGACTCGATGGCGACGTCCTGCTGGGCGCTGGTCAGGGAGTTGATGAAGGCGAGGCTGGCGACGACCTCCTCGTGGCAGACGGTGACCGTCTCGCCGTCGATCTCCATCGAGGTGGGCTCCGAACCCCAGAAGCAGGGGCTCATGACGACCTGGTCGCCGAGGACGAAGTAGTTGATGACGAGGTGGTGGCCGTCGAACTGGAAGCCCCAGGGCTCGGTCGCGGACGGGGTGCCCATCACGGTCCAGTAGTAGGCGTCCTCGTTGAAGGAGTTCGTGTTGCCGATCGCCTCGCCGGCCGCCTGGTTGATCTTGCGGATCTTCTCCGTGGTCTCCAGGCCGTCCGCGCTCAGCGCCGCCTTCAGCAGGGCGGTGCCGAGGGCCTTCTGGTCGTCGCTGAGGTCGGCGAGGGAGACGCCCTGGCGCTCGTAGGAGTCGATGTTGCTCCAGAGCCGCCACTCGGTGGAGTGGACCGTGAACTGTGTCGACGTCTTCTGGTCGTCGGTGAGTCCGGCGAGGAAGGCGTTCGCGGCGGTGATCACCGGGGCGGTCTGCACGCCGGTGGAGTGGATCGTGAACAGGTCGTCGATCCGCTTGCCGTCGGTGGTGAGGCCGAAGAAGTCCTCGGTGATCGTCTGGTTGCCGGGACCGCCGGTGCCACCGCCCGGGCCGCCGCTCGGGGCATCGCTCGGCGCGGCGCTCGCCGTGGCGTCGGCGGTGCCGGTCGTGTCGTCGGCCATCGCGGCCCAGGCACCGGCGCCGCCCATCGTGACGACGGCCGTCGCACCGCTCGCGAAGAAGACCTTCCGCATGAAGTTACGGCGACTGGCGTGGGCCCCGCCGCTGTTGCCGGATTCCGGCTGCCGGTCCTTCGACTGCGCTGCGTCGAGCTCGGTCATCGTCGCTGGCTCCCTTCGTCATGGCGCGTCCTTGATGAACGTCCGTGGAGCTACGACTCTGGGGCGGCTGCCTTAGCCCTACCTGAAACGCAAGAGCCGTACAACGCCCCGAAAGGGACACGCCATGGGCTCTGACCTGCATATCTGTGGAGAGAGTGAGAGTTCGAGAAGTCCATGCGCCCCGGCGCGCTTGTCAGCTCTCCGCGGCCCTGATCGCGTAGCCGACTCCGCGTACCGTGTGGATCATCCGCGTCCGCCCCTTGTCGATCTTCGAGCGCAGACTGTGGACGTAGACCTCGACGAGGTTGCCCTCACCGTCGAACGCGGCGTTCCACACATGGTCGAGGATCTGGGCCTTGCTGAGCACCTGGTGCGGATGGCTCATCAGAAACCACAGCAGGTCGAACTCCTTGGCGGTGAGCGTGATCGGCTCTCCCCGGCGTTGTACCTCGCGCGTCTTGTCGGTCGCGACGAGGTCGCCGACCACACGTACCGGCCCGTCGTCCCAGGGCTCTTCCGACCCGGCCCTGCGCAGCAGTCCGCGCAGCCGCAGCATGACCTCGTCCAGCGAGAACGGCTTGGTCACGTAGTCGTCCGCGCCCGCCGTCAGACCGTCGAGGCGGTGCTCCAGCGCGTCCCGGGCGGTGAGCATCAGTACGGGCAGCCTCGCGTTCATGCCGCGCAGTCCGCGCAGGACGTCGACGCCGTCCAGGTCGGGGAGCATCCCGTCGAGCACGACGACATGCGGGGCGCACGCGCGCGTGATCCGCAAGGCGCCCCGGCCGTCTCCCACGGCATAGGGCCGCCAACCGACCTCGGCCACCGCGGCGGACAACAACTCGGTCAGCTCGGGCTCGTCGTCGACGATGAGCACCCGAACTCCGCCCTCCAGGGGCACAGTACGTCCGGACATGCCGCGACGATTCCACGGCGAGCTGTGAGAACGCTGTGCCACACCACGCCTGCTCGCGTGATGTGGCCAACTGACCTGCAGCTTCAGGTAGTTGACAGTCAGTCATATCGCAGACAGAGAACTTATTTATGCGCGGCACAGCACGGAGCGATGTGATCCCCACATCAATCCAGTGCCGCAGGAATTCCCAGAACTCCTTCAGTTCAATTCCTTGGGAAATCTCTGCCGAATTTCTCCCGGAAGGGAGTCTCGAATTGCAGGCCAAAAACGCGCACCGCAGGAATCAGGGCAAGCGGAGGAAGATGATCGTGGCGACGGCCGCGGCATCCGCCGCGCTTCTGGGCGCGGTGTACGCCACGGCGAACGCCGCGTCTGTCCAGGACCGCCCCAAGGCCCAGGCCTCGACGACCGCGACCTCGACCTCGACCGCCGCCGCGACCACGGCGGACTCCAGTGTCTCGGACGTCGTCGAAGCCGCCGAGGCGTTCGTCGCCACGCTGGACTCCGACCAGCAGGCCGAGGTGCTGCTGGACTTCACCGAGGCCAACGCCACCGCGTGGTCCAACCTCCCGTGCGGTTCCAGCTGTCGGGTCGGCATCGAGCTGGGCACGCTCGGCGACACCCAGCTGACCGCGGCCAAGGCGGTGCTGGAGGCGGCGGCGGGGACCGGAACCGACTCCGGCTACGACCAGATCACCCAGATCCTGGCGGCCGACGACTACCTCGGTGAGACCGCCGGCGGCTACGGCAGCGGCAACTACTACCTGGCGTTCCTGGGCACCCCGAGCACGTCCGGCAGCTGGCAGGTGCACTTCGGCGGCCACCACCTCGCGTTCAACATGACGTACAAGGACGGCGAGGTCGAGGGCTCGACCCCGTACTTCGTGGGCGTGGAGCCGACCAGCTGGACCGA
This sequence comes from Streptomyces sp. NPDC046909, assembly GCF_040644695.1. NCBI lineage: Bacteria > Bacillati > Actinomycetota > Actinomycetes > Kitasatosporales > Streptomycetaceae > Streptomyces > Streptomyces sp. NPDC046909. The sequence goes on along the minus strand of NZ_JBEYXC010000014.1, from coordinate 286,765 downwards.
GGACGGCACGTCGTACGCCCCCTTGTCGGGGATGTACGACGGGATGAAGGCGATGGTCGACAGTCTCAGCACCACCGAGCTGGCGTCGGCGAAGCTCCGAGTCGTTCAGCGACGTACTGCTCGGCCCGGACGAGGACGGCCAGTTCCCGACCACCAAGGAAGGCCTCAAGGTCAGCGAACTGACCGACGCTCAGCAGCAGTTGGTGCTCGCCGCCATCAAGTCCTGGGTCGACGTGGCGGACGACACCACCGCGGCCTCCGTGCTGAGCACCTACGAGTCGGAGCTCGACGACACCTACATCGCCTACTCCGGCAGCACCGATCTGAGCGCCCAGGGCGACTACGTCCGCATCGACGGTCCGGGCGTGTGGATCGAGTTCGTCTGCCAGAACGGCGTGGTCTTCTCCAGTCAGATCCACTACCACACCGTGTACCGCGACCACACCACCGACTACGGGGGAGAGTTCTCCTTCTGATGAACCGCCTGCCGATCTCACTGTCATCCGCACTGCGTGCGATGGCCGGGATCGCGGCGGTGGTGACGGCGGCGCTGCTCCTGGCAGCGCCGCCGGCTGCCGCGCATCCCATGCCGCACTCCGTGGTCCTGCTCGATGTCCACGAGTCGTCGGTGACCGCCGAACTCGACCTCCCGTCAGGCGACTTCACCACCGCCAGCGGCATCGAACCGACCGCCGCCACAGTGGCCGGGCAGAGCGCGGCCGTCCGCCGCTATCTGGCGGCCCACCTGCGCCCCACCACCCTCCAGGGCGAGGCGTGGACGGTCACCTTCGGCGCCGTCGCCCTCGGCCAGGCGGAACAGACCTCCACCGGCCCGTACCGCGAACTCACCGTCCAGGCCACCCTCACGCCACCGCCCGGCGGCGACACCCGCCACTTCGACCTCGGCTACGACGTCGTCGTCCACCAGGTCGTCACCCACACCGCGCTCGTCTCGGTCCGCCAGGACTGGGTCACCGGCAAGGTGAGCGAGGGCGACGACGCCACCCAGGTGGGCGTGATCCGCACCGACACCCGGACCATGAAGGTCCCGGGCCTCACCGTCGACCTGGAGAGCGGCAGCGCGTGGAGCGGGACGTACGCCATGTTCCGGCTCGGCGCCCACCACATCCTCGAGGGCACCGACCACCTGCTCTTCCTGCTGATCCTGCTGCTGCCGGCGCCGCTCCTCGCGGCAGGGAACCGCTGGCGCGGCACGGTCGGCGCGGGGACCGCCGTCGGCCGTATCGGCCGCACCACCCTCGCCTTCACCGTCGGGCACTCCCTCGCGCTCGCCGCCGGGGCCTTCGGCCGCCTGGACATCCCGGCCCAGCCGGTCGAGGTGTTCATCGCCCTGAGCATCCTCGTCGGCGCGGTCCACGCCGTCCGTCCGCTCTTCCCCGGTCACGAGGCCGTCGTCGCCGGGGTCTTCGGACTCGGGCACGGCCTGGCGTTCTCCCTCATCCTGGCCGAGATGAACCTCTCCACCTCCCAACTGGCCCTCAGCCTCGCGGGGTTCAACCTCGGCATCGAGGCGGTACAGCTCGTGCTCGTCCTCCTCGCACTGCCGGGCCTGCTCGTGCTGTCCCGGCTGCCGCGGCACTCCGTCCTGCGCCGTACGTGCGCGGCGTTCACCGCCGTTGCCGCCCTGGGCTGGCTGCTCGACCGGCTCGGCGTACCCAACCGGGTCGCCCGCGCCGCGGACAGCGCCGGTGCGCATACCTCTCAGCTGCTGCTGGTCCTCGTGGGCATCGCGTTGCTCTCGGCGCTCTGGGCGGGCGTTCAGGGAGAACGGTTACGGCCGCACTCGAAGCGTTTCACCAGGCGTAAGGGGTGGCCTCGCGTGCCGACTTGAGTGCTCCGGCCCACCAACCCAGCTGGTCGAGCACCGTCTTGGCGTACCCGGCGGTCGCAGGGTCGAGCGGGCGGCCGTCCTGCCAGCCGGTCGGGTAGTTGGGGAAGGAGAGGCCGTCACGGATCGTCACCGCGTGTACTTCGGTCAGTACGTTCTCCAGGTGCAGAACGGCATGGCGGCCACCCGCCGCGCCGCCGTAGCTGACGAAGGCCACCGGCTTGGCCGCCCACTGGGTGAAGTGCCAGTCGATGGCGGCTTTCAGGGAGGCCGGGTAGCTGTGGTTGTACTCGGGGGTGACCAGCACGAACGCGTCCGCGCTCGCAAGAGCGGTGGTCAGCGGCCGCATCCCGGCCGGACGCGGGTAGTCGTCACCGGCGTGCTTCGGCGATACCGCGGGCAGCGGCAACGGGATCTCGATGCCGGCCAGGTCGACGACTTCGACGTCGAAACCGCCGTGCCGTGCGGCCTGTTCGGCGAACCAGGAGGTCACCACCGGTCCGAACCGCCCTTCTCTGACGCTCGCACCGATGACGACCAGCTTGTACGGGTTGTTGTCCATACCCACGACGGTCGGGCCGGATCCCTGCCACAGCCAGGCCGCGTTCAGGCTGGCCCTCGCAGGGCCAGCCTCACGGCACCGTGTCCGGCGCGGCCCGCCCTATCCTCGAGGCCATGGGCACGCCGTTGGGGGATTTCATCCGCAGCAAGCGCGACAGCATCCAGCCGGAGACACTCGGCCTGCCGACCACCGGCCGCCGTCGCTCACCAGGCCTGCGCCGCACGGACCTCGCGGCACGCGCGGGCATCAGCGTCGAGTACCTCACCCGCATCGAACAGGGCCGGGACCGCAACCCTTCGATAGCGGTGCTCAACGGACTCGCCGACGCCCTCAGCCTCTCCCCCACGGAACGCGCCCACCTGCGCCACCTCACGAAGATCACGGGCGGAGAGTGCACCGCGCACACCCGGCCCGCACCCGAGCCCCAGCATGTACGACCCGGCGTTCTGCAAACCCTCCGCCTCCTCGAACCGGGCATCGCCGTCCTCACCAACCGGCTGGGCGACATCCTCGCCCACACCCCTGCCTACGCGGCGGTCACCCAGGGCAGCGGACTGCTCGACACCCAACCCCTGAACCTCACCCGGTACGTCTTCAGCGACCCCCGCGCCCGCACCTTCTTCGCCGACTGGGACGACGTGGCCGACGAACAGGCATACGACCTGTGGTTCGCCAACTCGCCTTCGAACTCAGCGCAGTTCACTGCCGAGCCCGAACTGACCCGGCGTCTGCAACGCCACATCGTCCCGCGACGCGGGGTCCTGCGGATCAACCACCCCTACGGCCATGAGCTACGACTTGAGCGGGAAATCTTCGAACTCGACTCGGACGCATTGCAGTTGACGGTGCACCTCCCCGCCGACGACCGGACAGCCCAAGCCGTCGAACAACTGGGCCTTGGTCAAAGGGGGTGCGCGCAGCAACTTGGAAGGCTGTCGGCGTGAAACGGAAGGTGGGTGTGCAAGGGTGCGTCGGTTCGTTCGGTGATGTCGGCGATGGTGATGCCGGGTGCGGTCTCGACGAGGGCGAGGCCGTGTTCGGTGATGTCGAGGACGCCGAGGTCGGTGATGACGCGATGGACGCAGCGCTCGCCGGTCAGCGGAAGGGTGCACTCGGTGAGGATTTTCGGGGTGCCGTCCTTGGCGGTGTGGTCCATGAGGACGATGACGCGGCGGGCGCCGTGGACGAGGTCCATGGCGCCGCCCATGCCCTTGACCATTTTCCCGGGGATCATCCAGTTGGCGAGGTCACCGCGCTGTGAGACCTGCATGGCGCCGAGGACGGCGGTGTCGATGTGGCCGCCGCGGATCATGCCGAAGGACAGGGCGGAGTCGAAGAAGCTCGCGCCGGGCAGGACGGTGACGGTCTCCTTGCCCGCGTTGATCAGGTCGGGGTCGACCTCGTCGTCGTACGGGTAGGGGCCGGTGCCGAGGATGCCGTTCTCGGAGTGCAGGACGACGTGCACGCCCGGTGGGAGGTGGCCGGGGATCAGGGTGGGCAGGCCGATGCCGAGGTTGACGTAGGAGCCGTCGGTGAGTTCGGCGGCGGCGCGGGCGGCCATCTGCTCGCGGGTCCAGCCGGGCCTGGTGCGGACGGGGGTGTTCATGTGCGGACGGTCCTCTTCTCGATCTGCTGGCGATGTGGTGGCATCCGGTGCACGCCCAGGACGCGGCGCACATCTGGTTGCGGCAGAAGGCCGCGGATGTGGGAGCACAGCTGACGGGCGCGTAAGGGCCCATGGCGGGCGGGGCCGCAGCGATCTGCGGGGCCGCATCGATCCGTGATGCCGTATCGATCCGTGATGCCGCAGCGTGCGACCGGCCGCGGCAGCACCGCGGCCGGTCGACCGCGCATCACGGCACTGACCTGGCACGTCAGGCCAACTGCTCCGGCAGTGGCCGCGGATCAACCGCCCCAACCCACCGTCGTACGGCCACCAGCCCCGCGGCGACAACAGCCGAGACCACTCCCAGGACCCCCACCGCCCCCGCGAGACTCCCCACCGCCGACTCACCGGCGAGCAGCACCAGCGGGCAGACGAACTCCCCGCCGAAGAACGCCGCCGTCCACAATCCGGTGCCACGGCCGCGGTCCTCGAACGCCAGACGGGACATTGCGCTGGTGAGGAGGGCGGGCAGCAGCATGCCCGTGCCCGCACAGTTGATCACCGCACCGACGACCAGCACCGGAGCGTTTCCCGCGAGAGACATCACGACGAAGCCGACCGCGCAGAGCGTGAGCACGGCGGGCAGCATCGGGTCCGGCGAACGCTTGAGCCGTGCGAAGGTGATCGCGCCGCCTACGGTGGCCGCACTGGCGCTCGCGGTGGCCACGCCGATGACGCCCGAGTCCTTCACGCCGAGGTCGTCCAGCAGGTACGACATCTCCACCGGGACGGCGTAGAAGACCATCGCCCCGAAGAAGGTGAGGGCACAGATGCCCGCCAACTGCCGCCAGGGGAAGGCCCGGTGGGGCTCCGCCTCGGCAACCGCGCCCTCGTCGGCGCTCGCGTGGGCCGTCGGGCTGGGCAGAGCGGTGGCCATCAGCGGGGCGAGCACCAGGCTCACGGCATAGGCCCAGAACGGCACCCGCCAGCCGGCCGACCCCGCCGCGCCGCCGAGCACGAAGAAGACGGTGGCCGAGGCGGAGGCGCACATGGTCTGGAGGGCGAGGTACTTCACCCGTCGCTGTCCGGAGTAGTAGTCGCCGATCAGGGTGGTGCAGCAGGTCATGATCGCGGCCTCGGCGACGCCCACCAGGGCGCGGCTGACGATGATCGCGCCCAGCGAGTCCAGATACAGCGGGGCCGTGCCGAACACGGCATACAGCAGCGTCGTCACGATCAGCAGCCGTCTGCGGCCGAGCCGGTCCACGATCACCCCGGCGAACGGGGCCAGCAGAGCCAGGGCGAGTGCCGGAACGGTCAGCGCGAGAGGAACCAGCGCCTTGGCGCCCGGGGTCGACTCGAAGTGGTCCTGCATCTTCGGCAGCACCGGGGCGATCAACACCGCCCCGAGGATCGGCAGACAGCTGCCCGCCATCAGCAGGGTCACACGCAACAGGTGAGCCGGGCCCGTGAGGGAGACAGGCGACGACACGACATCGTCGGCCGTGGCGGTTGGCGGGGCGGAACCAGGCATGGCGACTCCAGGGGACGGTGCACGGAAGCCGGCATGCCTGTCACGGGCGCCGACGGCGCGGGCATGCCGAGGATGGCCGCACAGGGGCCGCCGGGCCGGACAGCGGTGTGCGGTAGCGACGACTATGGGGCGGCCCCGCGCCCTGCTGCCATCCCGTGAGCGATCCGAATCACGTATCCGGCTCATCCACGCGATGGATGAGCCTTCCGGATTCACTTCCCCTTCCACGGCTGCCGACTGGTCCTTGCCCTGTCCCTGGCGAAGCTCGGCCGCACGCCCGTCGGCTGTCCGAAGGGTCCCCTGGTCAGGGCTGAGGCGTCGCGGTGATCAGCGATGCCGCGGGTCCGAGGTCCAGCCGGTGGAGGGGGACGGCGTTGCCGGTCGTCAGGGAGCGGTTGCCGGCCAGGCCCACCACGACGGACCGTACGCCGTCCTGCCAGGACGCGGCGTGGCCGAGGGGGTCCTCGTCCGCGCCGACGAAGACATCGCGGAGCAGAACGGCGTCGCCACCGCCATGACCGCCCTGGCCTTGCGGGATCGGGACCTCGCGGGCCTGCTCGAAGTGCCGCTGCACCACGAGCCGCTCGCCGACAGGGCGCTCGCTGTCGTGGACGACCAGTTCGGGGTGGGCGCTCGGGTCGGTGATCACGTGGCCGTCGGCGTCCGTGGTCACCGATCCGCGCTCGACGACGGTGAGTTCGGCACGGCCCTCGGTGCCGTTCACGCCGATGACGTATCCCTCCCACGGTGAGTGGGCGTTGAGCGCGTACGTCATGGAGGCGCCCGAGGCGTAGTCGACCACCAGGGAGAGGTTGTCCTCGATGGTGATGCCCGGGTCGAAGACGTCCTGGTCGCGGCGGTAGCCGTCGTGGTGCTCGTTTTCCAGGTAGAGGGCCTTGTACCAGGGGTCGCGGCGCAGGTCGAGGCTGAAGGCGTCGCGCAGCGGCGAGTCGGTGGTGCCGCGCTCCGGGCGTGGTCCGAGCCCTCGGCGGGCGGCGGCCGCAGCGCCGTAGAACCGCAGGCCGCCACTGGCGAAGACACGCGTGGGGACGCTGTCCAGCCACCAGTTGACGAGGTCGAAGTGGTGGGAGGACTTGTGGATGAGCAGTCCGCCGGAGTTCTCCTTGTAGCGGTGCCAGCGGCGGAAGTAGTCCGCGCCGTGCGCGGTGTCCAGCAGCCACTCGTAGTGCACCGAGGTGACCCGGCCGATCGCGCCCGAGGCGATGACCTGCTTCAGGGCCGTATTGCGCGGCGAATAGCGGTAGTTGAAGGTGACAGTGACCCGCCGTCCGGTGCGCTCCACGGCCTCGGCGATACGACGGACGCCGTCCTCGGTGGTGGTCAGCGGTTTCTCGACGAGGGCGTCGGCTCCGGCTTCCAGGGCGGCCACGACGACGTCGGCGTGCGTGACGTCGGGCGTGGTCACGATGACCCGGTCGATCCGGTGCTCGCGCACCGCCTCGGTGACCTCGTCGGGGGCGAAGCGCACGGGCGGCACCGCGCCGGCCTCGCGCAGGCGCCGCTCGTGGACGTCGAGGCGTCCGGAGTTGGTGTCGCTCCAGGCGACGAACTCGCAGACCGGGGCGTGGATGCCGGTCATCGCGTCGATGTACATCTGGGCACGTGACCCGGTACCCACGAGGGCGTAGCGCGGCGGGGTGGGGGAAGTGGGCACCTTGGTTCCTTCGATGGGTCCGTGGGTGGGTCTGTCGGTGGGTCTGTCGGTGGGTCTGTCGGTGGGGCGTAGATCACTGGGTTACCGGTCGTCGGGGTGCCGGGCAATGGCGTCATGGACCGAAAAATTTCGAGGTGGCCGACTCACCGGAAAAGGGGACCTGAGGGGTTGGCGCGGCCGCGATCGCCCTGTTCAATGGCGCCGTTTGTGATCGAGCCGGAGAAGGGTCGAGTCCAGTGCAGCACCTTGGCGCCACCGTCCCGGGCATCCTCGCCTTCGCTTCCGGGCACGCGGTGCTCGACCAACTCACCGGTGCTCCCGTTCAGTTCGTCGACGAGGAGGCCCCGGCCCGCCGGTTCCTGCTGGACAACGTTGGCACCCCGTGGCACTCGCTGGAGCACCAGTGGGGGTCGGGGCACCTCATCACCGACCGGGGCGGGGCCCGCTGGCACACGCCCGCCGACCTGCGGGTGGCCGACGACGGGGCCGTCGAGGCGGTGCACGCACCGCTGCCGGGGGTTCGGGTCGAGGTGCGCCGGTATGAGCACGGGGGCCTGCTGTGCGAGCGGTACACCGTCATCAACTCGGCCGAGGAACCCCTCACCATCACCGGCCTCGGCGTTCAGACACCCTTCGCCGACCTGTACGACGGGGCCGAGGCGTCCCTGGAACGGGCCGTGCACGCCCATCTGTTCACCGGCGGGACCTGGGCGTGGGCGCTCGCGCAGCCGATGTCCGGGGAAGGCCGGTGTTTGGGCCTGATCGTGAGAGAGGGAGCCGTCCGCGCCTACTCGGTGGAGTCGCGCAACCAGTACTCGCAGTCCAATGTCCGCGGTCACCTGGTCCTGCTCGTCACCGACCAGGCCCGTAATCCGGAGGCGTTCGGCGGGCAGCCGGTGCTCCGGCTCGGCCCCGGCGAGTCGACGACGGTGGCGTGGGAGCTGGGCTGGTACGCGTCGGTCGAGGATTTCGTCGTCGCGACCCGCCCGCCGGCTGTCCTGTCCGCGTACGCCGCCGAGCTCCGGGAAGGCGTGGAGCCCGGGGAGTTCGGGGAGTTCGGGGAGCCGATCGTGGTCGAGGCGGCCTCCGTGAGCAGCCCGGATCCGGACGTGACGGTGGAGCGCGCGGCGGAGGGCCGCTACCGCGTGCGGGCCTCACGGCACGGCTGCTTCCGGCTGGACATCGGGGACGGGGCCCGCACCGAGGTGCTGTTCCATCTGCCGCTGGAGGAGGTCGTACGGCGCCGGGTCGCCTACATCACGCGGTATCAACTGGCCCGGGAGCGGCCCGGGTTGCTCGCGCACGCCTTCGTGCCGGTGGACACCCGCACCGGGCTGACCCAGGCGACCAACGGCTGGGCGGACTGGACGGACGGCTCCGAGCGGATCGCCATGCCGCTGCTGCTCCAGGCCGCCGTCGCCCGTGGCCTGGTGGACGCGGCGGAGGTCGATCCCTTGCTGGAGGGCTGGGCCGGCTTCGCCCGCCGCCATCTCCTCGACGACACCGCCGCCCCGCGCCGCGGCTCCCAGACCTGGCACACCGGGCCCCGCCTCTACGACACCCCGTGGCTGGCCCGCTTCTTCCACGACCGGCATCGCGCCCACGGTCGGCCGGACGACCTCGACCTCGCCGCCCGGATCCTTGAGCGCAGCTTCGAACTCGGAGGCGCCGCCCATCTGTCCATCGGCCTCTCCCCCACGACGCCGGCGGTGTGCGCCGCTCTCGACGCGGACGGGCAGCCCGACCGCGCCGAGAAGCTGCGGGACCAACTCATCGGCAGCGCCCGGGCGTTCGTGGCGGCGGGCCGACAACTGCCCGCCCACGAGGTCGCCTACGAGCAGTCCATCGTGGCCCCACTGCTCGATCTCCTCACCGATGCCCACACCCTGACCGGCGACCCGGTCTTCCTCGACGCGGTCGGCGAACGGCTGCCCTGGCTCCTGTCCTTCGGCGGCCCCCAGCCCCACGCCCGCCTCCACGGCGTCGCCATCCGGCACTGGGACGGCTACTGGTTCGGCGCCAACCGGCTCTGGGGCGACGTCTTCCCGCACTACTGGAGCACGCTGACGGCCGTGACCCTGCTGCGTCTGCCAGCCTCCTTGCGCACCCACGAAACCGACCGCCTCGCCGACGCGATCCTGCGCGCCAACATGGCGAACTACTCCGAGGACGGCTCCGCCACCTGCGCCTTCGTCATGCCCTCGACCATCGACGGCAGACCCGCCCACACCGCCGACCCGCTCGCCAACGACCAGGACTGGCACCTGCTGCTGTGGCTGGAGACGCGGGAACAGGCCGAAGCGCCTGGGGCGACGGCACCGAGGATCGGCTAGCCGGGTCCTCCGACAAGTGCCGAGTGTCCGATTATCACCGCTCCGCCGTAAATGCATGGACTGAGAACCTTGTTCGACGGGACACTGCCCGCTTCCTCACCCCCGGGAGCGTGATGGGCACCTCTGAAACCTACGGCTCCGCGCCGGGCAGGAGTGCGGTCCTGCTGGCTCTGCGCCACTACAACCTCGAACTTCTCCGGCTGCGGTGGCTGGCGCTGCCCGCACTGCTGCTGCCGGCCCTGGGCAACATCGGCACCCGCTACATCGCCCCGCTGCTGATCGCCAAGCTGGCGGGCCAGGCCGCCGCCGACGGCGGCCTCAGCCTCGGCTCCGCGTCGCCGTACGTGCTGGGCTTCGGGGTGACACTGCTGCTCGCCGAGGCCGTGTGGCGGGTCGGCCAGCACTGTCTGAACCGGGTGGCCGCGCTCGGCATGGAGCACCTCTACGTCGACGGCATGGACGAACTCCTGGCCAAGGACGCCGCGTTCTTCCACGACAACTTCGCGGGCTCGCTCACCAAGCGGGTGCTGAGTTACGGCAAGCGGTTCGAGGACTTCATCGACACGATGACGTACCGGATCGTGGGAAGTCTGGTGCCGTTGCTGTTCGGTGCCGCGGTGCTGTGGACCTACTCGCCGATGCTGGTCGCCGGTCTGCTAGTGATGATGGCGCTGACCCTGGTGGCCGCGATGCCGCTGATCCGGCGTCGGCAGCGGCTGGTCAACGCGCGGGAGGCGGCGATCGCGCGGGTCTCCGGCCATGTCGCCGACAGCCTCATGAACATGGAGACCATCCGGGCGTTCGCGGCCGAGCGAAGGGAAGGTGCCGAGCACCGCAGCCGTGTCGCGGAGTCCCGGCGGCTGACGCTGAGGTCGTGGGATTACGGCAATCTGCGCGTCGACACCGTGATCGCGCCGATGTCCGTCGCCACCAATGTGCTGGGGCTGGTGGTGGCGATCGCCTTCGGCGGTCCGGGGCTGGGGGTGGAGGGGGTGGTCGTGGCCTTCACCTACTACTCCCAGGCGACCGAGATCATGTTCGAGTTCAACCAGATCTACCGGCGCCTCGAGAGCTCCATGACCGAGGCGGCGCAGTTCACGGAGCTGCTGCTCGATCCGCCCACCGTGCTCGACCCGTCCAAGCCGGAGCCTCTCGCCCCGCGCGATTCCGGGGTCCGCTTCGACAACGTCACGTTCACGCACCCGGGTGCGAGGCCGATCTTCGAGGGGCTCGACCTGGACGTGCCGGCGGGTGCCCGGATCGGGCTGGTCGGCCGGTCCGGTGGCGGCAAGACCACCCTCACCCGCCTCCTGCTGCGGATGTCGGACGTGGACAGCGGACGCATCCTGATCGGCGGCCAGGACATCAGGCGGCTGCGGCAGAGCGACCTGCGTTCGCTCATCGCCTACGTCCCCCAGGAACCCGCCATGTTCCACCGCCCGCTGCGGGACAACATCGCCTTCGCCCGGCCCGGCGCGACGGACGAGGAGATCCTCGCGGCGGCCGAGGCGGCACATGTCACGGAGTTCGCCGAGAAACTCCCCGACGGCTTCGCGACCCTGGTGGGCGAACGAGGGGTGAAGCTCTCCGGCGGCCAGCGTCAGCGCGTCGCCCTGGCCCGCGCCATCCTGCGCGACGCACCGGTCCTGCTCCTCGACGAGGCGACCAGCGCGCTGGACTCCGAGAGCGAGATCCTCATCCAGGACGCGCTGTGGCGGCTGATGAAGGGGCGCACCGCGCTCGTGGTCGCCCACCGGCTGAGCACCGTAGCGGGCATGGACCGTCTCGTCGTACTGGACCACGGGAGCGTCGTCGAGCAGGGCACCCACGAGGAGTTGCTCTCGGGGCAGGGCACGTACGCCAGGTTGTGGAGGCATCAGTCGGGCGGCTTCCTCGGCGACAGCGCCCGGCAGGACTCCGCCCCTCCGGTTCCGGCGGCCGCTTCGGCGCCGGACGGTGGCCCGGCGCTGCCGTCGCCTGCCGGCACGCAGTCCGTGTGACCACTCGGGCGGCCGCCTCGATCGGGCCGCAGGCTGCGGGCGTCCGGCGGTCCTGACAGATGTCAGGACCGCGGGCGGCCCGGTGCCGCGTACGTTCCTCTCGGTCCGCGGGTCGTCAGCCGCGGACAGGGACTACGCGCCGCATCGGGGGAAGTGGTTGTTGATGAAGCGCATGTGCGCTGCCGCACTCGTCGTGACGGCGGTTCTGGGCGTCGTCACGACGGGATGCGGCCCGCGGCACCAGGACGAGGAGCGGCCCGGGACGCAGCGGGGAGCCTCAGCCGACGGCAAGCCACCGCGCGAGCTGACCGACGCCGAGCAGCTCCGTGTCGCGGATGCCCAGCAGCGCTTGATCAAACGCTGTATGGCGGGCAAGGGCTTCGACTACTGGGAGGCGGAGCGGCTGAGCCTGGAGGAGAGCCGCACGCTCGGCTGGGTCACCGACGACGTCGCCTGGGCGGACAAGCACGGCTACGGCAGCCGCATCGAGGCCAAGCACGAACGCGCCCGGCGGAACAACAGGAACGTCGCCTACCGCGAAGGCCTCTCCGCCGAGCGGCGCGCGGCGTACGACAAGGCCCTGGACGAAGGCATCGACGCCCCGGTGATCACGGCCGAGGTGCCGACCGGCGGCACCGTCCGCAAGCGGGTGGGCGGCTGCGTGGCGCAGGCGGAGAAGCAGCTGTACGGCGACCGGGTGGCCTGGTTCCGTGCGGAGAAGACGGTCATGGGTCTGCAACCCCTCTACGTCCCCCGGCTGATGGCCGACAAGCGGTTCGCCGCGGCGCTGGCGTCCTGGTCGGGGTGCATGGCACGTTCCGGCTACACGTACCGCGATCCGCAGGAAGCCCGTCAGGCGGCCGTCGAGCAGGGCCTGAAGGCAGACCAGGCCGACCAGACAGACCCCGGCAAGGCGTTCGAGGCGGAGCGGAAACTCGCCGTCGCCGATGCGACATGCGCGAAGAACACCTCGCTCCGCGCCATCGGCAACGAGCGCGAGACCCATTACGTCAACCAGCTTCGCGGCCGGTACGGCAACGACCTCGACACCTACGCGCGCCTCCAGCTCCGCGCGTTCGCCCGGGCCACGGAGATCGTCGAACCCCGCACATGAGACCTCCCGTTCGAGCTCTCCCCCGCTGACGGCGCACGGGTCCCCCACCACGTCCATGGTCACCGCCGTGGATCAGCACGCCTCCGACGAGGCGGACAACAGCAGACAACAGGAGTACACATGCGCAAGTTGACCACAGCGGTCGCGGCCACCGGCCTCATGGCCCTCGGTCTCGCCGTCCCGGCCTCCGCCCACGCGGCGGAGCAGGGCATGTACTGCGATGCGGAGTGGAGCAGCCACGGCCGCGACGGCAACGTCCGCGCCTGGAACGGCTTCGACTGCACGGGCACGCTTCTCGGGGTCACCCCCGGCAACGACCCCGACTGGAGCGACAACTCGGGGCCGTTCCAGGGCAACGACTGGAATCAGCCGAAGTCCGTCGCGAACAACGGCACGATCGGGGGCAACGACGTCGTCGCCTTCTACCTGGCGCTCAACTACGCCTACGAGCACGGGTACGTCTGCCTGTCCCCGTACGAGCTGTACGCGGACGACGTGACCGACAACCAGTACACCAGCGGCAGCGTGCCCACCCACATCGGCTCCCACCGGTGGGTGCAGAGCTCCGGCTGCGCCGCGAACAGCTGGCTCACCTGACCGAACGCGCCGCTCACTCCCTCGACGGGCGGGCCGTCGAGGGAGTGAGGGCGCACCGGCAACCGGCGCTGTCGGTCGAATCGGCCCCGCAGCCCTGCCCGGGTGTGATACCTAGAACTAGAATGCATCGCAGTTCTAGGTATGAGGGCGATCGATGAAGGTCACCAAGGATCTCGTCGCCGCGTCGGCGACACCGATGGTGCTGGGCATCCTGGCCGAGGGCGAGAGCTACGGCTACGCCATCCTCAGGCGGATCAACCAGCTGTCCGGCGGAGAGCTGGACTGGACCGAAGGCCTGCTCTACCCGTTGCTGCACCGGCTGGAGCGGCTCGGGCACGTGGAGTCGAGCTGGCAGTCGGTGACCGGCGAGCGGCGGCGCAAGTACTACCGCGTCACCGACAGCGGCCTGGCCGAACTCGCCGAGCAGCGCCGCCAGTGGGACACCGTCGTGGACGCCCTCAGAAAGGTCTGGCTCGGTCCGGGCGATCCGCGGACGTGGGCACCCGATCCGCTGGGGGGTCCGGCATGACGACGGCAGACGACCGGCACGGGCTGGAGACCCAGTTCGCGCAGTGGCGTTCCTATGTACAGCACCGACCGGAGCTACGGCAGTCCGACGCCGAGGAGTTGGAGGACCATCTCCGGGACTCGGTCGACGAACTCCTCGCGGTAGGCCTGCGCGCCGACGAGGCGTTCCTGGTCGCCGTCAAACGCATGGGCGGACTGGACGAGCTCTCGCGCGAGTTCGCCCGCGAACACTCCGAACGGCTGTGGAAGCAGCTGGTGTTGAGCGCCGACACCGACGGACCGGCGACGGACGCCACCCGAGGCCGGCGGCGCGACCTTCTGCCCGTCGTCCTCTGCGCCGCGGGCGCGGCGGCGACGGTCAAGGTGCCGGCACTGTTCGGACTGGACCTCGAGCACGATGCCGTCTTCTACGCACGCAACGTCGCCCTGTTCACGCTGCCCTGGCTGGCCGCCTTCCTGGCCTGGCGCCGCCGGGCCGCACCGGCCCTGGTCGGCGCGCTGGTGGCGTTGTTCGCGCTCGGTGCCGTGGCGGCCAACGCGTACCCGCTGGCGGAGGATTCCCAGTCGATCGTCCTGACCGGCATCCATCTGCCCATCGCCCTCTGGTTCGTGGTCGGTCTGGCGTATGTGGCCGACGACGTGCGGGCCGGCCGGCGCCGTATGGACTTCGTCCGTTTCACCGGCGAGTGGGTCGTCTACATGTCCCTCATCGGAACCGGTGGCAGCCTCCTGATCCCGTTCGTGTTCGGGATCTTCAAGGCCATCGGGATCGTCCCGGAGGCCTTCGTCGTGCACTGGCTGATGCCCTGCGGCGGGGTGGCCGCGGTCGTGGTGGCGGGGTGGCTCGTCGAGGCGAAGCAGAGCGTCGTCGAGAACATGGCACCGGTGCTGGCAAGGCTGTTCACCCCGCTCATCGCCGCCGTGCTGCTGGCCTTCCTCGTCACCGTCGGCTGGACCAGCGCGGGCATCGACCTCGAACGCGAAGCGCTCATCCTCTTCGACGTCCTCCTGGCCGTGGTCCTGGGACTGCTGCTCTACTCGATCTCCGCCCGCGACCCGCTCGCCCCGCCGGGCATCTTCGACAGACTCCAACTCACCCTGGTCCTCTGCGCTCTCGCGATCGACGTGCTGGTGCTGATCGAGATCACCGGACGCATCAGCGAGTACGGCACCACGCCCAACAAGGCGGCGGCGCTGGGCGAGAACGTCATCCTGCTGGCCAACCTCGTCTGGTCGGCCCGGCTGTTGCTGGACTTCGTCCGCCGCCGCACACCGTTCGCGCGGCTGGAGCGCTGGCAGACGGGCTATCTGCCGGTGTACGCCGTCTGGGCCTGGGCGGTGGCCCTGGTGTTCCCCCCGCTGTTCGACTACCTCTGACACCTCTGACACCTCTGAGCTCGTCCGTCATGGTCCGAGTGCGCGAACATCCGGGCGCGGAGCGGGTGTTCGGACATAGGTTGTGCCATGAACGATCCACACCTCGGCCGAGAGACTGACGCGACTCATGACTGACTCTGCGACAACGCCCGACCCAGCTCAGCACGACAAGATCGACACGTCCGTGCCGCACTCCGCCCGCATCTGGAACTACTGGCTCGGCGGCAAGGACAACTACCCCGTCGACGAGGCGGCCGGCGACGCGTACACCGCCGTCTTCCCCGGCATCGTCACCATCGCCCGCAGCAGCCGCGCCTTCCTGCGCCGCAACATCACCCACCTCGTCGCAGAGGCGGGGATCCGCCAGTTCCTCGACGTCGGCACCGGCCTTCCGACCGCCCAGAACACCCATGAGGTCGCCCAGCGGATCGCCCCCGAGACCCGGATCGTCTACGTCGACAACGACCCCATGGTCCTGGCCCACGCCCGCGCCCTGCTCTACTCCACCCACGAAGGCGCGACCGCGTACATCGACGCCGACGTCACGGACCCGGACCGCATCCTCGCCGTCGCCGCGCAGACGCTGGACTTCGACCAGCCCACCGCGCTCATCCTCAGCAACATCCTCGGCCACGTCGCCGGCCACGAGGAGGCCCTCTCCATCGTCACCCGGCTCATGGCGGCCCTCCCCTCGGGCAGTTACCTCTCCGTCAACGACGGATCACTCGGCATCGACCCGGTCTTCGAGCAGGCCCAGGACGCCTACAACAACAGCGGCGCGGTGCCGTACAACCTGCGCACCGTCGACGAGATCACCGGGTACTTCGACGGCCTGGACCTCGTCGAACCGGGCGTCGTCTCGGTCACGCAGTGGCGTCCGGAGCCTGGTTCGGGCACGCCGGAGGTCGTCGCCGAGCATGGGGGGCTCGCGCGCAAGCCGTAAACCGGCGGCCGGTACCGGGTACCGGGTACGTGAAACCCGGTACCGGCAAGAGCGCAAGTTCGGTTCTCGTCACCCGCTCCCTCTCGAACCCCCAGGCCATTGGCTTGGGGGTTGTTTGTTGGACGCACCTGACGTGCTCGGAATATTTGACCAGGTGCCCCAATAGGCGACCCTATTTCAGGGCATTGCGGACGGAGTGTGACGCGACCGGGGCGGTCATACGCTGAAGAAATAAGAAAAGGAAGCAACGCCCTCGCCTTCAGATTCGGAGTGCGCGGCGATTGCGCCGACACGACACCTCGCCAGATCGGAATTCCTCATGAGCAACACCGACCCGGTTTCCGGATACCGGACCTACGATCACGCCCCGACGCCGGAGCGCTCCACGCGCCCCCGGGCCACCGGCCGACGTGCGGCTCTGACGGTCTGCACGATCGCCGACACCGCAGCCGGCGTGCTGGGCCTGTGGATCCTGCTGTTCCTGCTCGACGCGAACCAGGGGAATGCATTCGTCAGGTTCGTGCGGGGAACCGCCGACTGGCTGGCCTGGTGGTCGCAGGACATTTTCACCATGGACACAGAGGGTCTACGAGTAATCCTTGATTATGGACTTCCGGCGGTCATGTATTTGCTGATCGGTCACGGAATCGCCGCCCGGCTCAACCGGGCCTGATGTACCAGGACTGACTGTGACAAGCACCCCCTCTGAGAATTTCCTGCCGATCTACGAAAACCTCGTTCGCGAGCGCGGCGACGCCATCACGGAGGCACATCTGGCGGCAGAGCACATGCACCATCAGGCGGTGGAACTGCTGGGCGCACAGCATGGGCAACCGCCGGTCCTGCCTGCGGACACGTGGGCCGATTCCGAGGCCGGCGAACAGCGTGCGTGGCGCGGGTCGCCGCCGACGGAGTACAGCGGCTGAGGCCTCGTCCGGATGACGGCAGTGTGAGCCAGCGGTGTACAGCGCGCTGTGTCCGGTGAACCGGTCAACGGTCCCGTAGTGCCCGCTCGTTCCCCCGCCGGGCGGATGCACCCCGGGGCGGGCAGACGCAATCCCCCCGTCGTCTGCCCGCCCCACGCAAGGGGCTGGGCCCGCCGCGCCTGGGGCCCTCAAGTTCCCTTCGCGGTGCGGTTCGTTGATGGACCGGCCATGGACGACGCACGGCGGGCCGCCGTCGAGCTCGCCCAGAACACAGTGCCGCAGGCGTCCGGGCGGCCGGGTACCTCCAGGACGCGAGCCGCCGGGTGGTGACCGCTCGCCGGAAGGCGGAAGCTCGATGACATGACGATCGACGTGACGGCCGACCGGGTTGTCCCGCTGCCGCCGGACCGCGTAGCCGCGTACGCCATGGACTGGCGCCACGATGCCGACTGGACGCAGGGAATCCGCGCGGCCGAGCTCACCAAGGAGGCTCCCGGAGGCGGCTTCGGTACCGGCGCCGAGGTGACCCGTACGGCCTACTTCCTGAGCCGCCGCATCGACTACGTGCTTCGGGTCGCCGCGTACGACCCGCCACTGCTGCTGGACATGGTCTCGGTGGCGGGCCCCATGCCGATGCACGTCACGTACTCCTTCGAACCCCACCCGGACGGCACCCTCGCCCGTATCCGCGTCCGGGGCGGCGAGGGAGGTTTCTACCGGCTGGCGGCACCGCTGCCGGCCCGGCAGGTCCGCGGCAATCTGGTCAAGGACCTGCGGGATCTCGAAGCGAGACTTCTGGATCAGGGGCCCGCGGAACAGGGGTGAGGCGACGATGGCGTACGACGAAGGGCTGGCGGAGCGGATCCGGCAGCGGCTCGGCGCGGACCCGGCCGTCACCGAGAAGCGGATGTTCGGCGGGGTGGCGTTCCTGTACGAGGGCAACATGGCCGTCGGTGTCACCGGCGACGACCTCATGGTCAGGGTCGGCCCAGACGCCACCGACGCGGCGCTCGCCCGGCCGGGGGCGCGCGTGTTCGACATGACCGGGCGTCCGATGCGCGGCTGGGTCGTGGTCGACGGGGCCGCGGTCGCGGAGGACGACACACTCGCCGCCTGGCTCGACGAGGGCCGCGCCTTCGCCGCGAGCCTGCCGCCCAAGTAGGGCGCTCCGGTCCACCTGCGCCTCGTCGAATCCGGGCACGCCCGTAGAGGCCGGTTCGCTCAGCGGCTGAGTGGCTCTGTGGTGCTGGTCAGGGACGGTGCAGCCGGTTTGCTCCGGCCGTGATGAGGAGTTCGGCGGTCTCGGGGTGGGGGCCGTTCTCCGCCCACTGCAAGGGCGACCACCCGGTTCCCTGATCCTCACGGAGATTCGGGTCGGCTCCGTGAGCCAGCAGTGCACGCACGGTCTCGGTGTGTCCCCAGCACGCGGCCGCGCACAACGGCGTGCCTTCCGCACCGACTCCCCTGCTCTCCACGTCAGGGGAGGCACCGGCCTCCAGCAGGAGTCGGGCGATTTCGGCCTGTCCCTGCACCGACGCGAGGTAGAGCGGGGTGGTGCCGTCGCGGTCCCGGCGCTCCGGATGCGCCCCCGCTCGTAGCAGCGCCTTCGCTCGTGCGGGGTCGGCGTTGAGAGTCGCCAGCGCAAGGCCACGGGAGAGTTGCTTCTGCCGCCGCTGTTTCATGAGGGACGAGGCTAGTGAGCGGCCGGTCGGCCCGGCCAGTCAATATCTCCCCTGACCAGCCAATATCCGCCGGCGCGATGAGTATCGGGGTGATCGCCGGTCTGCATCTGTGAGACGAACCATGGCGAGTGGATCGAGGAGATATCTCATGACCGTCACCTACACCTACGACGTGTTCTCCAGCCTCGACGGCTTCGGTGCCGCCCGCGGGAACTGGACGGGCTACTGGGGCAAGCAGGGTCCCGAGCTCCTCGACCATCGCCTCGCCCAATACTCCGAGGAACAGCGGATGGTCTTCGGAGCCAACACGTATCGGGCGTTCGCGCGGATGCTGGCCGAGAGCACCGAGGAGTCCGACGTGCGTGACCCATGGGTGACGCGGATGACGCGTCTGCCGGCGACGGTCGTGTCGACCACGCTGAAGGCTCCGCTCGACTGGGCGGACGCCGACGTCGTCAGCGGGGACGCCGTCGATGTCGTGGCGCGGCTCAAGGAGGAGTCGAAAGTGCCGTTGCGCTCACACGGCAGCCTGTCGATGAACCGGGCGCTGATGGCCGCCGGGCTGGTCGACCGTGTCCAGGTGACCCTCTTCCCCGTGATCACCGGTCAGACCGGGCTGGATCCGATCTTCCGCGGCGCGGCCGACTTCGACCTGGAACTGATCGAGCACCGCACCCTCGACGGCCGCATCCAGGAACTCGTCTACCGCCCCACCCTGCACCGCTGAGCCCGTCCGCCCTCTCCCCCTCAGCCCCGCCCCCTCAACCCCCCCGCCGCCTCCCTCACCGCCCGCGGCGACGCGCCCAGTTCCCTGCGGCACGCCTTGTTGAACGCCTGGAGGTCGGGGACGCCGACCGCGGCCGCGATCGCCGGGATGGCGAGGGTCGAGGCGTTGAGGAGGTGCCGGGCGCGTTCCATACGGCGGTGTCTGATGTAACCGACGACCGTGGACCCGGTGTCCTCGCGGAACAGGCGGGTCAGATGGGTGTGCGAGACGCCTGCCGCGCGGGCGACGGCCGGGATGGTCAAGGGGCCCGCCAGGTGTTCCTCGATATGGGCCATGGCCGCGTGCAGCGCGGGGTGGCGCGGGCTCGGGCTGTCGCCCGTCGAACCGGTCAGGGTGGTCGTGCGCCACAGCACCGTCCACAGCTCCGCCGAGGCCCGGAGCGGGGACTGTGTGCTCGCCGCGACGGTCTGACGCAGCAGCCCGCTCAGCGCGGTCGCGTCCGCCCCCGTGTCCTGCATCGCCGGGAGCCGCCGCCGCTCTCCGTCGCCGGGCAGCCGGAAGTGGGCGTACAGGTGCTCGCAGCGCGGGGTGTCGTAGTGGAAGTGCACCTCCGTGTCGGGCGGCACCAGGCTCAGGTGCCCCGGGCGGATCGGGTGCGACACCCCGCCGAACTCCAACGTGCCGGAGTAGCTGTACAGATGCAGCTGCCACAGCCGCGGCAGCCGGAACACCTCGTGCGGCCCGGCCGCCCCGTGTACGCCCACACCGGCGTTCGCCACCTGGGGCGGCAGATCGAGGGCCAGCTCCACCATTTGCCGCATGGTGGAAAATTACCAGTAGTTGTCTATTAGAGCCCATTACAGAGGCAGTGATCGATTCTACGCTCGCCGTATGTCAACCACACCTCAGCTGCTCAGCAGCGTCCAGGTGGCGCGGTTCGTGGCGCACGGTTTCCTGCGTCTCGACGGTGCCGTGCCCGCGGAGATGAACGAGGAGGCGCTCGGCGTCTTCAGCGCCGGGCTGCCCGCCGTGCCGTACGGCACGCCCGTCCCGAAGGCGTTCCCCGAGGGCTCCTTCGCCCGCAGGCTCGTCGAACTGCCCGCCGTGGCCGGGGCGTTGGAGAGCCTGGTCGGCCCGGACCCGACCGTCGACCACCACTTCGTGCACACGCGGGAGCCGCACGAGGGCAGCGCCCAGCCGCTGCACGCCGACGCCCTCATCGATGTACGGCCGGACGCGTTCGACGTGCAGCTCATGTACTACCCGCAGGACGTCACCGCGGACATGGGCGGCACCCTCGTCGTGCCGGGCAGCCATCTGCGCCGCACCAACGAGTCCGACACCGGCCGCTACCAGAACCTGCTCGGCCAGACCCGGCTGACCTGTTCCGCCGGCACGGTCATGCTGCTGCACCACGGCATCTGGCACGGCGGGCGGCGCAACGACAGCGACACCGTCCGCCACATGTACAAGATCCGCTTCAACCCGACCGTCCCCCAGACGCGGCTGTGGGATGTGTCGGATCTCGACTCCCCCGCCGTGTCCGAGGAGTTGGGGCGCACCTTCCCCTGGTACGAACCGGCCACCGGCCGACTGGAGATCCACAACCGGATCCACCTGTGGCGCGCCCTGAGCGGCGACACCGACTTCGACATCGAGTACTGGGCCACCCGTATCGCCAACCGGCCCGCCCTGAGGAGCCAGGCATGACCACACACCAGGCGGCGATCCCAATGCCCGCGAGCGCTCCACGCCAACAGGTCCTCGTCCTGTACCTGTCCACCTCCGCCCTCGACGCGAACGTGGTCGGCTGGGCCCGCTACGACGGCACCGGTACCACCCGTCCCACCACCGGCGACAGCGACGAACCGCCGTACGCCACCGGCGTCGCCGCCCTCCAGGACGGCTGGCGGCTCTTCCAGGCCGCCCAGCTCATCCCGCCCTACCCGGGCGCGGAGCACGAAACGTCCTTCCTCAAGCACGAGTTCTTCTTCGAGAAGCTCGTCAGCGTATGAGCCGCTGAGGAGTTGTCAGTCCGAGTCCGGCAACCGGCCCAGGGCGTCGCGCAGTTGCGCGCGGCCGGTGATGCCGAGCTTGGGGAAGATCTTGTGCAGGTGGAAGCCGATGGTGCGCGGGGAGAGGTAGAGCCGGGCGCCGATGTCGCGGTTGGTCAGGCCCTGGGCGGCGAGTTGGGCGATCTCCAGCTCCTGCGCCGTCAGGTCGGCCGGCGCGTCGGAGAGGGCGGCGGGCGTCACCGCCACGCCCGCCGCGCGGAGTTCCGCGGTGGCTCGCTCGGTCCAAGGGCGCGCGTCCAGTCGTACGAAGGTGTCGAGGGCGGCGGTCAGTTGGGGGCGGGCCTCGGCGGCGCGGCGGCGACGGCGCAGCCATTCCGCGAAGTCGAGGCGGGCCAGGGCGTGTTCGAAGGGCCAGCGGGCGGCTGCCGGGTCCTCGGTGGCCGCGCGGAAGTGGGGTTCGGCGTCCTCGGGTTCGCTCAGCAGGGCCGAGGCGCGGTGCACGATCGCGGACAGGCGGGCGGAACGCGGCTGTTCGAGGGTGCGTTGTACGGCCGCGAGCACGGCGCGGGCGTCGTCGGTGCGTCCGGCGCGGACGGCCGCGGCGGCGAGGTCGGCCAGGTAGTAGAGGGACGCGTGGTAGTGGACGGGGGCCGGGCGGTCCTCGTCGGTGAAGGTGCGGCGGAGGTGGTCGTACGCCGTCTCGTGGTCGCCTGCCGCCTGGGCCGCCAGGGCGAGCGCGTGACGGTGACGCACGTACAGGCTGCGGGAGGTGCGCAGGTCCCGGCCACGGACGGCGTCCGCCGCCTGGGCACGTGCCCCGGTATGGTCGCCGCGGGCGGCGCGCAGGGTGGCCTGAAGGAGCGGTGAGCCGACACCGACGTTGTCCGCGCCCGCCTCCGTGGCCAGCCAGAACGCCTCCTCGGCGGTGGTCCGGGCCTCGTCCCAGGCTCCGCTCTCGAAGTGTGCCAGGGCCAGGGCCTGCGCGACGGTGCAGTTGGCGCCGGCGGTGGCGGCCCGGCGCAGATGGTCCCTGGCCCGGCCGAGCAGGCGTACGGCCTCGTCGGTCTCGTCGAGGATCCAGGCCGCGCCGCCGAGGGTGACGAGGGCGGGCAGGGTGCGGTCCGTGTCGGGCGGCAGGGTGTCGACGGCGTGGGCCAGGTTCTTCAGGGTGCGCTGCCGGTCGGTGAACGGGTGGGTGGCCGCACGTGTCCAGACGCGGTCGGTGTCGTCCGGCTGGGGGGCGATGAGGCCGTCGATCCGCTGGATCTCGTGCCGGTGCCGGGGGTCGCCCGAGTTGTACGCCGGGGTCGCCGCCGTGCCCAGTGCGCTGAGGGCGAGGGCCGGTGCGGGTGTGGCCATGGATTCGGCGACGGGGAGCAGGAAGGCCAGGGAGTCGTCGTGGCGCAGGGTCACGGCGAGGGACCAGCCGGCGCGCAGGGAGGCCTCGGCGAGGAGTTGGGGGTCGTCGGTCAGCGCGGTGACGCGGCCCGCGATCTCGCCGACCCACTGCGGGTGCCCGGCGTACATGGCCGATTCGGCCGCCGAGAGCAGGCGGCGGGCGCGGGCGTGCGGGTCGGGGGTGAGTTCGGCGGCGCGTTCGAGGGCGGTGGCAGCGGCCGCGTGTCCGCCCCGGTGCTGGAAGCGGCGCGCGCTCTCGGCCAGGGCGTCGGCGATCTCCTCGTCGGGGCCGAGCGACGCCGCCGCGAGGTGCCAGGCGCGCCGGTCGGGTTCGTGAGCGAGCGCGGCGGCGAAGGTGAGGTGGGCCTCGCGGCGTTCGGCGAAGGTGGCCGCCTGCTGGACGGCCGAGCGCACCAGCGGGTGACGCAGCCGCACCTGACCGCCGTATACGCGTACCAGTCCCGCCTGCTCGGCCGGTGCCCAGACCTCTGGCCCGCCCACCTCCGGGACGTCCGAGAGCTGGGCGGTGCCCGCTGCCGCCACCAGGAGCAGGGCGCGCCGCGTCGCGGGCGGCAGCGCGGGTAGGTCGGCGGCGAACAGCTCTTCCAGACGGGCGGTCAGGGGCAGGGAACCGGTCGCGGCGAGGTCGCGGCCGCCCGGATCGCGGGCGAAGGCGCGTGTGAGCTCGATGAGGGCGAGGGGATTGCCGACGGCCTCATCAAGGATCCGCGAGCGGATCCGGCCCCGCGGCGGTCGATGCTGCCCGTCGAGCAGTCGTCCGGCCGCGGCCCGGTCCAGCGGGCCGACGGCCAGATGCGGGAAGTCGCGGTCGAAGCGCACCGGAACCGCCGTCTCGCGGGCGGCGAGCAGCAGTGACGCGGGTTCCCCGTCGAGGCGCCGGGCGACAAAGGCGAGAACGTCCAGCGAGCCGACGTCCAGCCACTGGGCGTCGTCCACGGCGATCAGCAGGGGACGCTCCGCCGCCGAGTCCGCGAGCAGGGTCAGCACCGCGGTCCGGATCGTCAGTGGGTCGGGCGCGGACGCTCCCTCGGTCCGGTCCATGCCGAGCGCGCGGCGCAGCCCGTTTCGCTGGTGCGCGGCCAGCCGCTCCACGCCACCGAGGACGGGACGCAGCAGCTGATGCACCCCGGCGAAGCCGAGGTCCTGCTCGCCCTCGCATCCCCGCACCCGCAGCACCCGCCGCCCCCGCTCCACGGCCAGCACGCAGGCCCGGTCGACCAGGGCGCTCTTGCCCGCGCCCGGCTCACCGGTCAGCACGAGCACGCGGGGCCCGGCGCCCTCCGCCGCGTCGATCAGCCGGGCTATCCGCGCCAGTTCGCCTTCCCTGCCGAGAAGTACGGAGCCGTCCCCCTGCCCGGCCCCGAAGCCACCGCTGCCACGGTCGTCACCGAAGCCACCGAAGTCCATCAAATTCCGTTCCCACCTACCCCCGCTCACACCTCATCCTGCCAGGTCGGCCGCACACGACCGGTCACATGACAGAAGCGCGGACCGCCACCTCACTGCCAGCATCGAGGACCAAGCAGGGCACAGAGATCGGGAGCGCGGCGGTGACTGGGGAAGCGGACATCGAGGAGCGACGCGGCCAGGTGTTCTGCACCAGCTCGGTGCCGGCCCGCGAGAGTCTGGAGTTCTGGCACGACGCCGTACTGGCCACGCTGGTGGGGATGGACATCCGCGCGGAGGGCGGGACGTACGACGCCACCATGCGCACGGACCGGCTCGGCGAGCTGCGGATCACCACGGTCGACTGCGATCCGGGAGAGGTCCACCGCGGCTCCGGTTACGTCGCCCGCGGGGACGGCACCGAGGTGTTCGTCGCCGTGCAGGCCAGCGGCACGGCCCAGGTCGAGCAGGACGGGCGGTACACGGAACTGCGGCCCGGCGACATCGCGTTCTTCGAGACCGTCCGCCCGTACCGCACGCGGTTCCCGGAGCGGTTCCAGCTGAAGATCTTCGCCGTGCCGCGCGGCCTCCTCGGCCAGCCGGAGTCGGCCCTCGGCCGGATCACGGCACGCGCCATCCGTCCGGTGGGCGGTCTCGCCGCGCTGCTGTCACCGTTCATGGCGCGTCTGGCGGACACCTCCGAGAGCTACTCGGGGCCGGTGGCCGATCGGCTCGCCGACAGCGCGGTCGGCCTGCTGGCCGCGGCCGCCGCACAGCAACTGGACACGGAGCCAGCCGAACTGCCCGGCGCCGAGCGGGTGTTGCTGCTGCGCGTCCAGCGGTTCATCCGCTGGCATCTGGCCGACGCGGACCTCACGCCCGCGGCCATCGCCCGGGCCCACGGCATCTCCGTGCGCTATCTGCACCGGCTGTTCGAGCAGGAGGGCACGACGGTCGTCCACTGGATCCGCCGACTCCGGCTCCAGGAGTGCCGCAGGGAACTGCCGGACGCGACGAGCATGGGCAGCG
Source organism: Streptomyces sp. NPDC046909 (assembly GCF_040644695.1). Taxonomy (NCBI): domain Bacteria; kingdom Bacillati; phylum Actinomycetota; class Actinomycetes; order Kitasatosporales; family Streptomycetaceae; genus Streptomyces; species Streptomyces sp. NPDC046909. The sequence continues at coordinate 261,463 of NZ_JBEYXC010000014.1, read as the reverse complement.
TGGCCCGCCGCTGGGGCTTCAGCGGCGCCCCGCACTTCGGCCGGGCATTCCGCCGGGAGTACGGCACCTCCCCCACCGACTGGCTGCTGGGCGAACGCGCCCGTCTCTCCCCGGAGGCGTCATGAGGGGTCCGGCGAGCGGGGAGCGGTCCTTCTCGACGGCATACGGCGATGTCGAGCTGGTCGTCCGCGCGGACCCGGAGTCCTGGCGGGGCTCCCTGCGCCTGCTCCACCTCGGCACGCTCCAGGTCGCGGCCGAGGAGTGCGACGCGGTGGAGGTCGTACGGACCGCGCGGCACACGACGACGGACGGCCGCACCCACCTCTATGCCCGCCTCCAACGGGAAGGCACCGCCCTGGTGTTCCAGGACGGCCACCGCGCACGTCTGCGCCCGGGAGACCTCGCCTTCTACGACGCGGGCCGCCCGTTCAGCTTGGCGCTGCCGGAACGTCAGCAGGCTCACGTCCTCATGTTTCCACGGCAGTTGCTTCGGCTGGGCGAGGCGGAGATCCGCCGGGTCACCGCGAAGGTCGTCGAGGCGGCGCCGCCCGAGGGCACGGCCGCGCTGTTGCTACCGCTTCTGCGCGGGCTGGTGGACGAGATCGACACGGTCGTACCCGCCGCCGAAGAGGAACTCGCGCGCGCTGTCACGGACTTGCTCGCTGCTCTGGCCGCCGATCAACTGACGGGGCGCGGGCGCGGGCAGCGTCAGCCTCCGGTCGCCGGCACGGGGGAAGCCGCGATCTTCGAACGCGTCACGGCCACCATCGAGACGCGCCTCGGTGAACCCGAGCTCTCCCCCAAGGTTCTCGCCGAGGCGCACGGCATCTCCCTGCGCTATCTGCACAAGCTCTTCCAGGAACGCAGCACGACGGTCGGCGCATGGATCCGTCGGCGCCGGCTGGAAGCCTGCCGGGCCGAACTCGCCCGCCCGGCGGCGGCCGACCGCTCCATCGCCTGCGTGGCCGCCCGGTGGGGCTTCGTCAGCCCCGCCCACTTCAGCCACACCTTCCGCAAGGCGTACGGGGTGTCGCCCGCGCAGTACCGCGGGCAGGTGCACGGCGGCTGAGGCGGAGGAGGCCGGGCGGGCGTCCGTGGGCCCCCGGTCGCCCATTCCTCCCTGTGCGCTGCCGGACCGGCAGCTGTGCACTGTCGCGCAATCCGCCCTGGTCGCACCGATCTAGCGTCGTCACCGAGGCGCCCGCACAGCGCATCCGAAGCACTGAGGAGAACCACATGTCCAACGCCGTCGAGCCGGTCCAGCCGGTGCTGGAGCCGGCCGCAGCCGCTTTCGCCGAGGCGACCGCCAACCCGCCGTACCTCTTCGATCTGCCGCCGGCCGAGGGCCGCAAGGCGGTCGACGAGGTGCAGTCCGGGGACATCGCCAAGCCGGCGGTCGACGAGGAGTGGGTCACCGTTTCCGGCGGCCCCACCGGGAGTGTCCGGGCCCGTGTCGTGAAGCCCGAGGGCGCGACCGGCAGCCTCCCGGTGATCCTGTACATCCACGGCGCGGGCTGGGTGTTCGGCAACGCCCACACCCATGACCGTCTGGTGCGCGAACTCGCCGTCGGCGCGAACGCCGCCGTGGTCTTCCCCGAGTACGACCTCTCCCCCGAGGCGCGCTACCCGGTGGCCATCGAACAGAACTACACGGTGGCCCGGTGGGTCGTCGAGCAGGGCGCGTCGAAGGGCCTGGACGCCTCGCGGCTGGCCGTGGCGGGTGACTCGGTGGGCGGCAACATGACCGCCGCGCTGACGCTGATGGCCAAGCAGCGCGGTGACGTCCCGCTGGTCCAGCAGGTGCTGTTCTACCCGGTCACCGACGCCAACTTCGACACGCCCTCGTACCACCAGTTCGCCACCGGCTACTTCCTGCGCCGGGACGGCATGCAGTGGTTCTGGGACCAGTACACGACCGACGAGGCCGAGCGCGCCCAGATCACCGCGTCCCCGCTGCGGGCCACCACCGAGCAGCTCACCGGGCTGCCCCCGGCCCTGGTCATCACCGGCGAGGCGGACGTCCTGCGCGACGAGGGCGAGGCCTACGCCAACAAGCTGCGTGAGGCCGGTGTTCCGGTCACCGCGGTGCGTTTCCAGGGCATCATCCACGACTTCGTGATGCTCAACGCCCTGCGCGAGACGCACGCCGCCGAGGCCGCGATCACGCTGGCCGTCTCCACCCTGCGCACCGCCCTGCACGGCTGACCCGAGAAGGAGAAACCCACATGTCCACCACTCCCACCGTCCTCCTCGTGCACGGCGCCTTCGCGGACGCCGCCAGCTGGTCCGGAGTGATCGAGGAACTCCAGAAGCACGGCGTCCCCGTCCTCGCGCCGCCCAACCCGCTGCGCGGCCTCGCCTCGGACGCCGCCTACGTCGCCTCCGTGGCGGCCCAGATCGACGGCCCGGTCGTCCTCGTCGGCCACTCCTACGGCGGCGCGCTCATCACCGTGGCCGGGGTCACGGAGAACGTGGTCGGCCTGGTCTATGTGGCGGCCTACGTCCTCGAAGAGGGCGAGAGCCTCGGCGAGTTGCAGGGCCGCTTCCCGCTCTCCCCGCTCGTCAGCAACCTCAAGCAGTGGACGTATCCGATCGCGGGCGGCGAGCCCGGCGTCGAGGTCACCATCGCCGAGGACGCCTTCCCGTCGGTGTTCGCCGCCGACGTGCCCGCGGAGGTCACCAAGATCCTCGCGGCCGCCCAACGCCCGCTGGCCGCCTCGGCGTTCGAGGAGACCGCGCCGGTCGCCGCGTGGCAGAGCAAGCCGTCCTGGGCGCTGGTCGCCGGCGCCGACGAGGCGATCAACCCCGAGGTCGAGCGCTTCGGCGCCAAGCGTGCCGGTGCCACGATCGTCGAGCTGGAAGGCGCCTCGCACGCCGTGGCGGTCTCCCGCCCCAAGGAGGTCGCCGACCTCATCCGTGACGCGGTCCGCGCGACGAGCTGACGCGGAGCAGTAGAGCGGGAGTAGTAGAGCGGGCGCGGCGCGGCCGGACATCCGTACGGGTCCGGTCGCGCCGTCGCGCGTACCCCGGTGAACCCACTGCCCGCTAACGCTTCACTCGGTAGCGCAGATAGACGATGCCCGAAGGGAAGGTGCGCGTCTCGACGTGTTCGAGGTCCGCCCGGCGCTCCTCCCGGGGAAAGTACGGAGTGCCGCCGCCGACCAGCACCGGGTGGACCACGACCTGGTACTCGTCGATCAGGCCCGCCGCGGCGGCCTCGGCGGCGAGTGTCGCGCCGCCGATCGCGATGTCGCCGTCGCCCGGCTCGGCCCGCAGCCGCTCGATCTCCTCCGCGACACTGCCGGTGGCCAGCCGGGCATGGCCCTGCACCGACGTCAGCGTGGTGGAGAACACCACCTTGGGGAGCGGATTCCAGAGCGCGACCCACTCGAGTTCCGCGTCGTCGAGCGAGTCCCGGTCGGCCGTCTCCCAGTACAGCATCGTCTCGTACAGCCGACGTCCCAGCAGGTGGACGCCGACCTGCCGGATCTCGTCGATCCAGAAGCGGAAGACGTCCTTGTCGGGGGCCGACCAGTCGAACCCGCCGTCCGGCCCGACGATGTAGCCGTCGAGTGAGCAGCCCATGGAATAGGTCACGCTGCGCATCAGAAGTCCTCCTCGGTGCCCGGGTCGACTATGAGACCCCCGGACGGCCCGGAAATCATCGCGACGCGCGCGAATTTCTCGACCGCACGGTGCGCCGCGCAGTGCGGTGTCAGGGCAGCAGCCGCGCGAGCTCGGCCATTTCCGCCTCGGGGTCCACCACGGGCTGGATCACCAGCTCGTCGACCCCCGCCTTCTCCAGCGCGTCGATCCGCTGCCGGATCTCGTCCCTGGTGCCGATGAGGCCGAACCTGTCGACCAGGGACGGCACGACGAGATCGCGGTCCTCGGGGGTCAGCCGGCCGAGATAGTTGCGGTAGAGCGTGTGGTGGCGGTCGGGGGCGGTGGCGGTGGTGCCGCGCAGGTGGAGCAGGCGGTCGACGGCCGCGGACTCCTCCGGAGGCAGGGCCGCGCGGAAGGCCGGGTTCTCCACCGCGAGGAGCAGGGCGCTCACCGCGATGTGCCCCATGGCGTCCTTGACGGCGTCGCCGTACCGGTACTCGCCGTCGGCGAGCAGGTACAGGGAAGAGATGAGATACGTGTGCGTCCTCTCGCTGTTGCCCGCGGCCTGTGCCGCCGCCCGGCGGGCCTGGCCGAGCGCGGACCAGGCCTCGGGGGCGTGCAGCGCGAAGGAGATCAGCCCGGTACCCAGGCGTCCGGCGACGGCGGCGACCCTCGGGCCGAACGCGGCCAGGGCGAACTCCACCGGGTCCTCGGTGTTGACGTAGCCGTCGACGTGCAGGAAGCGCACCCTGCTGGACCGGGTGCCCTCGCGGTAGTCCGTCTCGCGGTCGGCGGTGAGGTTCTGCAAGGCCGCCGTGAACGACTCCAGTTCCGCCGTCTTCGTGGGCCGCATGCCCAGCGTGCGGCGTGCGGTGTTGCCGGTGCCGACCCCGCAGACGATCCGGCCGGGTGCGAGGGCGTTGAGACTGCCGAGCGCCGCCGCCGTGGCGGGCGCGGAGCGCAGCGCGGGTGAGGTGACGCCGATGCCGAGTTTGATCCGGCTGGTGGCCTTGGCGCAGAGCGCGAGGGCGACGAACGGGTCGCCGTGGACCATCGGCGAGTCGTACACCCAGAAACTGCTGAAGCCGAGTTCCTCCGCGCGGGCGGCTAAGTCCTCCACACCCGGTCGTGCCGTCATGACGATGCCGGTCCGCATACTGATCCCCCTCGCCGTCGGTTTTCCGTCGACCGTACGGCTTCTCCGGTCCCGCTCGTGCGCTCGCGGGTGTGGATCACCGGCGGCTGGGCACCCAGGGGGACGACACATTGGCATACACCCGCCCCAGCCTGAACAAATCGCCGTACGCGGGCTTGACGCCCGGTGATGCGGGCCCATGAGCGGCGGAGTGTGGAACGCGGTGCCCTCGCGCGGGTGCCCCGCCGAACGGAGATCTGCGATGACGGCGGACAGCTGGGCACCCGCCCCACCGGCTCTGCCCCTGGTCCTGCCAGGGGTGTACGCCCCGCAGTGGGACACCGGTCTGCTGGCCCAGGCCCTGGAACGGGAGGGGGTCGGCGCCACGACCGACGTGCTGGATCTCGGCACGGGCAGTGGCGCGCTCGCCGTGCAGGCCGCCCGGCTGGGCGCGCGGGTGACGGCCGTCGACATCTCCCGGCTGGCCGTGCTCGCCGCACGGGTCAACGCGCTGCTGGCCGGGCAGCGGGTCCGGGTGCGCCGCGGCGATCTCGCCGACGCGGTGCCGGGACGCTCGTACGACCTGGTGGTCAGCAATCCGCCCTATGTGCCCTCGCCCCGCTCCGGGCTGCCGCGCCGCGGGCGGGCCCGGGCCTGGGAGGCGGGGCGGGACGGGCGGGCGTTCGTGGACCGGATCTGCGCGGCGGCGCCCACGGTGCTGCGGCCGGGCGGCGTGCTGCTGATCGTGCATTCGGGGCTGTGCGGCAGCCGGATCACCTTGCAGCGCCTCGCGCACGCCGGACTGCGCGCCTCGATCACCGACCGTGCGGTGGTGCCGTACGGCCCGGTGCTGCGTTCCCGGCGGCCCTGGCTGGTCCGGGAAGGCCTGGTGGAGCGTGCCGAGAACCGGGAGGAACTGGTGGTGATCCGTGCCGAACAGGTCTGAGCGGCCGCGCCGCGTGACGATCGAGCCCGGTGGGCCGCTCCTCGTGGAGGGCCCGGTCGAGGTGGAGCTCCCCGACGGCGGCACCGCCACCTCGCGGCGCTTCCAGGTAGCGCTGTGCACCTGCCGCCGCAGCCGCACCTACCCCTGGTGCGACACCAGCCACCGCCGCCGCCCTCGCCCGAAGCCGGACCAGGAGCAGGAGCAGGAGGGGGAACGGGAGGGGGAACGGGAGGGGGAGCAGGCATGACAGGGCCCCGGCTCCCCCACGCACGCGGCGCACTGTCCTCCGCCGTGCTCGGCGCGCTGTCCGGCGGCCCGGTTCGCACCCCGCCCCTCGACGGCCACCCGCCCTACGGCGAGGATCTCCAGCTCGCCCTCTACCTCCTCTACGAACTCCACTACCAGGGCTTCGACGGCGTACCCGACGACCTCGAATGGGACCCCGGTCTGCTGGCCCTGCGCCGCCCCCTGGAGCAGCGGTTCCTCGACGCCCTGCGCGCCGACGTCCCCGCGTGCTCCGACGCCGCGGGGACGCTGGACGCCCTGCTGGTGGAACCGGCCGGTCATGACGGCACGAGCGTCAGCCACCATCTGGAACGGGACGGTGAGCTGTGGCAGTTCCGGGAGTACGCCGCCCTACGCTCCCTCTACCACCTCAAGGAAGCCGACCCGCACGCCTGGGTCCTGCCCCGGCTGCGCGGGCGGGCCAAGGCGGGCATGGCCGCGATCGAGTTCGACGAGTTCGGCGCCGGACGCGAGGACGAGATACATGCCCGGCTGTTCGCCGATCTGATGCGTGACCTGGGCCTGGAGACGGCCTACGGGCACTATCTGGAGGCCGCCCCCGCCGAAGCGCTCGCCGTCGTGAACCTGATGTCCCTGTTCGGGCTGCACAGGGCCCTGCGCGGCGCGCTGGTCGGTCACTTCGCGACGGTGGAGGTGACCTCGTCGCCCGGCTCGCGCCGGCTGGCGGCGGCGCTGCGGCGCCTGGGCGCCGGTGCGGCCGCGCAGCGGTTCTACGACGAACATGTGGAGGCGGACGCCGTGCACGAGCAGGTCGTACGGCATGAGGTGGTCGGCGGGCTCCTCGCCGACGAACCCGGCCTCGAAGCCGACGTCGCGTTCGGTGTGCGGGCCACCGGTTTCCTGGAGGACCGGCTGGCCGCCCGGCTGCTCGACGCCTGGCGGCGGCAGCGCAGTGCGCTGCGGGTTCCGCTGGATCACTCCAGGGCGCCGGGCCGCGTTCCGGCGCCCTGAGCTCCGCATCGGTGGCCGCGACGGGGGAACTCGGCGCCCATGAACACCTTCGCTGCCGAGCAGCTGTCCTACTGGATCGCGACGGCGCCGCAAGGAGAGCCCCGTCCGGCGCTGGAGCGGGACATCACCGTCGACGTGGCCGTGATCGGCGGGGGGATCGCGGGGCTCAGCACGGCCTGGGAACTGGCTCGGAGCGGGCGTGGGGTGGCGGTGCTGGAGGCCGGGCGGGTGGCCGCCGGGGTCACCGGCCACACGACGGCGAAACTGAGTGTGCTGCACACGCTGGTCTATGAGCGGCTGCGCCGTACGCGCGGCCCGGAGGCGGCACGGCTCTACGCCCGCTCCCAGAGCCAGGCGCTGCGGCACGCCGCCGCGATCGTGGACGAGCTGGGTATCGACTGCGACTGGGAGGAGGCGGACGCCTTCACCTACGTCCAGGACGCCGCGCGCACCGGCGAGCTCAGGGCGGAGGCGGAGGCCGCCCGGGAAGCGGGGCTGCCCGCCGACTATGTGACGGAGACGGATCTGCCGTACGAGGTCGCGGGCGCGGTCCGGGTCACCGGGCAGGCGCAGTTCCATCCGCGGAAGTACCTGCTGGCGGTCGCCGACGAGCTGCTGCGGCAGGGCGCGGAGATCTACGAGCACACGCGGGTCACCGGCCTCAAGGAGGGTGAGCCGTGCCGGCTGACGACCGAGGCGGGTGTCACGGTCACCGCCCGGCACGTCGTGGTCGCCACCCACTACCCGATCTTCGACCGCGCCCTGCTGTTCACGCGGCTCTCCGCGCGCCGCGAACTCGTCTGGGCGGCCCCAGTCCCGGCCGACCAGGCCCCGCACGGCATGTTCATCACGCCCGAGAAGGGCACGCGGTCGGTGCGCACCGCCCCGTACGAGGACGGGCAGCGGCTGCTCATCGTCACCGGCGAGCACTTCACCCCGGGGGCGGGGGATGTGGAGGCGCGGTTCGAGCGCCTCGCCGACTGGGCCGTGGAGCATTTCGGGAAGCTCGACTTCACGCACCGCTGGGCGACGCAGGACAACGACTCCACCGACTCCGTACCCCTCGTCGGACCGCTCCCCACGGCCGGCCGGCACACCTACGTGGCGACCGGATTCGGCGGCTGGGGCCTGAGCACCGGCATCATGGCCGGACGGCTGCTGACCGAACTCATCAACGGGCGCGAGCCCGAGTGGAGCGGCCTGTACGACCCCCGTCGGCTGGGCACCGTCGTACGCGAGGCGCCCGCCTTCCTCAAGCACCAGGCCAACGTCGCCCGGCACTTCGTCGGCGACCGTCTGCCGAACGTCTCGGGCGGCTCCACGGACGACATCGCACCCGGCGACGGCGCGGTCGTCCTGACCGGCGGCCACCACAGCGCGGTCCACCGCGACGACGAGGGTCAGCTCCACGCCGTCTCCGCCCGTTGCACCCACCTGGGGTGCCTGGTCGCCTTCAACCGGCCCGAACGCGCCTGGGAGTGCCCCTGCCACGGCTCCCGCTTCGACACCGAGGGGAACGTCGTCCAGGGACCGGCGACACGGCCGCTGGAGCGGCGCGACATCTGACCGCCCATGGGGGCAAGGGCGGCCGACGTGATCCGCTGGGCGCACGCTCCGCGGAGTTGGATCCGAGCGTGTGAAGAACGCACGTCCAACCGGACGCCATCGGCGTGGCAGTCGCCGCTCCCCGGGTTCGCGCGGTGTGCCCTGAGGGCTCAGGACCGTTCACGGTGAAGGAGACACCCCGCATGTTCGGACAATCGCAGGCGTTCAGCGGCTTCTCGGTCGACGATCTCGGTGAGGCCCGCCGCTTCTACGGCGAGACGCTCGGCCTCCAGGTGGAGGAGTCGGGTCAGGACGACATGCGCATCCTGACCATCACGCTCGGCAGCGGCGCCCGGGTGTTCGTCTACCCCAAGGAGAACCACACGTCGGCGTCCTTCACGATCCTCAACTTCCCCGTCGACGACATCGACGCGGCCGTCGCCGCGCTCGAACAGCGTGGCGTGGCCCTTGAGCGCTACGCCGAGTTCGACCACGACGAGAAGGGCGTCTTCCGGCCCGGCGGCTCCGGCCCGGCGGCGATCGCGTGGTTCACGGACCCCGCGGGGAACGTTCTCTCCGTGATCCAGGAGCGCTGACAGTAGGTCCACCGCGGCCCGCACGGAGCAATCCGGCGGGCCGCGGTCGCGTCGGTTCACGAAAGTCCGAAAACGGCTTCACCGGGCGGAAGAAATGCGCCGGTGAATGTGTCCGAAAACGGCTTTCCGAAAAGCCGTCCGATGCCCCGGGCGCCGGGTGAATTATGAGCGGACCAGGTGGGGTGTCAACCGTGTCCTGGCGACAGGACACGGTGTGGCCTCGCAGGATCGTCCCGGGTGAGCAGATGCGTTCTTTCGCCACTTCGGCTGGCTAGCATCACGACTGCGCTTGTCCGCAATTCCCTTTCATTCATTGGTGAGTTGCCCGCCGAGTCGGCCTGACAAGGAAAAGAGCCGCCGGAACGTCACTTTCCACTAAATGACCGCTTGAGGAGCAGCGTCGATGATCCCGTTGTCCTTCGCCCAGCGCCGGATGTGGTTCCTCCACCGCCTGGAGGGGCCGTCCGCGACGTACAACATCCCGTTCGCCCTGCGGCTGGACGGGCCGCTGCACACGGCGGCTCTGGCCGCGGCGGTCACGGATGTCGTCGGCCGGCACGAGAGCCTGCGCACCCTGCTCGTCGAGAACGCGGACGGCATCCCGGAGCAGCGCATCCTGTCGCCGCGGGAGGCCGAGCCCTCGTTCCGGGTGGTGGACGTGGCCGAGGACGCGGTGGACGACGCGATGCGCGAGGTGGTGGGCGCGGGCTTCGAGCTGGATACGGATCTGCCGCTGCGGACCACACTGTTCCGTATCTCGCCGCAGGCGCATGTGGTGGTGTTCGTGTTCCATCACGTCGCCGCGGACGGGGCGTCGATGGGGCCGTTCATGCGGGACCTGCTGACCGCCTACACGGCCCGGCAGCAGGGTGGCACCCCCGAGTGGGAGCCGCTGCCGGTGCAGTACAAGGACTACACGGTCTGGCAGCAGCAGATGCTGGGCGACGCGGACGAGCCGGAGAGCATCGCCGGAGAGCAACTGGACTACTGGCACTCGGAGTTGTCTGGCGTGCCGCAGCCGGTGCAGCTGCCGCTCGACCGGCCGCGGCCGACATCGGCCAGCCACCGCGGCGGTGTCGTCCCGTTCGAGCTGGAGCCCGACCTGCTCACCGGCGTACGGAAGTTGGCCACGGACCACGGTGCCACCGCACCGATGGTCGCCCAGGCGGCCCTGTCCGTGCTCCTGCACCACCTCGGCGCCGGCAACGACCTCACCATCGGCAGCCCCATCGAGGGCCGCCCCGACGAGCAACTCGAAGACCTCATCGGCTACTTCGCCAACACCTGGGTGCTGCGCGTCGACCTGGCCGGGAACCCGACCTTCGACGACCTCCTCGACCAGGTCCGCGACCGTGCTCTCGGCGCGTACGACAACCAGGACATCCCCTTCGAGCGGCTGGTGGAGCTGCTCAGCCCGGAGCGCTCCACCTCCTACTCCCCGCTGTTCCAGACGATGCTGGCCTGGCAGTTCTTCACCTGGTCGGAGATCGACATGCCGGGGCTGCGGGTCACTCCCCTCCCGGCGACCACCGACACCGCGAAGTTCGACCTGTTCTTCAACCTCGTCCCCGGTCCGTCCGGGGGTGCGCACGGGTGGCTGGAGTACGCGACCGACCTGTTCGACCACGCCACGGCCGAAGCGCTCGTCGACCGGTTCGTGCGGGTGCTGCGGCAGGTCGTCGCCGAGCCGTCGACGCGCCTGGGCAGCGTGGACGTACTCACGGCCACCGAGCGGGACCGGCTGACCCGGCTCAACGGGCCGACGCTGCCGCTCGACGCGGCGACGGTGCCGGAGCTGGTCGCCGTCCAGGCGGCGCGGACGCCGGAGGCGACAGCGGTCGTCTGCGGGCAGACGGCGTTGTCGTACGGGGAGTTGGAGGTCCGCGCCGGCCGGCTGGCGGCCGTTCTGCGGGAACGCGGGGTCGGGCCGGAGGTGCTGGTGGCGGTGGCTCTGCCGCGTACGGCGGATCTGGCGGTCGCCCTGCTGGGCATCCTCAAAGCCGGTGGCGCCTATCTGCCGGTCGATCCCGACTACCCGTCCGCGCGCGTGGACTTGCTGCTCAGCACGGCCGGTCCGGCGCTGGTACTGACCGAGACGGGGACGGCGGCGGCCCTGCCGGAGTGCGAGGTGCCGGTCCTGCGCCTCGACGAGCTGGACCTCGACGGTCCCGCGGTCGAGGTTCCGGGGGTTCGAGAGGTCCGGGTCGGGCCGGACAACCTGGCCTATGTGATGTTCACTTCCGGATCCACCGGGATTCCCAAGGGAGTTGGCATCACCCACGCGAGTGTCGTGAACGGGGTGCGGGATCTGGGCCGGATCACGCGGATCGGGTCCGGCTCCCGGATGCTCGCCGCGACCTCGGTCAACTTCGACGTCTCCGTGTTCGAGATCTTCACCGCGCTCAGCGGCGGGGCCTGCGTCGAGATCGTCCGGGACGTGCTGGAGATCGGGGAGCTCGGCGGCTGGTCGGGGACGACCGTCAGCGCGGTGCCGTCGGTGTTCTCCGCGCTGCTGGACGAGATCGTGAAGAACGCCTCGGACGGCCTCGAACTCGACGTGGAGACCGTGGTGTTCGCCGGTGAGGCGCTCTCCGCCGATCTGGTCGACAGGGTGCACGACGCCCTGCCGGGCACCCGTGTCGTCAACGCCTATGGGCAGACCGAGAGTTTCTACGCCTCCACGTTCACGGTCCCGCAGGAGTCGGCCGCGATCGGCGCCGTGCCGGTCGGTGCCCCGCTGGCCCATATGCGGACCTACGTTCTGGGTCCGGAACTGGCCCCGGTGGCGCCGGGGGTCATCGGCGAGCTGTATGTGGCGGGACCGGTCGCCCGGGGGTACCACCACAACGGCGGCGCGACCGCGGAGCGCTTCGTGCCCGACCCCTTCGGACCCGCGGGTGCGCGGATGTATCGCACCGGTGACCTGGCCCAGTGGGACGGCGACGGCCGGCTGAAGTACGCGGGACGCGCCGACAACCAGGTCAAGGTCAACGGCATCCGGGTCGAGCCGACGGAGATCGAGACCGTGCTCGCCGGACACCCGGCGGTCAGCCAGGCCGCGGTGACGGTCTGCCTCGACCACACCGGCGGCAAACGGCTCGCGGGCTATGTGGTGCCGGTGGAGGTCGGCGTCGGGGACGGCGACTTCGCCCTGGACGCCGGGGTGTCGGTGGCCGATCTGCGGCGGTACGCGGCCAAGCGGCTGCCCGACTACATGGTCCCCGCCCAGCTGGTGATCCTGGACCGGCTGCCGCTCACCGCCAGCGGCAAGCTGGACCGGGCCGCGCTGCCCGAGCCGGAGTTCACCGGCGGTGAGTACCGGGCGCCGCGCACCGAGGCCGAGCGCGTCCTGGCCGAGGTGTACACCGATGTCCTCGGCGCCGCGCAGGTGGGCATCGACGACGACTTCTTCGCCTGCGGAGGCGACAGCATCCGCTCCATCCAGGTCGTGGCCCGTGCCAAGGCCCGTGGGGTGCTCGTCAGCACCCGGGAGATCTTCGAGCAGCGTACGGTCGCGCGGCTCGCCGAACTCGTCGACGCACGGGGCGAGGAGGAGCGGGAGGTGCTGGCCGAGCTGCCCGGCGGGGGCATCGGCCGGGCACCGCTGCCGCCCACCGCCGCACATGTCCTCGCCCTCGGCGGCGGGCTCGGCCGGTTCTGCATGTCCGCGCTGCTGACCCTGCCCCGCGGCATCGACCGGGCCGGACTGACCGCCACGCTGCAAGCGGTGCTGGACCGCCACGACGTACTGCGCTCCCGGCTCGACCGGGCCGAACCGGGCCTGGTCATGGGGCCCGTGGGCAGCGTGGATGCCGATGCGCTGGTGCGGCAGGTGCCGGCCGGTGCGGATGTGCGGGCCGAGCTGGACGCGGCCGCCGACCGTCTCGACCCGGACACCGGGGTGATGGCGCAGTTCGTGTGGTTCACCGCCACCAACGGCACTGACGCGAACCGGCTGTTGATCGTGCTGCACCACCTCGTCGTCGACGGCGTGTCCTGGCGGATCCTGCTGCCCGACCTCGTAGCCGCTTGGCAGCACGTCCAGGGCGCCCTCGACCGGCGACCGGCTCAGACCGGTACCTCGATGCGGCGGTGGGTGCACGCCCTCGCCGAGGAGGCGACCGCCGCACACCGAGTGGCGGAACTGCCGGTGTGGCAGGAGATCCTGACCGGGGACGAGCCACCGCTCGGTTCCCGCGCGCTGGACCCGAGCCTCGACATCACGGCCACCGTCGACACGGTCCGCGTCCAGGTGCCCGCCGACGTCACCGACACCCTCCTGAACACGGTGCCGTCCGTGTTCCGTGGCGGCGTCGACGACGGACTCCTCGCCGGACTCGCCCTGGCCCTGGCCCGCTGGCGCGAGACCCGGGGCGCCTCCGCGTCCTCGGCCCTGATCCGTCTCGAAGGCCACGGACGCGAGGAGCACCTGATACCCGGTGCCGATCTGTCGGGCACGATCGGCTGGTTCACCGCGATGTACCCGGTCCGCCTGGACGTGGCCGGTCTCGACCTCAGCGACGCCTTCGCCTCCGGCCCGGCCGCAGGGAAGGCCGTCAAGGCGGTGAAGGAGCAGCTCCGGCAGGTGCCGGACCACGGCATCGGCTACGGCCTGCTGCGCCACCTCAACCCCGACACCGCCCCCGCCCTGGCCGGACAGCGCCAGCCCCAGATCGGCTTCAACTACCTCGGCAAAGCCTCCCGCAGCGACCTCCCCGAAGAACTGCGGGGCCTGGGCTGGGCTCCGGACACCACCCACCAGGACCTGATCGCCGCGCCCGACGCGGACATGCCGGTGCTCTCCGCCCTGGAGATCAACGCGGTGGCCGCCGACGACGGACTCACCGCCTACTTCGGCTTCCCCACCGGCCTGCTGTCCCGCGAGGAGGTCACCGAACTGGCCGCCCTGTGGGTCGAGGCGCTGACCGCCCTCGCCCGCCACACCGCCACCTCTGAGGCGGGCGGCCTCACCCCCGGCGACGCCCCTCTGGTCACCGTCGGCCAGGACGAGATCGACACCTGGGAAGCCCGTTTCGGCAAGCTCGCCAAGGTCTGGCCGGCGACCCCGGCGCAGTCCGGACTGATCTTCCAGTCGATGCTCGCCGGATCCTCCTTCGACGCCTACCACATGCAGTTGGTCTTCCATCTGTCCGGCCGGGTCGACCCCGAGCGGATGCGGCGCGCCGGGCAGGCGCTGCTGGACCGCTACCCCGCTCTGCGCGCGGCGTTCGTCGACCGCGCGGACGGCGACGTCGTCCAGGTGATACCGGAATCGGTGCCCCTGCCCGGGCAGCACCTCGACCTGACCACCGTCGACGAACCGGAACGCACCGAGACGTTCGAGCAGTTCCTCACCCAGGACCGGGCCGCCCACTTCGAGATGAGCAGCCCCCCGCTGATCCGCCTGGCGCTCGCCGTCCTGGAGCCCGACCGGGCCGAACTCGTGCTGACCGCCCACCACGTGCTGTTCGACGGCTGGTCCACGCCCTTGCTGATGCGGGACCTGCTGCTGCTCTACGCCTCCGACGGCGACGCGACCGGTCTGCCCCGCGCCCGTGACTACGACGACTTCCTCACCTGGCACGCCCGCCAGGACCACCAGGAATCCGCGCGGGCCTGGGCGGCCGCACTCGACGGCGTGCAGGACCCCACCCTCCTCGTGCCGCACACCGGCACAGGGGACGCTTCCGCGGGCATCGGGAACCTGGAGGTGGCGTTCGACGACAAGCACGGTCTTTCCCGCCTGGCCACCCAGCTAGGGGTCACCCTCAACACCCTTCTGCAGGGCGCCTGGGCGCTGCTCCTCGCCAACCTCACCGGCCGCTCCGACATCGTGTTCGGCGCCACCGTGTCCGGGCGCCCGCCCGCGGTTCACGGCGTCGACGACATGGTCGGACTGTTCATCAACACCATCCCCGTGCGGGTCGGGTGCCGACCGCAGGACACCTTCGCCGACCTGCTCACCTCGTTGCAGGACCGGCAGGCCGCCTTGCTCGACCATCACCAGCACAGCCTCGCGGAGATCCAGCGGGCCACCGGACTGAGCACCCTGTTCGACACGATGGTGGTGTTCGAGTCCTTCCCCATCGACCGCGAGGCCATCGGCGAGGCCAACTCCTCAGCCGGCGTCGCCATCACCGGGGTGCGGCCGTTCGCCGGCTCGCACTATCCGGTGATGCTGGCCGCAACGGCCGATCCGCAGCTCCAGATGGCCTTGCAGTACCAGCGGGACCTGCTGGACCAGGACACGGCGGCCGACCTCGTCGACCGGTTCGTGCGGGTGCTGGGGCAGCTGGTCGCCGCTCCGGAGACGCCCGTCGGTGCGATCGACGTGCTGGGCGAGGACGAACGGGACTGGCTGGTACGGCGGATCAACGACACCGCGCATCCGCTGACGGAGGGCACGCTGCCGGGTGCCTTCGAGGCGCAGGTGGCACGGACGCCGGACGCGGTCGCGGTGATCGCCGAGCACGAGACCCTGACGTACATGGAGTTCAACCGGCGCGCGAATCAGCTGGCGCACTGGCTGATCCAGCGGGGCGCCGGGCCGGAGAGCCTGGTCGCGGTGCGGATTCCGCGGTCGGTGGATCTGCTGGTGGCGGTGTACGGCGTGGTCAAGGCCGGTGCCGCGTATGTGCCGTTGGACACCGAACTGCCGGCGGAGCGGGTACGGCACATCCTCGACGGGGCGCAGCCGCTGCTGGTCCTCGACGGCGCTCTGCCGGATGTGACGGCGTACCCGTCGACGAACCCGGAGCGCGAGCTGTCGCCGGACAACGCCGCGTACGTCATCTTCACCTCCGGCTCCACCGGTGGCCCCAAGGGTGTGCCCGTCCAGCACCGGTCGATCATGAACCGGCTGGCGTGGGGACTCGAGCACTTCGACGTCACCGTCGAGGACCGGATGCTGGTGAGCACCTCGGCCAGCTTCGACGCCTCGGTGCCGGAGATGTTCTCCCACCTCCAGATGGGCGCCTCCGTCGTGGTCGCCGGTGCGGAGGGCCGCCGCGATCCTGCCTACCTGGCCGAGCTGATCCAGCGTGAGCGCGTCACCGGGGCGTTCTTCGTGCCGTCCCTGCTGACGGCCTTCGTCGCGGAACCGGCCGCGGCCCGGTGCTCCAGTCTGCGCTGGATCGAGGTGGCCGCCGAGGCCTTCCCGCCCGCGCTGGCCGACAGGTTCACCAACCTGCTGCCGCACTGCTCCGCCCACAACCTCTACGGGCCGACCGAGGCCACCGTCGAGGTCACCGGATGCCGGCACGTGCCCGGCGCGGACCGGCTGCCGATCGGCACCCCGATCTGGAACAACCAGGTCTACGTCCTGGACTCCGCGCTGCGTCCCGTAGCCCCCGGCGTCGCCGGTGAGCTCTACCTCGCCGGCGTCTGCCTGGCCCGCGGCTACCTCGGACAGACCGCCCTGACCTCAGAGCGGTTCGTCGCCTGCCCCTTCGGTGAGCCCGGCACCCGGATGTACCGCTCGGGCGACCTGGTGAAGTGGAACAAGGACGGGCAGGTCGAATACCTCGGCCGCACCGACTCCCAGATCAAGCTCCGCGGCTTCCGCATCGAACTCGGCGAGATCGAGCACGCGTTGACGGGCCACCCGGGTGTGGCCCAGGCGGCCGTCGTCGTCCGCGAGGACCAGAAGGGCGACCCGCGCCTCGTCGCCTTCATCGCGCCCGACCCGAGCGCGGCGTCGGCCGACGCCGAAGCGCAGGTGGACGAGTGGCGCGACGTCTACGACGACAACTACGCCGATCCCGGCGCCGAGACGCTGGGGGAGGACTTCCAGGGCTGGAACTCCACCTACACGGGCGAGCCCATCCCCCTCGATGAGATGCGGGAGTGGCAGGACGCGGCGGTGGCCCAGATCCTGCGCTTCGGGCCGCGCAGGGTGCTGGAGCTGGGCGTGGGCTCCGGCCTGCTTCTCGCGAAGATCACCGCCGAGGTGGAGGAGTACTGGGGCACCGACATCTCCCCCACCGTCATCAACCGCCTCCGCGCCCAGGCCGAACAGGCTGGCCACGGCGACCGTGTACGGCTCAGCGCCCAGGCCGCCCACGACGTCTCCGGGCTGCCGCAGGGCAGCTTCGACACCGTCGTCCTCAACTCGGTGGTGCAGTACTTCCCCAGCGCCGACTACCTGGACCAGGTGCTACGCCAGGCCATGCAACTCCTCGCCCCCGGCGGCCGGTTGATCGTCGGCGACGTCCGCAACGCCACCACCCACGGTCTCCTCACCACTGCCGTACAGCGCGCGGCACATCCCCGTGCGTCCCAGGACGAGTTGCGCACACTGGTGGAGCAGGCGCTGCTCGCCGAACGGGAGTTGCTGATCGCCCCGGACTGGTTCACCGACTGGGCCCGCGAGCACGCCGACGGCGTGGACATCCGGCTGAAGCCGGGACAGGCCCACAACGAACTGACCCGGCACCGCTACGAGGTCATCCTGCACAAACAACCGGCCGATGTCCTCGACGTCACCGACGTACCCACCGTGCGGTGGGGTCGCGAGATCTCCGACCTGGGCTGCCTTGCGGAACGCACGGACGGCCCGATCCGGGTGACCGGGATACCCAACGCACGGCTGGCGCAGGAAGCCGCCGGTGTCCCCGGTTCCCCCGCTCCCTCCGGCGAGCCGGTCGATCCGCAGGACGTGGCCGCATGGGCACGGCGGCGAGGTCTGGAGGCGGTTCTGACCTGGTCGGGCGAGGCTGTCGAGACCTTCGAGGCGATTCTCCTGCCCGGACACCGGACCGGGGAGCAGGCTGGTGAGCGGGCCGTGACCGTCACCGGAGCGTTCGCCGTCCACGCGACACCCGGACGGACCCGTACGAACACCCCGGCCCTCGCCAAGTCCATCGGCCCCCTGCTGACCGCGCTCCCCGACTACCTGCGCGAGCGCCTCCCGGACTACATGGTCCCCACCGCGCTGGTCCCCCTCTCGGCCCTCCCCCTCAACCCGGCGGGCAAGATCGACCGCCGGGCACTGCCGTCGCAGCACACCGCCACCGTCAGCGACCGAGGCCCCCGCAACGCCCGCGAAGAGCAACTCTGCGCCCTCTTCAGCGAACTCCTCGGCCTGGACCGGGTCGGTATCGACGACGACTTCTTCACCCTCGGCGGGCACTCCCTCCTCGCCACCCGGCTGATCAACCGGGCCCGCGCCGAGATGGGGCTGGAGATACCCATCCGGCGGCTCTTCGAGCTGCCGACGGTGGCCCTGCTCGCGGAGTGGCTGGAGGAGTCGGTCTCTCCCGGCCGCCCCCGTCTCACCCGGCGGGATCGCGAACAGCTCAACGGGCCGATTCCCCTCTCCTTCGCGCAACGCCGTATGTGGCTCACCCACCAACTCGAGGGCGGGGCGGAGACCTACAACATCTCTCCCGCGTTCCGGCTCACCGGGCAACTGGACCAGGACGCCCTCGTCGCGGCCATCGGCGACGTCGTCGCCCGGCACGAGACCCTGCGCACCACCTACGTGACGGACGAAGCGGGCGAGCCCTGCCAGCGCATCCTCCCGGCGGCGCAGGCACTGGTGGACCTGCCCGTGATCGAGGTGGCAGCCGACGCCGTGTCCAACGCGGTCGACGAGTTCATCAGGCACCGGTTCGACCTCGCGGCCGAAATCCCCTTCCGGGCCCGCCTGTTCCGCATCTCACCCCAGGAACATGTCCTGGCCCTGCTCATCCACCACATCGCCACCGACGGCAGCTCGGGCGCGCCGATGGCACGCGACCTGACCGCCGCCTACACCGCCCGCCTGGAAGGCCGGGCGCCGGAGTGGGAGCCGCTGCCCGTCCAGTACACGGACTACACACTGTGGCAGCGCGAGCTGCTCGGCGACGTGGCGGACCCGGACAGCCTGGCGGCGGCCCAGGTCGCGTACTGGCGCGGCGAACTGGCCGGAGTGCCGCAGCCGTTGAACCTGCCGCTCGACCGTCCACGCCCCGTCGTCAGGAGCACCGAGGGAGAAGTGATCGGCCTCGCGGTGGACGCGAAGGTGACGGCCGGGCTGCGGAAGCTGGCCGAAGAGCGCGGGATGACCCTGTCGATGGTCCTGCAAGCCGCGCTGGGGCTGCTCCTCGGCAAGCTGGGCGGCGGCAACGATGTGACGATCGGCGGCCCGATCGCCGGGCGGACCGACGAGGCGCTGGCCGATCTGGTCGGCTTCTTCGTCAACACCCAGGTGCTGCGGGTGGATCTGTCCGCCGATCCGTCCTTCGCCGATCTGCTCGCCCGCGTACGGGGCAAGGCGCTGGCTGCCTACGAGCACCAGGATCTGCCGTTCGAGACGCTGGTCGAGGCCCTCAACCCCGAGCGCACCAGGGCGTACCAGCCGTTGTTCCAGGTGATGTTCGCCTGGCAGAGCTTCGACAGGACGGGCCTCGAACTGCCGGGCCTGAAAGTCGAGTTCGAGCAGTACCTCACCAACACTTCCCTGTCCGACCTGTTCTTCAGCCTGGCCGAGGACGGTACGGGGTCGCTGCGCGGTGACCTCATGTACGCGACCCAGCTGTTCGACCGGGACACCGCCGAGGCCATCGCTGCCCGGTTCGTACGGGTGCTGGAGCAGCTGGTCGCCGCTCCGGAGACACCGGTCGGCGTGATCGACGTGCTGGCCGAGGACGAACGGGACTGGCTGCTCAGGCGGGTCAACGACACCGCGCATCCGGTGGCCGAGGACACCCTGCCGGGCGCCTTCGAGGCGCAGGCGGCACGGACCCCGGACGCCGTCGCGGTCATCGCCGAGCACGAGACCCTGACGTACGCCGAACTCAACCGGCGCGCCAACCAACTGGCGCACTGGCTGATCCGGCAGGGCGCCGGGCCGGACGAGCTGGTCGCGGTGCGCGTCCCGCGCTCGGTGGATCTCCTGGTGGCGGTCTACGCCGTGGTCAAGGCCGGTGCCGCGTATATGCCGTTGGACACCGAGCTGCCCGAGGAACGGGTACGGCACATGCTCGACGGGGCGAAGCCGCTGCTGGTGCTGGAGGACGCCCTGCCGGACGTGACGGCATACCCGTCGACGGACCCGGAGCGGGCGCTGTCGCCGGACAACGCCGCGTACGTCATCTTCACCTCGGGCTCCACCGGTGGCCCCAAGGGTGTGCAGGTGACGCACCGGGCCATCATGAACCGGCTCAAGTGGGGTCTGGAGCACTTCGACGTCACGCCCGAGGACCGGATGCTGGTCAGCACGACGGCGAGCTTCGATGTGTCGGTGCCGGAGCTGTTCGCGCTGCTCCAGGTCGGCGCGTCCGTGGTGGTCGCGCGCCCGGACGGGCGCCGGGATCCGGCGTACCTGGCGGAGCTGATCCGGCGGGAGCGGGTGACCAGCGCGTGCTTCGTGCCCTCGCTGCTGGAGGCGTTCGTCGCCGAGCCGGCCGCCGGGCGGTGCGACGGTCTGCGCTGGATCGAGGTCGGCGGTGAGACGTTCCCGCCCGCGTTGGCCGACAGGTTCAGCGGCCTGCTGCCCGGCTGTGCCGTGCACAACCTGTACGGCCCCACCGAGGCGGCGGTGGAGGTCACGGGGTTCCGGCACGTCCCGGGCTCGGACCGGCTGCCGATCGGCGCACCGGTCTGGAACACCCGGCTGTACGTCCTGGACGCGGCCCTGCGCCCGGTCGCCCCCGGCGTCGCCGGTGAGCTGTATCTGGCCGGTGACCAGCTGGCGCGCGGCTATCTCGGGCAGACCGCCCTGACCTCGCACCGCTTCGTCGCCTGCCCCTTCGGCGCGCCGGGAACCCGGATGTACCGCACCGGCGATGTCGTGCGCTGGGACAAGGAGGGCCAGGTCGAGTACCTTGGCCGCACCGATTCCCAGGTCAAGGTCCGTGGCTTCCGCATCGAACTCGGTGAGATCGAACAGGCGTTGACCGCGCACCCCGGGGTGGCCCAGGCGGCGGTCGTGGTCGGCGAGGACCAGAAGGGTGATCAGCGGCTGCTCGCCTACGTGGCCCCCGATCCGGACATCGTGACCGGGGACGCCGACCGACAGCTGGACGAGTGGCGCCAGGTCTTCGAAGAGGCCTACGCCGACGCCGCCGACGAGCCGTGGGACTCCAACTTCCGGGGCTGGACCTCCAGTTACACCGGCGAGCCGATCCCTCTCGATGAGCTGCGGGAGTGGCAGGACGCGGCGGTGGAACAGGTGCTGCGGTTCGCACCGCGCAGGGTCCTGGAGATCGGAGTGGACTCGGGGCTGCTGCTCGCGAGGATCGTCGGCGAGGTCGACGAGTACTGGGGCACCGGCCTGTCCCCCACAGTGATCGACCGGCTTCGAGTCCAGGCCGATGAGGCCGGGCACGGCGACCACGTCCACCTCCGCGACCAGCCGGCCCACGACATCTCGGGACTGCCTCTCGGCGGGTTCGACACCGTCGTCCTCAACTCGGCGGTGCAGTACTTCCCCAACGCCGACTACCTCGACCGGGTCCTGCGCCAGGCGATGCAACTCCTCGCCCCCGGCGGCCGGTTGATCGTCGGTGACGTCCGCAACGCCACCACCCACCGCCTGCTGACCGCCGGCATCCAGCGTTCGACACACCCCCAGGCCGCACCCGACGAGATCCGCACGCTGGTGGAGCAAGCCCTCCTCTCCGAACGGGAGTTGGTGATCTCCCCGGACTGGTTCGCCGAGTGGGCGCGTCATCATGCCGACGGCGTGGACATCCGGCTCAAGCCCGGCCGGGCCCACAACGAGCTGACCCGGCACCGCTACGAGGTCGTCCTGCACAAACAACCCACCGACATCCTCGATCTGACCGACGTACCCACCGTGCGATGGGGTCATGAGATCTCCGACCTGAGCGGACGTATGGAACGGGCAGGCGGCCCGGTCCGGGTGACCGGCATACCCAACGCCCGGCTCGCGGAAGAAGCCGCCGGGGCGGAGAACGACGGTGCGCGAGGCTCCGGCAGCGGTCCCGTCGATCCGGAGGACGTGTCCGTATGGGCCCGGCGGCAGGGTCTGGACGCGGTCCTCACCTGGTCGGGCGAGGCCGTCGAGACCTTCGACGCGATCCTCCTGCCCGAACAGCCAACCGTCACCGGGGCGTTCATCCCCGGCACGGCGTCCGGCCGACGGACCCGCGCCAACAACCCCGCCCTGGCCAAGGCCGTCGGCCCCCTGCTCGCCGCACTCCCCGGCCATCTGCGCGGCCGCCTTCCCGACTACATGGTCCCGACCACGCTGGTACCCCTCTCCCAGCTCCCCCTCAACCCGGCAGGCAAGATCGACCGCCGGGCACTGCCGACGAAACACACCACCGCCGTCAGCGACCGCGGCCCCCGCACCGCCCATGAAGAGCAACTCTGCGCGCTTTTCTGCGAGTTGCTCGGCCTGGAGTCGGTCGGCATCGTCGACGACTTCTTCGCACTCGGCGGCCACTCCCTCCTCGCCACCCGGCTCAGCGCCCGTATCCGCACGGACTTCGGCGTCGACCTGCCCCTCAGGACGATCTTCGACTACCCCACGGTGGCCGAACTGAGCGCGCTGGTGATCGTCGGTGGCACTCCCGGCGACCAGGCCAACTCGTACGACGTCGTGCTGCCGTTGAACAGGGATCCCGGTACGGGCAAGGAGCCGGTGTGGTTCTTCCACGGCGGTGGCGGGCTCGGCTGGGCGTTCTTCACCTTCGCGCCGTATCTCCAGGACCGGGCCGCCTACGCCCTCCAGTCGCGCGGCTCGGACGGTGAGGAGCAACTGGCGGGCTCGGTGGAGGAGATGGTCGAGGACTACCTCGCCCAGATCCTCGCCATCCAGCCGGAGGGCCCCTACTACCTGATCGGCTGGTCGTTCGGCGGCCCCGTCGTGCACGCCGCCGCGGTGGAGCTGGAGCGGCGCGGCCACCAGGTCGGCCTGGTCGCCGTACTGGACGCACCGCCGGCGAGCCCCGATCCGCAGAGCCCGTTCAGGCAGGTGGGCGGCAGGTCGGCGGCAATGTACCGGGCGGACGTCGAGGAGGTCTTCGGCCAGTACATGAACACCGACAACCTGGCCGGCTTCCTGGAGACCATGTCGAGGGTGGGTGCCAACAACATCCGCGCCATGAGCACGTTCGAGTCTCCGGTGTACGGCGGCGACCTGCTCTATTTCAACGCGACGGCGGACAAGTCCGACGGCGCCTCGTGGGGGCCCGACTGGCGGCCGTACGTCCTCGGCTCCCTGGAGGAGTACGAGGTGGACGCCACGCACCACGACCTGCACATGCCCGAACCCGCGGGCCGGATCATGACCGTCATCATCGGCAAGCTGCCATGAGAGGAACGACTATGACCACCCTCGCCACCAAGTGGGGACTGGACGAGAGCCGCTTCTGGCTGCACGGCAACACCCCTGACGAGATCGTCTGGCTGGACGAGGCGTCCGGGCTGTGGAACGTCCACGGTCACCCCGAGACGCTCGCGATCCTGGAGGATCCGGCGACCTACTCGTCGAACACCGCGCGGTTGTACGCCGCGGAGGCGGACGTGGACTTCGGCGACGCGTTCGACGGGAATCCCGTCCAGATGGACCCGCCGTTCCACAGCAAGCTGCGCAGGCTCGTCAACCGTGCCTTCACACCGAAGACGGTCGCCGACCTGGAGCCGCGGATCGCCGCCCTCGCCCATGAACTCCTCGACGCCGTGGCGGGCGACGACAGGATCGAACTCGTGTCGGCTCTCGCCTACCAACTGCCGGTGATCGTCATCGCCGAGCTCCTCGGGGTGCCCGCCAGTGAACGGGACATGTTCAAGGGCTGGGTGGAGAAGATCTACGACGGTGACGGCGAGGTGTCCCTCAACCCCACCGAGGAGCAGCGGCGCGAGATCGAGGAAGGCCTGGCACTCGCGGCGAAGTTGCGGGACTACCTGCGCGGCCACGCGGAGGAACGCCGGCACACGCCCCGCGAAGATCTGCTGACCCAGCTGGTCGAGGCCGAGGTCGACGGGCAGCGCCTGACCACCACCGAGGTGGCGACCTTCGCCAACGTGCTGCTCCTCGCCGGGCACATCACCACCACGATGCTGCTCGGCAACACGCTCCTGTGCCTGGACGCGGAGCCGGGTGTCGACGCCCGCCTGCGCGCGGACCGCTCGCTCCTGCCGGCCGTCATCGAGGAGTCGCTGCGGTATCTGACCCCGATCTCGACCCTGTACCGGGCGACCATGGGCGATGTGGAGATCGCGGGGCAGCGGATTCCGAAGGACCGGCTGATCGCGGTGCGCATTGGTGCCGCCAACCGCGACGAGCGGGTCTTCGAGCGGCCGGACATGTTCGACCCCGACCGCAGCCCCAATCCGCACCTCGGGTTCGGGCGCGGCATCCACTTCTGCATCGGCGCCCCGCTGGCCCGTCTGGAGGGGCGGATCGCGCTCGACATCCTGCTCGAGCGCTTCCCCGTCCTGCGCGTGGACGAGGACAACCCGCCCACGTTCCTGCCCACGGCGGACATGACGGGAGTGAAGACCCTGACCCTCCTCACCCGCTGAGCCGCGGACGCCGATCGCGGGAACTAGGGCATCTCGACGGCGCCGATGTCGCAGGCCGGTCCCTGCGGTCTGGGGGTGCCGCGCTGGTCGGGGCCGGTGCAGGCCGGGGCGGTGGACCCGGCGTCGCGGGCGGGGCTGCCGGCGAGCAGGTCGTGGGTGGCGGTCGGCCCGCCGGCTGCCGTGAGCGGGCCCAGGAGCGGGTCCTGGCCGCTGAGGTCGCCCGGCCCGGTGAGGCCGCAGGTGACACCGCGGTCGAGATTGTGGCCCGTCGAGGTCAGGGCTCCGGCGCAGTTGGCCGCAGCTCCGTCGAGCACGGTGTCGCCGACGGTGGCCGTGCCGCCGCCGTTGGCGATGCTGTTGCCCGTGGCGGCCGTGTTCGCGTGCAGGGTCGTGGCGGTCACCGTCAGGGTCCCGCTGACGACGCGGAGGCCGCCGCCGGACAGGTTGCCGGTGTTCGCGCTGATCGTGCTGGTCCGCAGGCTCAGGGAGCCCGACCCGGTGTTGATCGCGCCACCGCCGGACGCGAGAGCGTCGTTGCCGGTGAACGTGCTGCCGGTCACCCGCATGACGCCCAGATTGAACACGCCACCGCCGACCCCGGCGGTGTTCGACTCCACCGTGCTCGCCGTGACGTCGGTCGTGGCGTCGAGGCCGGCGGCCAGTCCGCCGCCCCAGCGCCCCGCGGTGTTCCGGGTGAGGGTCGACTCGGCGAGGCGCAGGGTGCCGGTGTGCCAGATGCCCCCGCCGTCATCGGCGGCCCGGTTGCCGGCGATCCGCGTGCGGAGCAGGTCGGCGTACGCGTCGACGCCCAGCCAGACGCCGCCGCCCACGTCGGTGGCCGTGCCGGCGGCGACAGTGACGTCGGTCAGGGTCGTGGTCGAGGCCAGGCCGCCGGACAGGCCGCCGCCGGAACTCGCTCGTCCACCGCGTACGGTCGCGTCGGTGATCTCCAGGTCGCCGTTGTTGGCGATGTCGCCGCCGTGCGAGAGCCCGCCGAGCGTGCCGTCGCGCACCTCGACGTCGTGCAGGACCGCACGCGGCGGCGCCGGTTCGAGGGAGTCGCCAATCATGAGGTTCCCGCCGTCGCCGGTGGCGGGGTTGCCGTTCTCGACCGTCAGGCCCTCGAACATCACGCTGACGCCGGGGCGGCCGCTGCCGAGGACGTGCCAGACCCGGTCGCGCAGCCGTCGGCCGACTCCGCCGACCACGGTCGCGGCGTGCCCGCGACCGATGACGGTCAGGTCGTCCGTGACGTCCAGATCGCCGGTGGCGGCCGCGTCCTCCCCGGCCCCCGGGATGGTCAACGGGATCCGGGCCGGCTCGATGCGGATCCGGTCCGGGCCGCGAAGGGCGTTGGTCTCCATGACGGCGGCCCGCAGCGTGCACTGTGCGGGGACGGCGGTCTCGCAGATGCCGTCCCCGGGTGCGGCGTCGACGTCGTCGACGGGACTGTTGACCACGAACGTGTCCGCCTGGCGTTCGTAGGCCCCGATGTCGCAACCGCTGCCCTGGGGTCGCGAAACGCCCCGCTGGTCGGCGGCGGGACAGCGGGCCGGGTCTCCGGCGTCGACGGCGGCACTGGTCGCCGCGACGGCGTGGGTGCGGGTCGGCCCGATCGAGTACGCCAGCGGGGCGAGGCCCGCGTTGGCGTGCTGAAGATCGCCGGTGGCGGTGAAGCCGCAGCTCGCGCTGTCCTCCAGGTTGTGGCCCTGGGACATGATCGGCCCGTAGCAGTTCACGCCGGGCACGAACGGGCTGTCCGCGACGATGGTGTTGACGGCCCGTACGCTTCCGCCGGCGGCGGGGAGGTTGAAGATGCCGCCGGTGTTGTGCGCGATGGTGACGTTGGTCAGAGTGGTCGGACCGCCGACGAGCAGGCCGCCCGGATCACCGGTGTTGCCGCTGACGGTGACGTTCTCCAGGACGCTGTTGCCGCTGGTCAGCATCGCTCCGGCGGGCAGTCCGCCACCGCTGCCCGAGGCCCGGTTGCCGCTGATGGTCGTGCTGGACAGGCGCGCGATGCCGCCGGTGAAGATGCCGCCGGAGTCGCCCGCCGCGCGGTTGGCGGCCACGACCGTGCGGCTGGTCAGCAGCGTGCCGCGATTGGAGATGCCGCCGCCGTTGCGCTGCGTCTCGTTGTCCTGGACCGTCACCGTGGTGAGCTCGGCACGCGCCGTCGGCGACTCGACGGCGAGGCCGCCGCCGTTGCCGACGGCCGAGTTGCCGACCAGCGTGCCGGCGTCGAGCCGGAGATCCCCTCGGGTGCGGACGCCACCGCCCGCGCCGTTCACGGTGCCGCCGGTCACGGTGAGGCCGGACAGCCTGACCACGATGCCGGCGCCGGCCGGATCGACGTCGAAGACCCGGTCCCCGACGGCGGCTCCGCCACCGTTGACGATCGTCCGGCGGGCGCCGTTCCCGACGACGGTCAGATCGTCGGTGATGTCCAGGTCCCCGGTGTACCCCTGGTCCTCGCCGGCCCCGGTCCGGGTCAGCCGCAGCTTCTCGCCCTTGTGCACGAGCGACAGCGGCGGGAAGGTCACCCGGTCGTGCCCGGGGTTGGCGTTCGCTTCCTCGACGGCCGCCCGCAGGGTGCAACCGCCGCTGACCGCCTGGCACATGCCGTCGCCCGGATTGGTGTCGGGCTCGTCGGCCGTGCGGTCCACCACGAGGGTGAGCGGCGCCGCCGCGGACGCGGCCGTAGGCCACGCCACCGACGCGGCGGCGAGCAGCACGGCGGCGGCCACGACCCTGGCTCGTAAGCCGGCGCGGCGCCGCGACGGGGTGCCTTGGGTGGTCACTTCAACGTCTTCACCGGTGGGCGTCGGCTGCGGGCCATTCTTCAGTGTCTATGGGCGCTGTGGCGTTCGGTCAAGCTGCGCGGCGCCCCGGCGTCATCAACGCCGGGGCGCCGCGCGGGAGTTCGTGAGGGCCCTCAGGGCGAGGACCGGCCCCGGATCAGGCGGGGGTGATGTTCTCCGCCTGCGGGCCCTTCTGGCCCTGGGTGATGTCGAAGGTCACCGCCTGGCCTTCCTGGAGCTCACGGAAGCCGGTGGCGTTGATGTTGGAGTAGTGCGCGAAGACGTCGGGGCCGCCGCCGTCCTGGGCGATGAAGCCGAAGCCCTTTTCCGCGTTGAACCACTTGACGGTTCCGCTGGCCATGCTGGTACCTCTCAGTCGATGTCAGAACCGCACCGCGCGGTCCTGGAGGTGATCGCCCTGGTCCGGTACTGCACAGCAAAACGCCCGCACCGGAGCGCGGGCAGGTACTGCGAACCACGACAGCTGGCAGAGACGCTACACGGCGGAGGGGATCATCACCAGAGAGCGACGACAACAACTGCGAACCGGGCGAGGCCAGTTGGTGGACTCAAGGCGGACACGTAGCTCGTCCGGCGACATAGTCCTCCACCACCGACTCGAAGCTCGTGTCGGGCAACAACCCCAGCCCCGCGGCGCGGCGGTTGTCGAAGACCGCGGGCCAGGAGCCCACGACGGCTTCCACCGCCGGGTCAGGGACGACGGTCACGAGGTCGGCGACGGCAGGGCCCGCCACTCTCCGCAGCGTGGCGAGCATGTCGGCCACCGAGACGGTCAGCGCGGGCACGTTGACCGGCGCCGCGCCCTCCACTCGTCCCGGTCCGCTGCCGCCCTCGGCTTCCGCGATCCGCAGCAGCGCTTGGATCGTGGTGCGCGGTGAGGCCAGCGCCACCTTCAGCTCGGGGGTGACCGGGCAGACGGCCGGCTGCCCCGCGAGCGGCTCGCGGATGATCCCGGAGACGAAACCGGACGCGGCCGCGTTCGGCCTGCCCGGCCGGACCGCGACGGTCATCAGCCGGGCCACGCGCCCGTCGACGAGGCCGCGGCGGGTCATGTCCGCGATGAGGTGCTCGCACATCAACTTCTGTGTGCCGTAGCTCGATCGCGGTGCCGGCAGCGTCGCTTCGCTGACCGCTTCCCGGTACTCCCCCGTGGGTGGTCGGCCGTAGACGGCGAGGCTGCTGCTGAACACCACCCGCGCCACCGGCCCGCCGCTCGCCGACTGCGCCCGCGCCGCCTCCAGCAGCGCACGAGTGGCGTCCACGTTGACACGCATGCCGAGGTCGAAGTCGGCCTCGCACTCGGCGGAGACGGCGGCCGCGAGATGGAACACCACGCCCACCGGTTCCGCGAACACCTCGGCGAGACGGTCGGTCAGATCGCCGTCCACCGTCCGCACAAGCGGATCCGCGACCGTCGGGCCATCGGGGCAGGCGACACGGTCCACCAGCACCAGCCTGGTGATCGGTGCCGCGGCGAAGCGCCTCGTCCGCAGGAGTTCCCTCACCAACAGGCGTCCGATGAACCCGGACGCCCCCGTCACGACAACTCGCATCCCATCACTCCCGGGGGCGCAGGACCACTCGATAGTTCTCTCCGCCGTAGAGGGACTCGTAGCGGATCTCCAGGCGCAGACGCCGGGTTATCAGATCGATGAACTCGGCGTGCGCCTGGGGATCGTACGTCTCCACGCTCAGCAGGAACTCCTCGTAGGTGGTGGCGATCGTCTGTGTCTCGGTGAAGGTCATCGCGTAGGGCCATACGGCGAGCCCCTCGCGGGCCCGGTCCGCGCCGGCCTTGTTCCACGCACCGACGACCGTGCCGTCGACCGTCAAGGTACTGCCGACGACGACGGCCGGGCCGAGACCGGCGTTGATGAGCCTGATGCCCGCCTTGTGCCCCTCGGACATGGTCCGCTGCAACTGAAGGATGGGGCGCACCGAGTGGCGGTTGTGCTGCCGTGTCGCGCGCACCTCGTACACCGAGACGGCGAGCGAGGCCACGGCGATCACCACGGCACTCGCCGCGACGACGACCTCCGAGTCCATCCCGGCTGCCCCCTCCGGATCGAAGTCGTGCGGAATCTGCCAGAGTTCGGCCCTACAGGATCGTATGAGACCTACAGGATCTTATGAATCACATGAGAGGAGACAGAGGGCCGTGGATGTGAGCGGGCGGGCCTATCGAGGGCAGGCGTGGGCGGCCAGGGTGGCGCTGGCCGCGGCGGTCCTGGCTGTCCTGGTGCCCCTCGGTTACGGCGGCCTGGACGGTGTGCTGCTTCTGGTGGGCGGCGCCGTCGGTCTGGGGCTCGCCGCGGCGGCGGTGTGGTGGACGCTGACGCTGCGGGGGCCGTTGCGGTGGGCGGCGGGTGTGCTGGCCGTGGCCGTTCCCGCCGGGCTCATCGCGCTGTTCGCCGCCACGCTCTTCTGGGCTCTGCCGGTGTCGTTGGCGCTGTGGGGTCTGGCGGTGTGGAGCGGGCGGTACGCGCTGCGCGGGACCGCCGGCCATCGGGTTCGGGCGAAGGAGCGGCGTACGCCTCCGCCGCGGCGGCCGTTCCTGATCATGAATCCGCGCTCGGGCGGCGGCAAGGTGGACCGGTTCGGGCTCAAGGAGAAGGCCGAGCGGCTCGGCGCGCGGGTCGTGCTGCTCGATCCGGACAACCGGCAGGACGTCACGGCGCTGGCCCGGGAGGCTGTCGCGGAAGGCGCTGATCTGCTCGGTGCCGCGGGCGGCGACGGGACGCAGGCGCTGGTCGCGGCCGTCGCCGCCGAGCACGGCCTGCCGTTTCTCGTGATCAGCGCCGGCACCCGCAACCACTTCGCCCTGGACCTCGGACTCGACCGCGAGGATCCCGCCGCCTGCCTCGACGCGCTCAGCGACGGCGTCGAACTCCGCGTCGACCTCGGCTTCGCCGGTGACCGCCCCTTCGTCAACAACGCCTCCTTCGGCGCGTACGCGGCGATCGTGCAGAGCCCCTCCTACCGCGACGACAAGATCGGCACCAGCCTGGAGCTACTGCCCGACCTCCTCACCGGCCAGCAAGGTGCGCGGCTCGTCGCGCGCGTGGGAGACACCGCCCTCGACTCACCCCAGGCGGTCCTGATCAGCAACAACCCCTACCGGACCGGCGACCCCTTCGAGTTCGGGCGTCGCGACCGGCTCGACACCGGAGCTCTCGGCGTCCTCGGCGTGCGCGTGGACAGCGCCGCCGACGCCGCCGCGCTCCTGTTCGACCCGGACCCCGCCGCGCTCACCGTCCTGACCGCCCGCGAAGTCGTCGTCGAAGCCGACGGTACGGAGGTGGAGGTGGGCCTGGACGGCGAGGCCCTCGTCCTTCCCTCACCGGTGCACTGCCGCATCGCCCCCGGCGCGCTCACCGTCCGCGTCCCTCGCAAGCGGCCGGGGACGGCACGACGCCAACCCCGTCTGGACTGGCGCCGGTTGCGAAAACTGGCGGCGACGGTGGGGCGTACGGCCGCCTCCCGCCACGGCTAGTACGCATATGTGCGGCGCGGCCCCCGTACGTCGGCGACGCTCCACCCGTCTCTATTCGTCGATCACCGACCCGAAGTGGGCGCCGCCGGCGGTGCCGCCGAGCGCGGCGGCCCCGTAGGACCGGGAGCCGTCGGCGAGGAGTCCGTTCCCGCTCGCGGGCAGGATCCAGACGGCGCCGTCGCCGGTGTTCTCGTCGGGTGCGGCGGCCACGAGCTCGGAGCGGCTGTCGCCGTCCGTGTCCACCAGCCGGACCTGGGCGCCCCACCCGTCGCCGGCCTCGGCGGCGCCGGGGATGCCGGGGGTGTTCTGGTCGAAGTACTGGGCGCCGGTGCCGGTCAGCCCCGTCTGCGTGCCGCGCAGCAGCCACACCCCGCCCGCGCCGGGCTCGCCGTCCGCGTCCTCGCCGGGCGCGCCGACGGCCACGTCGGCGAAGCCGTCGCCGTCGACGTCGGCCACCGAGAGGTCGTTGCCCCAGGAGTCGTGGAGCTCTCCCGCGCCGGGGACGTCCGGGGAGTTCTGCGACCACCACTCCGGGGCGACGCTGCCGGGGCCCTCGGCGCCGGAAGGCCCGTCCTCGCCGCCGTAGTAGACACCGATCAGGCCGCCGGGCGCCTCCGC
Source organism: Streptomyces sp. NPDC046909 (assembly GCF_040644695.1). Lineage (NCBI taxonomy): Bacteria > Bacillati > Actinomycetota > Actinomycetes > Kitasatosporales > Streptomycetaceae > Streptomyces > Streptomyces sp. NPDC046909. Next base: position 229,968 of record NZ_JBEYXC010000014.1, on the reverse strand, counting down.
CTCGCCCGTCGTCTCGTCCACGCCGCTGCGCTGGCCGACGACGAGGTCGTCGTAGCCGTCGCCGTTGATGTCGCCGGAGGCGGTGCCCAGGCCGCCGTGCAGGTCGCGGCTGTACGTCAGGCTCTCGGTGCCGCCGGTGTAGAGGGCGGACCAGCCCTTGGTGTAGTCGTCGTCGGGGCTGTATCCGGAGACGACGAGGTCGGCGAAGCCGTCGCTGTCGTAGTCGCCGGTGGTCAGGTAGGCGCCCTGGAGGGTGTGGCCGGTGGAGTGCGGGGTGCCGACCTGGCGCAGGACGCCGGCGTGGTAGGTGAAGACGTTCAGGCCCTGCTGGTCGAGCACGGTGAGCTGGTCGCCGTCGATGTCGCCGGAGAACCTCGCGGCGGCCACCGACAGGCCGAAGCGTGCGTCGGCGGTCGGCTTCGCGGCGGTGACGCCGGCCGTGCGCCCGGTGTCCAGGCCCTGCGCGGATCCGTACAGGACGCTCACCCGGCCCGCGTCCTCGACGGTGCCCTCGTCCTCGCCGGGCGCGCCGACGACCAGGTCGTCGTAGCCGTCGCCGTCGAGGTCGCCGGTGGCGATCGCCTGTCCGAAGCGGTCGCCGAACTCGGAGGTTCCGGGTACGCCCTTGGTGGACTGGCTGACGATCTGGACGCGGCCCTTGGGCACGGTGGTGTTGGTGCCGATGCCGTTCGGGGCGCCGTACTGCACGGTGACGTATCCGGCGCCTTCCTTGCCGTCGACGGTGCCGTCCGGGGCGCCGGTGACGAGGTCGGTGTAGCCGTCGCCGTTGAAGTCGCTGTTGCGGTCGACGGCGGAGCTGCCGCCGGGGACGCCCGCGAACGCGGTGGGCGCGGCCAGGATGCCGGCTCCCGTCAGCAGCAGGAAGGAGGCGGCGGCGACGGCCGACTTCGTGGTGCGGCGGGTGGTGCGCTCGGTGGAGCTCATGTCTGTTTCCCCCGTGGAAGGTTGATGGTCCGTCAGTCGGCTGGTCCGGTCCGACGCGGAGTTCGACACGGGTGGCCCGGCCCGAGTTGTGGGGCCGCGGAGGGCTGTGACACACCGGTGACAACTGTTGCGGAGCGTCGACACGTTGCCGGCCGGTGCCGCTGGGGTTCTCGACTGACCGCTATAGGCGAGGGTCGGCGGCACAAGGGCAGGCGAGTGCTGGAGACTGTGCGGATGCGTTACGACCCCGGCGGACTCCTGTTCGCGGCCCTCGGCCTGGTCCTGGTCGCCGTCGGCTGTGTCTGGCGTGGGCGGGTCCTGCGTCCGCTGTCGGTGAAGCGGGCCGAGGAGGCCGCGGTCCGGGACCGTTCCCGGAACCTGCGCCGTGCCGCGGACATGGCGATCGCCGAGGCGCGCCGCCGGGCCACCCGGGGCGAACCGGCCATCGTCACGGTCGCGGACGTGACCAGGGTGGCGTGCCGGCACTACGGGTACGCCGCTGTGGGGCGGGAGGAGGCAACCGCGGCCCTGCGCCGGCGCTTTGAGGACGCCGACTGCTGGAGGGACTGCATGACCGACGCCTTCGGCTGACCGCGCACTCGACCGGTCAGGCAACCCACCAGGCAACCCAACAGGCACCTGATCATGCGGCCGATCGGGCGCTCGGCTCTCCGACTCGGGGCACCGCAGGAGCAGTTGGTGCCTCGTGACAAAGATGCTGACCGGAGCTGCGTTGTTGTGAGCATGGGGCGGTCGGGGCGGTTGCGCGGTCCTACCGTCCCCTCATGGACACGAGCCGCACCAGAGGAAAGGCCCTTCGGGCGCGGAGTGTCGCGCTGGCGGTGCTGCTGACCGCGGGGGCGTTCACCGGGGCCGCCCCGGACGCCCGGGGCGAGAACGCGCGGACCGAGACGGTCGTGGCGTCGACCAGTCCCGTCACCGGGGTGACCGAGACGCTGGTGCGGGTGCGGGCGCCGCTGCCGGCGTCCTTCGGGGCGCGTCCGGCGGCATGCGACTGGCTGTCGTATCTGCGCTACCGGGCCGCCGACGGACCGGCGGACTCGGCCGGCGCCGACCGGATCCTCGTGGCCCAGCCGGGGATCCTGGAAGGTGCCGGAGCCTTCGACAGCGTCGCCCGCAACACGGTCGCCCGTGCGGCCGAGTCGGGGCGGCACATCGAGTTCTGGGCTCTGGACCGGCGTTCCAACTGTCTGGAGGACCGCACCGGTGTGGCCTCGGGCGACCAGCACACGGCGGTCGACTACTACTACCGGAACAAGGCGGTCGAGGGCCGTACCTTCGACGGGTTCGTCGGCAACGGCGACCTGGGGTGGATGGCGAGGCTCGGTATCGAGCGGACCGTACGCGACGAGTACGAGCTGCTCGCCGCCGAGTTGCCCGACCAGCGCGTGCGCGAGGAGAAGGTGCTGTGCGGCGGGCACTCCCTGGGCGGGGTGATCACCGGGTACTTCGCGACCGCCGACTTCGACGGCGACCCGGCCACCACGGCGGACGCCGGACACCACCAGTGCGCCGGCTACTTCGCGCTCGACACCACCGTCTCCACCTCGCTCGCCGATCTGAGCGGCAGCTTCCCGCAGGACACCAACCTCCCGGACGTGGGCCTCGGTTACGGCGTCGTCCAGGCCGGACTCGACAGCGGGGTGCTGTCGCGCGCCCTGTCCGCGCCGGTGCTCCTGAACCCCGAGACGATGACCCTGCTGGCCATCGCCGGCCTGGGCGCCTTGCGGGACCCGGGCGGTGAGGCGGACCTGCCGCGCTATCTGCCGGCCGACACCGACATCGACGTCACCAACCGCTTCCTGTTCTCCGAGGACACCGCCACCTTCCTCAGCGGCTCCCCCTCGGTGAAGGACTTCCGGCTCACCAACGAGGCGGTCCTCGGCGCGCTGATGGACGACCAGTCCGTACCGCTGGCGTTCCTCCAGAGCAGTGTCGGCTTCTTCGACGGCGGGCCGGTCGTCGACAAGAACTTCCCCGTCGCCAACGGCGGCGCGGGGCAGCCGGCGCTGTTCGGCAGCGAGTACAAGGCCATCCCCGACCAGCCGGACGGTCCGCTCTACACCTGGCGGAACTACGACCGCGTCGGCGCCCCGGACGACCCCGGGTACCGGTCGGCCGACGGGACGCCGTTCACCGACGCGGGCAAGGAGGTCACCGACATCCAGGAGCTGGCCCGCAGCATGGGCGAGCAGCCGCTGGACTTCACCGAGCAGTACTTCCCGACCAAGCTGGTCACCGACCTCGAACTCGCCGGTTCGCCCCAGGTGAAGCGTCTCGTCGTCCACCCGGACGGGCTGACCGCCCACCCGACGCTCACCGTCCTCGCGGGCGACGGACTGCTCGAGGGCCGTGTTCCGGCGGACCTCGACCCCGTGATCGCCGACGGCTACCAGCACCTGGACGTACTCACCGCCGCGGCCGCCCAGAACAACGGCCGCCCCGAGCCCGTCTCCACGAGCCTCACGCAGTTCGCGCGCGACCTCAGTCACCCCAACTAGCCATTCCCCCCACGGAAGAAGGGTCCGGGAGGATGTTCCCTCCCGGACCCTTCGCCGTCGTGGCGGTGGTTCGGTGGTGGCTCAGACCTTGGTCGCGGCGAAGGCCGCCGCCGCGTCGGCGTTCGCGGTGTAGCCGAGGTGGGCGCCCACATCGCCGCCGCCGCTCTGGCAGATCGGGTCACCGGTCGCGCAGAAGTCGATGGTGCGGCTCTGGTAGGTGCCGGTGACGCTCTTGCCGAGGGCGCGGATCGGGTTGCCGAACAGCAGCACCGCGGCGACCTTGGGTTCGAGCGCGGCGGGGATGGTGGCCACGATCGGGCTGCCGACCACCGCGCCCGCGCTGCTGATGCCGATGGAGTTGTCGACGACGTTCGCGCCCTGCGAATAGCCGACGAGAATGAAACGCTGGTTCGGACAGGAAGCGGCCTGGCTGTTCACGTGGTTCACCAGGTTCGTGTTGCCCTGTGCGGCGGAGGTGGGGGAAAGGTCCGCTGGGTAGTCCACCCGATAGCTGGACAGTGATTTGCCGGTGATTTTCCTCTGGAGCGCGGAATACACGGGGTCGCCGACGATGAAGCCGAGTGTGCCCGGCTCGAAGGTGCCGCGTGCCGCGACGACGTCGATGTCCGTGCAGGCCGCGGCCGTGGCCGAGGGGACCGAGACGGTGGCCAGTCCGGCCCCGCCGACCAGAGAGAGTGCGGCGAGAGACAAGCGGATACGCATGGGGATCCTTTGAGGGTGGGGCGCACAAAGCGCCTGCGGAAAGGACATCCCGAACGTATTCGCGTTGTCGTGCCGGGTGTGATGGACGGGAATTCAGGAAACCCCCGTATTTTTGTGCGAAGGTGAGTCGGATTCCCTGGGCCGGATTGCCTATGCGGTGAACGGGTCCTCGTCGTCCCGCAATTCCTCAGCGCGCAGGGCGAGGATGAGGTCCAAACGGGTGCCCGGGTCGTGCAGGGCGGCACCGAAGAGCTTCTCCAGCTGGCGCAGCCGGTAGCGGACCGTCTGCGGGTGGACGTGGAGGCGGGCGGCGACGTCGGGCACGTTGCTGCCGCTCAGCAGCCACGCCAGCAGGGTCTCCGCGAGCCGGCCGCGCGCCCCCTCCGCGACCGTGTCCAGCGGGGCCAGCACCCGTGACCTGAGCTGGGCGAGCATCGGTTCGTCGCCGTGCAGCAGCAGCGTCGACAGATGCTCGGCGCAGCGCACCACGCCCTGCCGGGGCAGAATGCCACGCCCCATCAGGCCGAGCGCCCGGGTCGCCCAGTGCAGCGACCGGGCGGCCTCGGCGAGCGGGACCGTCGGACCGATCGCGGCGGGCCGCCCGCGCAGCGCGAGCGTGAACGCCCGGCCGCCGAAACGGCCGGAACCGTCCGGGTCGGGCACCAGCATCCGCGGCGGCCGCGACTCCATGTCCACCAGCGCCCCCGCCACCGCCAGCGGCCGGTCCGCGTCCCGCAGGTCCGCGCTCGCCGCCAGCGCGACCACCGCGACCTGCCCGGGCACCGACCACCGGGCCCCGTGCGCGAGGTCCTGCACCGCCTCCGCCGCCACCGGCCCCTCCCCGAGCAGCAGATCGAGCAGCCGTCTGCGCCGCCGCTCCAGCTCGTCCCCGCGGCGCAGCTGCGCCTCGGCGTATCCGGCGGCGGCCGCCTCGGCGACCTCGTGGACCGTCCGGAAGGCGAGCTCGCCCAGCGCGGACACCACCGCGGAGTCCAGGCCGAGCTGCTCCGCCGTACGCCCCATCAACCGCCAGGCGTGCAGCCCCCCGACCCGTAACGCGGACTGCAACGCCTCCAGGGCCCGCCCCTCCAAGGCCACCCCGCGACCGAGTTCGTAGTACGTGGCGGTGATCGCGGCGCTCTGGCCGCGCGGATCGGCGATGTGGTCGACGAACAGGGTCAGCGCCTGCACGACCCCGGCTCTCAGATGCATGCGGTACGGCCCGTCGGCGGGCCCGGCGTACTCCGGGACCTGACGGCGTACCTCCTCCTCCACCTCGTCGGCGACGGCCTCCAGCTGGTCGCGCAACAGCTTGGCCAGTTCGGGGGGTACGGGGGTGGCGCGGCGCCCGTCCGGTACGTCGGGCGGCGGGGTGGGGGCGGCCACGGCAGGCCCTCCTTTCACCCGGAAGCGGCTCACCCGCGAGCTGGTGCCCGTGGGGCGAGGGACAAGTCCTGGGTTGGACGGACGTCCCCTGCGCTCCGTTCCGTGCCCCGACGGCACCGGCCTCACTCCGGCACCCCCAGCGCACCGGCGAGCATCGGCCACGACACACCGAACTCCCGCTTCCAGTAGGCCCAGCTGTGCCCTCCGCCCGCGTAGTAGTGGGTCGTCACCGGGACACGCAGCAGGGCGAGCGTGTCGGTGAACGCGTGCGCCGACGGCCACAGCGCGCTCTCCAGCGCCTCCGGCAGCCAGTCACCGGACCCGCCCACCACCCCGCTGCCACTGGACACGTACAGCGCGGTGCCGCGCAGCCCCGCCGCCCGGTCCCGCGGGTTGAAGTCCCGCCAAGTGAGCAGGTTCAGGACCGGGTTGCCCCACAGCGACAGCGGCGCCAGGTTCTCGCGGGCCACGATGGCGTTCATCAGGGCGGGCACGCCGGGTGCCCTGGTGTCGAGGATGCCGCTGTACGAGGCCGCCGCCGCGAACATCCCCGGGTGCCGTGCCGCGTGCGCCATCGCCCCGTAGCCGCCGGTGGAGACCCCGGCGACGACCCGCACCCCGGACGCCCGGTAGTCCCGGCCGAGCAGCGCCGGGACCTCGGTGAGCTGGAACGTCTCGTAGTCCGGCCCGTCCCGCCACGCGGTGGGTATCCCGGTCGGCCCCGCGTCCGGCATCGCCACGATCAGCTCGCGGCCCTCCGTGAACGCCTCGATGTCCGTCTCCCGGGTCCATGACGTGTAGTCGTCGTGGGCACCATGGAGGAGATACAGCACGGGGTACGTCCGACTCGGCTCCGTGGCGAAGGAGGCGGGGAGGATCACGCGCACCGGGCCGGTGCGGCCGAGGGCGGTGGAGGGGAGGGAGACGTCGAGGGTACGGGGGCCGAGTTGGGTGACGCTGGGGGCGGCGGTCGCTGTTTGGCTGGTGGTGGTCCGGCGCCTGGACGTCGAGTGGGTGGCCGCCTCGGCCGTGGCTGTCCCGGTGGCTGTGGCTGCGGCTGCGGCTGTGGCTGCGGCACTGAAGAGAGCGGCCAGGCCGGTGACGGCGGCCGCTCTGGTGACTGCGCGTCGGGTTGGTCCGGTGGTGTCGGGGGACGGCCCATCGGCGCTTGGGGTCATCCCGGTGCTGCGATCGAGCATGGCGGCTCTCCTCGGATCGGGTTCAGCGGTGGTGCTTCGCGAGCACCCGCCGCAGATGGGCGGCGATCTCATCGACATGCGGCGGGTCGAGCAGCGACAGATGGTGTCCCGCGACCCGGACGACGGAGAGGTCCGGGCACACCTCGTCCCACCCGAGCGACGCGTCGTCCCGTTCGTAGGCGGGGTCGCGCACGGTGTGCGGGGCGGGGTCGGTGGCCCGATACAGGAGCACCGGCCCGTCATGGCGGCCCGGCCGGTGGGCCTCGCCGATCCGCAGGTCCAGATAGGAGGACCGCTGGTGTTCGAGAGCGGCCCGCGGCACGTCGGCCGCCTCGCGCAGGGCCCGCAGTACGGTGTCGATGCGCTCGGCGTCGTCTTCCGAGGCGACCAACTCGTCGTACGGCAGCTTCAGTTGGACTCCGTACGTCTCGGCGACGTGACGGGCAAAGCCGGTGAAGTGAGCGCGGATCCGGTCGGCCGGTGTATCCGTGATGTGGGCCAGCGGCCGTACGGAGTCCATGAGCACCACCAGCTCCACATCCCGCCCCGCCGCGGCGAGTTGCCGCGCCGCCTCCTGCGCGACGAACCCGCCGAATGACCAACCGCCCAGCAGACAAGGCCCGTCGGGGTGGGCGGCGGCCACCACTTCCGCGTACCGGCGCGCTTTCTCGCCGACCGTGCGCGCCTCTTCGAGCCGTTCCAGCCCGTACACCGGCCGGTCCCCGCCGAGGCGTTCGACGAGGGGCCGGTAGACGTCGGTCGTGCCGCCGGCGGCGTGGACCAGGAAGAGCGGAGGGTGAGGGCCGGTGGGGTGCAGCGGGTGAAGGGGAGTTCGGGGGCCGGCGGTGAGGGGGGATGAGAGCGGGGAGCTCAGGCCGGCCGGTGGCGTCCGGACGCCTTCGGCCGCCGGCGCACTCCCCTGCAACGCCTGCTCGATGCGGAGGGCCGTGTCCTCCACATTCGTGGCGCCCAGCAGGTCGCGCAGGGGCAGTTCGATGCCGAACTCCCCTTCCAGGGCGGCGCGGATACGCAGAGCCATCAGGGAGTCCAGGCCCAACTCGGCGTAGGCCGTGGCCGGGGTGATGCGAGTCGGCGGGTGCCCGGTGACGGCGGCGATGTGATGGCAGAGGCGGGCGGAGACCGAGGTGTCCGGCGCCGCGAGGTCTCCCGTTGCGGCGTGACCCCCTCCCGGCGCAAGCGCTCCCCCTGCCCGCCCCACCCCCAGCCCCCGCGCCTGAGCCCGCCCATCGGTCCACCAATGCCGCACATGCCGCCACCGCGGCCTGGGCAGATCGGCGACGCGGCCGGGCGGCAACGGCAGGCGTACCCCGGCGGTGTGGAGCGTGCCGAGCCGGGTCAGGAAGTCGGCGGAGCTGTCGGCATCGCGGTGGAGGGTGCCGAGGGCGAGGGAGCCGGGGGCGGTGTCCGTGATGGCCCTGGCGAGGACCGGGTGCGGGGAGATTTCGACGAAGGCGGTGTGGCCGTCGGCGGCGGCAGCGGCGACGGCCCGGTCCAGGCGTACGGGCCACCGCAGGTTGGCGACCCAGTGCGCGGCGTCGAAGACGCAGTCGCCTCGCGGGTCGTCCAGCACGGTGGAGTAGACGGGGATACGGGGCCGCCCGCCCCGGATGCCCGCCAGGGAGTCGGCCAACTCGGCCAGCAGCGGCTCCACTTGAGGGGAGTGCCCGGCCCCGACCACCCGCATCGCGCGCGCGACCCGCCCCTCCCCCTCCAGCCGGTGCACGAGCCGGGACACAGCGGCATCCTCCCCGGTGACCACCTTCTGGCCGGGCGAGGAGTGCACGGCGACATGGACACCGGGGAAGTCCCGTGCCAGCGCGCCGAGTTCACTGTCGTCGAGGTCGACCACCGCCATCGACCCGCCCCGCAGTCCGCTGAGCAGCCGGGCCCGTACGGCGACCACGCGGGCCGCGTCCGACACGTCCAGCCCGCCCGCGCACACCGCGGCGGCGACCTCGCCCAGGGAGTGGCCGATGACGGCGACGGGCTCGACACCGTACGCCCGCCACAGCTCGGCCAACGCCAACTGAAGTCCGAAGAGCACAGGTTGGGCGACTTCAAGACGGTCGAGGTCGCCGCCAGTGGCCAGGTGCTCGGCGAGGGAGAACCCCCACTCGGGGGCCAGTTGCCCGTCGAGTTTCTCCACGGCCGCGGCGAAGGCCGGTTCCTCGACCAGCAGCCGCCGTCCCATGCCGGCCCACTGGCTGCCGTACCCGGAGAAGACCCACACCGGGCCGCGCCCGACGAGATCCCGTTCCCCGGTGCTGACGCGCGGATGCGGTCGTCCCGCCGCCACCGCACGTAATCCATCTGCCAGTTCGGCGCGGTCACCGGCGACGATCGCGGCTCGTGCCGGCCCCCGCCCCGTCCGTCCGGCGAGCGTGCGGGCCGTGTCGGCGGGGTGCGTGGCACTTCCCTCGGGCGTGCCGAGCCAGTCCGCCAGCCGGCCCGCGGTGTCACGGATCCGGGCGGTGTCTGCGTCGGAGAGGAGGTGGAGGCGGGCGGGGGGTTCCTCGGCCGGGGGCGGGAGGAAGGCGCCGGGGCGCCATTCCTCCAGTACGGCATGGGCGTTGGTGCCGCCGAACCCGAATCCGGAGACGCCGGCGGTGGCCGTACCGCCGTAGCGGGGCCAGGGTTCGGCCTCCGTCACGACCCGCAGCCGTGTGTCGTCGTCCAGGGCGCTGCCTTCGGCGCAGTGCAGCGAGGGCGGGATGCGGTCGTGGTGGAGGGCGAGCACCGTCTTCACCAGACCGGCGATGCCCGCGGCGGACTCCAGGTGGCCGAGGTTGCCCTTGACCGAGCCCAGGAGCAGCGGCTGGTCGGGGTCGCGGCCGGTGCCGAGCACGGCGCCGAGCGCGCCCGCCTCGATCGGGTCGCCGAGCGGGGTGCCGGTGCCGTGGGCCTCGACGTGGTCGATGTGCGCGGGGGTGAGTCCGGCGCGCACGTAGGCCGTCGCCAACAGGGCTTGCTGGGCGGCCGGGTTGGGGGCCAGGAGGCCGTTGGAGCGTCCGTCGGAGTTGACGGCGGTGGCGCGGATGACGGCGAGGACGCGGTCGCCGTCCCGCTCGGCGTCGGACAGCCGCTTCAGCAGTACGGCCGCGCAGCCTTCGCCGCGGCCGATGCCGTCGGCCGCCGCCGAGAACGGCTTGCACCGCCCGTCGGGCGCGAGGGCCCCCGCCCGCCGGAACGCGACCGTCACCGTGGGTGAGAGCAGCACATTCACCCCGGCGGCGATCGCCAGGTCGCTCTCGCCCGTGCGCAGGCTGACACACGCGTGGTGCACCGCGACCAGCGACGACGAACACGCGGTGTCGACGGCCATGCTCGGCCCACGCGTGTCCAGGACGTACGCCACCCGTCCCGCCGCCACGCTCAACGCCCCGCCCGCCGGAGCCCACGGGTCGACGGCCTCGGGCTCGGCACCCGTGAGCTGGCCGTACTCGGGAGCCGAGACCCCCACGAAGACTCCGGTAGAGGTTCCGGCGAGGGACGCGGCCGGGACAGCGGCGTGATCGAGGGTCTCCTGAACCACCTCCAGGAGCATCCGCTGCTGCGGGTCCATCACCACGGCCTCGCGCGGAGTGATGCGGAAGAAGTCCGCGTCGAACCCGGCGATGTCGTCCAGATAGCCGCCGTACGGGAGCGCGTCGGCGGGCGGATACGGCGTGAAGTCCCGCCACCGGTCCTCCGGGACCCGCCGAATCGCGTCGACGCCGTCGAGCAGCAACCGCCAATAGTCCGCCGGGCCGTGCACGCCCCCGGGGAGCCGGCAGCCGACCCCGACGACCGCGATCGGATCGGCGGACTCGGGTACGGGGGCCGTTGGCGCAGGGGCCGCATCGGCCTCCGGAGCGGCGTCCGCCGCCGCACCGCACACCCGCGCCACCAGCGCATCCCCCGTGGCCGCCTCCCACAGCAGCGTCGCCGGCAGGTCGAGCCCTGTGGCCCGGGCCAACTCCCCCGCCAGCGCGACCGCGTCCCGCGAGGACATCCCGAGATCCGCGAGCGGCAGGTCCATCGGCACCTCCCCGACCGCGATCCCGCTCCAGCCGGCCACTCTCTCGGCGATCAGCCGCCGCAGCTCACCTTCTCCCACGCCCGCGACCCTCATCCCACGGCCCCGGCCGCATAGGCGCCCGCGAGGTAGCGCTCCCGGGTCAGCGCCCGGGACACCTTTCCGCTGGAGGTACGCGGCACCGTGCCCGGCGCGACGAGCACCACGTCGGAGAGCCGCAGCCCGTGCCGGGCGGAGACGGCCGCACGCACGGTCCGTACGAGGGCCGGTACGTCGATGTCGGCGAGGGGCACGTTCCGTACGTGCTCCGCGACGACGACCACCCGTTCCCCGGAGCCGCCCTGGACGCCGAACGCGGCGAGCCGGTCGCGTCGTACGGCCGGATGCGCGTCCTGGGCGGTGGCCTCGACGTCCTGCGGGTAGTGGTTGCGTCCGTCGACGACGATGAGGTCCTTCAGCCGCCCGGTGACGACCAACTGCCCGTCCAGGACGGTCCCCAGGTCGCCGGTGCGCAGCCATGTCCCGCCGCGCCCGGTCGCGGCACCCGCACCCGCATCGGCATCGGCATCGGCATCGGCGAATACGGCTCCGAAGACGCCCTGGGTCTCGCGCTCCTGATTCCGGTAGCCCCGCCCCACGTTGGGACCCTGGACCCAGATCTCGCCGACCTCCCCCTCCTCCAGCGCGACCCGCGTCACCGGATCGACGATCCGCACCCGCTGACCCGCCGGTGTGCCGCAGCCGACCAGCAGCACGGCTCTCGGATCGTCGGGCCGCGCGGGCAGCGCCTTTCCGGCGGCCAGGGCGTCACGGTCGAGCGCGAAGCGGCCGAACGGCTTCCCGGGTCGTGCGGCACTGACGAAGACGGTCGCCTCGGCCAGCCCGTACGACGGACAGTGCGTCTCCGGGACGACTCCCTGCGCGGCGAACGCACCGTGAAAACGGTCCGCCGTACCCGCACGGACCGGCTCGCTGCCGTTGATCAGGGCGAACACGCCGTCCAGCCGCAGGTCGGCCTTCTGTGCCTCGGTGACCGTCGAAGCGCAGTAGTCATACGCGAAGTTGGGCGCCGCACTGAGCGCGCGCTGGTGCGTGGCGAGCAGCCGCAGCCAGCGCACCGGCTCGTGCAGAAACGCCACCGGATCCATGAGCACCGACAGCAGCCCCCGCACCACCGGCGCCGCGACACTCAGCACGAGCCCCATGTCGTGGTACAGCGGCAGCCAGCCGACGCAGGTCACCGGGTGGGTGTCGGCACCGTAAGCGGCCAGTGCCTGGCGGGCGTTGGCGACGACGTTGGCGTGGGTGATCTCCACCCCGGCGGGTGTACGGGTCGAGCCGGAGGTGTACTGGAGATACGCGACCGCCTCGGCGTCGGGCGGCACGGATGCCCGCCAGCCGTCGGCGGCGGCATCGGGCACCTGGTCCACGGCGATGACCTTCGTCTGTGCATTCGCGCATAACTCGCTTACCTCAGCAAGGTGATGACTGGTCGTCACCACGACAGACGGGCTCGCGTCGGTCAGGACCGCCGAGAGCCGGTCGCCCTGCCCCGGCAGTCCCGGCGGATACAGCGGTACGGCCACCAGCCCGGCGGCGAGCGCCCCGAGGAAGGCGGTGACATAGTCCGTCCCCTGCGGACACAGGAGCGCGACCCGCGACCCGGGCTCCGTCTCGGCGGCGAGCCGGGCGGCCACGGCCCGTATCCGCAGGTCCAGTCGGCGCCAGGTCAACGTGCGGTGGACGCCACGGGAGTTCGGCGCGGGATGGTCGACGAAGGTGAGTGCTCTGCGGTCGGGGGTGGTCTCGGCCCAGTGCCGTACGTACTCCGGGAGGGTCCGGAACGCGGGCGCGAGTGCGGGGCGGCGGTTGTCCATGGGGGGTGGGTTCCTCACGGCGCGGGGGTGGTTGGCGGTCGGACCGGTCAGAGCGGGATGTTGCCGTGGCGGCGTTCCGGCGTCGGGGCGCGCTTGCCGCGCAGTGCGCGCAGGGCTCGGCAGATGTGGGCGCGGGTGTCGCGCGGGGCGATGACGGCGTCGATGTAGCCGCGCTCGGCGGCGAGGTACGGGGTGCCGTACGTGCTCTCGTACGCGGTGACGAGACGGGACCGCAGCGCCTCGGGGTCGGTGGCGGCGGCGAGTTCGCGGCGGTGCAGGACGCCGACCGCGCCCTCGGCGCCCATGACGGCGATGCGGGCGGTGGGCCAGGCGAGGTTGATGTCGGCGCCGAGGTGTTTGGAGCCCATCACGGCGTACCCGCCGCCGTACGCCTTGCGCACCACGACGGTGACCTTGGGGACGGTCGCCTCGGCGTACGCGTACAGGAGTTTGGCGCCGCGCCGGATGATGCCGGCCTGTTCCTGGCGGACGCCGGAGAGATAGCCGGGGACGTCGGCGAAGGTCAGCAGGGGGATGCCGAACGCGTCGCAGAACCGTACGAACCGTGCGGCCTTCTCGGAGGCGTCGATGTCGAGGACTCCGGCGGCGTGCAGCGGCTGGTTGGCGACGACCCCGACGGCGGCTCCCTCGACGAGGGCCAGCGCGCAGATGATGTTGGGGGCGAAGAGTTCCTGCACCTCCAGGAGATCGCCGTCGTCGACGACCGCGCGCAGGACGTCCCGCATGTCGTAGGCCTGGCCGAGCCGGTCCGGTACCACCGTGTCGAGACAGAGCCCGGCGGGCGCGGCTCCCGGTGCGTACTGCGGGGGCCGGTCCAGGTTGTTGGCGGGCAGGTAGGACAGCAGGTCGCGTACGGTGTCGAGGGCGTTGACCTCGTCGGCGGCGAGGAAGTGGGCGTTGCCGTTGACGGTGTTGCTGGTGCGGGCGCCGCCCAGTTCCTCGGCGCTGGTGTGTTCGCCGGTGACCGTCCGGATGACGTCGGGCCCGGTGACGAACATGTGCGAGGCACCGTCCACCATCACGGTGAAGTCGGTGATGGCCGGCGAGTACGCGGCCCCGCCGGCGCAGGGGCCCAGGACGACCGAGATCTGCGGGATCACCCCGGACGCCCGCACGTTGCGGCGCACCAGCTCCGCGTAGAGGGCGAGCGAGGTGACGCCTTCCTGGATGCGGGCGCCGCCGCCGTCGTTGAGGCCGATCACCGGGCAGCCGGTCTTCAGGGCGAGGTCCATCAGCGCGATGGTCTTCTCCCCGAAGGCCTCGCCCATGCTGCCGCCGAACACCGTGGAGTCCTGGGCGAAGACGCAGACGGGCCGGCCGTCGATCGTGCCGTACCCGGTGACCACCCCGTCGCCGTACGGTCTGCCGGCACCGTCTCCGGTGGACCGGGCCCGCACGAACAGGCCCGTCTCGGTGAACGAGCCCGCGTCCAGCAGCAGATCGATCCGCTCGCGCGCGCCGTACTCCCCGCGCCTCCTGGGCCCGTTGGGGACGGCCGCCCGCATCCGGCGGCTCTCCAGTGCGGTGATGCGGTCAGCGGTTCGGTCGGCCGTTCGGTTGGCGGTTCGGTCGGCCGTTCGGTCGGCAACGGGCTCCGGCACCGGACCGGCCGTCCCCTCCCCCGTCTCCCCCCTCGGCCTCGCCCTGGTTGTCTCCACCTCTAGTGTCATGGCCACCTCCGAAGTGGCTTCCGAATATGGCAGCGCCGGAGGGGTGCGCCGGGTCAATCACCTTTCTGTGTGCGGGAGATGAGTCCTGCGGGGCCGGTGTTCGTCCGGGGGTGACAAGGGACTCATGGCCGAAGCGGGCCTCACCGGTAGTCGGGGTTGGGCGCGTCGAAGCGGCAGCCGGCGTCCCACTCGGAACGCTGGTTCCCGTGGGCCGGGATGCCGCCCGAGCGCTTGAGCAGGGCCGCGAGGTGCAGCAGGTTCCAGGTCATGAAGGCGGTGTTGCGGTTGGTGAAGTCGTTCTCCGGGCCGCCCGATCCGGGGTCGAGGTACGACGGTCCGGGGCCTGCCGGACCGATCCAGCCCGCGTCGGCCTGCGGCGGGATCGTGTAGCCGAGGTGTTGGAGGCTGTAGAGGACGTTCATCGCGCAGTGCTTCACGCCGTCCTCGTTCCCGGTGATCAGACAGCCGCCGACGCGCCCGTAATAGGCGTACTGGCCCTGGGAGTTGAGGAGCGAGGAGCAGGCGTAGAGCCGCTCGATGACCTTCTTGGTGACGGAGCTGTTGTCGCCGAGCCAGATCGGTCCGGCCACGACCAGGATGTCGGCCGCCATCACCTGCTCGTACAGCGCGGGCCACTCGTCGACCGCGAAGCCGTGCTCGGTCATGTCCGGATACACACCCGGGGCGATGTCATGGTCGACGGCCCGGATCTCGGAGGTGGTGACCCCACGGTCCATCATGATCGCCGCGCTCTTGTCGATCAGCCCCTGGGTGTGGCTGAGCTGCGGGGACGGCTTGAGGGTGCAGTTGATGAACAGGGCGGTGAGGTCGTCGAAGCGGTAGGAAGCAGGCGAAGGGGTCGTTTCCATGACGGACAGGGTCTCGCGCCCTTCCCGCTTTGTCCCGGTGCGGCGCGTCGGGAACGTCTTACGGAGTGATGACGTGCCCGCCGCGTCGCGGCGCCCGGCACGGTCGCCGACCTAGCGTGGCCGTATGCGAGTACTGGTCACCGGCGGTGCCGGTTTCATCGGGTCCCATGTCGTCGAGGCGCTGACGGACCACGGCCACGAACCCGTCGTGTTCGACGTCCGCGAGGACCCGGCCGCCGATGTGCGCGATCCCGCGGCCGTCGCCCGCGCCCTGGCCGGCGTCGACGCGGTCTGCCATCAGGCGGCGATGGTCGGGCTCGGCAACGGCGTCGCCGACGCGGCGGAGTACGCCTCCCACAACGACGTCGGCACGGCCGTCCTGCTCGCCGCGATGGCCGAGGCCGACGTACGGCGTCTCGTGCTGGCCGGGTCGATGGTCGTGTACGGCGAGGGCCGCTACGAGTGCCCGCGCCACGGTGTGGTGCGGCCGGGGCCGCGCGCCGTCGCCGATCTGGACGCGGGCCGGTTCGAGCCCCGGTGCCCGGTGTGCGGGGCGGAGCTCTCCCCAGGCCTGGTCGGCGAGGACGCTCCCGTCGACCCGCGCAATGTGTACGCCACCACCAAGCTCGCGCAGGAGCACCTCGCGGCGGCCTGGGCCAGGGTGACGGGAGGTCAGGCCGTCTCGCTCCGGTACCACAACGTGTACGGGCCCCGGATGCCCCGCGACACCCCGTATGCCGGGGTCGCCTCCTTCTTCCGTTCCGCGCTGGCCCGTGGCGAGGCGCCGCGTGTCTTCGAGGACGGGTGTCAGCGGCGGGACTTCGTGCATGTGCGGGACGTGGCCGCCGCGAACGTGGCCGCGCTGGAGGCCGGGGCGCGTGGCGGGGCGCTGACGGCGTTCAACACCGGCAGCGGTGAGCCGCACACCGTGGGCGAGATGGCCCGCGCCCTCGCCGCCGCGCACGGTGGCCCCTCCCCCGTCGTCACCGGCGAGTACCGGCTGGGCGACGTCCGCCACATCACCGCGGACTCGTCCCGGCTGCGGGCCGAGCTGGGGTGGAAGCCGCAGGTCGGGTTCGAGGAGGGGATGACGGAGTTCGCGCGGGCCGGGATGCGGGGGACCTGAGAACCACTGGGCGTCCGGGACCGGTGGTGCTGCTCGCGTTCACGAAGCGGCGGCGGGCAGCACCACCTCGAAACGGCAGCCGCCCGGGATGTTGCGCACGGTGGCCCTCCCGTCGTGCGCCTCGACGATCCCCCGCACGATCGCGAGGCCCAGGCCCGCCCCGGCCGGCGGGGTGCGCGCGTCCGTGCCGCGCCAGCCGGTGTCGAAGACGCGCGGCAGGTCCGCCTCCGGGATGCCCCCGCAGCCGTCGGTCACCGACACCACCACACCGTCCGGGGAACGCTCGGCGGCGATGGCCACCGTGCCGTCGGCGGGAGTGCGGCGAATGGCGTTGATCAGCAGGTTTCCGAGGACCCGGCTCATCTCCTTGCCGTCGACCTCGACCGGGATCGCGGCCACCTGGTCGCCGACCAGGCGCACACCGTGCTCCCGGGCGAGCGGGGCCGCGCCCGCCACGGCGTCGCCGACCAGGTCGTAGAGCGACATCCGGGCCAGTGACAGGGGCAGGGCGCCCGCGTGGATGCGGGAGAGTTCGAAGAGGTCGCCGACCATGCCGTTCAGGCGCTCGACCTCGGTGCGGATCTGCTTCAGATAGCGGTCCGGGTCGGCAGCGACACCGTCCTCCAGCGCCTCGGACATGGCGCGCAGTCCGGCGAGCGGGGTGCGCAGGTCGTGCGAGATCCAGGCGACCAGTTCCCGGCGGGAGGTCTCCAACGCGCGTTCCCGGTCCCGGGATTCGGCCAGCTTGGCGCTGGTGGCCGCCAACTCGCGGCTGAGGTCCTCCAGTTCGGCGGTGGCCGGACCGTCCGGAGCGGAGAAGTCGCCGCCGTCGCCGAACGAGCGGGCGGCGACGGCCAGTTCACGGCTGCGGGCGACGACCCAGCGGCCCAGTATCAGCGCGGTGGCCAGGGAGACCACGGCGGCCATCGCGACGACGGTCGTCACGACGCTCAGGTCGTGTCGGGACAGGAACATCGCCTGCGCCACCGCCAGCGTCCCGGCGAGCATCGCGGTCACGGCGACCGCGGCCACCACGGTCAGCGACACGGTGAAGGAGCGACGGCGCAGCAGCCACAGCACCCCGGCCCCGAGGAGCCCGGCCGCGGCGGCGCCCAGGAAGGCGAACAGGGCGATGAGGAGGGTGTCACGCATGTTTGCTCACTCCCCCTCCGGCTCGAAGCGGTAGCCCACGCCCCACACCGTCTGGATCAGCCGCGGCCGGGCCGGATCGTCCTCGACCTTCCCGCGCAGCCGGCGGACATGGACGGTGACCGTGGACAGATCACCGAAGTCCCAGCCCCACACCTGGTGCATCAGGTCCTCCCGGGCATACGCCCGTCCCGGGTTCCGCAGGAAGAAGGCGAGCAGGTCGAACTCCCGCAGGGTGAGGGCGAGTTCGATGCCGTTCTTGGTGGCGCGGCGGGCGGCGGGATCGACAGTCAGGCCAGCCGCGCTCAGCAGCCGGGTGCCGGTGTCGGGCCGGGTGCGGCGCAGTACGGACTCCACGCGCAGGACGAGTTCACGCGGACTGAACGGCTTGGTGACGTAGTCGTCGGCGCCGACCTCCAGGCCGAGGATGCGGTCGTCCTCGTCGCCGCGCGCGGTGAGCATGATCACCGGGACGGGCCCGTGGTCACGCATCCGGCGGCACACCTCCAGACCGTCCATGCCCGGGAGCATCAGGTCGAGGACCACCAGGTCCGGCCGGTGCGCGGCGGCCCGGATCAGCGCGGTCGGGCCGTCGTCGGCCCGGTCCACGGTGTATCCGGCCCGGTCCAGATATCCGGCGACGACCTCGGCGACCGTGGGGTCGTCATCGACGACAAGCACCCGCCCGGCCTGCCCTGTGACCTCGTACGACTGTTGCATGCGTCCAGCGTCGCACCGCGCCGCCCCCGATGGCCCCCACGGCTCTCGACGTCCCTGTTTCGTAAGGAGCCGGAGCCCGATATGTCCGCCTCACGTTCGTAGGGTGAAAGCCGTGACCATCGACACGAACACCGTGGATGTCGTGCTCCCCTGTCTCGACGAGGCCGAAGCCCTCCCCTGGGTCCTGGCCCGCGTCCCCGCGGGCTGGCGCGCCCTTGTCGTCGACAACGGATCCACCGACGGCTCCCCGGACATCGCCCGCGCCCTCGGCGCCACCGTCGTGCACGAGCCCCGCCGGGGCTTCGGCGCCGCCTGCCACGCCGGGCTCACCGCGGCCACCGCCGACATCGTCTGCTTCTGCGACTGCGACGCCTCCCTCGACCCGGGCCTGCTGGAGCCGTTCGTCCAGGAGATCCGCGCCGGCGCCGCCGACCTCGTCCTCGGCCGCCGCCGCCCGCACGGCCGCGGCACCTGGCCCGCCCACGCCCGCGCCGGAAACCTCGCCCTCGCCCGCCTCCTGCGCCGCCGCACCGGCCTGCGCCTGCACGACCTCGGCCCCCTGCGCGCCGCCCGCCGCGAGCCCCTGCTCGCCCTCGGCCTCACCGACCGCCGCAGCGGCTACCCGCTCCAGATGGTGGTACGCGCCGCCGACGCGGGCTGGCGGATCACCGAGCACGACGTCCCGTACCTGCCCCGCACCGGCGCCTCCAAGGTGACGGGCACCTGGCGCGGCACCTGGCAGGCGGTACGGGACATGAGCCGGGTCCTGAACGAAGGGACGGCCCGGTGACCACTCTCCTCGTCATCGCCAAGGAGCCCCTGCCCGGCCGGGTCAAGACCCGCCTCACCCCGCCGTTCACCCCGCAGGAGGCGGCGGCCCTGGCGCAGGCGGCCCTCACCGACACCCTGCGGGCGGTCGCGGCCACCCCCGCGACCCGCCGTGTCCTCGTCCTGGACGGCACGCCCGGCCCCTGGCTGCCGCCCGGCTTCGACGTCGTACGGCAGTGCGCGGGCGGTCTCGACGAACGGCTCGCGGACGCCTTCGCGGGCGCCACCGGGCCCGCCCTGCTGATCGGCATGGACACCCCACAGGTGACGCCGGAGCTGCTCACCGTGGACTTCGCCGACTGCGACGCGTACTTCGGCCCGGCCGAGGACGGCGGCTTCTGGGCCCTCGGACTGGCCGAGCCCGATCCCGCCCTGCTGCGGGGCGTGCCCATGTCGACGCCGGTGACGGGGGCCCTGCAACGCGAGCGGCTGGTGAGCGCGGGACTGCGGGTGCGGGACCTGCCGCGGCTGCGGGACGTCGACACGGCGGAGGACGCGGAAGCGGTGGCGGCTCTGGTCCCGAGGGGTGGCTTCGCGAGGCGGCTGGCCCGGTGCGCGATGGAAAGCGGGACCAGGTGAGCCACCTCAGGGGCGCGGGGCCGTGTCGAATCTGCGGCTGCCGCCGCGCGGGCGCGACCAGCCACAACAAACCCGCAGGCGGAGGACACCCCCGATGACCACTTCCGCCTGGGACACCGCCACCCCCTACGCGACAGCCCTCCGCACCGGCCGCGGCCCCCTCTTCCTGCGCCGCACCGACGGCTGGCTCCTGCCCCTGGAGGTGGAACGCTGGTGCGCCCGCGCCGACCCGGTCGACCTCGACGTCCTCGACCACTGCGAGGGCGCCGTCCTGGACGTCGGCTGCGGACCGGGCCGGCTGGTCGCGGAACTCGCCGCCCGGGGCCGCACCGCCCTCGGCATCGACGTCAGCGAGACCGCCGTCGAGCACACCGTGCGCCTCGGCGGCCAGGCACTGCGCCGCTCGGTCTTCGAGCCGCTGCCCGGCGAGGGCCGCTGGGACACCGTCCTGCTGATGGACGGCAACGTCGGCATCGGCGGCGATCCGCGCGCCCTGCTGGACCGGACGGCCCGACTCCTCGCCCCCGGCGGCCTGTTGATCGCCGAGACCGCACCCATGGACGTCGACGAGCGCACCGAGGTGCAGGTCGTCGACATCACCCTCACTCCCGGGGGCGCGTTCCCCTGGGCGCGGCTCGGCACCCCCGCCCTCCTCCGGTACGCGGACCGGGCCCGGTGGAGTGCCGTACGTCAATGGACGGCCGGCGGCCGCCGCTTCGTCGCCCTGCGCACCCGGACCGCCAGCAGCAGCGCCGAGACACCGAACAGCACGGCGGTGATCAGCAGCCAGCGGGCGAGGAGGCCGTCCGGGGACAGTGCGGTGGCCGAGCGGTAGCGCCGGTCGACCATCCCGCTGATCAGCGGGAACCACACCAGAAGGAGGAGGCCGGAGAGGGCGGCCGGGACGCGGACGTACAGGGCCCACTCCCTTCTGCCCGCCGCGCCGAGCCCTCGTACGACCGCCCGGTCCGCGAGGGCGTACAGCGGCAGCAGGACGAGGTCGTGCAGCAGCGCGGCACCCACGACCCAGAGCGCCACACCGAACCAGTCGTCGGCGAGGAGACGTACGCCCGCGTAGCCGGCGAGCGCGAACGAGGCGGTGAGCAGCAGGAGTTGGAAGGGGCTGCCGACCGGGATCCGGGGAAGCATCAGAGGTCTCCGCACGTCATCGGGACAGGCATCACAGGTCTCCGAACGTCATCCGGGCCACCCACTTGGTGTTGAGCACGCCGGGCGCGGCGGGCACGATCACACGGGCCGGGTGGCCGTGATCGGGGGACAGTTCCTCGCCGTTGACGAACAGGGCGAGCAGGGAGCGCGGGTCGGCGACCTGGTTGGCGCGCAGGGCGGCGCGGCGGAAGGCGCCGTGGCGCTGGAGGGACTCCACGAACACGTCCGGCGGATCGCCGTCGTCGTAGCCGACGAGTGCGGCGAGGTCCCGCAGCCGTACGCCCCGCCACCACTGGTCGGACGTCGACCATCCCTCGACGCAGGCGATGGGCAACGCCGCGCTGTGCAGCGGGAGTTGGAGGAGCTCGGCGCGGCTGAGACGGACCGTGCCCGCGCGCCCGACGACGACCAGCCGCCAGGCCTCCGTACTCGTCTCAGCCGCGTCGATCCCGGCGTACGCGGCCGTCTTGTTGATCTGGAAGCCGTTCGGGCCGCTGCCGGGCTCGGCCCAGCCGTGCGGGGCGAGAAGTGCGGTGCGCCGCAGCGGACCGTCGAAGCTCTGGCCGACCGTCGTGGCGAACAGCAGCAGTGAGCCGCCTCCGACGAACCACAGGGCGCCGCGCCGGGAGACGGTGGGTTCGGCCGGGTCCTGGGACACCAGGTCGTTCCGCTCCTCCTGCGAGTGCCGCAGGTGCCGCAGGTGCCGCAGGTTGCGCCACGCCATGGGCGTCTTCAGGACCGCGTGAGCGACGAACGCGGTGAAGAACACCCACGCCCCGTAGAAGTGCAGCGGATAGAAGGAGCCGGGAAAGACGTACTCCAGCTGGACGTTGAACACCCCGGTCACGAACTCGAACAACCCGCCCCCGACCAGCAGGAGCAGCGAGATCCGCTCCAGGGCGTGCGCGAGGGAGCGGGCCGGCGGCAGGGTGAAGAGCCTCGGGACGACCGACCAGAGCTTGGCGAGCAGCACCGGGATCAGGGTGATGCCCAGGGTCACGTGGATGCCCTGGGTGAGCCGGTACAGCCAGTGCGGGTTCGTGGGCCAGGAGAAGAGATAGAAGCCGAGGAGCCCCTTGTCCGGGGTCTTGTCGTTCACCGGCGAGAGGTCCGGGTTGTAGGCGGCGTACGAGACCAGGCCGGTCAGGAACAGCACGGTGATCCCGACGAGCAGCACGAGGCCGAGCACCGAGGTGAACCGGGGGCCGCGCAGCGGGCTGCGCCAGAAGCCGGGTGAGAAGGGCGACCGTGTCATGGCTCGACCGTAGGTCCGGATCAGCCCATGAAAGGGTCCGCGACCCATGACGAAACGCTGACGTCCGGCCCTGGTGACCGCCCGGGTGCGGCCACCCGGCCTAGCGTGCCGTTGTGACCCGTGACCAGCTCCGCGATCTGTACGCCGCCGTGGCCGCCGCCCTCCTCGTCGTCGTGGCCGCACTGGTCGGCCGCCCCCTCCAGGACAGGCTCCGCGTCGGCTGGCCCCCGGTCCTCGCCACCTGGGACCCGCACCTCGGCCCCGGCACTCCCCTGGCCGTCCTCGTGGCGGTGGCGACCGTGGCGTACGGCCCCGCACTCGCGGCCCGCCTCCGGTGGCGGGCCCTGCTGGCGACCGCCTGGGCAACGGCCACGGCCTGGATCCTCTCCCTCGCCCTGATCGACGGCTGGCGCCGGGGCATCGCCGAGCAGCTGACCACCCGCAGCGAATACCTCCGGGTCATCGACCGCTTCCACGACATCCCGGCGACCCTGCGCGACTTCACCCAGCACATCCTCATCGACACCCCCGACAACTGGCCCGCCCATGTCGCCGGGCACCCTCCGGCCGCCACCCTCACCTTCGTCCTCCTCGACCGGCTCGGCCTGCGGGGCGGCGGCTGGGCCGGGATGTGGTGCGTCGTCGTCGGCGCGACGGCGTGCGTGGCGGTGCTGGTGGCGGTGCGGGCACTGGCCGGGGAGGAACTCGCGCGGCGGGCGGCGCCGTTCCTGGTCCTGGCCCCGGCGGCGGTGTGGATGGGGACATCGGCGGACGCGTACTTCGCGGCGGTGGCGGCCTGGGCGGTGGCACTGCTGGCCCTGGCGGTCACGGGACGATCGGTCTGGTGGGCGCTCGGCTCGGGCCTGCTGTCCGGACTGACCTGCTACCTCTCCTACGGCCTCACACTCTTCGCCCTCATCGGCGCGGCGGTGCTGTGGCTGGGCCGACGCCGCGTCCGGGAACGGCCGGTCGCCCTTCTCCTGCTCTTCCTGGCCGGGCTGTCCGTCGTCCCGACGGCGTTCACGCGCGCCGGGTTCGACTGGTGGGAGGCGTACCGGCTGCTGGTCACGCGGTACTACCAGGGCGCGGGCGGGGTGCGCCCGTACGGCTACTGGGTGTGGGCGAATCTGGCGTGCACGGTACTGATCGCGGGACTGGCGGGTGCCGCGGGCCTGCGCCGCACGACGGCGGCCCTGCTCCGCAGACCCGGCATCGACCTCCGCCTCCCCCTCCTCGTGACCGCCGCCCTCCTCGCCCTCCTCGCCGCCGACCTCTCCGGCATGAGCAAGGCCGAGACGGAACGCATCTGGCTGCCCTTCGTCATGTGGCTGCTCCCCTCCTGTGCCCTGCTCCCCCGCCCGCGTGCGTGGCTCGCCGCCCAGGCGGTGCTCGCGCTGCTCGTCAATCACCTGCTGCGGACCGGGTGGTGACACCGGGCCTGCCGTTGCTCATCGGTACGGGCGCCGGCTTCACCCGGGCGACCGTCGTGACGTACAGGAGCAGACCGGCGGTGGTGAGGACGAAGCCGGCCCACACGGTCGACAGGGTGCCCCAGCCGGCGTCGAGGGCGATCGCGCCGCCGATCGCGCCGAGGCAGTTGGCCAGGTTGAGGGCGGCGAGGTTGAGCGTTCCCATCAGGGTCGGGGCGTCCGGTGCGAAGCTCGTCAACCGGACCTGGATGGTGGGGATGGCGAACATCATGGTCGCGCCGACGGCGAACAGACAGGGCAGCAGAACCACCAGGTGGGCGCCCGCCACGCCGATCAGCACCAGGAACCCCAGCGCGCCGCCGTAGCCCAGGATCAGTCCCCGGCTCTCGTACCGGTCGGCGACCCGTCCGCCGACGTGGTTGCCGACCGCCATGCCGAGGCCGAAGACGGCGAGCGCGATCGGGATGAGCGAGGCGTCCCGCCGCGCCGCGTCGGTGACGAACGGGCCGATGAACGTGTAGACGGCGAAGATGCTGGAGATGCCGAGCGCCGCGACGGCGACCATCAGCCACACGCCCCGCCGCCGGAGGGCGCCCAGTTCGCCCGTGAGGGAGCTGCCGCGCAGGTCGTCGGTGCGCGGCAGCCAGGCCAGCAGGGCGGCCCCGGCGAGCAGGCCGACGACGACCACGGTCCCGTACATGGCGCGCCAGCCGGCGTGCTGGCCGATGAAGGTGCCGAGCGGCGACCCGGCGATGGTGGCGACGGTGAGCCCTCCCATCACGGTGGCGAACGCCTTGCCGCCCTTGCCCGGCCCGTACACGTACGCGGCGACGACGGCCCCGGCGCCGAAGAACGCGCCCTGCACGCTGCCCGCGACGAACCGGAAGACGACGAACAGCGTGATGTCCGACGCCAGGGCGGAGAGCCCGTTCCCGACCACGAACAGCCCGATCAGGCCGAGCAGCAGCGTGCGCCGGTTGACCCGGGCGGCGAGCAGGGTGATCGCCGGTGAACCGATCATCACCCCGACGGCATACGCGGTGATCGCGTAGGTCGCGACCGGAACGGACACCCCCAGATCGTCCGCGAACAACTGGATGATCCCGTTGCTGCCGAACTCGCCTGCGCCGATCGCGAAGGTGCCCAACGCGAGGGCGAACAAGGTCAGTTTCGGGTTCCTGATGGGTGACTTCGCGGTGGTGTGCCGCTTCTCCTCGGCCACGCACTGGCTGTCGTATGCGCGCTGATGCATCGTCTACATCCTTGGCAGAAGGGTCGGTTGGACGGGGAGCAGGGCGGGCAGCACGGTCGGTGCCGCCATCGCCCGCTCCCGGCTCTCGAACGCCATCCCCTCGTCTCGGCGTTGCCGGCTCGGTGGTGTCAGCGTGCTGCGCGCTTGATGAGGGCGGCCGTCGCCGCGGGCCGCGCGATCATCGCGACGTGGGAGGCGTCGGCCTCGAAGGTGTGGGCGCCGGCCCGGGCCGCCATGAACCGCTGCGCCGCCGGCGGCAGCACCTGGTCGTCGCGGCCCACGAGGTACCAGGACGGAATGGTCTTCCAGGCCGGGGCGCCGGACGGCTCCCCGAGGGTGCGCACGTCCGCCGGCCGCTGGCCGGCCCACATCAGGTCGGTGGTTGCCTTCGGCAGGTCCCCGGCGAACACGTCGTGGAAGAACTCCTTCTTGATGTAGCCGTCGACGAGGCCCTCTCCGTAGGGGCGGAAGTCGAGCGCCGCCTCGCTGAGCCTGCTTCCCGGGTACTTCGTCTGGAGACCCAGCAACGTCTCGCCCTGATCGGGTACGAACGCGGCCACGTACACCAGCGCCTTCACGTTCGGGTTGCCGGTCGCGGCGTTGGTGACGACGATCCCGCCGTAGGAGTGCGCGACGAGGACGAGCGGGCCGCTGAGCGTGGCGAGGATCCCGGCCAGATAGGCGGAGTCGGAGGCCACGCTACGCAAGGGGTTGGGCGGGGCGATGACCGGATAGCCGTCGCGGATGAGCCGGGAGGCGACCCCGTTCCAGCCGGAGGCGTCGGCGAACGCCCCGTGCACGAGTACCACGGTGGGCTTCTGGCCGCCGCCGCTTCCGGTGTGTGCCTGCGCGGCGGGCGCGTCGAGTGCGGCGCCCACCACGACCGCGGCTGATCCGGCCAACAGTCCCCGGCGAGTTGTCGTCATCGCTGTGTCCCCTTCGATATCCGCTGTTCTCAGTGGCGATCGCGGGTCAGCGTAAAACCGGCATCTTGACGAACACTGAACACATATCCGGGCGGCAATTCCGTCGTTGTCAAGCACGCTTTTGGGCAGGCCGGGCACACACCGGGCGCTGCCCGCGCACCTCTCACGAGTTCAGCCTTTTCACTCCTCTCACAGCGATCTGACTGCTAGTTTGATCAAATTCTGTCAGGCGACCTGGAGGGTGATGATGTGAGCGACATAACCCACGACAGCGGCAGACACGACACGAACCGGCGCGCATTCCTTCGTGGCAGCGCGGCGTTGACCGTCGCCGCCGCAACCGGAGGACTCTCCCTGTCCGCGGCGGGAACAGCCGATGCCGTGGTGGATCCGACCCTGCATTTCAAACTCGACGGGAGCGGCGGTAATCCCGTCTGGCGGCAGACGCTTCACCAGCCCTACTGGGCGATGCAGTCGTTCGCCTACGATCACGTCTACGGGCACATCTACTTCGTGCAGACCAAAGTGGGCAGTACCACCGGCGATCTGTGGGTGACGAGAACCGACCTCTCGGGCAATGTGCTCGGGGCCATGGCAATTCACTCGTTCGACCACGGCTCGTCCATCGGGGTCGAGCCCGACACCGACGGGTCTCCCTACATCTGGGTGGCAGGCGACTGGGAGAGCTCGAATCCCCATGCCACGCCGCCCGAGCCGTCGAACAGTCACGTGATCACCCGCTTCAAGTACAGGGACGGCGGCGACCTCGACTACTTCAATCGCGGCGGGCAGTATCTCGGGGTGTTCCGGATGGACGTCGCGACCTTCCTCGACTGTCCTCGTCCGGCGATCGATCCCTACAACAACCGGCTTCTCATTCGGTACATGGGAACGACGACCCCTTGGCGTCTGGCGCTGTTCGACCTGTCCGAGGTGCTGTCCTCGGGTGTCCTTTCCAAGCGCCTGCTGGAGCGGGCCATTCCTACCAACGCCCAACTCGGGCTGAACGAAAGCGACCAGTTCCAGGGCATCACCGCATACGGGCAATTCGCCTACCTGCTCTTCGGCGGACCACCCACCAGCAGTGACCCCAGCCCGCCCTCGTACATCGTATGCATCGACATGAACGACCCTGGAAGTGCGTACCGCTGGAAATTCCCGACCACGGCCGGCGCCTCCTTGCCCGGACGCGAGCCCCAGGGCATAGCCGTTTGGCGGTCCTCCAGTGGGCCGCGACTCGCCTTCGGTTTCTCCGCCAAGATCACCACCACCAGCCCCGTCCAGTTCGAGGCCAGCGTGTTCTTCAAGGACCAAGTGACCTCACAGTGGCCCCCCTGACCGTCACCCCACTGCCTTTTCCGCGGCGACGGCACTCGGCGCCGCGGTGTGGGCGCCCTTGTCCAAGGTGTAGCGGCGTTGCAGCAGGATGGCGATCGTCATGAGCGCGGCCGGTACCAGGGTGAAGCCGTAGCGTACGGCCGCCAGCGCGCCGGAGGACTGCGTGGCGTGCTCGCCCGCCTTGCTGGCCACGAACCCGCCGACGGCCAGGCAGGCCGAGTAGACGTACGGCCCCAACGCGCCGCCGGTGGCCTCGGCGGCGGTCCACACCCCGGTGTAGCTGCCCGCGCTGGCGGCTCCGGCCGGCCCGGCTGCGGCGATGACGTCGGGCATCATCGACAGCGGCATCAGCTGCATCGCGGCGAACGCGACGCCCAGCACGGCCACGGCGGCGATCAGCAGGGGCAGCCCGGCCGCGGCGCCCAGGGCCAGCACCAACGAGCCGGCCACGAACGCGGTCTGGGCGACGAGCAGGCTGCGCTGTTTGCCGAGACGCCGGGCCACCAGGACCCACAGCGGTGTCGTCAGGACGGCCGGCGCCATGAACGCCGCGATGAGCACGGTCGTGAGCGAGGCGCGGCCCAGCTCGTACTCGGCGAAGTACGGCATGGCGGCCAGGACCAGGTTCATCGTGATCGCGACGGTCAGATAGGACGCGGTCAGCGCGCGGAAGTGCCGGTCGCGCAGCGCCACGAGCAGTCCGCCCCGGTGTCCCGGGTCGGCCGGGGTGCCCGGTGCCGCCCGGTTGAGGCGGGCGACGCCCGTGATGCCGACCAGCATCGCCGCGAGCATGACCGCGCCGAGCAGCAGGGCCATTCTCGTGTAGTCGCCGACGCCCGGATCGTCGCCGGCGACTACCGGCGCGGCCACTCCGGCGAGCAGGACGCTCACGGTGATCACGACATTGCGGTAGCCCATGAGGCGGGTCCGCTCGTGGTAGCCGATGCCGAGGTCGGACGGTGTGGCGAGGTAGGACACCTGGTAGAGCGAGTAGAGCAGGTTGCCGGCGACGAGTGCCACCGCGACCCATATCGCGGCGGTCGTGCCGTGCAGGTCCGGCGGCACGGCGAACAGTGCCACGAAGGCGAGCACCACCACACACCCGGCCAGCATCAGCCGACGGCGGTGGCCGGACCGGGCCAGACCGGCATCGGAGATCCGGCCCACCCAGGGGTGCGTCACGATGTCGGCGACGTTCGGCACCAGCAGCGCCAGACCCGCCACGGACGGCGGCACGGCCAGGACGTCGGTCAGGAAGTACAGCAGGAAGATGCCCGGCACGGTGACCCAGATGCCCATGCCGACCGAACCGGCGGCGAACGGGACGAGTGCGCGCAGGGGAAGTCGAACGTCGGTCATGAGCTGCCTCCAGGGAGTGTTCACCACAGGTCGTTGCTCGTGTGCGTCCTCAGAAGGCCAGCGCCAACCGGCGTACGGCCTCCCGCAGTTCCTCCGGAGTGCGGTCGCTGTAGGACAAGCGCAGGTGCCGGGCCGAGGACCGCTGCCGGGGGTCCGTCGCGTCCGCGGCGAAGTACTCGCCCGGCTGGTAGATCACGCCGTGGGCGGCCGCACGCCGGAACAGCGCCGCGGGGTCCACACCGTCGTCGGTGAGCCGCGGCCAGAGAAACAACCCGCCTTCCGGGGCTACGACGTCCAGGGCGCCCGGGAGTTGTTCCCGCAGGGCGTCGATCAGGGCGCCCGCGCGCTCCTGGTACAGGGCGGTGGCGCCGCGCACGATCCGGTCGAAAAGATGGGCGTCATCAGTCAGCAGCCGTTCGATGATCGCCTGGGTCACCGAGGACGTATGGACGTCGAGGCGGTTGCGCAGTCGCGTCACCGGGTCCACGAGGTGGTCCGGCAGCACCAGCCAGCCCACGCGCCAGCCGGGCCCGAGGGTCTTGGTGAAGGTGTTGACGTGGATCGCCCGATCCGACGCGTGGAAGACCTCGACGCCCTGGTCCTGACCGCCGAAGCGCAGTTCGCGGTACGGATCGTCGACGATCACGTAGAAGCCGTACCGCTCGGCGAGCTCCATCAGTGCCCGCCGCTTCGGCGCCGAGAGACTGACCTGGGCGGGGTTGTGGAAGTCGGGCACGGTGTAGGCGGCGGCGATCCGGGCGCCGGTGGTGAGCCGCCGGGCGAGGTGTTCGACGTCGAAGCCGTCGGCCACGACCGGCACCGGCAGGATCCGCGTCGTCGACACCTCCAGGGCCCACAGGAAACCCGGGAACACCGGGTCGTCCACCGCGACGGTGGCCCCGCGCTCGACCACGGTCAGCACCGCCAGTGCGAGGCCGTGCATGCCCCCGTTCGTCACCACGATCCGGCTCGGGTCGACGCCCTCCCGTTTCGCGATCCAGTCGCACAGCGCGCCCGATCCGCGCGCGGGAGCGTATTGCAGGCTCGCGATCGCGGCGTCGGCGTCCTGCCACAGCCACGCCGATGCCTGGCCGATCGCCTCGACCGGGAGAGCGGCGGGCGCGGGGATGCCGCCCAGCAGACGAATCGTCCCGGCGGCGGGGGCGGCCAGGCTTGCGTCGACGAAGCCCTTCGGCGCCGAGAGTCCGCGGGCCAGGGCTGTCAGCCCGCTCTGTTCCTCAGGGTCTGGGGTCCCGTTCTGTTCCTCAGGGTCTGGGGTCCCGTTCTGTTCCTCGGGGTCTGGGGTCATGCAGTGCCTCCGGGACCTGAGAGGAGTTGTTCGGCGCGACGGGCGAACAGGTGCGCCTCGCACGCGGTGGATTGCGTGTAGGCGCGTTCGGCGGCGGCCCGGACGGCGGTGAGGGGTGCGCCGCGGGCCTGGAGCAGGCGCGCCTTCAGCAGCAGGAGCAGCCCTTCGGCGTACCGCTGGCCGTAGTCCCACAGGGCCTGGTCGGCGCGGTCGAGAGCGGCGTCGGCCCGATCGGGCGATCCGGCGGCCAGCCACATCTCGGCGATCAGTGCGTAGTGATAGGCAATGCCCCATTGCGGCGGATCGAGCAGGTGGGCGGCCAGGAGTTCCTCGGCCTCGGCCGCGGCGCCGGCCGGATCCTCGCCGGTGAGGGCGCGGGCCCAGCACCAGCTCTGCCGGATGTAGTGGTCGATCTGGGCGCCGAGGCGCGCAAGGCCCGCGTCGACCCACCGCTCGCCCGCTCGCCGTGCCGTCTCGGCGTCCCCGGCCATGGAAGCGATCATGGTCGTGTAATAGACCCAGACCGAGGCCGCGTACGGGTCCCCCGGGGTGTCCCAGGTGTCGACGAAGGCCAGCGCCGTGTCGACATCACCGTGCAGCGCGGTCATGACGGCCCGCCAGCCGGGTCCTTCCCCGGGGATGCTGCCGTCCCGCCGCAGCGGCGTCTCTTCGTCCGGGGCGAGGGTGCCCTCGGCGGGCGCGACATCCTCCTTGCTGAAGGCCCGGTACGCCTCACCGATGTTGCCGATGTCCCACTGATGCAGACCCCAGGCCTGCCGGCCGTAGCGTCGCACTGCCGGAGCGGAGGACGCCTGACCGAGTTCGTGCATGCGGCGCGCCAACTGCCCGCGGCCGTTCTCAATGGAGGTGTAGGCGCCCATCAGACGGATGAAGAGGAAGTCGGCGGCCTCCGCCTCCCGGCCGAGGGTGCGGGCCAGGTATTCGGCCCGCTCCAGCAGATCGAAGGTCGAGGCGTCGTACCCCGACTGCCGTCGGATGACGATGGCGAGCAGCGTGAGGGCGGAGAACTCCAGCTCCATCAGTCCGGATGCCCGGGTGACCTGTACGGCGGAGCGCAGCTGCCGGTCGGCGGACTCGAAGGCGAGTTTGGCGGCCGCGCGCCGACCGGCGCGGATCAGCGCCTCGGCGGTGCGCGCGGGCTCGGCGAGGGGGCCGGCGGCCCACAGGTGGTACGCGAGGCGTTCGGCGACGTCCTCGTCGTCGGCGTGGATCTGTTCGAGCGCGTCCGCGACGCGCAGATGCAACTGGATGACCTGCTGTTTCGACGCGGTCTCGGAGACCGACTCGCGCACCAGGTCGTGCGCGAAGCGGAGCGCGGACGGGTCCTGCGGCCCGGGTTCGAGCAGCCCGAGCGTGTGCAGTGGCTCCAGGCGTTGGAGGCAGTCGGCGACCTCCACACCGGTGGCGCGGGACAGCAGCCTGAGGTCGACGTCGCGGCCGATGACCGCGGCCACCCGCAGCAGGTCGCGGGCGCGGTCGTCGAGCCCGGCCATCCGGTCGCGGACGACGTCATGGACGGTGGACGGAACCCCGGCCGCCGCGGAGGTGTCGCCGTCGCCGATCGCGCCAACTCCGCTGAGCAGCCGGGACAGTTCACGGACGAAGAACGGATTGCCGGAGGTGCGGGCGTGGATGGCGCGGACGACGGCGTCGCCGGGATCCTGACCGGCCTCGTGGCGGATGAGTGCGGCCACGTCGGCCGGACCGAGCGGGCCGACCCGGAATCTGCGATGACCGGGCCGCCGGCTGGCGGCGGCCAGCACCCGGGAAAGGTCCGCGCTGAGCGTGGGAGCGCGGTCGCGTAACGCGCCGACGATCGCGGTGCCTTGGGGCAGTCGCCCCGCCAGATGCCGCAACAGCTGGAGGGAGGTGGCGTCGGCCCATTGGAGGTCGTCGAGGATCAGGAGTGTCGGCCGCCGCGCCGAGGCCTGGGCGACGAGGGCGACGACCTGTTCGAACAGCCGGAACTGGGCGTTGCCGTCGGGGAGTTCACGGGCCGAGTCGTCCGGCGCCGCGAGGAGGCTGCCCAAGCCGCCGGTGAGCCACTGTTCGCTCACCGAAGCGGGCAGACTGCGAACGACCTGGCTCAGCGCCTGCTCCCACGGCCACATCGCCGGTGTCCCGTCGCCCTCCAGGCAGGAGCCCCAGACGGTGAGTGCGCCCAGCCTGCCCGCCTCGGCGGCGGCCTCCTCCAGAAGCCGGGTCTTGCCCGCGCCCGGTTCGCCTTCGACGACGCCGATCGCGGTGTCCCCGGCGAGTGCGCGCTCCACGATGCGCCGCAGCGTGGCGAGTTCCTCGGTCCGGCCGACCAACGTGGCCGCCGTGGTCCGTCCGACCTCCTCGCCCGCGTCGCCCGGCTCGCCCGTCTCTCGCGCCGACGGCGACGCCTGCGACTGCGTGAGAATCCGCCGCTGTGCGTCCTCCAGCGCCGGCCCCGGGTCGATGCCGAGTTCGTCGGCGAGCCGGTCGCGGACCTGCCGAAACACCGCCAGTGCCTCCGCCTGGCGTCCCATGGCGCCGAGCACACCGACGAGCGCGGCCAGCACGGGTTCGTTGAACGGCGCCATCGACGCGGCCAGTTGCAGCGCCGCGAGCACCCGCTCCGGCCGGCCCGTCGACACGGCGAGCTCCGCCGCCGCCGTGCACGCGTCGTAGAACTCGTTGTCCAGCGCGGCGAAGACCGTCGCGGCGCTCGTCCCGTCGGCGATGCCGTCGCCCGCCGAACCGTGCCAGAGCCCGAGCGCCTCGACGTAGTGGTCGAGGGCCGCCTCGTGATCGTGCCGGGTCAGCGCGGCCCTGGCGGCATCGACGAGATCTCGGTGGCCGACGAGGTCCAGCGTGGCGGTGCCCACGGTGAAGAGGTAGGAATTGCCGCGCCGCTGGAGGAACGATCCGGCTTCGCGGGCGGGCAGCAGGGGTTCGAGCAGCCGTCGCAACGCACCGACGTACTTCTGGAGAATGTTCACCGCCGACGCGGGGACGTCCTCGGCCCAGATCAGGTCGACCAACTCGCTCGTGCTGATCGGCCTGCCCGCGCGGGCGAGCAGGATCGCGAGCAGATACGACTGCTGCCGAGGTCCGGTGTCCAGTTCGACGCCGTCCCGCCAGATCCGCAACGGACCGAGAATCTGCAGACGCAGATGTCCGCCGGAGGAAGCCATTCCCACCCCTACCCCCCACTCACGGCCCGACCACGCTCGGCTGCGGCGTAGCCACTTTACGGTTGCTTTGCGGCATGGGTCCATCCGCCAAGGCGACCGCTGAGCGGGGCTGTTGCGGCGGAACGAGGTTCCCACTCAGATTGCCCGGACCGGCTTGACGTCGACTGAATGACCACTGAAGACCACCCGCAACCGGCTCAGGACCTCATTCATTGCCCGTCCAGTGCGGCGCCCTAGTTTTGCGTCGAGCGTGAGGGTCCGCAGAAAAGTGACCGTCATCCGAAACCGTCATCCGAGGGAGAGGAAGGTCCATGGTGAGCGGGAAACCGACGATCGTGCTCGTACACGGAGCCTTTGCCGACAGCAGCGGCTTCAACGCCGTCACCAAACGGCTTGTCGCCGACGGCTATTCAGTGGTCGCCGCACCGAATCCCCTTCGGGGGCTCGCCTTTGACGCGGCCAACGTCAAGGCACTCCTGGAGAGCATCGAGGGACCGATCGTGCTGGTCGGGCACTCCTACGGTGGTGCGGTCATCTCCACCGCAGCCGAGGGAAACACGAACGTGAAGGCTCTGGTCTACCTGGCGGCATTCGTGCCGGAGACCGGCGAGAGCGCGCAGGCACTGGTCGAGAAGTTCCCCGGCAGCACCGTGGGCGAGTCCCTCAAGCCGGTGCCCCTGCCCGACGGACAGGTGGACCTCTACATCAACCCCACCGTCTTCCACCCCCACTTCGCCGCCGACGTATCGCCGGCGGAAGCCGCCCTCTACTCGATCACACAACGCCCGGCCACCGGCGCCGCCCTGGGCGAGCCCGCCACCGGTCCGCAGGCCTGGCACACCATCCCCGCCTACAACCTCATCAGCGGCGCCGACCGCATCATCCCGCCGGCGACACAGGAGTTCATGGCCCAGCGCTCCGGCGCGAAGACCCAAGTGGTCGAGGGCGCCTCGCACATGGTGTTCGTCTCCCGGCCGGGCGCGACGGTGGCCCTCATCGAGACAGCGGCGCAGGGCGCGGAGGAGGGCTGATGCACAAAAGCGAAAAGGCCATGAGGTGGGGCCTGCGGATACACCTGCTCTGGTACGTCATCGCCAATGTGGCCCAGGTGGTGCTGTGGGCAATTCTCACACCCGACCACCTCTTCTGGCCCTTGTGGTCGATTGTGGGCTGGGGAATCGGGCTGGCGGTCCACTTCTGGGTAATTCGCGCGAAATCCCGACCGCTCGTCCGACCGTGACATAGAGGAGACCCATGTCCGAGAAAGTAGTGCCGGGTCGTCAGACCTCCGCCGCCGAAGGCGGCGTCGTCGTCTTCCACATCGGGCTGCGCATCAACCGATTCCTGGCATTCTCCAGTTGGCTGCCGGCCTTCAGGTCGATGCCACGCATGCTGCGCGAACTGTCCCAGGAGAAGAGCAGCGGCCTGCTCGGCTACAAGGTGCTCTACGGAGGACTCCGAGAGTTCTACGTCGTCCAGTACTGGACCGACAAGGAACGACTCCTCGCCTACGCCCACCAGCAGGACAAGGAACACCGGCCCGCATGGACGGAGTTCAACCGACGAGCACGCGCCGGCAAGGGGCACGTGGGCATCTGGCACGAGACGTTCATCGTCCCGGCGGGCTCCTACGAATCGGTGTACGACGACATGCCCGCCTACGGCCTCGCTGCCGCGACAGGTGTGGTTCCGGTCGGCCGACGCGGCGACACGGCGGCGCAGCGGCTGCGGGCGGCAGAGAAGTAGCCGTCCGCTCACTGTTCTTGAGCTTGCAGTAAGAGGTACGACCCGTGAAGGGTGTCCACGTCGTTTGCCACAAATCGATCTTGGGCACCCTCGTTCTCGTCGCGGCAGGCGCTCCTCGGACCACACCGCCAGGAGGAATCAGTGTCACACCCGCGACTGCTCACCCCCGAGGAGAAGCTCGCCGAAGCGAAGAAGCTGTTGAGCCTCCCGCGTATCGTCGCGATCTGCGGCTCCACCCGCTTCATGACCGAGATGAACGAGGCCGATCTGCGGGAGACCGAAGCCGGAAGGATCGTCGTCAAGCCGGGCTGTGACATGAAGTCACCGCACGCACTCTGGTCCGATCCTGTCGAGGCCGAGGCCCTGAAGGGTCGACTCGACGCTCTGCACCGGGCGAAGATCCGGCTCGCCGATGAGGTGCTCGTGGTCGGCGACTACATCGGAGACAGCACCCGAGCCGAAGTCGCCTACGCCCGGTCGCTCGGCAAGCCCGTGCGGTTCACGCACCCCGACGTCGACCCTGACGCCTGACCCTGACGCCCGGCCCTCTCGCGGGACCCAGCGGCGGGGCACGCCAGCGGTGGTCAGGCCACCGCGTTCAGCAGGTCGGCCAGCACGTCGGGCCGTTCCAGGGCGATGAAGTGGCCCGCCTCGGGGACCTGGGTGAAGTCGGCGGCCGGGAGCAGTTGCCTGTTGGCCTCCCGGTCCGAGACGCGGGACCAGTCCTTCTCGCCGTAGACGAGGTGGACGGGCGCCTTGACCTCGGGATAGCGCGGGCGGGCCGCGATGAGGCTGGGCAGGGCCTGGTACACGGCCCGGGCGACGGCCGGGTAGCCGGGGCGGGCACCCGACCGGAGGAGTTCGTCCACGTAGTCCTCGCGCAGTGCGCTCTTGTCGCCGAGGCCGCCCTGGAGGATCTTGCTGAGGGCGGGCTTGGGCTCCACCCCGGCGATCACCGGACCCACGCCAGGGGCGAGAACACCGCTGACCACCACGCGGGCGAGGAGGCTGGACCGGGCGATGCCGCCGCGGAAGTCGTAGGTGTTGACCGCGACAACACGCCGTACGCGCTCCGGGAGGTCGGCCGCGGTCGTCAGGGCGAGCACCGCGCCCATGGACTCCCCCACCAACGTCACGTCGTGGAGGTCGAGTTCGGTCAGGAGCCGCTCGACGCCCGCACGCATCGCGGGCTCGTCGTACGACGCCCCGGGCACGATCTCGGAGTGACCCATCCCCGGCAGGTCGAGGGCGTACACGGTGTAGCGGTCCGCGATCAGTGGGATGAGGTGGCGGAAGTGCTCGGCCTGGGTGCGCACGGTGTGCAGCAGGACGACGGGGGCTCCGGTGCCCGCCTTGAGGTAGCGCAGCGTTCCCTCGCGGCCGCCGGATCCCGCGCGCGGGGCGATGGTGTGGCTGGTGGTCCCCGGGATGTGAATCGTGGGACGTGACTCTTGGCTTGGCATCTCGCCGACTCCTTGGGCGTGAGGGGTTCACCAAACGGTCATGACTCTCACCGGAGAATGGAAAACCGATCGGTTTCCACCAGCCTAAACCGATCGGTTTCCCGGCGCAAGCCCGACACCGTGGCCGCACCGCAACGCCGAGCAGCACCCACTTGCACCGAGGAAACCGATCTGTTTTCCTAAGTGGAAACCGATCGGTTTCCGACTGTCGGTCGGTCCATGCCCCAGCGACTGAGGAGAAAAGTGAGTACCACCTTCGACCGCGGAGCGCCCGTCTCCGGGAAAACAGACTCGGGCCGTCGCGGCTCGCATGCCGTGCGCTGGTGGGTGCTTGTCGTGCTGGGCGTGGCGCAGCTCATGGTCACGCTCGATGCGACGGTCGTGAACATCGCGCTGCCCGAGGCGCAGCATGATCTCGGTTTCAGTGACGGCAGCCGGCAGTGGGTCATCACGGGGTACGCCCTGGCGTTCGGCAGCCTGCTGCTGCTCGGGGGCCGCCTCGGCGACCTTGTCGGCCGGCGTACGACCTTCGTGACCGGCCTGATCGGTTTCGCGGCCGCGTCCGTCGTCGGCGGCGCGGCCGGCAGCTTCGAGATCCTCGTCGCGGCCCGCGTGGCCCAGGGCCTGTTCGCCGCGCTGCTCGCGCCCGCGGCGCTCTCCCTGCTCAGCGTGACCTTCACCGACCCGGCCGAGAGGCCGAAGGCGTTCGGCATCTTCAGCGCGTTGTCCGGTGCGGGTGCCGCGGTCGGCCTGTTGCTCGGCGGCATGCTGACCGAGTGGGCGTCGTGGCGTTGGGTGATGTACGTGAACGTCGTTTTCGCGGGCGTCGCGCTGGTCGGTGCGCTGCTGTTGCTGGCCAAGCCCGTGGTCACGGAGCGACCCAAGATCGACATTCCTGGCACCGTCGTGGTGAGCGCCGCACTGTTCGGCATCGTCTACGGGTTCGCACACGTCGAATCCACCAGCTGGACCGACCCGGTCGCCCTCGGCTCCATGATCAGCGGCGTGGTGCTGCTCGCGGTGTTCGCCTGGCTGGAGCGCAGGGTCGCGCATCCGCTGCTGCCGCTGCGCGTCGTGCTGCACAGGACCCGCGGGGGTTCGTTCCTGGCCGTGTTCGTCCTGGGCATGGGGATGTTCTCGATCTTCCTGTTCCTGACGTACTACCTGGAGGCCAGCATCGGATACTCGCCGATCGAGGCCGGGCTGTCCTTCCTGCCGATGGTCGGGGGCATCGTCGCCTCGTCTACCACGGTGCCCTCGCTGCTGCTGCCCAGGGTCGGCCCGAAGGTCGTGGTGGTCGCCGGCTTCCTGGTCTCCGCGTCCGGCATGGCCCTGCTGACCCGGCTCACGCTGGACAGCGCCTACGTCGCCGACATCATGCCGGGCATGATCCTGCTGGGCCTCGGTATCGGTGCGGTGATGACCACCTCGTTCCAGGGCGCGACCGCCGGCGTGCACCACGAGGACGCGGGCGTCGCCTCGGCCCTGATCAACACCAGCCAGCAGGTGGGCGGTTCGATCAGTACGGCGCTGCTGACCACCGTCGCCTCGTCGGCCGCGACCGACTATCTCTCCTCGCACAAGCCCAGCGCGCTGACCGTGACCCAGGCCGGGGTCGAGAGCTACACGGCCACCCTGGCGTGGGGCGCCGGGATCTTCGTGGTCGGTGCGGTGCTCATGGCGTTCCTGATGCCGAATGCGGCCCTGGCGCCGTCGGAGGGCGAGCCTGTGATCGCCGCCCACTGAGCCTGAATCCATCACTGTGCGAATGGTCCTGCGCTGATCAGTGCCCGGAGGGCACCAGTCAGCGCAGGACAGAGGCGATGACGGCGCCGCACCGACGCGGCCCCCGGCCACGCCACAGCTCACCCCGACCAACCCGTAAACCGATCGGTTTCCAATGGGTCGAAATCGAGTTAACCTCGCAATATGACCACCGAAACACTACAAAGCTCCCGAGAGCGCCTACTGGAGGCGGCGGCCACACTCACCTACCGGGACGGCGTCGGCATCGGCGTCGACGCGCTGTGCAAAGCGGCGGGGGTGTCCAAGCGCTCCATGTACCAGCTGTTCGAGAGCAAGGACGAACTCCTGGCGGCGAGCCTGGAGGAACAGGCCGCCGACTATGTGACGGCACTGCTTCCCGCGGCGGACGACGACCGTCCGCCCCGTCGGCGGATCCTGCACGTCTTCGCACAGGCCGAGACACAGGCGAGTGCACCCGACTTCCAGGGCTGCCGGTACCTCGTCGCACAGATCGAGCTCAAGGACCCGTGCCACCCCGCGAGCCAGGTGGCCCGTCGGGTCAAGGAGAACCTGACAGCCTTCTTCCGCACCGAGGCCGAAGCGGGCGGGGCGAGCGACCCGGACCTGCTGGCCCGGCAGCTGATCCTGGTCTTCGACGGCGCCAGCGCCCGCGCGGGCATCAAAGCCGACACGCGGGCCGGACTCATCGCCCCCACCGTCGCCGCCTTGCTCGATGCGGCGGACATGCGCTGACAGCCGGAAGCAGAGGCTTGTCGTTTGGGCTTGCGCACAAAAACCGATCGATTTACGGTGGTGAAACCGATCGGTTTCTCGTCGATTTCCCGTCGGTTTCTCGTCCGTGGTGGCGAGCCTCGTACCCGCATCCCTAGGAGCACGGATGACTGCCGCGCGCGACGCCGAGGAGCAACCCGGCCCTCCCCCGCTCCCGGCGAAGCTGGCGGCCCACCCGTCGGTGCAGGCCGTACTCGCCCGGCGCGGGTCCGGTGCCGGTGCTTCGGACCGCCCGCCCGCAGTGATCGACGCGGCGTGGCTGCGCGAGCTGTGTCTGGCGGCCGGTGCGGACGACGTCGCCGCGGTCAGCCTGGACCACCCGGACCTGGCGGGCGAGCGCGAGCACGCCCTGTCCGCGCTGCCCGGCACCCGCACCCTGATCGCGATGGCGGTCCGGATGAACCGCGACAACTGCCGCTCCCCCGCCCGCAGTGTGGCCAACCAGGAGTTCCACCAGACCGACGAACAGGCCAACCACACCTCCCGCAGCGTCACCCAGGCACTCCAGGACGCCGGCTACCGCGCACTCAACCCCTCCGTCGGCTTCCCCCAGGAGATGGACCGCTTCCCGCGCGAGCGGATCTGGGTGGTGGCGCACAAGACGGTCGCGGTGGCCGCCGGGCTCGGTGTGATGGGCCTGCACCGCAATGTCATCCACCCGAAGTTCGGCAGCTTCGTGCTGCTGGTCACCGTCCTGGTCGACGCGGAGGTGAGCGAGTACGGGCAGGCGCTGGACTACAACCCCTGCATCGACTGCAAGTTGTGCGTCGCCGCCTGCCCGGTCGGCGCCATCGCCAAGGACGGCGCCTTCGACGCACTGGCCTGCACCACGCACAACTACCGCGAGTTCATGAGCGGGTTCACCGACTGGGCGCAGACCGTGGCCGACAGCGAGGACGCCGCCGACTACCGCTCCCGGGTCAGCGATTCCGAGAGCGCCTCCATGTGGCAGAGCCTGAGCTCTCCACCCGGCTACAAGTCCGGCTACTGCCTCGCCGTCTGCCCCGCCGGCGAGGACATCCTGGGCCCGTACCTGGACGACCGCAAGACGTTCATGGACACCGTGCTGCGACCGCTCCAGAACAAAAAGGAAACCCTGTACGTCCTTCCGGGCTCCCACGCCCAGGAGTACGCCCAACGCCGCTTCCCCCACAAGCCGGTCAAGGAAGTCACCGGCGGCTGGCACCCCCCGGCGAAACGCGCCGCGTCCACCGACCGGGAGACACGTACGTCGTGAGCGCCACCGTACCGACCTGACAGCAGGTCACCCAAGACGGGCCATTACTCGGAGTGGCCCCGGTGTGCGTCGCCTGACGGGGACGGCGTGAGCATCGGCCTCGCGGCCCTGTGCAAGGCGGCGGGCGTGTCGAAGCGCTCCATGTACCAGCTGTTCGAGAGCAAAGACGACCTCCTGGCGGCGAGCCTGAAGGAGCGCGCCTCCGCCTACGCGGCGACTCTCCTGCCCGCGACGGACGACGGCCGGTCACCCCGCGAGCGGATCCTGCACGTTTTCGAGCAGATGGAATCGCAGGCAGCGGCGCCCGAGTTCCGGGGCTGCCGGTATCTGGCCGTGCAGGTCGAGCTCAAGGACCAGGTCACCCGGCGAGCCGCG
Organism: Streptomyces sp. NPDC046909; assembly: GCF_040644695.1. Taxonomy (NCBI): domain Bacteria; kingdom Bacillati; phylum Actinomycetota; class Actinomycetes; order Kitasatosporales; family Streptomycetaceae; genus Streptomyces; species Streptomyces sp. NPDC046909. Next base: position 189,738 of record NZ_JBEYXC010000014.1, on the reverse strand, counting down.
TGGCCCACCAGGTCAAGGCGAACCTGACGACCTTCTTCCGCACCGAGGCCGAGCAGGGCGGGGCAGGCGATCCCGACCTGCCGGCCCGGCAGCTCAGCCTGGTCTTCGATGGCGCCAGCGCCCGCGCGGGAATCCAGGCCGACAACCTGACCGGGCTCGTCGCACCCACCGTGACCACCCTGCTCGACACGGCTGGCGTGCGCTGACGCTCAGCGCCGAGCGACAGGTGCACGGTTTCCCAGATACGCATTCAGTCGGCCCGGACGACCTCACCGATCAGGTCGATCAGGCCGCCATCCTGCGCCTCGACGGCCGCCACAGTGGCGTATCCCTGCATGTGCATCAGGAGCCTCTCGGGGCGCGTCGAGACCGGGTGCGCTCAGGCGTCCGCCATCACCCGCCGGGCCCTCTCACCTTCCTCCGCACGCCAGCTTGCTGACGGGGCCTCGTGCCTGGTCGAGCTAAGGCTTGAGCACCGCCATCACATCGTCGAGCGAGACATCGGCGGGGTCGCTCATGTCGGCGCCGTCGAACGTCTGCCAGATGTAGGACGCCGTCCCGCTCTCCCGCAGCGGATGCAGGTCTGCCCTCTCTAGTGAGCGAGCTGGGGGTACAGCCCCGCCAAGTCGCCGGCCAGGCCCGCCTTGACCTGCCGGGAGATGTCGTCGGCGAGCACCTCGTACGCGCCGGCCTCGACACCGTCGAGGGCGAGGGAGGCGATGTCACGCGGGTCGGACTTGGGTGCGTCGATGCCGGTCGTGAGGTCGGTGTCGACGTAGCCGACGTGCAGTCCGGTGACGGCGATGCCGCGCGGCTGGAGTTCGAGGCGCAGGGAGTTGGTCTGCGACCACAGGGCCGCCTTGGAGGCGCTGTAGGAGCCGCCGAGGGCGACCCAGGAGAGCACGGAGTGGACATTGAGGAGGTGGCCGCCGCCGTTGCGCTCGATGATCGGCGCGAAGGCCCGGGCGACCAGGAGGGGGCCGTAGAAGTTGGTCTCGAACTCCCGGCGTATGTCGTCGACCGGGGAGTCCAGGAAGGATGCGCCGACCGAGGCACCGGCATTGTTGATCAGCACGGTCACGTCCTGCGCCTGCGCGGCGGCGGCCGCGACGGAGGCCGGGTCGGTGACCTCCAGCGCCACCGGGACCGCGTCGGGGTGCGTCACGCTGCGCGGGTCGCGGGCCGTGGCGTAGACCTTGCCGGCGCCGCGCGTGTACAGCTCTTCCACCAGGGCCTTGCCGATGCCGCGGCTGCCGCCGGTGACGAAGACGTTCGCGCCCTTCAAAACGGTCATGACTCTCTCCCGGAGAATGAGAAACCGATCGGTTTCCAGAAGCGTAAACCGATCGGTTTCAGGGTGCAAGCTTCGACCGTGTCCTAGCGGCGGACCGCCGAGATCAGTCCGCCGGGCCGCTCCTCGCGCTGCGGCGGGGTGCTGATCGGGCGGCCGTAGGCGGCGGCGCGTTCGCGGAGGGTGTGGGCGTCGGCGTCCCAGCCGTGCCCGGCCAGCCAGCCCACCGGGTCGTCGGGCATCTCCGAGACCCACATCGACGCCGCCGATCCCGGTGCCGCGTCCGCGCCGAAGCGTTCGATCACGCCGGGCGAGCCCAGCGTCAGCCCCAGCCGACTGCCCACCGCAGACTGCGCGCCGATCCGGGACAGCAGCAGCTCCACCGCGTCCCCGGGCAGATAGATCAGCAGCCCCTCGGCGATCCACACGGTCGGCACGGCCGGGTCGTGCCCGGCGGCGGCCAGCGCGCCCGGCCAGTCCTCGCGCAGATCCACGGCGACGGGGATCCGCTCGCAGCGCGCGACGGCCTGCTCCTGGCGCAGTACCGAAGCCTTGAAGTCGAGCGGCGCGGCGGTGTCGACCTCGAACAGCCGGGTTCCATCGGGCCAGTTGATGCGGAAGGCCCGGCTGTCCATGCCGGCGCCGAGCAGCACGACCTGCCGGATCCCGGACGCGGAGGCCCGCTCCAGCAGGTCGTCGAGGAACTTCGTCCTGATGACGATGGAGAAGGACACGGCCAGTCGGCGGCGGCGCGCGCCCTCGTCATCGGGCAAGGGTGCCGAGGAGGGCCAAAGGCCGCCGGCGGCGGCGAAAGCGTGGGCCAGCGGGTCGCGGAACAGGGCGTTCTCGCGCTCCGTCTCCAGCGCCCGCACCCTGGCCACACCCACCGCCGTGGCCCACACTCCCGACGGCCGCACCCGCTCCTGCCCATCAGTCATCACGCCAGACTAGATGCGGATGACAAGACCCCGGACGCGAGGAGCCGCCGTAAAGCCGTTGAACTGCCCGACCCGCGGTGGGCATGATCAACACCGTGGTTATCTACCTGAAGACCAAGCGCCTGACCCTGCGCCGTTTCACGGCCGACGACGCGGATCTGCTGATCGAGTTGGACAGCGACGCCGCGGTGATGCGCTATCTGAGCGGGGGTGCTGCTCCGACCGCCCCGGAGATCATCCGCGAACGCCATCTGCCCAAGATCCTCGCGGGCTACGACAAGTGGGACGGCGACCTCGGGCTGTTCGCCGCGTACGAGAAGGACGGCGGCGCGTTCATCGGCTGGTTCTGTCTGCGTCCCGAGTGGGACGGTCCGCTGGACGAGGCCGAACTCGGTTACCGGCTGCGGCAGTCGGCCTGGGGCAAGGGGTATGCCACCGAAGTCTCGCGCGCTCTGCTGCACAAGGGGTTCACCGAGCTCGGTCTGCGCGTGGTCTGGGCCGTGACGATGGCCGTGAACAACGCTTCGCGCAATGTCATGGAGAAGCTCGGCATGACGCTCACCGGCGCCATTCCCACTCCCCCGGACATGGCGACCGTCGAGGGCGCCGAGCACGGGGGTGTGCGATACGAGATCACCAAGGAGCGCTGGGAGCAGCAGGAGCAGTAGCAGTGCTCATTGCGCGAACGGCCCTTCCGCGTACCCGCCGCGCCATCCCCAACACCCCCCGCCCAACCCACCGTTGCCGTTCCGTTATCGGGCGGTCCAGGCGCGGTCACAAGCCGGTTGCAGCCTCGTCGGGCGTGATCATTTCCGATCCGCCGAGACGAGAGACAGGCAATGGGCATACCCACACCCCCCATCAGACCTTTACGTACGGCGACCCCGCTCGCGGTGATCGCCCTGGCCGTCGTCCTGGCCGCGACCGGGGTTCCCGGCGCGGGCCCGGCCGTCGCGGACTCCCCCGGTACCGCGGCGGGCGGGACGGGCATCCGGACGGTGACGCTGATCACCGGTGACAAGGTGTCGGTCGGCAAGGACGGTTCGGTCACCGGGATCGAGCGGGCCGAGGGACGCGAGGGCGCTTCGTTCTCGGTCCGCAAGCTCGACGGGCACACCTACGTCACCCCGGGCGACGCGGCACTGCCGGTGGTCCAGGGCAAGCTGGACCAGCGGCTGTTCGACATCACTCAGCTGCTCGCGTACGGCTATGACGACGCGCGCCGGTCCGATCTGCCGCTGATCGTCACCTACGGCGGGGACACAACTCCCGCGGCGAGCGCCTTCCGTGCCGCGCGGGCGAAGGTGAGCCAGCGGCTGGACACCGTCAACGGCGTGGCGCTGCGGGCCGACAAGCGCGGGGGTGCCGCGTTCTGGAACACCTTCACCGACGGTGCCGACGGGGGCGAGGGCACCGCCCGGCTGACCGGGTCACCGGCGGTGAAGAAGGTCGAGAAGGTCTGGCTGGACGGCAAGCGCCAGGCCGACCTGGACCGCAGCGTGCCGCAGATCGGCGCGCCGGCGGCGTGGGACGCCGGGTTCGACGGCACGGGCGTCAAGGTCGCCGTGCTGGACACCGGCGTCGACGAGACCCACCCCGACCTGGCGGACCAGGAGATCGCCGAGCGGAACTTCTCCGATTCGCCGGACAGTGTCGACCGCAACGGCCACGGCACGCACGTGGCGTCCACCATCGCGGGTACGGGCGCCAAGTCGGAGGGGAAGTACAAGGGTGTCGCGCCGGGGGCGCGCATCCTCGCCGGCAAGGTCCTGGACGACGCGGGCCGGGGCTGGGACTCCGACATCATCGCGGGCATGGAGTGGGCGGTCGCCGAGGGCGCCGATGTCGTCAACATGAGCATGGGCGGCACCGACACCATGGGCATCGACCCGCTGGAGGAGACGGTCAACCGGCTCTCCGCCACGTCGGACACGCTGTTCGTCATCGCCGCGGGCAACGAGGGCTACGCCGGTGAGAGCACCGTCGGATCGCCGGGCAGCGCCGCGTCCGCGCTGACGGTCGGCGCGGTGGACAACGACGACAAGCTCGCCGACTTCTCCAGCCGCGGCCCCCGTGTCGGGGACGGCGGCCTCAAGCCGGACCTGACCGCGCCGGGCGTCGACATCGTGGCCGCCGCCTCCACCGCGAGCAACATGGAGGAGTGGTACCCCGACCCCGCGGGGACGGCCGGTTACGCCGAACTCAGCGGGACCTCGATGGCCACCCCGCATGTCGCGGGCGCCGCCGCCCTGTTGGCGCAGCAGCACCCCGAGTGGACCGGTGAGCGGATCAAGGCGGCGCTGACCGGCTCCGCGAAGCCAGGCCCGTACAGCGCCTACCAGCAGGGCACCGGCCGTACCGATGTGGCCCGCGCGATCACGCAGACCGTGGTGGCCGAGAACGGCCCGATCAGCTTCGGCCGCCCCGCCTGGCCGCACACCGACGACGAGCCGGTGGCCAAGGAGATCACCTACCGCAACCTCGGCGGCGAGCCGGTCACCCTGGACCTGTCCTTCGAGGCGCTCGGGGTGGACGGCAAGCCCGCCCCCGAGGGCCTGTTCGGCATCTCCTCGCGGCAGGTCACCGTCCCGGCGGGCGGTACGGCGAGCACCACGGTGACCGCCGACACCCGCGTCGGCGGCGAGACGTACGGCTCCTGGGGCGGCTCGGTGACCGCGGCCTCGGCCGACGGCAAGGTGTCGGTGCGGACCGCGTTCGGCGTGGAGCGTGAGGCCGAGTCGTACAACCTGACCGTCAAGCAGCTCGACGGTGAGGGCAAGCCGACCGGCAACGGTCTGACGAGGATCGACGGCCGGGACCGTGCCTACACCGCTGACCTGGCCGACGCGGACGGCGAACTCACCGTGCGTCTGCCCAAGGGCAGTTACGCGCTCACCGGCATCCTCGGCGAGGGGACCGAGTCGGCCGCGGGCACGTACTTCCTGGCCCCGGACGTGGAGTTGGACAAGGACACCACGATCGTCATGGACGCCCGCGAGGCCGAGTCCGTGAAGGTCACCCTGCCCGACGCCGAGGCGCGCAACGACCACGCCCAGCTCATCCCCGGCTACACCCGCACCGACGGACAGCCCCTTCAGGACTGGGCGGTGTACGCCTTCCCCGACTTCCGGAGCTTCAAGGTCGCGCACATCGGCCCCGAGGTCTCGAAGGACACGGCGTACGCACAGTACAGCGGCTTCTGGAGGAGTGCGGAGGCCGACGGACGCGCCGTGAACTACCGCATGGCCTGGAACCGTACGGGCGCGCTCGGCGCCTTCACCGCCGATGTCCGGCGCGAGGACCTCGCCAAGATCGACCTCACGTTCGGCGCGCCCGCCCCGGACACCGGGCTGCTCTTCGCCATGCCGTTCTCACCCGACGGCCGTATCGCGGCCGACTTCAGCACCCCCGTCTGGCGTGAGCTCCCGATGCGGACCACCGAATACGTCCTCGGCAACGGCGTGAAGTGGGGATACGCCTCGGAACAGTGGAACGCGCTGTCCTCGCTGCTGGGGCAGTCCCGCTCGTACGAGGCGGGCAAGAGTTACACGAGGACGCTCAACGTCGGCGTCTTCGGCCCGTCCCTGCCCCGGTCCGAGGGTGAACCGGTGGACCTGCGTCCCGGTCTCGCGCGGCAGGGCAACACGATCAAGGCGGTCCTGCCGCTCTTCGGCGACGGCGCCGGAAACGTGGGCTCCAGCGCCTACACCCTGGAGGCCTCCCTCCGCGCCGACGGCGAGGAGATCCCGGTGGACGGCGACCCGTTGTACCGGGCGACCTACACCGTCCCCTCACAGAACCACCGCTACGAACTGAGCCTCGACGCGACCCGCGATCCCGAGATGTACCCGGTCAGCACCCGGGTGCGGGCACAGTGGACGTTCCGCTCCACGGAGACGTCCGCCGACAGCTGGACCCGACTCCCGCTGTCGGTGGTCCGCTTCTCCCCCGAGTTGTCGCCCACCAGCACCGCGAAGGCGGGCGTACGGCTCGACGTGCCCTTCACCATCGAGGGCGCGGCCGACAAACGGACCGTCAAGAAGCTGAAGTTCAAGGTGTCGTACGACGACGGCAAGACCTGGACCCCGACACCCGTCGTGGGCGGCAACCACCTCTCCCTCCACCACCCGCCCGAGCCCGGCACCGTCTCCCTCCGTGCCGAACTGACCGACCGTCACGGCAACACCCTGGTCCAGACAGTGGACCGGGCCTACCTCACGGTCCAGTAGGAGAAGGGCCGTTGGGCGTGTCGGGAACCCGTCTTCCGCACACACCCAACGGCCCGACCGTAGAGCGCGAGGCCAACGCGTGTGCGGCGACCCGCAGTTGCGCTTCCCACTCCGCGTCACCGAACCCCAGCGTGTACTCGACACAGCACGCGCAGGACGAAAGCAGCGCCAGGAACGCGCGCTCCTCCTCCGTCTCGCCCTCCAGCTCCGACCACTCGTCCGACCCCAACTCGGCGAGAGCCACCTCCCCGGCGACGAACCTCGTGGCCAGCCTGCGCAGCGCATGACGTCGAGCGAGCGGGAGATCGGGCAACGCGATCTCCAGTTCTTCGACAGCCTGCTCAAACGCGTCGCGGATGTCCCGGGGATCCGCATGGCGCGACAGACCGGCGAGCTCGCGAAGAGCGGGAGAGTCCACTCCCGCGGCGAGCGCCTCGGCAGCGGTCATCGGCAGGTGTTCCACACGCACCTGGTCCAACTGATAGACCCACGCGGCCTCCTCCAGGGGCGCATGGAGGCCGTGCAGAGGGGCCGGGGATCCGGGTGTGTCACCTGTCGCTGCCATGATCCCTACGATGTCAGCTCGTCCCGGCGTCGGGTGAGGGGTTTTCCTCATGGCGCCGCCCGGATCCCCAGGACCCGGGCGGCGGGCATGCGGTCAGTGTGGGGGTCAGGGAGTCAGCTGCCAGCGGGCGATGTAGCCGACGTCGATGGCTTCGCGGTCCTGCACGCGCAGCGTCCACGTGCCGTTGAGCGGTTGTGCGGAGGCGTCGACCGTGAAGGTCTGGTCGACGTTGTCGGCGGAGCCGCCGCTGCGGTTGAGGAGGGAGTAGACGGTGCCGTTGGGGCCGACGAGGTCGACGGTGAGGTCGCCGCGGTAGGTGTGGACGATGTTGACGTAGACCGAAGTGGTCGCGGAGGCGTTGCCTTCACGGCCGGTGATGGTCAGCGGTGACTCCACGGCGGCCCCGTTGTCGGGGATGTCGACCCGGGTGGCGTTGGCGTAGATGTAGCCGATCTTCCAGCTGAAGGTGTCCGAGGCGGTCGCACCGGTGCTGTCGGTCACGGTGAGCGTGACGTCGCTGGTGCCGAGGGCCGTCGGGGTGCCGCTGATCAGACCGGTCGGGCTGATGCCGAGGCCGTCGGGGAGTCCGGTGGCCTCGTAGGTCAGGGCGGCGCCGGTGTTGGTGGTGTAGGCGTCCAGTTGGAGGCTGACGCTCTGGTTGATGCCGCTGATCTGGTCGGCGGTCGGGGCGAGGTTGACGCCGAGAGCGATGCGGTTGCCGACGTTGATCGCGGCCCAGGCGTCGGCGACGGCGAGGTAGGTCGGACTGTAGGCGCCGAACAGGTCTGTGGCGGCCGACAGGGTGGCGGCGCGGGCGCCGGCGTAGTTGGTCGTGGAGGTCATGTACGTCGTCAGCGCGCGGTACCAGATCGCGGCGGCGTTCTGGATGCCGATACCGGTGACAGGCTGCCCGTCGGACGTCGGGCTGTCGTAGGCCACGCCGTTGACGGTCTTGGCGCCGCTGCCCTCGGAGAGCAGGTAGAAGAAGTGGTTCGCGGGGCCCGAGGAGTAGTGGACGTCGATGCTACCGAGGGTGGAGCTCCAACTGTCGCGGGAGGCACCGTCCTTGGAGGGCTTGTCCATGTAACGCAGCGGTGTGCCGTTGCCGTTGATGTCGATCTTCTCGCCGACGAGGTAGTCGGCGGGGTCGGCCGGTAGGTTCTCGTAGAACTCGACGGCGGCGGCGAAGATGTCGGAGGTCGCCTCGTTGAGCCCGCCGGACTCCCCGGAGTAGTTCAGTCCCGCGGTGGCGGCCGTGACGCCGTGGCTCATCTCGTGGGCGGCCACGTCGAGCGCGGTCAGCGGATGGGTGTTGCCCGAGCCGTCGCCGTACGTCATGCAGAAGCAGGAGTCCTGCCAGAAGGCGTTGACGTAGTTGCTGCCGTAGTGGGCGCGGCTGTAGGCGGCGACCCCGTCGTTGCGGATGCCGTTGCGGCCGTAGGTCTCCTTGTAGTAGTCCCAGGTGGCCGCCGCGCCGAACGCCACGTCGACACCGGCGGTCTGGCGGTTGGACGGCAGTCCGTTGCCCCAGACATCGTTGTCGTCCGTGAACAGGGTGCCGGTGCCCGAGGTGCCCTGGTTGAGGTCGTACGTCCGCTGCCCGGCCCGGTCGGGGTCGACGAGCTGGTACGTCGATCCGGACAGGGTGGTGCCGAGCGGGACCTCGCCGGCGTACTGGCCGGTGCCTGAGCCGGTGTGGACGTGCTCCGCGGCGAGGAGTTCCTTGCCGGTGGCGGCGTCGGTGACGACCTGGAGTTCGCTGGGGGTGCCGTCCTTCTGGACGCCTTCGACGTGGGTCTCCCAGGCCAGCACGGGCTTGCCGGTCCCGGCCCAGACCACCAGGCGCGGCGCCTGCTCGGTCTCGGCCCCCTTGACCTCGGCCTTCTTCGAGGCGCCGAGGGCCTTGGTGGCGGCACCCGCGGCGGTCAGCTTCGGGCTGAGCGAGGGGACCTGGAGACGGGCGGGGCTCGCCCTGGTGACGGTCGTACGGCCGCTCTTGTCGTGGACGACCAGGTCACCGCCGAGGACGGGCAACCCCGCGTAGGTGCGCTCGTAGCGGGTGTGCGTGGTGCCGTCGGCGTCCTTGATGACGTCCTTGACGACGAGCTTCTCCTGGGCGCCGAGGCCGATCCGCTGGGCCGTGCGGGGCGCCGCTGTCCGGGCACTCTTGATCAGGGCGGTGCGGCGGGCGGGCGTCAGGGACGGCTGGGCGGCGCCGACCCTGGGGGTGGCGGTGATCTTCGTGGGGCCCGGGTCCGCCGGGGCCGCGGTGGCGAGACCGGGGGCGGCGAGGGCGAGCAGGGAGCCTACGGCTGTGAAGGCGAGGGCGGTGGTGCTTCTGCGCCCGGTGAGAGCGCGGCGTCGCAGGGGCAACGGGTTCTCCTTCGATACAACGGACGGCCCGTGATGGGGGGTCGTGGAGGTGACGGAGCGGCGGGGTGCGCCGGTCCGGAGCGCTGCACGGCATGCGGGTGGAAGGAGGTGGGGGGTGGGGGGCTGAGCGGTTGCTCCGCGTGGAGATTCCGTCAAGGAATCGTGAACGTCCGCAGAAGAGTGGCACCGCGCACACAGTTTTGTCATGGGAATGCCAAAGCAACGGCTGGATTTGACCATGCCGGTCGGGCATATCGGCATAGGCGACGGCAGTTTTCGGCCGCGCGAGCGGGCGGCCGTCCTGTTGTCGGACATCGGGCGGTGACGGCGCGTCAATCGCCGCCGGGGCCCCAACTGACCTCAATACAGTCCCGCCACCACGAGGCTGCGACCCCAGTTTCCTCGCTCCGATGTCTTGTTGTGTCTCGCCCGGCGAACTTAAACTCCAGGTAAATGAATCGAGTTCAATTCATGTCTCCTAGAGAAGTCAGGAGCGGGCTCATGCTGGGTTCCCTGGACGGCAAGACCGGGCTCGTCACCGGTGCGGGGCAGGGCATCGGGCGGGCGATCGCCGTGGAGATGGCGCGGCAGGGTGCGGTGGCGGTGGCGGTCGCCGACCGGAACAAGGAGACCGCCGCCGAGACCGCGGAGCTGGTCCGCGCGGCCGGGGCGCGGGCCGAGGCGATCGTCTGCGATCTGCGGGTCGGGGACAGCATCGCCGGGATGGTGGAGGACACCGTGGAGCGCCTCGGCGGCCTTGACGTGCTCGTCAACAACGCCGGGGTGATCGAGACCGCGTTCACGGCCGAACCGGCGCGCGGTGTCGACTCGTTGCCGGAGGAGATCTGGGACGCGGTCTACGAGGTCAACCTCAAGGCGGTGTGGCTGACGACCAAGTACGCCGCGCCGCATCTGCGCCGCTCGACGCGCGGACCCGCCATCGTCAACACCGCCTCCGTCTCCGGCCTCACCGGCTTCCCCAACGCCCCCGCCTACGGCGTCACCAAGGCCGGTGTCATCCATCTGACGAAGGTGACCGCCGTCGACCTGGCCCCGGTGCGCTGCAACTGCTTCTGTCCCGGCGTCATCGAGACACCGCTGGCCCGGGACTACATGGCCGCCGCCCCGGACCCTGATGCCATGGAACACGAGCTGACCGCGCCGCAGTTGGTGGAGCGGCTCGGGCGACCGGAGGAGGTCGCCAAGCTGGCCTGCTTCCTGGCCTCCGACGATGCCGCGTTCATCACGGGTTCGTCGTACGTGATCGACGGCGGCGCCCTTACCTGGCTCGGCGTACGGGACCGATGACCACGGGCGAAGCGGCGAGGTGAGGAGAAACCGATGGAGTCGAGGCTGGCCGGGAAGGCCGTGTTGGTGACCGGTGCCACGGGAGGCATCGGTGACGCCGTGGTGCGGCGGCTCGCGGCCGAGGGCGCGGCGGTCGTGGTGACCGACCTGGACGCCGATCGCTGCGAGAAGCTCGCCGGGGAGGTCGGGGGCGGTGCCCTGGGGCTGGCCCTTGACGTCTCGGACGAGTCGGCGTGGCGCGAGGTCGTGGCGGCGGCGACCGCGACGCTGGGCGAGCTGTCCGTGCTGGTCAACAACGCCGGTATCGCCACCATGCACACGGTCGAGACCGAGACCATGGACTCCTGGGAGCGGGTCCTCGGCGTGACCCAGACCGGTGTGTGGCTCGGTATGAAGCACGCCGGCCCGTCCATCGAGCGTGCCGGTGGCGGTTCGATCGTCAACGTCGCGTCGATCTTCGGCACGGTCGGCGGGTTCGGCGCCCAGTTCTCGTACCACGCCGCCAAGGGCGCCGTACGGCTGATGACCAAGAATGCCGCGTTGCACTGGGCGACGCGCGGGGTGCGGGTGAACTCCCTGCATCCCGGTTTCATCGAGACGCCTCGGTCGCGCGAACTGTGGCGCGACACACCCCGGTTGACGTCGATGGTCGAGGGAACGCCGCTCGGCCGGCTCGGTACGCCCGAGGAGGTGGCGGCCGCCGTGGCCTTCCTCGCCTCCGACGACGCGAGCTTCATGACCGGGTCCGAGCTCTACGTCGACGGAGGCTGGACGGCCCGCTGAGTCCCAGCCGCGGTGGCTAACCTGCCTGGGCCGTGTACCGGTTGACCCCGTCGGCCTCCGTGCGGCCGGCCCGTCCGCGGGCCACCAGGACATCCAGGTGCGCCGCCGTCTCATTGACGGCGAGCATCCGGTCGAAGGCCCCGAGGTCCGCGAAGGGCACCTTGCGCCGGGTCCACCCCAGCTCCCCCGCGACCTCGTACGCGGTGCGGGTGCGTCCTCCCAGGGCGGCCAGTGTCTCCGCGAGGCGGTCGTCGTGGTGGGTCAGCAGCTCCCCGACCCGGGCGTGGACACTGTCGCCGACGGGGCCGTGCGCGGGCAGCAGGCGTGCGTCGGCAAGCGTGGTCATCAGGTGGAGCGAGTCGAGGTAGTCGCCCAATGGCAGGGCGGGGCCGCCGAGTTCGAAGCCGATGGACGGGGTGATGTGCGGGAGGACGTGGTCCCCGGAGAAGAGCAGTCCCCGCGCCTGGTCGAGGTAGACGACATGCCCCTGGGTGTGGCCGGGGGTCGGGACGACCGTCAACCGCGCGTCCCCGAAGCGGAGTTCCTCCGCGCGCAGCCAGCGGTCCGGCGCCTCCCAGACCGTGGGGTCGAAGTCGCCGTCGTACATCGCGGCGACGCGCTCGGCGAGTTCGTGGGCCCCGGCCCGGCGCAGGGTCGCCAGCGAGCCGACCGGCTCGTCGGTGCGCAGTTCGCCCAGCAGTTCCAGACCGCGCCGCTCCCCCGCGCCGAGGTAGACGCGGGAGCCCAGCAGCCTGCGCAGTTCGACAGCCTGGGTGTAGTGGTCGCGGTGGATGTGGGTCACCAGGACATGGCTGATCTCGCCGAGGTCGTGGCCGAGTTCGGCCAGAGCGTCCTCAAGTGCCTTGCGGGACTCGGGGATCGACCAGCCGCCGTCGATCAGGACCAGCCCCTCCGTCAGCCCCTCCAGGGCGTAGACGTTGACGGCCCGCAGCCCGTCGTCCGGCAGCGGGAGCGGAATGCGGTGGACCCCGGGCCGTACGGTCTCGGGTCCGCCCTGCGCCCAGCGGCCACGGTCGAATCGGGTGGTGCGGGACGTGGGGGCGGTCATGCGTCTCCTTGCCGGTGCTGTTCGGGGTGTCGCCCGCGCTGTTCCGGCTGCTGCCGGTGTGGTTCGGGGGGTGCGATGAGCTCCGCGTGCAGGTCGTGGGCGAGCCTGCGGGCGCCCGACCGGTCGAGCTTGCCGACGGTGGTCTGAGGCAACTCGCCCACGGTGAAGGCGAATTCGGGCCACTTGGCCTTGGACAGGCCGGTGTCGGCGAGATGCGCGGTGATCTCGTCGAGGCCGAGTGCGCCGCTGCCGTCCTCGACCACGACGAGCACGGCGGCGCGTTCGCCGAGCAGCGGATCCGGGACGGGGGCCACGCAGGCGCGGGCGACGGACGGATGGGCGGCGACGGCGCGTTCGATCTCGGTGATGTCCAGGTTGCGGCCGCCGCGGATGATGACGTCCTTCTCCCGGCCCATGACGGTGACCGTGCCGTCCTCGCCGGTCACCAGCAGGTCGCCGGTGGGGAAGTAGCCGTCCGGGGTGAGGACCGGCGGCTCGACCTTGCCGTCGCGGGCGTAGCCGAGGAAGAGGGAGGGGCCGCGGACCTGGGCACGGCCGGTCACCCCGGGGCCCAGGACGGTGCCGTCAGGGGCGACGGCCCTGAGATCGGTGCCGGGGAAGGGCCGTCCGTCGCGGCCGAGGCGGATCTCCTCGGGGTCGTCGGGCCGGGGCGAGGTGTGCCCGAGGCACTCCGACATGCCGAAGACCCGCAGGATCCTCGTCCCGAGCGAGCGTTCGGCACGGGCGAGCGCTCCCCGGTCCATCGGGCCGCCGCCGACGGTGATCGAGCGGACCCCGTGGAGGGCCTTGGAGCCGGCGGCGGCGGAGCCCATCTGGAGCGCCATGGTCGGCACGCACATGGTCCACCGGACGTCATGGGCGGCCATCCGCGCGAGCGCCTCCTCCCGGTCCCAGCGGCCGGACAGGACGAGCGGTCCGCCCAGCATGAGCGAGAGGCAGACGCCGAAGCAGTAGGCGGCGGTGGAGGAGAGCGGGACCACGGCGGCCACCGCGTCCCCGGCGCGCAGCCCGTTCACGTCGATCGTGCGGGAGCACGCGTACCGCAGGGCACTCTCGGACTGGACGACCCCCTTGGGCCGGCCCGTGGAGCCGGAGGTGAGACCGATGAGGGTGCCGCCGGACCAGCGGGAGACATCGCGCGGACCGCGGCCCGCGCGGATCGTCCAGCCATCGAGGGCCTCGGACTCCAGCGCGTCCGGGAGGGCCTGCCCGCCGCCCCACTCCTCGATCGCCGAGGGTTCCGCGATCAGGACGTCCGGCCGGATGTCCTCGATGGCGGCGGTGAACTCGGCGCGTGTCGTGTGCCGGTTGACCAGGGCCAGCACCCCTCCGGTCAGCCCCACCGCGAGGGTCGCCGCGAGCGTGCGCCACGAGTTGTCGGCCTGGAGGAGCACGGTGCCACCCGGCATGCCGCCCGGGGTCATGACGTCGGCCAGCTCGGTCGCCCGCCGCAGGAGATCACGTGCGCCGTGGTGTCCGTGGTCGTCGACGACGGCTGTGAAGTCGGCCTGTTCGGACCGGTCGCAGAACTCCCGCACTGTCTGTCGCATCCACTCCCTCTCCTCTTCGCCAGAGGGGCTCCACGCCCCGGTGCGCTCAGTCCGCGTACATCTCCATCTCGCCGCCCATGACGGCGATCCGGCGGCCGCGCATGTCGCCGACCTGGGCGACGGCCGCCGCCCACTCGGGGCTGGCCAGTGCCTTGCGCAGGTCGTCGGCGGTGTCGAAGCTCAGGACGGACACGCCGTCCCAGCCCTCCGAGCGCGGTTCGAGGGCCGCGTCGATGTCGGTGTGCCGCCAGGAACGGAGCCCGGGCAGGTGCCGGGTGAGTTCGGCGTGCTCGCCGCGCCACCAGTCGATGAACCGTTCATGGGTCCACTCGGGCGGCCGGGCGGCCAGCAGGACGAGGTTGTACATCGCGCCTCCTCGGGCGGACGGGTCCGCCGCTCAGGTGAACAGGACCGCGGGCGAACGCCCGATCAGCAGCCGCCGTACCCGCCCGTCGTCGTCGAGTCGGGCCGAGGCCACGAACGTCGCCTCCGGCAGGCCCGACCTGCGCACCTCGCCGAGATACAGCTCGTCCCGGCCGACGGCGGACGCGGTGAGCGGGTGGTGGGTGCGCACGCCCACCTCGCGCTGGGCGAGGTAGCCCTCCAGTTCGGGCCGGCCGCCGTGGAAGTCGGTGCCGGCGTCGCCGCCGGTGGAGAACAGGATGGAGAAGGAGAAGTCGTCGCTGATCAGGTCGAGGATCCGGTGGGCGTCGTCGCCGTCCAGGATGCCGAACCAGGTGGTCAGGAACGGGGCGGCGGACGTGGCGGGCGCGCTCACGGCCGGTCCACGAGGTCGAAGTCGGGCGTGAAGAACGACTGGTAGCGGGCCATCAGTCCGCGCGGCGAGACCTGCACGGCGGACAGGAACGCCCCCGTGGTCACCCCCTTCTCGACGACGAAGCCGTACGCCGTCTCGACGTCGCCGTCGACCGCGTACCGCTGGATCTCGTGGGTACGGTCCACCGCCTGGCGTCCGGCTATGTACGCGGCGAACTCCGCACGCGAGGTCCCGGCGCGCTGTCCGCCGGGCAGCGCGATGAGGAAACGGAAATCGGGCTCCACCAGGTCCAGGGCCTTCTCCGGGTCCTGGCCGTCCATCCGGGCCATGTAGTCGCGAAGCACCATCGCTGATCGCTCTCCTTGCGGTCGACCCGACTATCAAGCTGAGTTCAGTTCAGTTTGACTGTAAGACGGCCGCCCCGCCCCCGACAAGGGGCGGGGCGCAGGCTATTCCGCGACCATCCGCACCACGGACCCCTCGATCAGCTCGCTGATCTCGTCCAGCGGAATCGCCCCGGTCGGGCGGTACCAGCGCCAGACACTGACGATCATGCCGAGCACGGCGAGACCCAGGGTGTGCGCGTCACGGACCGGGAAGGCGCCCTTCGACATGCCCCGCATCAGCAGGTTCGTCCAGTCCCGCTCGACCATCTGGACCAGCTGGCGGGCCGCGACGCGTTCGGTCTCCTCGCGCTTGGACTTCCGCGGGGTGGCGAGCAGCGACATGTTGGCCTGAAGGATGCGCATCTGGCGGATCTCCTGCTCGGTGACCGCGAAGGCGGACCGGACGGCCGCGCGCAGTTCCTCCACCGGTTCCGTCTCGTCGGCCGTGGCCTCGACGAACTGGTCGTGGGAGCGCTGGAGTTCCAGTCGCATGATGGTGAGCAGACAGTGGGCCTTCGACTCGAAGTAGTGGTACAGCGCGGTCTGCCCGATACCGACCCGGTCGGCCACCTCCGACCACTTGGTGTTCTCGTAGCCGTCCTCCCCGAACCGCTCCACCGCGGCCACGAGGATCGCGCCCCGCTTCGACCTGGGCCCCTCCTCCGGATCCACGATCCGCGCCCTCGCCATCGTCTCTCCCTCTCCTCCACGGGCGGTACCGATCACCGCCCGGCCGTCCGAGAGTAGACCCAAGTTCAAGTCGGGTACGAATCGAGGACCGGACGGATCGGTCGCGTGCGGTCCGGTCGCGGGGCGCCGGGACCGTGAGCGCGCGGGTCACGAGGAACCGGGCGGTACGGCCTCGGGACCCGCGCCCCCGTGACCCGCGGACCGCGACCTCACGAAGTCGGGCCGGCGCCCCACGAGAAACGCCGCCACGCCCTCCCTTCCCTCCCCCGACACCGCGGCGGCGGCCAGGTGCCGGGCCTCCGCGTCGAGGTGCTCGTCCAGACCGGCGCACAGCGCCTGCCCGACCAGCCGCCGTGTCACGCCGTACGCCCCCGTGGCTCCGCGCGCCAGCGCGCCCGCCACCCGTACGGCCTCCTCGTTCAGCCGCTCCGGGGCGACCACCCGGCTCACCAGACCCATCCCCAGTGCCTCGGCGGCCGGGACGCGCCGATTGGTCAGCAGCAGGTCGACCGCCCGCCGCGGCCCGACGAGCCGGGGCAGCGACCAGCTCACCCCCGCGTCCGGCGTGTACCCGATCGCGGTGTACGCGGCCGTGAACCCGGCGTCACTCGCCGCGACACTCACGTCGGCCGCCGCCACCAGCCCCAGCCCCGCCCCCGCGACGGCCCCCTGCACGGCGACGACCAGCGGGGCGTCCAGCCCGTTCAGGATCCGCAGCGCCCCGTGGAGCGCGTCGGTGACATCGGTGAGATGCCCGGACAGGCCCTGCCCCCGCAGTGCGGAGAACTCCTTGAGATCGCCGCCGACGCAGAAGGACCGCCCCCGCCCGGTGAGCAGCACCGCCCGTGCCCGTGCCTTCTCGCACTCCCGCGCCGCGTCCAGCAGCGCCCGGGCCATCGCCAGGTCGATCGCGTTGCCGGCTCCCCGGCACATCTCGACCCGCGCCAGGCCGTCGCCGTCGACCTCCACCGTGACCCTCATCGCGCCGTCCACCCGCCGTCCACGGTGAGCACCTGACCGGTGCAGTACGAGGACGCGTCCGAGGCCAGATAGAGCAGCGCCCCGTCGAGTTCCCCCTGCTCGCCCCCGCGTCCCAGCATGGTGCCGCGCTCGACCCAGCGCCGGGAGCGCTCGTCGGAGAACAACCCGTCGGTCATCTCCGAGCGGAACCATCCGGGCGCGAGCGCGTTGACCCGTACCCCGCTCCTCCCCCACTGCCCGGCCAGTTCCCGGGTCAGCCCGATGAGCCCGGCCTTGGACGCGGCGTAGGCCGCGCCGCCCAGCGGGGCCGTGGAGACCAGCCCCAGGACGGACGAGACGTTGACGACCGACCGCGGGGGACCGGCCTCGGCCGCCGGTGCCTCGGCGAGCAGTCGTGCGAGGTGGAAGGGGGCCACGAGGTTCACGGCCAGTACGTCCGCGAAGTCGTCGGCGCTCTCGTCCTCGGCCCTTACGGCGCCGGGCGCACCGGCGTTGTTGACGAGGACGTCGATCCGCCCGGTCTCGTCGAGCGCCGTCTCCATCAGCCGCACCCGGTCCTCCTCGCGCGAGACATCGCAGCCGACGGGATGGATGAGCGGATCCTCGTGGGCGAGTTCCTTGAGCCTGTCCAGCCGTCGGGCGGCGGCGAGGACATGGGCGCCGGCTGCCGCCAGGACCGTGGTGAACCTGGCGCCGAGCCCGGACGAGGCGCCGGTGACCACGGCGGTCCGCCCGCGCAGCGAGAACAGCTCCGCCGCCGGGGTCATCCCTCCACCCCGATCGGCAGCACGGTCGCCCCGCCGTCCAGGACCAGGGTCTGGCCCGTCATCCAGGAGGACGCCCCGGACGCCAGGAAGACTGCCGCGTGCGCCACGTCCTGCACGGTCCCGAGTCTGCGCAGGGGCAGCTTCGCGGTGAGGATCGGTTCCCTCGGCTCCCATACGGCGCGGGCGAGCTCGGTCTTGATCAGCCCGGGGGCGATGGCGTTCACCCGTGCCCGGGGGCCGAGTTCGTAGGCGAGCTGCCGGGTCAGGTGGAGCATGGCGGCCTTGGTGGCGTTGTACCAGCCGATGTGGGGGTCGACGATCAGTCCGCCGACGGAGGCGATGTTGACGACCGCTCCCCCGTGCTCGCCCATCCCCGCCCGCCAGGCACACCGGGTCCAGGCGACCATGCCGTACTGGTTGACCCGTACGGTCTTCTCCGCGCGCGGCAGGTCGAGGTCGAGGAGGTCGCCCATGTAGGGGTTGGTGGCCGCGTTGTTGACCAGGATGTCGAGGCGGCCGAAGCGGTCGACGGTCTCCGTGACGCAGCGCTCGGCGTCCTCGGGTTCCCCGGCGTTGGCGACGACCTCGTGGACCTCACCGTCGCCCTTGACGCGGAGCAACTCGGCGCGTGCCGCGGCCAGTCCGTCGGGTTTCCGGGCGGCGATCACCACATGAGCGCCGGCTTCGCGATAGGCCTTGGCGATCCCCAGGCCGATGCCCCGCGAGCCGCCGGTGATCACGGCGACCCGTCCCTCCAGTTCATGTCCGTTCACTCCGACTCCTCGGGATACTTGGCCAGTTCACGCCGGGCGACCGTCCGCAGATGCACCTCGTCGGGGCCGTCCGCGATCCGCAGCGCCCGGGTGATGGCGTACAGCCGCGCCAGTACGGTGTCGTCGCTGACCCCCGCCGCCCCGTGCGCCTGGACCGCCCGGTCGACGACCCGGTGGGCGACCTCCAACGCGGCCACCTTGATCGCTGCCACCTCGGTACGGGCGGCCGCGTTGCCCGAGGTGTCCATGAGCCAGGCCGACTTGAGGACGAGCAGGCGCAGTTGCTCGATCTCGATGCGGCTGCGGGCGATCCACTCCCGCACGACGCCCTGTTCGGCGAGCCGGCCTCCGAAAGCGGTCCGGGTCAGGGTCCGGCGGCACATCAACTCCAGTGCCCGTTCGGCGAATCCGACCGCGCGCATCGCGTAGTGCATCCGTCCAGGACCCAATCGCCCCTGCGCCAGGGCGAATCCCTCCCCCTCGCCGCCCAGCAGCGCGGACACCGGTACCCGTACGGCCTCGAAGAGCACGTCTCCGTGGCCGCAGCGGTCGGTGTAGCCGAACATCGGCAGATCGCGCAGCACGGTGACGCCGGGGGTGTCGCGCGGGATGAGCAGCATGCTCTGCTGCCGGTAGGACTGCGCGTCCGGGTCGGTGACCCCCATCAGGATGATCAGCCGGCAGTCGGGGTCGAGGATCCCGGACGTGTACCACTTGTGGCCGTTGACGACGTAGTCGTCGCCGTCGCGGGTGATCCGGGTGCGGATGTTGCGGGCGTCGGAGCTGGCCACCTCGGGCTCGGTCATGGCGAAGCAGGACCGGATCTCGGCGGCCAGCAGGGGACGCAGCCAGCGGTCCTGCTGTTCGGGGGTGCCGAAGAGGGCGAGGAGTTCCATGTTGCCGGTGTCGGGGGCGGAGCAGTTGAAGACCTCCGGTCCGATCACCGACCGGCCGGCCAGCTCGGCGAGGGGCGCGTACTCCAGGTTGGTGAGGCCCGCGCCCCAGTCGCCGTGGGCGAGGAAGAGGTTCCAGAGCCCTTCGGCGCGCGCCTTCTCCTTCAACTCGCGCATCACCGGCGGGAGTTCGTGAGGGTCGTCGCCCTCGGCGAGTTGCCGGTCGTGGACGGGCTCGGCGGGCAGGACGTACTCGTCCATGAACGCGGCCATGCGCGAGCGGAGTTCATCGGCCTTCGGGGAGAGTGCGAAGTCCATGGGGGCGCTCCTTCAGGACCGTCGGTCGAGGATGTCGCGGGCCGTGCGGATCATCGCCGCGATGGTCGGCGGCAGCCGCTCCTGGTCGGGGTCGTGGTGTCTGCCCTCGCGGTGCCGTCGCAGGTTGTGGCCCATGATCGCGGCCATCTTGGTGCGGGCGAGGGCCCGGAACCAGCTGAAGTCCGGGGGCCCGGGACGGCCGTCGAGATAGGCCGTGAGCAGCTCTTCCTCACCGGGCAGGCCGGGCACGACACGGCCCACCCGGGGGAAGTTCCGGTGGTCGGCGAAGAGGAGGAACCAGGCGAGATCGATGCGGGGGTCGCCGACGGCCCAGATCTCCCAGTCCACGACGGCGGCCGGCCGGTCGCCCCGGCACAGGACGTTGCCGAGACGGAAGTCGCCGTGGGTCAGCACGGGTTGGACGCCTCCCGGCACCTGGGAAGCCAGAAGGCCGAGCAACTCATCGGAGCCCGGGCGCAGTTCGCCGGGCACCGCTCGCATGGTGCGGGACCAGCGTTCCAGCTCGCCCGCGGGATCTACGGACGGCTCGGACGTCTCCGCCCCCAGGTCGTGCAGATCCCGCAGTACGTCGGCCAGCGCCAGCATCCGCGTGCGGCACAGTCCCGGTGCGAGCCGGTGGTCGTCCAGGACCGGCTCGATGGCCTCACCGTCGACGAACTCCATGGCGAACCAGGCCGGTTCGCTCTCGTCGACGGCCACGACACCGGGCACGGGAACCGGGGATCCGGCGAGCAGCCGCAGTATCCGGGCCTGGCGCAGCACGTCGTTGCGGCCGACGGGGCGCTGTCCCGGCGGCACCGCCTTCACGACGTACGACACCGGCCCGGCGGAGACCGAGTAGGTGAGCCCGGAGTGCCCTCCGGGCAGGGTGCGCAGGTCGCCGAGGCGGAGTTCGGCCAATTGCTCACGTACCCGTCGCGCGAGGTCGTCCACGGCGGTCGTCGTACTCAACTCCCCGCTCCTTTCGGCTCTTTGGGCAGCCCCAGCACCCGCTCGGCGAGGATGGTGCGCTGGATCTCGTCGCTGCCGCCGGCGATGCGGTAGCCGGGGGCGCCGAGGAGGTGCTCGGTCCAGGCGAACGTGCCCCAGTCCCCCGTGTCGGCGGCGAGGCGCGGTCCGAGGAGTTGCTGGACGAGGTCAGTGGTGGCGCGCATGGTCGCGGTGGCGTGGAGTTTGCCGACCGAAGCCTCGGCGCCGGGTTCGCGGCCTGCCGCCAGGGCCGAGGTGACCCGCAGTGCGGTGAGCCGCTGGACGAGGGCGCGGGTGAACAGGTCGGCCGCCTGCTGCCGTTCGCCGTCCGTGAGGGGGCGGGGCAGGTGCCGGGCGAGGTCGAGGGCGCGGTCGGCGTTGTCCAGGCCGAGGCCGCCGGAGTCGAGGCGCTCCGCGGCGAGCACGGTCAGGGTGACCCGCCAGCCCTCGCCGACGGGGCCGAGCCGGTCGGTGTCCGGGACGAACACGTCGTCCAGATAGACCTCGTTGAAGCTGGAGCCGCCGGTCATCTGCCGGATGGGCCGTACGGTGACGCCCGGCGCGTCCATCCGGACCAGGAAGACCGTGATGCCCGCGTGCTTCGGCACCTCCGGGTCCGTGCGGCACACGGCGACGCCCCAGGTGGCGACCCGGGCGCCGGACGTCCAGATCTTGTGGCCGCGCAGCGTCCAGCCATCGCCCTCCCGTACGGCCCGGGTGCGGACGGCGGCGAGATCCGAACCCGCTTCCGTCTCCGAGAACAGCTGGCAGGCGAGTTCGTCGGTGCGGAGCAGGGGGCGCAGCAGGCGCCGCCTCTGCTCCTCGGTCCCCCAGATGCGCAGGGCGGGGGCGACGAGTTGCTGGGTGACCGGGAAGATCTCGGTGCGCCGTGGCACGTCGAAGGCGGATTCCTCGGAGCGGTACAACTGCTCGTAGTAAGGGGGCAGTTCACGTCCCCCGTACTCGGGCGGCCAGGCGAGGGCGCCCCAGCCGTGGTCGTAGCGGAGGCGCTCCCAGTCCCTGGTCCGATCGGTGTGCGTGTGCTCCTCGGTCTCCGTCCAGTTCTCGAAGACGGCCACCGAGTCGTCGCCGCTGCCCCACTCCTGATGGGCGGGACGGGCCGTGGCCACGCTCTTCAGCCAGCGTCGGGCCTCGGCGCGGAACTCGTCCGGGTCGGGTATGCCGTCCATGCTCCTCCTCTCAGCGGGTCAGCACGGTGCAGGCGCTGACGCCCGGTGCCCCGTAGACGTGGGTGAAGCCGGTGGACGGACCGTCCGGCACCTGCCGTTCGCCCGCCCTGCCGCGCAACTGCTGGACGACCTCATGGACCTGTCGCAGGCCGGAGGCGCCGATGGGTTCGCCGTTGGCGATGCACCCGCCGTCGGTGTTGACCGGCAGCGAGCCGTCGATCCGGGTCGCCCCGAAGGGGATGAGGGACTCCTGCTCGCCGTGTTCGCAGAACCCGCACTCGGCCAGGTGCATCACCTCGGCGCCACTCTCGGTGTCCTGCAACTGGCACACGTCGATGTCCCCCGGCCCCAACCCGGCCTCCTCGAAGGCATATTGGGCGGCGTCGGCGCTCACGCTGGTCGGCGTCCCGGGCGGTGCCCAGGGGCTGAACACCTCGAAGGAGCCGAACCGCCGGGTCCGTACGACGGCGGCCCGCAGGGTGACCGGCGTTCCGCCGAGCGAACGGGCCACCGCGCGGTTGCACAGGATCAGGGCGACCGCGCCCTGGCCGGGTGAGCAGAACATGTACCTGGTCAGGGGGTCGTTGACCATGCCGGACGCCAGGATCTCGTCCGCGTCGAGCGGTTTGCGGCGCCAGGCGTGCGGGGTGAGCACGCCGTTGGCGTACGCCTTCTCGGCTACCAGGGCGAGGGTGCGGGGGCTGATGCCGTGGTCGTGCATATAGCGCTGGATCTTCAGGGCGAAGAACTGGGTGGTCACCATCAGCCCTTCGCGGCCGTACGCCTCGTCGAGCCCCCAGTCGGCGGGCCGCGGATCGAAGGCGCCGCGCGGGTGCTTGTCGAACCCGACGGCGAGGGCCACGTCCGCCGCGCCGGACCGGATGGCGTTGACCGCCGACACCAGCGCGCTGCCGCCGGTCGCGCAGCCGTTGCGGACGTTGGTGAACGGCACACCGGTCAGGCCGAGTTCGGCGACCAGCGTGTCGGCGTTCCCGGCCGCATCGCTGCCTCCGTAGGCGGCCCGCACCCGGGACCAGGGCAGTCCGGCATCGGCGAGCGCGGACCGCACGGCCTGCACCGCCAGCTGCCGGCCGCTCACCTCCGTACGGGCGAAAGAGGTGATCCCGGCGCCGCAGACCAGCACGTCCTCGCCGCTCATACGGCGGCTCCCGTGGCCCTCGGCACGCCGTCCCCCGCCGTGATCGTGAGCGGCATGCCGATCTCCGCGTCCTCGGGCCGGACGTCGAGGACGGCCAACACCCGTACACCCTCGGCGAGTTCGACGTATCCGACGGTGAACGGTGCGAATCCGGTGGCGGGCGGGACGTAGGGCGGTGACTTGGGCGCGTACCGCTGCACGGTCCAGGTCCACAGGGTGCCGGTGCCGGAGAGCACGACCGGCTCGGCCGGTCCCCCGCAGCGCGGGCAGGCCGGGTCGGCGGGGTAGACGGCCACCGCGCAGTCGGCGCACCGGGAGCCGCGCAGCCGGCCCCCGGTCTCCGGCACCGTGCTCAGCGGCCCTTCCACTGCGGCTCCCGCTTCTCCAGGAACGCCGCCACGCCTTCCGCCGCGTCCTCGGAGTTGAGCATCACGCCGACCGCGAGGTGCTCCATGACCATCAGGGACTGGATGTCGGCGTCCAGGCTCCGGTCGATGGTCATCTTGGTGATCCACATGGTGAACGGGCTCTTGTCGGTGAGCTGGTCGGCGAACTCCTCGACCGTGGCGTCGAGTTTGTCCGCGGGCGCCGAGGAATTGATGAGGCCGAACTCGGCGGCCTCGACCCCGGTGAGCAGCTTGCCGGTGAGCATCAGCTCCTTGGTCTTGCGGACGCCGATCATGCGCGGCACCCGGTAGATGGGTCCGGCGCCGCCGAACAGGGCGCGGCGGATGTGGAAGTCGCCGATCAGGG
This sequence comes from Streptomyces sp. NPDC046909, assembly GCF_040644695.1. Classification (NCBI taxonomy): domain Bacteria; kingdom Bacillati; phylum Actinomycetota; class Actinomycetes; order Kitasatosporales; family Streptomycetaceae; genus Streptomyces; species Streptomyces sp. NPDC046909. Next base: position 165,933 of record NZ_JBEYXC010000014.1, on the reverse strand, counting down.
CGTCGTCCGCGGCGATCGCGAAGTCGCAGGAGATCATCAACTCGAAGCCGCCCGCGGTGACATGGCCTTCGAGGACGGCGATGGACGGCGTCTTCATCGAGTAGAGCCGGTCGCAGACCTTCGCCGAGAGCACGGCGACGTCGATCGCGTTGGACCTGCCGACGAAGTCGGCCTTGAGGCTGTCCAGGTCGAACCCGGAGCAGAAGGTGTTGCCGCGCCCGCGCAGCACCAGCACGCGCAGCTCGGGGTCCGCGTCGACCTCGGTGATGATCTCGTCCAGCCGGTTGAGGATCGGCACGGTCACGCAGTTCTTCTTGTGCGGGCGGTTGAGCCAGACCCGCGCCACATTCCCGTCCCGCTCGAACTGGATCTCGTCCTCGACTGCCATGAGCTCCTCCAAACTGAACTGAATTGAGTTCGATTCTGTGGGCGGTCGGATGCCCGTGTCAATGGAAAGCGAAGGGTGGCCGCTTCTCGTCCGCGGCGCGTGATCAGCCGGTACGACCGCTGAGGCCGAGCAGGCCGGCCAGCCGGAGGCGGTGGTCGTCGCCGGTACCGAACAGTGCCTCGTCGGCCCGTGCGCGGCGCAGATAGAGATGGGCGGGGTGCTCCCAGGTGAAGCCGATTCCGCCGTGCAGTTGCACGTACTCGGTGGTGGCGAGGCGGTAGGCGCCGGTGCACACGACCGCCGCCACGCTCGCGGCCACGGGCAGTTCCGGCGCGCCTCCGGCAAGGCAGGCGCTCGCGTACGCCGAGGCGGACCGTGCGCCCTCGACCACGACGAGCAGATCGGCCAACCGGTGCTTCACCGCCTGGAAGGAGCCGATGGCGCGCCCGAACTGGGTTCGCCGCGACACGTGGTCGAGGACGGCGTCCAGGGCGTGCGCGGCGCCGCCCACATGCTCGGCGGCCAGAGCCACCCGCCCCGCGTCGAGAACTTCATCGGCGATCTCCGGGGCCTGCCCGGCCTCGCCGACCGGTTCGGCCTGCGCCGCCCGGAAGCGGATGCGCGCCTGGCGGCGCGTGGGGTCGAGGACCCGACGGGCGGTACGGTCACAGGTCGCCGGGTCGGGCTCGCAGGCGAACACCCGCTGCCCGTCCGGCGCCCGGGCCATGACCAGGAGCAGATCGGACCCCTCTCCATCGGGCACGAAGTCGGCTTCCCCCCGCAGCAGCCAGCCGCTGGGGCCACGCTCGGCCCTCACGTCCGCCGGATGCAGACACCCGGCGACGGTCGCCGTGCGCGCACCTCCTGCGATGTCCGGGAGCCAACGTGCGCAGGCCTCTTGGTCACCGCTGCCCGCCAGGGCGTGCCCGGTGAGTACGACCGTACTCAGCAAGGGCGCGGGACACAGCACCCGCCCGGTCTCCTCCAGCGCCACGGCGAGTTCGGCGAAGGTGTACCCGGCGCCGCCGTACTCCTCAGGAACGGCCAGCCCATGCACCCCGATCTCACGGGCGAGCCGGTTCCAGAGCACCGGGTCGTGTCCGCGAGGGCTCTCGGCTTGCTCGCGAACCGCTTCGCTCCCGCACGACTCGGCGAGCAACTCCCTCAGGACAGCGCGTAGTTGCCGCCGCTCATCCGTCTCCGCCGGCAGTACGGGATCGGCCTCAAGCCGGAACATCGGATCCTCCCTCGACATCGGGTCTCACACCGTGAACCGCCCACCGTTCGCCAGCAGCACGGCCCCCACGAGATTCACCGCCTCGTCACTCGCCAGGAACAGCGCCACGTCGGCGATCTCCTCCGCCGTCGCATAGGGACGAACCCGAGGATCGGCGAAGCCCTGGCGAAGCGCCGCGGGCGTCCGCGCCGCCATCCCCGTCTCCGTGGGCCCCGGCGCCACCGTGTTCACACGGATCCCGAACGCGATCGCCTCCTTGGCCACGGACTGGCTCAGCGCATGCACCCCGGCCTTGGAGGCCGCGTAGTGCGGATAGCCCGCCTGGGCGTCGAAGGCCGACGAGGACCCCACGGTGACCACGACTCCGGACCGACGAGGCGCCATGACCCGCAACGCCGCACGCAGCACATGAAACGTCCCGTCCAGGTTGACCCGCATGACCCGCCGCCACGCGTCGTCCCCGAGCCGCCCCGTCACCACCGGGGGCCGGTCCGCGACCAGGGCTTCCGCGATCCACTCCTTGGCCGTGGGGTCGTCGACACCGGCCGCGTGCACCACGACATCGAGCCGTCCGTGCCGCCGTACGACCTCATCGACAGCCTCGTCGACCTGGGCAGGTTCGGCCACGTCGACGGTCAGCGGGTGCGCTCCGCGCAGTTCCTTCGCGACCGTCTCCGCCGCTGGACCGTCGAGGTCCGCGGCGAAGACCTCCGCACCCTGCGCGACGAGCCCCCGGGCGACCGCCGCACCGATGCCGGATCCGGCGCCGGTGACGAGCGCGATCCGCCCGTCGAAGCGTCCCGTGTGCTCACCGCCCATGCACGCTCACCGCCTCACATCCAGCTTCCTGAACTGACTTCATTTTTGTTAATGTCGCTCATATGTCAACAGGCACGACAAGAGCACTGCGACTGACCGGCTGGGGCAGCCCACCGGTCCTCACCGAGACAGCCCGGCCCTCCCCCACGGGGGAAGAGGTCCTGATCGAGGTGGAAGCGGCCAGCCTCTGCCGCTCGGACCTCCATGTCATCGACGCACCACCGGGCGCCCTCCCCTACCGGATCCCCTTCACCCTCGGGCACGAGGTCGCGGGCCGGGTGCTGGAGCACGGCCCGCTCGCCACGGGCCCCGCGATCGGTGCGCGCGTGGTCGTCTACGGCCCCTGGGGCTGCGGGAGTTGCGCGCGCTGCGCGGCCGGGGCGGAGAACTACTGCGACCGGCGCGCCGCCCTCGACGCGGACCGCGTCGGCACGGGCGCGGGACTCGGGCGCGACGGCGGGATGGCCGATCTGATGCTCGTACCGTCCGGGCGCCTGCTGGTCCCGGTGGGCGACTTGGCCGCCGCCCAGGCGGCGCCCCTGTCGGACGCGGGGCTCACCGCCTGCCACGCCGTGTCGACGGTCCGGCGCGTCCTGGACGGAGAGGGTGCGAGCGTGGTCGTCCTAGGCATCGGCGGACTCGGTCATCTGGCCGTCCAGATCCTGCGCGCCACGACCACCGCCCAGGTACTGGCCGTGGATGTGCGGGAGGAGGCGCTCGCCCTCGCCGACGAGTGCGGCGCGCACTTCAGTACGCTCCTGCGCGCCGACACCCCGGCGGTCCTGCGGGACCGGATGGGCGGTGTCGGGGCGGCGGCCGTGCTGGACTTCGTCGGCGCCTCTTCCACGCTGGAGGCGGCGGTGGACGTGCTCCGGCCGGCTGGCGAACTGGCCGTGGTGGGCAGCGGCGGCGGGGAGCTCCTGGTCCGCAAGCCCGGCGTCCTGCCGCCCGGGGCGCGGATCTCGCTGCCCTTCTGGGGGACCTTGCCCGAGCTGAAGTCCGTCGTCGCCCTGGCCCTCGAAGGCTCCCTCAGGGTGCGTGTCGAAGAGTTCCCGCTCTCCGGCGCGACGGAGGCGATCGCCGGACTCCGCTCCGGCGGGGTGCGGGGGCGGGCGGTGCTGATCCCTGACTGATCCGGCCGAAACCCGTGCGGCCCCGGTCCACGCCCGCCACCGCCCACCACCGCCCGCCCCACCCTCTCGACTACAGAAGTGAGTTCAATTAGCGTCTTGTCCCACTCGGCGACACGAAGGCGGTGGGACCCGCTATGGGTGCGGAGACTGTGGATCTGCTGGTGATAGGCGGCGGTATGGCCGGACTCTCGGCCGCCGCCCGGGTGGCCGCCGAAGGCGGCACGGTGGTTCTGGTGGAGAAGGCGGAGCGCACCGGCGGTTCCGCCCGCTTCGCCGGTTTCGTATGGACGGCACCGACCCTGGAGGAGCTGCGCCGGGTCAATCCGGACGGGGATCCGGAGCTGGCCGGGGCCCTGGTGGACGGGTTCGCCGACGGCGTCACCTGGATACGGTCGCTCGGGGTGGACTGCCGTCCGCCGGTGCCCGTGCTGGGCTTCGGCCGGGGGCACCAGGTCGACACCAACCACTACCTCGACACCTGCGAGCGGCTGATCCGCGACCGGGGCCAGGAAATGCTGACCGCCACCCGGACCCGCTCCCTCGTGACGGAGAACGGCGGGGTCAAAGGCGCCGACTGCCTCCTGCCCGACGGCTCCACGCGCCGGATCGAGGCCACCTGGACCCTGCTCGCGACCGGCGGCTTCCAGGGCGATCCGACCCTGCGCGCCGAGCACATCCACCCGCAGGCCACGGACATCGGCCTGCGCGCCAACCCGCACAGTCGGGGCGCCGGCCTCACGCTGGGACGCGCCGTGGGTGCGGCCTTCGGCGAGAAGGACGCGGGGTTCTACGGGCATCTGATGCCTGCCGGTGTCTCGCTCGCGGATCCCGCGCGCTTCGTCGACCTGGCGCTCTACTACAGCGAGCACGCGCTGCTGTTCGACACGACGGGCGAGCGCTTCGTGGACGAGACCGTCGGGGACCATCTCACCACCATGGCGCTGCTCGAACGGCCGGAAGCCCGTGGGCTGTTGGTCGCCGACGCGCGGGTGCACCGCGAGTGGATCAGCGCCTCGTACGTGGAGGGGATCCCGGGCGTGGACAAGTTCCAGCTGTGCCATCGCGCCGGCGCCCGCTGCGCGGTGGCGGACAGCCTGGAGGACTTCGCGTCGATGCCCGAGGAGTGGGGCTATCCCGGCGCCGGGATCCGCGACCGTATCGAGGAGTTCAACGCCACCACGGCCGCGGGTGGCACCACGAGGCCGGGCCGGCTCCTGGACCACAGGCCGCTCGACGAACCGCCGTACTACGTCATCGAGGCCGCCCCGGCGATCACGTTCACCTTCGGCGGACTGCTGATCGACGCCGGTACGCACGCGCTGTCCGCGGGCTCGGGCGGACGAGCTCCGGTGCCGGGGCTGCTGGCGGCGGGCGCGGATGCGGGCGGGCTGTACCGGCGCGCGTACGCGGGCGGTCTCGCCCCCGCGCTGGTCTTCGGGTTGGCGGCGGCGCGGACCGCGCTCACCGAGACGCCGGCGGCCGTCGGGCACTGAGCCCGGTCGGCCGAGTCCCTCTCGGCCAGCCCCCAATCGGCCTCCGGTCGGTCGGCCCCCGGTCGGCCCGCGCGGCACAAATCCCGTGCACGAGGCTTGCCCGTCCGGCACCGGAATGCCTAGCGTACTGAATTGAGTTCACTTTGACTCTGCGGTCGGTGAGGTGATCATGCCACTCGCACGCATGGCGCGAACGCGCCCTTCCTCTAGGGAGGGACTGTGAGTCAGTTCCTGCTTGTCCTGGTCAGCGGTGTGGCCAGCGGAGCCGTGTACGGCCTCATGGGCCTCGGGCTGGTCATCATCTACCGGGCCACGGACGTCGTGAACTTCGCGATGGCGTCGCTCGCGACCCTCGGCCTGTACGTCGCGCTCTCGCTCCACGACCGCGGTGTGGCGACGGTGCTCGGCGTCCTCGCCGCCGTCGCGATCACCGTGGCGGCGGGCCTGTTGGTCCGGGAGACGGTGATACGGCCCCTGGGACAGGGGCAGTTGTTCTCCGCCCTCGTCGTGACGATGGGCGTGTCCCTGATCGCCGAGAGCGCGGCAGGTTCGATCTGGGGCGACGAACCCAGGGCCTTCCCCAGCCTGGTCGACGGGACGGTGCGCTGGTCGGGCGCGGCCGTGCCGGTCCAGAGCCTGCTGACGATCGCGGTCGCCGCCGTGGCGATGGCGCTGGTGGGCTATCTGTTCGCCCGCACCACACTCGGCTCGGCCATGCGCGCCGCCGCCGAGTCCGCGGACACCGCCCGCATCGTCGGGCTGAGTTCGCAGCGCCTGGCCAGGATCTCCTGGGCGCTGGGCCTCGGTCTCGCCGCGCTCGCCGCCTGTCTGTACGCACCGCGCTCAGGGCTGGTCCCCACCGCGCTCGTCGCACCGCTGTTCCGCGCCTTCGCCGGGATCTTCCTGGGCGGCCTGACCAGCATGTACGGCGCCGTCCTCGGCGGTCTGACCATCGGCGTCCTGGACAACCTGGCGGCGAACTACGTCTCCGCCAGCTTCCGGGACACGTTCGTGTTCTCGTTCACCGTGCTGGTGCTGCTGATCCGCCCCCAGGGCGTGTTCGGCGCCCGCACCTTCCAACGGGTCTGAGGGGTCGCATCCATGGTCTTCAACCGTTCCCTCCTGGCGCGGGCCGCCCTGGGCCCGGCGACCGGCGCGGTGCTCATGGCCTTCATGGCCGCCGGTGCGATCCCCGCGTACCAGATGTACTCGGTGGGGCTGGCGGCCGTGTACACGATCGTCGTGCTCTCGGTCGGCCTGCTCGCCGGCTGGTCCGGCATCTGGTCGGTGGGCCACCCCGCGTTCTTCGCCATCGGCGCCTACTTCGCCGCGTACGGCAGCGGGCACGACTGGCCGCTGGAGGCGGTCCTCCTCGCCGCCGTCGCCTCCGGTGCCGCGCTGGGAGGCTTTCTGGGATACGCGGGCGCCCGGTTCTCGGCGCTCTACATCGCCCTGCTGACCCTCGCGTTCACCACGGTGACCCTGGAACTGGTCAACCGCTGGAGCGGCGTGACCGGCGGCGACCAGGGCGTGCCGGTCGTCCAGCTGCGCAGCGCCCTCGGCCTGGGCACGCTCCTGGGCGGCGGCACCGAGGCCCAATACCTCGCGGTCGGCGCCGCCGCCGTCGTCCTCGCTTTGGCCGTACCGGCCGCCGCCTCGGGGCTGCGGATGCGGCTGGTGGCGGCCAAGTCGCACCCCCTGGCGGCCCGTACGATCGGTATCGCGCCGGAGGCGCAGTCGTCGCTGTCGTTCGCGGTGAGCGGCGCGTGCACGTGTTTCGCCGGGGTGCTGCTGGGCCTGCTCACCGGGTTCGTCAGCCCTGATCCGTTCTCGCTGACGTTCGGCATCTCGCTGATCGCCGCGTGTGTGCTCGGCGGGGTCGGCACGATCCTCGGCGCGGCGGCGGGCGGGATCTATCTGACCTGGAACCCTTCGCTCTCCTCCGCCGTCGGGATGCCCCAACCGGTCGTGCAGGGCCTCGTGTTGATCGCGGTGCTGCTGTTCCTGCCGGGCGGGGTCGTGCCGTTCCTGGCCAAGCCCGCTCGCAGCCTCCTGCGGCGGATGCGGACGCGGCCGGAGCAGGACGTACCGCCGCCCGCCGACGAACCGGCGGAACTCGCACCGCGCGAGCCTTCAGGCGACGGCCCCATCCTGCTGCACCTGGAGCACGTGTCGGTGTCGTACGGCGGGATCAAGGCCCTGGAGGACGCCTCCCTCACTCTGCGCCAGGACGAGATCCTGGCGGTCATCGGGCCCAACGGGGCCGGAAAGACGACCCTGTTGAACGCGCTGTCGGGACTGACCGGCAACGGCCGGGTGACCGGGACGGCGGACTTCGCCGGCCGGCCCCTGCTCGCGGCCAGGGCGACCGCACGGCGGCGGCTCGGCATCGGCCGCACCTTCCAGCACGCGGAGGTGTTCCCCGAACTCACCGTCGAGGAGAACGTGTTGTGCACCCGCCGCCGGATCACCGCACGGGACCGGGCCGAGGTCGCGCGGCTGCTGCGCTCCGTCGGGCTCGCGGACGTGTCCCGACGGCGCCCGGGAGAGCTGCCGTTCGGTCTGCAGAAGCGGCTCGACCTGGCCCGTGCGCTGGCCGAGAATCCCCGGCTGCTCATCCTGGACGAGCCGTTCGGCGGCCTCGACGCGAGTGAACGGGCTCTGCTGGCACGGCACATCAGGCGCATGCACGCCCGGGGAACCGCCGTGGTCGTCATCGACCACGTCCTCGACGACCTCTTCTCCGTCGCCCACCGGGTGCTCGCCTTCGACTTCGGCCGCACCATCGGCGAGGGCACCCCGGACATCGTGCTGGAGGATCCGAAGGTACGGTCGTCGTACCTGGGCAGCGTCGCCGGCCGGACCCGGCCGCCCGAGCACGTCGGCGACCGCAGCATGGTCCGCCTGCACGGCGTCGGCCACGTATACGGCGGTGTGGTCGCCCTGCGCGACATCGACCTCGACGTCCGCCAAGGGGTCGTGCTGGGCATCGCCGGCGCCAACGGAGCGGGCAAGAGCACGCTGGCCGGGATCCTGCACGGCTCGCTCGAACCCACCCGTGGCGACCGGGAATCGGACGGAACCGTCCGCACCAGCCTCGCCCCCGAAGGGCGGGCCCTGTTCAGGACGCTGTCCCTGCGCGAGAACCTCGAAGTGGCCGCGTACGCGGCGGGCATCACCGGTGCGCCGCTGCGCGAGCGGCTGGAGGAGACCGTCCAGTGGCTGCCGGCGCGGCTGCGCGACCGGATGTCCGACTCAGCGGGCGGGCTGTCCGGCGGAGAGCAGCAGATGCTCGCCATCGCCCGGGCCCTGATCGTCGCGCCGGACGTCCTGATCGTCGACGAGCCGGCCCTCGGGCTGGCCCCGGCCCTGGTCGACGAGGTGTACGACCGGCTGACCGCGCTGGCCCGCGAGGGCCTGACCGTCGTCCTGCTGGAACAGCTCCTCAGCCGGGCCATGTCCGTCTGCCACGAGGTGGCCGTGCTCCACGAGGGTGTCGTCGCGGCCCGAGGCCGGCCCGGTGACCCGGAGTTCGCGGCGCTGGCGGAGGCGGCCTACTTCAGTGGCGCACCGGACGCGCCCACCCCTGTCGTGGCGGTCGACGCCCGCACTTCTCCAGTGAACTGACAATCCCGTTGTGAACGAGGTGGACCGTGTTCCGCACCATGAGAAAGTTCCGCCGCGCCGCGGGCGCGACCGCCGTACTCGCCGTGGTGGCCCTGACCGCCAACGCCTGTGCCGGTGACGACTCCACGGCCGCCGGTGGCAGCTCCTCCGAGATCCACATCGGCGCGTGGCTGCCCCTCACGGGCGCCACCGCCACCTACGGTGTGGCCGAGAAGGCGGGCGCCGACGCCTACTTCAAGATGCTCAACGCCCAGGGCGGCATCAACGGCCGCAAGGTCAGGTGGACGGTCAAGGACAACGCGGCCGACCCGCAGCAGACCGTGCAGATCGCCCGTGAACTGGTCGGCCAGGACAAGGTCGTGGCCATCGTCAACGCCAACGGCACCTCGCAGGCGGAGGCGGCCTTCCCGTTCGTCCTCAACCAGTCCAAGGTCCCGGTCCTCAACGAGGTGGGCGGCACCGAGTCCTGGTACAACCCGCCGCGCCCCGGCCTGTTCGGCACCCAGACCCTCTACGAGGACCAGGCCGCCGCGGTCGCCGCCTGGGCGGTCCAGGACGGCGCGAAGAAGATCCTCGTCGTGCACAGCGACCCGGCGGCGTTCGTGAACGTGGCCGAGCAGGTGGAGCCCGTCGCGAAGAAGGTGGACCCCTCGGTGGAGGTCGACCGGCTGGCGGTGAAGTACCAGACCACCGACTACACGCCGGTGATCAGCAAGGTGAAGGCCGCCTCGCCCCAGGCGGTGGTGCTGATCCTGACCTCCCCCGAGGCCGCCGCCTTCCTCAAGGAGGCCAAGCTCCAAGGCCTGTCCTTGCCCACCTACGCCTACGCGCCCGTGGCCGCCGAGTCCACGGTCTCGCTGGCCAAGGACGCCGCCGAGGGCCTCAAGGCCGTCCAGTTGGTGAAGGCGCCCTCGGACCCGGACCCCGCGGTGAAGGAGTTCCGTACCGCGATGGCCAAGTACGAGCCCGGTCAGGACGCCGGTTTCCTCGCCCTGTGGGGCTGGAGCAACGCGAAGGTGTTCGCCGAGATCGCGAAGACCGTCAAGGGGCCCGTCACGTCCCAGTCCCTCACGGCGGCCTACCAGAAGGCGTCCCGGGTGGACCCGGGGGTGTCACCGGTGATGAAGTTCGGCGCGAGCGACCACCTCGGTACGCGCAGTGTGCAGCGGGTCGTCGTGAAGGACGGCGTCTGGACGTCCGTCGGCGACTTCTACACCCCGCCGGCCCGCGACTGAACACCCGGCGCACGGGCGAGGGCCACGACGGAGACATCGATCCTCCTCCGTCGTGGCCCCACCCGACACCGATCGCGGGCGCACGGCTATGGGAAGTTCAGGGGCGCGCCGTTACCCTCCGCCCATGATTCCCACAGCGGTGACGAGGCCGGAGGCGGCGGACCGGGAATGAGGTGATCATGCGCATCGACATCCCCCCGGGAACCGACCCCCTCCTGTACGTCTGGGGCGACCTGGTGCCCGGGATCGGTCCGGCGGCCGGCGCGTTCTCCCTGGCCGTCTACGAGTACGCGACCCTCGGCCTGCGCGAGTTCGAGGCCGCGCGCCTGCGCATCGCGCAGATCAACGGATGCCTGTTCTGCCTGGACTGGCGTACCGAACGCGACGGGCAGAAGGTCGAGGAGGGCTTCCTGGACGCGGTCGCGCACTGGCGGACCACGGACGCCTTCGACGAACGGACCCGTCTCGCCGCGGAGTACGCCGAGCGTTACGCCCTCGACCATCACGGCCTGGACGAGGACTTCTGGGCCCGGTTCACGGCGCACTACAGCCAGGCGGAGATCGTGGAACTGAGCATGTGCGTCGGCTCATGGCTGGCCTTCGGCCGCCTCAATCACGTGCTGGGCCTCGACACCGCGTGCACGCTACCGGGCCCGGGGCACGGCCGCCGCTGACCGTCCGGCGGCGTCGGTCCGGTCAGGCGCGGTCGTGGAGCGTGACCTGGTAGCCGTCGGGGTCGGCGAAGGTGAAGGTCCGGCCGAAGGGGCCGTCGATCGGTGCGGAGACGATGGTGTGGCCGTCGGCGGCGAGCGCGTCGTGGATGGCCTGGACGTCGGTGGCGTGGAACCAGATCGCGGCACCGATACCCGGCTGGGCGACGGATGCCAGGTCGGTGCCGGGAACGATGTCCCGGACCGCGAACGCGATCGGCTTCGTCTCGAAGACGACGGCGTGCGGAGGTCCGGCCGGTGAGCGGACGAGGCCCAGGTACCGCTCGTAGAACGCCTGCGAGGCGTCGAGGTCGCGTACCTGGAACGAGATGAAGTCGGGGCCGGTGGCGGGCATGGTGACGCTCCTTCTTTGCATGTCAGTTTTCTGACATGCGGCAAGGTATGTCAGAATACTGACATGGGTCAAGAAAGTGCGGGCATCGATCTGGAGACGTCACTGGGCTACCTGCTCAAAGAGACGTCGAGCGCGCTGCGCGCCGCCATGGAGGAAGTGCTGCGCCCGCTCGGGATGAGCGTGACCCACTACTCCTGCCTCGAACTCCTGGCGCAACGACCGGGCCTGTCCAACTCCGAACTCGCGCGGGGCGCGTTCGTGACCCGGCAGACGATGAACGTGCTGCTCCAGGCCCTGGAACGGGACGGCTACGTGACCAGGCCCGCTGAGGCGCCCGTCGGCAAGGCCCTTCCCGCGCGCCTCACGCCCAGCGGCCGGCGAAGCCTGGAGACGGCGAGCGCGGCCGTCCGGTCCGTCGAGGCCAGAATGCTGTCCGGCCTGACCGAGACCGAGCGGTCGGACGCGTTCCGGATCCTCCAGAGCATGATCCGTTCCCTGCACGGCGACGACGAGGGCGCACAGCAGGCGTGATCTCGCCGTCGGTGCGCACACCCCAAGTGGTCTTGACAGTCGCCGGGGCTCCCGACGTACGTTGAACTCGCGTTTTCTGACGGGTGGAGGCCTCATGCACGCAACCGGCGCGGCACCGCGGGGTGTGCGCACGGGTGCGTGGCTGATCACCCGGCGCCATGTCGACTACTGCCGTACGTCCTCCGCCGTCTGTCCTTCCGTACACGTCTGATCCCGGCCGGCCCGCCGCGCCGGCCGTCTCGTCGTGGCCCTGTGGCCGCGAGCGTTCGTGTTCCTCGGAAGGAAATCCATGTCCGGCCCCGCCCTGCACCTCGCCCTGGAGATCGACGGCGACGGTGCCCACCCCGCGGCCTGGCGCCGCGCCGCCCACTCGCCCGACCAGTTGCTCACCCCGCGCCGCGTGGCGGGGGTCGCCGCCGTGGCCGAGAACGCCGGGTTCACCCTGATCACGCTGGACGACGGCGTACTGCCGCCCGGCGCCGCGCCCGACCCCGTGGGCCGCATCGGCGCGGTGGAGCGCGCGGCGTTCGTCGCGGCGTCCACGAGCACCGTGGGGATCGCACCCGTACTCCCCCTCACGTATGCCGAACCCTTCCATGTCTCCAGCCAGTTGGCGTCCCTGGACCACATCTCCGCCGGCCACGCCGGGTGGGTGGTGACGGAGGAGGAGCGTCCGGAGGCGGCCCGCGCCTGGGGACGCCCGCCGGTCGCCGACGGCGCCGCGCGGGCCCGGGAGTCCCGCGACGGGGTCGAGGTGGCCCGGGCGCTGTGGGACTCGTGGGAGGACGACGCGGTCATCCGTTCCGTGGCCACGAGCCGCTATCTCGACCGCGAACGGCTCCACTACATCGACTTCACCGGTGACACCTACGCCGTGAAGGGCCCGGCGATCGTGCCGCGCCCGCCCCAGGGGCAGCTCGTCGTCCTGGGGGACCCGGGCCAGGTGCCTTCGGAGCAGCTCGACGTCGCGCTGGTGACGGGACGGGACCTCCCCGCGATCGCGACGGCCGCCGCTGCCGCGGGCACGCCCCGCGCCTTCGCCGAGGTCGAGGTGGCGCTGGACACTCCGGAGGCCACCGCCGCCGAGCGCGTCGCCGACCTGGAACGGCACGCCCCGTGGACCGACCGCGGACGGCTGCGGCACATCGGCTCCGCGGACGGACTGACCGCCCTGCTCGGCGAGTTGAGCCGGTACGTCGACGGCGTACGGCTGCGTCCGCTGGTGCTGGACGAGGAGCTGCCCGTCCTCTCCCGCCTCGTCCTGCCCGCGCTGTCCGGGCGGCGCCTCGTCGCCCGCCCCCTGCCCGGTACGTCCCTGCGCTCGACCCTGGGTCTGGAGCGACCCGCCAACCGCTTCGCGGCCCCGGCCGTGGCCGTCCAGGAGGAAGCCCGATGACCCGCACCGACCCCCTCGACGTCCCCCGGCCGGACGCCCGCTTCCACTTCGGGGTGTTCTTCCAGGGCGTCAACCACTGGACCATCTGGTCCGCCCCCGACAGCGGCTCCCAGATCGACCCCGCGTCCTTCCGCAAGGTCGCCCAGACCGCCGAACGGGGCCTGTTCGACGCGTTCTTCCTCGGCGAGGGGCTGCGGCTGCGCGAGGTCGACGGCAGGATCCACGACCTCGACGTGGCCGGACGCCCCGACGCCATCACCCAACTCGCCGCGCTGGCCGCGGTCACCCGGCGGATCGGACTGGTCTCCACCTCCAACTCCACCTTCAACGAGCCCGCCGATCTCGCCCGCCGCCTCTCCGGCCTCGACCTGCTCTCCGAAGGCCGTGCGGGCTGGAACGTGGTGACCACGGACAACGCCTGGACCGGCGCCAACTTCCGCCGCGGCGGCTACCTCGACCACGCCGACCGTTACCGGCGCGCCGAGGAGTTCCTCACCGTGGCCCGCGCGCTCTGGGACGGCTGGGAGGACGGAGCGGCCGCCGCCTCCACCGGCGCGCGGGAGTGGTCGACGCCCGGCGCGGTCCGCCAAGTACGCCACCGGGGACCGCAGTTCGACGTCGACCTCGCCCCCACCCTGCCGCGCAGCGCCCAGGGGCACCCGGTCATCTTCCAGGCCGGTGACTCCGGCGAGGGACGCGACTTCGCCGCCCGCAACGCCGATGTCATCTTCTCCGCGCACGGCAACGACTTCGACGACGCCCTGGCCTTCGCCGAGGACATCCGCACCCGCCTGCGGGCCGTCGGCCGCCCCGACGACGACCTGCGGATCCTGCCCGGCACCGAGATCATCCTCGGCGCCACCGAGGAGGAGGCCCAGGAGAAGAAGCGCTGGATCCGGCTGCAACAGGTCACCCCTGCAACAGCGTTGGGGATCGCCGGGCTGCTGTGGGGCATCGACCTGTCCGGCCGGGACGCCGACGGCCCTCTGCCCAAGGAGGATCCGGTCGTCGCCGAGAACGACGGCTCCTTCGGCGCCCGCCGCATCGCTGATCCGCGCGAGGTGGTGGCCGAGTGGCGGGCGAAGGCGGAGGCGCACGGCTGGTCGCTGCGGGAGACCGTCATCGCGCTCGGTCCGCAGCGCGGCCACGTCGGCACTCCGTCCGCCCTGGCCGACAAGTTCACCCACTTCGTGCGGCACGGCGCGATCGACGGCTTCAACGTCACGCCGTACCTCATCCCGAACGGTCTCGACGACATCGTCGATCTCCTCATCCCGGAACTCCAGGAACGCGGCGTCTACCGCACCGAGTACACCGGCACCACCCTGCGCGAACATCTCGGTCTGCGCGAACCCCTCACCCACCGGTCCGCGCCCGCCCGACGCCAGGCGGGCTGACCGCCGGAAGAGGTCCACCCGACGGTGCGGATCAGGCCGGGCGGACCGCGCCCTTGATCGCGAACTGGCCCGCGAAGAACACCGATTCCTCGCGGATGGCCGCCCCCGGGCCCGGGGCATGGATCATCATGCCGTCGCCACTCCAGATGCCCACGTGGCTGAGGTCGTCGTGGAAGAAGACCAGGTCTCCGACCCGTACGTCGGCGAGGGAGACCTGCACCCCGACTCCCGCCTGGGCCTGGGCGGTTCGGGGCAGCGTGACACCGGCGGCCTTCCACGCGGCCTGCGTCAGACCGGCGGCGTCGTACGACTCGGGCCCGACCGCGCCCCAGACACAGGGCCGGCCGATCTGTGCCCGGGCGAAGGCGATCACCCGCTCGGCCTGGGGGGTGTGGCTCACGGCGGCCGGTGGCCAGGATTCGCTGTAAGTGGCGGGCGGGGCGGCGGCCATGGTGGGCGGGGCGGCGGGCGCGGCCGGTTCGGCGATCGGTGCGGTGAACGCGAGCGGATCGGCGACCGGTGCGGCGGGCGCGGCCGTCAAGGCGACCGCGGCGACGCTCTCCAGACCGGCGCCGTAGGTCGCGGTGATCGAGCCGGCCGGCGGAGTGTCGGTGTAGAAAGCGGCCGGTTCTGCCGACAGGTACGGGTCGGCCGGCAGGTACGGGTCGTACAGGGCGGCCGAGCCGGTCTCCGGGCCGGCACCGTACGTGTCCACTCCGCCCGCCGGCACATCCGACAGGTAAGCGACTGCCGTGGGTTCCGGGATGGTTGGCACGATCTCGGTGGGCTCCGGCACGAACTCCATGGTCGGAGCCTGAGCGGGTCCGCTGGTCAGCTCCAGGGCACCGCCGGTGGACGCACGGGCCGCCTTGGGCGCTTCGAGGGCGAGGGGTTCCGCGGGACGTTCCATCGCGGGTGCGGGTCGCGCTGCCCGGGACTCGCGCTCGGGGCGTTCGGGACGGTCGGGGCGGTCACCGCGGTCGGGCGTTCTTCTCTCCGGCTGCGACACCGGCACGGTCGGGCCCAGCTTGGCCCGGGCGGTGTCGAACCACTGGCGGGCCAGGGCCCCGACGTCGGGTGCCATGGGCGCCTGGGACCGGGCGCGGTCGGCCGTGCCGCGCTGGCGCGGTATCGCTGCCGCGCGCGTCGCGTTGAACGTGCCCGTGTCGCTCTCCGCCCGGTCGTAGAGACGGTCGATCCTGCGCCGGACCTCGTCGCGGCTCGGCTCCTCGGCCCCATCCACCACCGTGGCGCTCCTTCCGTACGAGGCAGTTGTGCAAGTGGCAACTAACTTAGCCAACTTGAGAAGTTTCCGTGAAGATCGAAGCACCAAATGCCCGATACGCTTCTGTGACCTTCGTCCCTCCCTCCCCTTGACCGTGGCCCTCGACCCCCGCACCAGGGGGTCGAGGGCCACGGTCATCGTTCCCGGTGGGGCCTCAGCGGTGTTCGGGCAGATCCGACTCCGCCGGGAGCACCGACGACCTGAACTGCGTGGGCGACGACGCCTTGGCGGCGGGCTTCTTGCCGCAGAACGCGGCCTCCAGCGTGCCGCCGAGCGCCGTGTTGGCGGACCCCTTGTTCGAGGTGTTCGCCATGGCGGAGAGGCTGCGCCGGCCGTCGCGGGTCGCGAACGCGTACGTGTAGAAGCCCTGCACGGTGCCGGTGTGGCCGTAGACCTGTGTGCCGCAGGACAGGTCGTAGCGGCGCAGACCGAGGCCGTAGAAGCGGGTGTTGGTGGTGTCGGTCGGGGTGACGGTGGTCATCGCCTCCAGCATCTTCGGCGACAGCAGCCGGCCCCGCATGAGCGCGGTGACGAAGGTGTTCAGGTCCCCCGGGCTGGAGATGATCGCCCCGGCCGACTGGGCCCAGGAGACCGTCTGCTCGGTGGAGTCGACCAGCGGGGCGCCGGCCTCGTCGGGGTGGAGGTACCCGTGCACGTGCAGCCCGGCGATGTGCACGTCGGGGTGGACGTACGAGGTGTTGCGCAGCCCCAGCGGCTTGATGACGCGGCGCTGGTACTCCTGGGCGACCGGGTTCCCGGTGAGCTTCTCGATGAGCATGCCGACGACCACGAAGTTGGTGTTGGAATACTTGTAGGAGACCCCGGGCTCGGTGGTGCGGGGCTCGCTCAGCGACAGGTCCACCAGCTCCTGGTAGCTGAAGACCCGGTTGCGTACGGCCTCGAAGCCGGGCACGGTCTGCTCGAACATCGCGTCGGTGTAGTCCGCGAGCCCGCTGCGGTGGGTCAGCAGGTGGCGCACCGTGATCCGGTCGTCGGGCAGCAGCCCGGGCAGGTACTGGTTCACCGGCGTGTCGAGCGCCAGTCTCCCCTCCTGGACGAGCTGGAGCAGGACCACGCTGGAGAAGGTCTTGCTGACACTGCCGATGCGGAAGCGCGCGCGGATGTCCATGGCGGCGCCCGACTCGCGGTCGCGCACGCCCACCGTGCGGGCCTGGACGCCCTCGGGTCCGGTGAACCGGGCCATCGCGCCCGGCGCGCCCTGGGCCATGGCGGCGTTCAGCGCAGCGACCACACCGTCCATGTCGGGGGCGGGCGTGGTGACCCGTGCGGCGCCGGGAACGGCGGGCGCGGCCTGTGCGGTGGTGGCGGGGACGACACCGGCGGCGAGCGCGGCGATCAGGGTGGCACCGGCGGCCAGGCGTCGGCGGTTGTTCGACGTCACATCAGATCCTCATGTCGAAAGGGCAAAAGGTCGAAGGGCGCAGGCCCAAGGAGTGGGAGCCCTGGTCGATGCCGAGTTCATGTGGTTCCCCCTCTTCATGCGGGGGCGCGGCGATATGTGCGGTTGGTCGGCCGCCACCGTCCCCCGTGGTCGGACACAGTCTGTTCACAGCCGCGGGCGGGGCCCAGCATTTCGAGCCACTTCAAAACGTGTCCCGGTCGGCGTCTTTGCCCAGGCTGTTCGAAACCTTTGCGGAAACCCGCGCGTCCCAAGAGGTGTTCGGTACGTCGACGGGGGAGTGTTCATGGCCCGGTTCTCCGAGTTGTGTCTGGGGCCACTGGAATCAGTGCCGGTGTCGGTCGTGGCGCAGCCCGGCGTCACCCTGATGTCGCTCGTCGCGGACGCGCTGGGCGGACGTTCCCAGGGCCTGCACCCCACCTGGCGGCGCGCGCTGCGCTCGGCGGTGCCCGAGGGCGCGGAGGCGGTGCTGCGGCCGCTGTTCACCCGTGAGTACTCGATGGTCCCCGACTGCCTCACCCCGACGGCGCCGCTGTGGGAGACCGATCTCTCCGTCCAGCTCGACCGGCTGGCGGAGGTCCCGCCCGGGCTGCTGCTCCAGGAGCTGGAGTCGGACTTCGACGGGACGCTCCCCCGGCAGTGGCAGTCGGTCGTCGACCGGCCCAAGGCCTTCATCCAGGCGTACGCGGCCATTCTCGGGGCCGTGTGGGAGGCCTTCGGGCCGGTCTGGGCGCGGGCCGGCTCCCTGCTGGCCCGGGAGACCGAACGCGTGGGGGTGGCGGTCGTCAGCAACGCCCTGCCGCTCGTCCTGGCAGGACTCGGGCCCAAGATCCGCTTCGAAGGGCAGACGCTGTACGTGCCCGACCCGCACCCCGAGACGTTCGAGCGCGGCGCCCGCCGCGTGGTGCTGGTGCCCATCGTGTCCGGCAACGGTGCCTCGGTCTTCAGCTTCGACCGGTCCGACGCCGTGTGGTTCGGCTATCCCGTGCCCGGCCTGAACTCACTGTGGACCGCTCAGGAGACCGCCCCCGCCGAACGCGACCCGCTCAGGCTCGTGATGGGCGCCCTCCGGGCCGGGATCCTGCGCGAACTGGCGCGCCCGTGCACCATGGGCGCCCTCGCCTCCGAGCTCAACTGCACCCCGGCGACCGTGACCTACCACTGCGGCCAGCTGGAGGCGGCCGGCCTCCTGAGCCGGGAGCGCCGAGGACAGCACGTGGTGGCCCGGCGCACGGCGACGGGCGGGGCGCTGGTCAACCTGCTGTCCCCCTGACATCCGTCAGGACCGCGGGCCCGCTCCCCTCTCTAGGGTTCGAGTCGTCTTCCAGGCCCCGGCCGCAGGGCGGGGCACCCTCCACACACAGGAAGAGACGGCTCTCATGCGCCTGTTCCGCTCCACCCTCACCACCACCGCCGCCTTGTGCGCGGTCGCCACCGGCATCGTCGTCGCCCAGTCCGCCGAGCTCGGCCTCGACAGCGTCCGCATCACCCGGGCGCAGGGCGTCTAGCCCATGCGCAGACACCTTCTCGCTGCCTCCGCCGCGCTGCTGCTGACAGCCGGAGCGGCAACCT
The DNA here is from genome assembly GCF_040644695.1 of Streptomyces sp. NPDC046909. Taxonomy (NCBI): domain Bacteria; kingdom Bacillati; phylum Actinomycetota; class Actinomycetes; order Kitasatosporales; family Streptomycetaceae; genus Streptomyces; species Streptomyces sp. NPDC046909. Next base: position 147,335 of record NZ_JBEYXC010000014.1, on the reverse strand, counting down.
CCGCGACCGCCGACTCCCCCGCCGGACAGTCCGCGCGTCCCGCCGCCGCGTCCGTCGAGGTGCCCGCCGGTGTCAGCGCCGGGGTCGCCGTCTTCGACCGGCAGACCGGCACCTTCACCGAGCAGCTCAACTCCGGCACCCGCTTCCGCTCCGCCTCGGTCGTCAAGGTGCTGCTCGCGCTGGACTACCTGTGGAACCGCGGCCCCGACTACACCGTGCCCCCGGCCGACCGTGCCTGGCTGGAGCCGATGCTGCGCAGCAGCGACGACGACGCGGCCGACGCCTACTGGTCGGACCACGGCGGTACGGCGATCATCACCCGCATGGTGAGCCGCCTCGCCCTGAAGGACACCGCGGTGCCGCCCACCGGATACGAGGGCTTCTGGGGCTACACCGCGCTCTCCGCCCGCGACACGGTGACGATCTACCGCTATCTCCTGGACTCGGCGCCCGCCCCCGTGCGCGACTTGGTGATGGGCAACCTGCGTCAGTCCACCCGCTGCGCCTCGGACCGCTTCGACCAGCACTTCGGCGTCGCGGGGGCGTTCGAGAAGCCGTGGGCGGTGAAGCAGGGCTGGGCGGGATCGTCGTACGAGAAAGGCACCTGCGGCCCGCCGCGCACGGCTACCGCGACCACGACCGATACGACGGGCCCGGCTCCGGCCGCCGTCGCGGACGTGGACCTGACCCGGCCCGCGCTGCACAGCACGGGGACGGTGGGCGCCGGTGACCGGTCCATCGTGGCCGTGTTCACGCTGCATCCCGTCGGTACGTCGTACGGGAAGGCGTACACCGACATCGGCCGGCTGACCCGCTCCCTGAACGTGCCCGGGGCCACCCGGCCCGCCGGGTGGTGGTACGGCACGTGGAGCGACCATGTGAATGTCCGCCCGGACCCCGGCACCGGCAACGCACCGATCTCTCAACTCCCCGCAGGGGTGGAGGTGTTGGTGGGCTGCCAGGCCAGGGGCGAGGAGGTCAGCGTGCCGCCTTACACCAACGAGTGGTGGGCGTACCTGCCCCAGTACAAGGGCTGGATCTCCAACATCTACATCAACTCGCCCGACAACAAGATGCCGGACGTCAAGGACTGCTGAACGGCCTTGCGCGACCGCTCCGTTGCCTCACCGCTCGTAGTCGGCGAGGTAGCGGAGCACTTTGTCGACGTGGGGCTGCACCCGGTTGGGGACGCCGCCCTCCGTGATGACTGTGCGGTCGCTCGTGCGGTAGCCGGCCGCCATCAGCGCGGGAAGGTCCTTGGCGGGCATGTTCTCCTTCTTGAACTGCTGGTCGAGCCAGCACACGTACAGCGACATCGTGGAGATCGCGTCCGGTGCCGACATGTAGTCCTTGTCCCCGTCGCCGTCGCCGTCGACCGCCCAGGCCCGGAACACCGAGGGCGTCCACATGGCGATGCCGAACTCCTCGCTCTCCGGCCGGGACGCGTTGACGTCGAAGCCGCTCTCCGCCTTCAGCATGGCGGCGAGGAACGCGGGCGTGACCTCGGCGTCGGTGCAGCGGTGGGCGGCCTTCACGATGACCGGTCGCAGGGCCGCGGGTACGTCGGAATCCTCCGGGATCTCCCCCGCTGCCGGGCTGTGCGCGCCGGTGACGACGGCCGGCGCGCCGCGCCCCTGGTCGTCCTCGTCCTCTGCCCCGCCCCCGCCGCCTCCGCCGAGCAGCGCGGTCCCGGCGATGGCGGCGGCCGACACCGCGGCGAGCGCGACGGCGGCGACCGGCAGCAGCCGGCGTCGGCGGCGCGGGCCCGCCAGTTGCTCGATCCGGGTGGAGAGGCTCGCGGCGGTGTGGCGCCGGCGGCCCGCGTGGTCGGGGAGCAGACAGTCCGCGATGAGCCGGCGCCAGTTCTCGTCGAGTCCGGCGTCGAGGCGCAGGGGTGTGGTGCCGCGGGCGTAGGCCTGCGCGGCGAGCGAGCGGGCCCGGGCGGTGGCGCCGGGGAACGGGTGGAGGCCGCCGGTGAGCACCTGATGGGCGAGGACGCCGAAGGCCCAGATGTCGGCGGTCGGCCGGACCACCGTGCCGCCGGCTCCGGTGCGCTGTGACCACCACTCGGGCGGTACATGGTCGAGCGTGCCGAGCGGCGGCACATAGGCGTGAGTGCCCTCGAGTTCGGTGGCCAGGCCGAAGTCGGCGAGCCAGACCTCGCCGTCGGCTCCCAGCAGTACGTTGGCGGGCTTGAGGTCGCCGTGCACCCACCCGGCGCCGTGCATATGGGCGAGCCCGGCCGCGACACCGCGCAGAACCCGTACGGCGTCCGGGATCGGCCCGCCCGTCCCGGCGGCGTCCAACTCCTGCCGCAGACTGGCCTCGGCGCGGTCCATGACGAGCGCGATCGCCCCGTCCAGCGCGGGCAGGTCCGGCGCGTCCACGGTGCACACGGCATGCGTCCGTACGAGGTGGGGGTGGTCCGCCTCGGCGCTGAACCGCACCTCGCGCGCGACCAGTTCACCGAGCGCGGCCCGCTGACCGGGTGCCAGGGCGCCGGTCGGCAGCACCTTCACCGCCGCGACCTTGCCGTCGGCGACCGCGCGGGCCTCGTACACGGTCCCCCAGCCGCCCGATCCGACGACGGCGCCCAACTCCCAGCCGTCGATACGGAATCCGGCCGGCAGCCGCGGCGGTTCGAGGGCGCCCTCTTCGGCGCCTGACGTGCTCACGCTTCGCTCTCCTGCGGGACGGGCCGTCTGCGGGACGGCAACAGGGCCAGATGTTCCTCGCGCACCAGGCCGAAGCGCAGGGCGAGGGAGGCGAGTCGGGCGCGCTTGGCGCCGGTGCGGCCGTTGCCGTCGGCGCCGGGTTCCTCGCCGACGTCCAGGCGCAGCTTGGCGAACGCCAGGTAGTCGATGTGGTAGTTCACCGCGGAGCGGGTCAGACCACGGCAGCTCTCCAGCGGGCGCAGCCGTTCCGCGATGTCCCCGGCGCCGGGCAGCGCACCGTCCGAAGGGTCGCGCAGCCGTGGCTCGCACAGGGCCACCAGCACGAGGAAGTACTTCGCCGTCGGGTCGAGCGCGTAGGGATGCACGGTCAACTCCCCGGCGCCGGGCGAGGATTGCTCGTCCAGGTAGGCGTGCTGCGGGGCGAACACCTTGAACTCGACGGTCCCGCTCAGCGCGGGCAGGACGACCCGGGAGAACTCGAAGGGCACCGGTGCGCCGAGCCGGCCGGGCGCGACGGTGATGTATTCGCCGGCGCCCTCAAGGTTCTCCACCGCGTACGCCGTGTCACGGCTGAAGTTCGACAGCCGCCAGTAGTCCTCGGCCGCCTCCAGCCGCCCCGCCCGCCGGGAGATCCCGGGATCGCGCAGCACGATGGCGACCTCCCGGCCGCCGGGCAGCCCGCGCCCGAAGTCGGCGACATCGCCCGGCCCCATCCGCAGCAACTCGGGCCCGCCCACGTCGACTTCACCCGGCCCCGACGGACCGGGCTGCTGCACAATGATCGTTTCCATGTCGGCTCTCCCCCGAGGTGGCCGCCAGGATCGCCGGCGGCGGTTCGGTCACGGTCACTGCTTCGCCGCCCCGTTCACCCCGGTCGTGAAGACGCCCATGGACCGCCCGCCACGACATGCCGGCTTCTGGTCAAAAGCCGCACAGGTGACATCGTTGTCCATGCCCGGCACCGCAAGCGGGCCGATTCCAGGGGTGAGAGCGCGAGGCACGCCCCCTAGGACGATCGGCCGATCATCTCGGTTCCCGGCGCCGGGTCCTGTTCGTCTCCGTTACAACGGCGGGAAGCCGGCGCCTCGACGCCGGCTTCCCTCATCAGCCACGGAAGGTGGAACTGCCCCGTGCCGACTGCTCAGTTCAACAGGTGCGGCCCGTGTACCACGCGCCGTCGATTCCGGAGGCGGCGCCGAGCCAGGTCACGCCGGGGCCGACACACATCTCGCTGTTCGGCCCCCAGTCGTCGATCTCGATGACGATGTGTGAGCCGTCCGAGGTGCAGTGGTTGTAGTAGGCGTCGGAGGCGGTCTCGTAGAAGCCGCAGGGATCCGCCGCGGCCGGACCGGCGCTCGCGGTGACCGCGCCGAAGGAGGTGAGGACGAGGGCGGCGGAACCAAGGGCGCTGGTCATGAAACGACGTACACGCAAGGTGAACTCCAGAACGGTAGGGGGGATGGGAGTCGGCACCGTCCGGTGCCGACTCCCATCCCTTGTCGATGACCCCAGAATCACCGCTCTGAGCAGCGGTTTCGATCACCGCTCGCCCCGTTCACCCGGCGAATCGATTCATTGCTGCGCCGATCAGTTGATCTTCACCGGTTCCCCTGCGGGGTGCCGGGCGGCGCTAGTTCCGGTACCGGAACACGATCCGGCCTCGCGTCAGGTCGTACGGCGGGAGTTCCACCAGCACCCGGTCCTCCAGCATGATCCTGATGTAGTGCTTGCGGATCTTTCCGCTGATATGGGCGAGCACCTGGTGGCCGTTCTCCAGCTCCACGGTGAACATGGCGCTGCGCAGGCACTCGACGACCTTGCCCTCGACTTCGATGACGTTCTTGTTCTTGGTCATCGCACCAGCTCCAGGTTGCCGCTCATCCGCCGGGCGCCGATGCCCTCGAACAGCGCGGAGGCCGCACGGTTGGTCTCCTGGACCTCGGTCCAGGCCTCGGCGAACCCGGAGCGGTGCAGCGTGCCCAGTGCGTGGGCGAGCAGCGCCCGCGCGATGCCGCGACGCTGCTCGCCGGCCCGGACCGCGAGCAGCCCGATGCGCGGCCGGATCACCGTCACCACCCGGATCAGGCCCAGGTAGCGGTCCGGTGCCGCGGCCACCGCGTACTTCGACGGGTCGACGACGGTGTCGCCCTCGCGGCGGGGAATCACCTCCGCGGGCATCGACTGCCACCCGACGGTCGCCTCGACTTCGGCACGGATCGCACGGTCCACCGCCCGCAGCAGGCTCTCGTCCGCCTGTCCGGCGGGGACGATCGTCAACCCCGGCGGCGGCAGGACGGCTTCGAGCCCGGTGATCCGCGGATCGGTCGGTACGGCGTACTCCCCCTCGCGGCGGCGGATCGTGAACCCGGCCCGCCGCCAGCCGGCCGTCAGCTCGGCGTCGGCCTCGTCGACCACCGTGTGCAGCGGCCCCGGGAGTTGCGCCAGCATCGCCTCGGCGAGCCGGTCGAAGGTGGCGGAGTGCCAGGCGTCGATGCTGACGAACAGGCGTCCGTCCGCCCGGTGTTGGGCATGCCCGCGGCCGACCACCAGGTCGTCCTCCAGCGCATGCCATTGCCTGTCCGCGACGCGCGTGATCGTCACCGCGTTCTCGCCCGGGCCGGAGGTGAAAGGCTTCGTATCCATCGGAGTCTCCCTTCCAGGAGTGCCTCGATCTCAGGCGCTCCTGGCGACACCGAATGTCAGCCGCCGGACCGTGACGGGTTGAGGGAGCACCCACGGGTAACTGTGTTCACGGGGCTCACCTCCATACGACGACTTCACGGTCCACCGCGAACGTAGCAGCGGGGCGCCGCCTGTCTCAAAGCCTTTTCCGTGGGCGCCGTGGACACCGGGGGCGTCGGGGGCGGGGCTCGTCACGCGATCCCGATGCGGGGTTCAGTCCGTGGCCCGGCCCGGGCTGACCATGCGGTACTCGTAGGCCATGACCACCACTTGGGACCGGTCCCGGGCGCCGAGTTTGGCCATGATGCGGCTGACGTGGGTCTTCGCGGTCAGCGGGGAGACCACCAGTCGTGCGGCGATCTCGTCGTTGGTGCGGCCGGCGGCGATCAGCCGCATGACCTCACGTTCGCGGGCGGTCAGCGCGTCGAGGCGCGGGTCGGGTGCGCGGGTGGGGTCGGGGCGGCTGGCGAATTCGGCGATGAGCCGACGGGTGACGGAAGGGCTGATGAGCGCGTCGCCGCGCACCACGACACGTACCGCGTGCAGGAGTTCCGCCGGTTCGGTGTCCTTGACGAGGAAGCCCGAGGCGCCGGCGCGCAGGGCCCCGTACACGTACTCGTCGAGGTCGAAGGTCGTCAGCATGACGACCTTCACCGCCGCCAGTGTCTCGTCGGCGGCGATGCGGCGCGCGGCTTCGAGCCCGTCCATGCCGGGCATGCGGATGTCCATCAGCACGACGTCGGGCCGCAGTTCGCGGCAGGCGGCGAGGGCGGCGTGTCCGTCGGCGGCCTCGGCGACCACCTGGAGGTCGTCCTCGTCGTCGAGGATGCCGCCGATCCCCGCGCGGACGAGGCGCTGGTCATCCGCCAGCAGGATCCTGATCATCAGCTGCTCCGCCGATCGGCTCGTGGTGGTCTGAGAACGGTAGCCGGGCCCTGACGAGGAACCCGCCCGCGCCGCCGGGCCCGGCGTCCAGCGTCCCGCCCAGCGCCCGCGCCCGTTCCGTCATCCCGGCGATCCCACTGCCGCCCGCGATCCTGCCGCCGCCCGCGTGCCCGGCGCGAGCCGGGCCCCGCCCGTCGTCCTGGACGTCGAGCGTCACTTCCCGCTCGCCGTGATGGATCCGCACGACGACGTGCCGCGCGCCGCTGTGCCTGACGGCGTTGGTCAGTGACTCCTGCACGATGCGGTAGGCAGCGAGGTCCACCGCGGCGGGCGGCGCGGACAGGGACCCGCTTCGCTCGACGCGTACGTCGACGCCCGCGCGCGCGGCTGATGTGACCAGGTCGTCGATGCCGGACAGGCCCGGCGAGGGGGTGGTGGGGGCCGCTTCGTCGACCTGGCGCAGTACGCCGAGGGTGGCCCGCAGTTCTCGCAGGCCCTCCTTGCTGCCCTGTTTGATGGCGGTCAGCGCTTCCTCGGCCAGGCCGGGATCCTTCGGCAGCCGGTGCAGCGCGGAGGACGCCTGCACATGGATCATCGACATGTTGTGGCCGATCACGTCGTGCAGTTCGCGGGCGATGCGCAGCCGCTCCTGCGTGGCGCGCAGTCTGGCCTGCTCCTCGGCGTAGGCGAGCCGGCCGTGGCGCATCGCGCCCAGAGCCACCACCGCCACCAGCCAGCCGGTCAGCATGAACACCGCCGTGCCGTTGACATCACCGGTCCCGGCCAGGGCCCCCGCGCCCACCCCGACGACCATCACCGCCGCCATGGCGACCGTGTCTCGGATCCGGCCCTGGGCCGCCAACGCGTACAGCGCGGCGACGGGGATCACCACGAGCGGACCGTCGACCGTGCTCAGCAGGTGGTAGACGCCCGTGCCAAGTACCGTGAACCAGCCCACCGCCACCGGGTGACGGCGGCGCAGCGGAAACGCCGCGCACACCGCCGTCGCGAGGAACCAGGAGAGGAACACGGACGCGCCGGCGTTCCCGTCCGGGCCCAGCCGCTGCCCCTCGGCCACTCCTGACAGCACCAGGACGACCGCGGCGAGCGCCATGTCGGCGCGCGGCCCACTGGGCAGGGCGAGGCGGGTGAGATCGAGATGCTGCACTGCTTCATTCTGCCTGCGGCACTTCGGGAAGCCGAGCCTTATGTCCGCATATGCACCGAGAGTGGGTGCTGAGGAAGTACGCGGCGGTCGGCACGTACATCCGCTGGTGTACGGCGCGGCCGGCGCCTGCCGCCGCTGGTGCAGGCCGGTTGTCAGCCGTGGGCCGACGCCCGGGCCCGGGGTGCGCGGACACGATCGCTTCATGTCGTCGTACATCGAGTCGTGTCGTCGTGCGACGACTCCAGGCAGCTCTCGCTCGAATTCGAGGTAGGCATCGTGTCTTCCCCTCGCGGCTCCGCCGCGTCCCTCGCCCCGCCCCCGCCGCAGGGCGGGGCACCCGCACCCGTCGGACGGTTCGGCGCCCTGGCCGGCTGGGCGCAGCGTCATCGCTGGGCCGCCCTCCTGCTCTGGGTGGCCGTCGTGGCCGCCATCACGCTGGGCTCCACCACGGTCGGCGCCGCGTACAAGAACGACTTCTCGCTGCCGGGCACCGATTCCCAGGCGGCCACAGACCTGTTCAGGAAGCACGGCAGTGATCAGGCGGGCGACAGCGTCGAGATCGTCTTCAAGGACACCGCCGGTGTCGAGAGCGCCAGGGCGAGCATCGAGCCGATGCTCGCCGGGGTGAGGGAGATGGCGGGGGTCGCCGATGTGCGCAGCCCCTTCGCCGATGCCGCCGCGGTGTCCGAGGACGGCACGATCGCCTACGCGTCCGTCACACTGGACGGCAAGACGGAGGATGTCCCCAAGGAGGACGTCGCCGCGATCATCGACACCGCGCGGGACATCGCCACCGAGCACCTCCAGGTCGAGGTGGGCGGCGAGGCCGCGCGCAACGCGGAGGACAAGGAGGCACCGACCGCCGAACTCGCCGGGGTCGTGGCTGCGTTGGTCATCCTGGTGCTGCTGTTCGGCTCGCTGCTGGCGGCCTCGCTGCCGCTGATCACCGCGCTGTTCGCGGTCGGCGGCGCCATCGGCCTGATCGCACTGGCCTCGCACGTCTTCACGGTCGCCGACTTCACCCCGCCCATCCTGATGCTCGTCGGTCTCGGGGTCGGCGTCGACTACGCCCTCCTGATCTTCTACCGCTACCGCCATGAACTCCTGGCCGGTGTCCGGCCCTCGGAGGCCGGCCGGAAGGCCCTCGACTCGGCCGGCCGCACGGTCTTCTTCGCCGGCTGCACGGTCATCGTCGCCCTGCTGGGCCTGGTCGCCCTGGGCCTCGGCTCCCTGCAAGGGATCGCCCTCGCGGTGGCCGTCACCGTCCTGATCACCATGGCCGCCTCCCTGGTACTGCTGCCCGCGCTGCTGGCGCTGTTCGGCCGGCGCATCCATCGCCATGTGCTCAACCGGCAGGCCATGGCCACCGCGAGCGGCAAGGCGGAGGGCGACCGCTGGCGCGCCATGGCACGCGCCGTGCAGCGACGCCCGATCCCGACCCTGCTGGTCGGCGTGATCGCGCTGCTGGCTCTGTCGGCACCGGCCCTGGGCATGCGTCTGGGCTTCGCCGACTCCGGCAACGACCCCGAGGAGACCACGTCCCGGTATGCGTACGACCTGCTCGCGGAGGGCTTCGGACCGGGCTTCAACGGTCCGCTCGTCGTCTTGGTGAAGGGCGATCAGGCAGCGGGGAGGGCCGTCCAGGCGACGCTCGCCACGACCGACGGGGTCGCCGAGGCCAGCCCGGCGCTGCCCTCCGAAGACGGCGCGCTGTCCACCGTATTCGTCTACCCGACGACCTCCCCGCAGGACGAGGGGACCGTGGACCTGGTCCACCGCCTGCGGGACGACGTGGCCCCACCCCTGGAACACGCCACCGGCGCCGAGGTGTTGGTCGGCGGCGCCACGGCCGCCTCCCAGGACGTCTCCGAGACCCTCGCCGACCGATTGCCCCTGTTCGTAGCGGTCGTGGTCGGCGTCTCCTCGGTCCTCCTCCTGCTGGTCTTCCGTTCCGTCTGGATCCCCGTCAAAGCGGCCATCCTCAATCTGCTGTCGATCTCGGCCGCGCTCGGTGTTGTCACCCTGGTGTTCCAGCACGGCTGGTTCGGAGCACAGCCGGGCCCCGTCGAAGCCTTCATCCCGGCACTGATCTTCGCGATCGTCTTCGGTCTCTCCATGGACTACGAGGTCTTCCTCGTCTCCCGCATCCACGAGGAATGGACCCGCACCCAAGACCACTCACGGTCCGTACGCGAAGGGCTGGCCTCCACCGGCAAGGTCATCACCGCCGCCGCGGCCATCATGATGTTCGTCTTCGGCGCCTTCGTCCTCAGCTCCGACCGCATGCTCCAGCAGTTCGGCCTCGGCCTGGCGGTCGCCATCCTGCTGGACGCCGTGGTCATCCGCTGCCTCATCGTGCCCGCCGTGATGCAGATGCTCGGCGCGAGGGCCTGGTGGCTCCCGGCGCCGCTGGCCCGCAAGCTGCCCAAGGTGTCCATCGAACGCCCTGGGTGACGGGTTCCGTGAGGGCTCAGCAGACGATCCGGCCGAATTTCGCCACCAACTCGTCGATGTGCTCCTGGGTGCGCGGCGGGTGGTTCTGACAGATCACTTCGGTGCCGTCCGCCGCCACCCAGCTGCCGGCGACTCCCCCGTGATGACTGCACGCGCCCCGCGCCCCGACCGACGTGGAGACCCAGCCGTCGGCGCACACCGCGCCCTGGTACGTCCATTGGACCGGCGTCACTGAGGTGGGCTCTTCCCGCACGGGAGGGGCCTGCACCGGCTGTTCCGTCTCCTTGGGGTCATCCCAGACGATCCCGACGACCATCAACCCCACGAACACGGGCACGAACATGACGGCACAGAACAACTGGAATGCACGCGCGACCGCGGCGCAGACCCTTCTCCCCCGACTCCACGCCGAACGCACCTTCGCCTCCCCCACCGTGTCCCCACACGGTATCGCGGCATCCTAGTGCACATGCCTGGCTTCGAACCCCGCCACGCACCCACGCCGCCACCCGCCCTCCGCAGGTCGGAGGGGGTGTCGGCGAGGCAGGCAAGGTCGAAGCCCGGTCCGACGGCGCCCAGTTGTCCGCGAACGCTCCCGGAATTGTCCGTGATCCGTAACAGGCGCATCCCTTCGCCGCCGTCTCTCGTCCTGCCAGGTGGTCGGAAGATGACCAAGGACCGGCGGGGAACTTCCAGAGAGCGGAGCGGACATGGCGCGGCACGGTGGCGGACGGGGCTGGTACGGGAAGGTCCTCGGGGCGGCTGTCGGCGTGACAGTGCTGGCCGCCGGTGCCGGGGCGTGGACCGCGCAGGCCGGTGCCACGAGCGGCTCGCCCTCCCGCGCGGAGAGTTCCGCGACGCCGAGCGCCGCTGTCGAGCGCGTGGCGGCGACCATCGTGCACGCCTCGGACAGGGGGGCGCACGGCGTCAACATCACCATCGACGACGGCCCCGACCCCGTGTGGACCCCGCAAGTCCTCGACGTCCTGCGCGAGTACGGGGTGAAGGCCACGTTCTGCATGGTCGGCACGCAGGCGGAGGCCCACCCGGACCTGGTCAAGCAGGTGGTCGCCGCCGGGCACCGGCTGTGCGACCACTCGGTGTCGCACGACACCACCATGGACACCAAGTCCCAGGCCTATCAGTCGCAGCAGATCCTCGACGCCGAACGCATGATCACCAAGGCGTCCGGAGGCGTACGCCCGATGTACTACCGCGCCCCCGGCGGCGCCTTCACCCCCTACAGCCGCGAACTCGCCGCCTCCCGTGGCATGCGCCCGCTGGGCTGGAACGTGGACACCAAGGACTTCGAACGGCCGGGCACCGACGCCATCATCGCCACCGTCGAACGCGAACTCCCCAACGGCCCCACCCTCCTCTTCCACGACGCCGGCGGCGACCGCTCCCAGACCGTCGAGGCCCTGCGCCACCTGCTTCCTGAACTCGCCGCACAGGGCTACACGTTCGGCTTCCCCGTCCGCTGACAGCCTTGGGCGCGATGCCGACTCCCGGGTCCTGGCCGCCTGTGCGATCAGGACGTCACCGAGAAGACCTGACGCGATGCAGGTCAGGGAGTCGACCGCAGCGGCGGTGCCTGCCGCGTCATCGCCGGTGGCTGGAGCAGAGGTGAGGGTTCGGGGCCGGGGTCATCGGAGTCGACGACCCCGGCCGCCCTGTGGTCGAAGCCGGCGGGCCAGCGGGTGTGCTCGCTGGCCAGGGCGCCGGTCAGGCGGGCTTCGGCGAGGTCGGCGGTGCTCAGGTCGGCGCCCCGCAAGTCGGTCATCCGGAGGTCGGCGCGATGGAAGACCGCTCCGCGGGCGTCGGCCTTGCGCAGATTCGCCTCGCGCAGATCGGTCTCGGTGAAGTCGGCGTCGCACAGGTCGGTTTCGACGAGCTTCGCGGCCCGGAGGTCGGCCAGCACGCAGCGGGCCCGGCGGAGTATCGCCGTCGTGAGGTCGGCGTGCCGCAGGTTGACCGAGACCAGGGACGCCTGGGTCAGGTTGGCGTGGTACAGGCCCGCCACCTCCATGCAGGCGCGGTCGAAGTTGACCTCTGGCAACCACAATCCGTCACAGTCGGCCCGGCGCAGGTCGGTGATGCTGAGGTTGACCCAGGACTGTTCCCGATGTCGGCACAGCACGCCGAGCGCGGTCAGCGCCACCTGGGCGTCCGCGGCTCGGGTCTCCAGGGGGTCGACGTCGTTGACGGCCGCGTCCGCCGCCGGTGATTCCGGCCCGGTGGGCGGCCAGGGCAGATGTGTGCGCAGATACGCGGCCTGGATGGAGATGACGGCCTCCCGGTCGCGAGCGGACTGCTCCGCGATCCGCCACAGCGCGTGCAACCCGCCGATGCGCACATCCAGCTTGTCGCTGCCGAGTTGGTCGACGGCCCGGCTGAATCGGTCGGTGACATAGCCCTCCTGGGTGGCGCGCAAACCGTCCTGGCTCACCCGCAGTTGCCGCCACGTGGCGTACGCACCGAACAGCACGACCAGGCCGCCGACCATCTGCAGCAGCGTCGTACGGACATCGTTCACCGCCTTCAGCCGATCCTGCGCGGCGACGCTCGCCCCGGCGAGGTCGTGATCGACCACCACACCCGGCAGCACGACGAACACCGCGCCCAGAACGGCCAGCCCCGCCACCCCGGCCAGCCCCGCGGCCACACGACGCCGGACCAGCCTGTCCCGCCCTGTCCGACGTCCGCGGTCCGGTTCCCCCATCTCCATGAGCACGAGAGCCTAGGCGCCGCGCAGAAAACGATCAAGACGGAGAAGGCCGTGGGCCGCCGAGTGATTATCGGTCCAGAGAAAGGCAGTTGGGCTCCGTCGCGTCCAGGCGCCGTCTCCCTCGGCGGCCACCGACCATGCGTCTGGGATGGACATGACCAGTGGGCGCGGGGATGAGTTTTTCCGTACATTCCATTGCCGTGTGATTGCGCGGATCGGCAGGACGGTAGCAACGACAAGATCACGGGTGAGGGACGACGGACGGCACGCACCGGACGGTGGCCTCTTCGCCCGTTTTCCATGTCCGCGCCTTCCGACCGCTGGGGGAACCATGAGACACAGACGATTAGCCGCCCGCGCGACCGCCGCAGTCGCCACCCTCGCCCTGCTCCTCCTCGGCTCCGGCCAGGCCTCGGCGCACGATGAGCCATCGCCGCCGACTCCGCGGTACACCGCCATCGACCTGGGCACCCTCGGCGGTGGCAGCAGTTCGGGCATCGCGCTCGACCGCGACACGGTGATCGGCGGTTCCAGCACCGCCGGCGACGCCGAGTGGCACGCCTACGCGTACGACCGCTCCACCCGCGTGATGACCGACCTCGGTACGCTCGGCGGCAGTTCGAGCGACGCGGTCGCCGTCCAGGGGCGTTACGTCATCGGCAACTCCACGCTGGCCGACGGAAACCGACGCGGGTTCGTGTACGACCTGCGCACCCATGACATGCGGGCCCTGGGCACCCTGGGCGGCACCGACAGCCAGGTCCGGGCCATCAGCGGCCACCTCGTGGTGGGCAACTCCACGACGACCGGCGACCAGAGCCGGCACGCCTTCGTGTACGACATCCGCACCGGCGCCATGACGGACCTCGGCACACCGGCCGGCCCGGCGGGGACCAGCGACCCGGTCGGCATCTCGCAGGGCCGCTACGTCGCCGGGACCTGGAACGTCCCCGGAGCGATGTACGACGGTGGCTTCCCCTTCGTCTACGACCTGCGCACCGGCGTCATGACCGACGTCGGCGCCCACGACAGCGAGTACAGCAAGGCCACCTCGATCAACGGTCATACGGTCGTCGGCATCCTCCAACCGAAACCTGCTATGTCCGGGGGCGACCTGCCGCCCACCCACGGCTTCGCCTACGACATCCGCACCGGAGCCTGGAGCGACCTCGGCACGGGGATGTCGTACCAGCCGCGCGTCACGGGACACACCGTCGTCGCCAGCAACCGTCCCGCCGCGTACGCCCTGGACCTCCGCACCGGGACGACCACACCCTTCGGCACCGGACCCAGCCGCACCGCCATCGACGGTGTCAGCGGCAAGTACGTCGCCGGCGACACCTTCCCCGGCCCCTTCGCCTACGTCTACCGCATCGACACCCGCCAGTTCACCCAGCTGCCCGCCCTGGGCGGCGTCCACGGCACGGCGGCGGCCGTCGACCGGTACGGCGCCGCCACCGGGACCAGCGCGACCGCCCCGACCGACCCGTCCAGTCCCGACGGCCCCTACCGCGCCACGCTCTGGGTCCCCGCCACGACCTGACGTCCGGGACGCGGGCTGACCGATCAGCGACATGACCGCGTCTTCGCTCAACCTGGATGCGGGAGAGGGCCGTTGACCGACCTCAGCGGCCCTCACATCGTCCGGCGCGCATCCACTCGTCGAGCCGAGCGCTCGCGATCACGGAATCAGGGTGCGCTCCCCCGGTGTTGGACCCGGAGTCCTGTCCCCTCCCGCTTCGTCCAGGAGACCTCTCCCATGGCCCAGCCGGACATCGACGCCGTCGTCTTCGACGTGCTCGGCACCCTCGTCGACGAACCCGCCGGTATCCGTGCCGGTATTCGCGCCCTCGACCCCTCGCTGAACGATCCGAGGGTCGAGGAGCTGCTGTCTCTGTGGCAGCGGCACGTCGAGGGTGCGCAGCGCCTCGTCCTCGAAGGCGGGCGGCCCTATCTCACCAGCGATGTCCTCGACCTGGAGGCAGCCCGTCTCGTCGCGGACGCCGTGGGAGTCGGCGACGAGACGGCGGTGGCGGCTCTGGCCCGCGCCGCGCGCCGGCTTCCCCCGTGGCCCGACACCGTCGCGGGGCTCGCCCGGTTCGCCGAACGCCTGCCGGTGCTGGGGCTGTCCAACGCGAGCCGGACCGCGCTTCTGGAGATCGACGCGCACGCCGGACTGCGCTGGCACCAGGCCCTGTCCGCCGAGGACGTCCGCACCTACAAGCCGGACCCGGCCGTCTACCAACTGGCCGTCACCGTCTCCGGACGCCCACCGGAGAGGCTGCTCATGGTCGCCGCCCACGCCTGGGACCTGCGCGGCGCCCAGGCCGCCGGCTTCCGCACCGCCTACGTCGCCCGTCCCGTCGGCGATCCGCCCACGACCGCGGACCACTTCGACCTGTACGCCACGGACTTGACCGACCTGGCCGACCAACTCGACAAGAGTGCCTGATGAGGCGGGCAGGCGGGCGAGGGGCTGACGCCCACCAGCCCCGTCCTCAGACCACCGTCACCGGATGCCGTACCACCGCGTCGAACAGATACCCCTGCGTGTTCAGCACCGTCGTGTCCGGCTGGGTGCGGCCGGCGCTGTCCGTGGCGCGGGCGAGCAGGCTGTACGGGCCCGGGGCGGGCGGGCGCCAGTCGGTGGACCAGCGGACCCAGCCCCCTCGGTGCGCGGGATCGTGCAGCCGGGCCCGGTGCCAGCGCGTACCGCCGTCCGTGCTGACGTCCACGCGGACGATGCCGCCGGCCCCGGACCAGGAGCGGCCGGTCAGGCGATGGGTGTGGCCCGCGTCCAGGCTGGCGTCCCAGGCGAGTTCCCAGGCGCTCTTCACCGTCTGCCGGGTCAGCGGTTCGCTGCCGCCGGGCGGGTAGGCGGCCCCGAACAGACGGTAGAAGTCGGTGTTCCAGGGCGAGTACAGCGGCTGGGCCGACACCTCTATGTCACCGACCCACTTGATCGACGCGATGCCGACCCAGGAGGGGACGAGGACGCGTACGGGGTGGCCGTGGTCGTACGGCAGTGGCTCGCCGTTCATCTCGTACGCGAGCAGTACGTCGTCCAGCGCCTTGGAGACCGGCAGGGGGCGGCGGACCCGGCCGAGGTTGGTCCCGTCGGCGGTCACGTAGTCGGGGTCCAGGCCGCGGGGCATCACGTCGACGGCACTGCGGCTGAGCCCGGCGCGCCTGAGGACGTCGGAGAGCCGCGCGCCGCGCCAGCGGGCGGTGCCGATCGCTCCCAGGGTCCAGGCGGTGCCGGTGACGGTCTGGCCCTGCTGGGAGGTGAAGTGACTGCGCCCGTTGCCCGCGCACTCCACGAACGCCGAACGCGTCACCGCGGGAAGGCTCTTGAGGTCGTCCAGGGTGAACTCCACGCTGCCGCCGTGGACCAGGCCGTCCCCGTGCACGGTGAGGGTCCAGTCGGCGGCGTCCAGAACGGGAGTCGAGGTGTGGTTGCGGACGAAGAAGTGGTCCACGGGGGTGTGGTAGCCGGTGTCCGCGAGCGAGGCGAACCGGGTCTCGGCGTTGGTGCCGCGCACCGTGAACCAGTCGTCCGGCAGCGGTTTGACGATCCCCGGCGAAGTGGCCGCCGCTGCCGCGGAGTTGAGGCCCGCAGGTACGGCGAGGGCGCCACCCGCCGCGGCGAGCAGCCGGATCATGTCCCGTCGTGAGACGCCGTCGGCGCGGGCCTCACCGGCCAGCCACTGCCGGAGTCTGCGGCGGTCGTACGTGGATTCTGGAGTGTGCATGGAGCTCTGCCCTTCAGGAAGGTGGCGAGGACCGAGGGGGGTGGCATTCCGGATTCGGGGTGCGCGGAAGGAGCGCGGAAAGAGCGCGGCAGCAGGAGGCCCCCTGAGGCGCGGGGAAGTACGAACGGGCCTTTCCGGCCGCGGTGTTACGCGGGGAGGATCAACAACAGCCGAGCGGGGCGAGCACGCGGGACCGCAGGAGGGCGGGGCGGCGTCGGCTGAGGATCATGCGGCCCATCGTACGAGCAAATGCCAGGCGTCCGACAGGGGCGACTGCGTGACGGTCCGTCAACTCCTGTTCGTGCGCGCCCCGTCAGTGGCTGTCGCGGGCGTTGAGCCGGGCGGCCTGGCGGGTCAGGTGGTCGCGTTCGGCGAGGTTGGACGCCTTGCGGGCGGCCTCGGCGTACAGGCGGGCCGCCGTCGCCAGGTCGCCGTCGCGTTCGTGGAGGTAGGCGGCCGCGGCGGTGTGGCGGGGCAGGGAGGCGTCGAGCGCCTGGAGTGCGGCCAGTCCGGCGCGGGGTCCGTCGGCCTCGCCCACGGCGACCGCGCGGTTGAGCCGGACGACCGGGCTGTCCGTCAGGCGCGCGAGTTCGTCGTACCACTCGACGATCTGCACCCAGTCGGTCTCCTCGGCAGTCCGGGCGTCGGCGTGGAGGGCGGCGACGGCGGCCTGGGCCTGGAACTCGCCCAGCCGGTCGCGGGCGAGGGCGGTCTGGAGGATCCGCACGCCCTCGGCGATCGCCGCGGTGTCCCAGCGGGTGCGGTCCTGTTCGGCGAGCGGCACCAGGCTGCCGTCGGGGGCGGTGCGGGAGTCCCGGCGGGCGTGGTGGAGCAGCATCAGGGCGAGCAGGCCCGCGACCTCGGGGTGGTCGATGGCGGCGGCGAGCTGCCGGGTGAGGCGGATGGCCTCGGCGGCGAGGTCGATGTCGCCGGAGTAGCCCTCGTTGAAGACCAGGTAGAGCACGCGCAGCACGGTGGCGACATCGCCGGGCCGGTCGAAGCGGACGTCGGAGACGGTGCGCTTGGCGCGGCTGATGCGCTGCGCCATGGTCGCCTCGGGCACGAGGTAGGCCTGGGCGATCTGGCGGGTGGTCAGGCCGCCGACGGCGCGCAGGGTGAGGGCCACGGCGGACGACGCGGTGAGCGACGGGTGGGCGCACAGGAAGTAGAGCTGGAGGGTGTCGTCCACGGCGGGCGCGGGTCCGGGCGCCGGTTCCTCCTCGACGCGGTCCTCACGGCGGCGGCGGGCGGTGTCCGCGCGGGTCTGGTCGAGGAACTTCCGCCAGGCCACCGTGATGAGCCAGCCCTTCGCATCCCGGGGCGGGTCGGCGGGCCAGCCGCGGACCGCCTCCAGCAAGGCGTCCTGGACGGCGTCCTCGGCCGCCGCGAAGTCTGCTCCGCGGCGGACGAGGACGGTCAGTACGCTCGGTGTGAGGCTTCTGAGCAGTGCCTCATCCACCGGCGTGGCACTCGTCCGTGGCGGTGGGCGCCGCGTTCAGGAACGGGCGCAGCTCCAGCCACTCGTGGATCGGCTTGCCGCCGGCGCCGGGGGCGGCCGAGAGCTCACCGGCGAGCTCGACGGCCCGCTCGTAGCTGTCGACGTCGATCACCATCCACCCGGCGATGAGGTCCTTGGTCTCGGCGAACGGCCCGTCGGTGACCGGCGGGCGCCCCTCACCGTCGTACCGCACCCATGTCCCCTCGGGGGCGAGCGCCTGCCCGTCGACGTACTCGCCACTCTTCTCCAGCCGCTCCGCGAAGTCCCGCATGTACTGGATGTGCGCCGAGATCTCCTCCTGCGTCCAGTGGTCCATGGGCACGTCGTTGGCCGGGGCCGGGGCGCCGCGGTAGTGCTTCAGCAGCAGGTACTTGGCCATGGTGGCTCTCCTCGGTACTGGTGCGGCCCATTGTGGTCGCGTTCACCGCCGGGACGGAGCCGGACGCGGGTTCTCGACATCGTCCGCCGAGAATTTCTCGGGGATTTTCGCGGGCGCCCGCACCTCGCTCGACTTTTCGATGGATATCAGTTCGAAGCATGATTTCGTCCCTGTCGGAACATTCCCCGAGCCGTGCCGCCTCTTCACTCCTATCGTGGAACGGCACAGAGACGCTCGGCGCCGAGGCAGGCAGCACATGGCGGAACCGCGGATCGACTATGCGGCGGTGTTCAGGGCCCTGCCCGGCATGGTGGCCCTCCTCACCCCGGAGCTGGTGTACGTCGACGCCAACGACGACTTCCTCCGGCTGGCCGGACGCAGCCGCGAGCAGCTGCTGAACCGCTACATCTTCGACGTCTTCCCCGAGAACCCGAACGACCCGGCGGCGGCCGGCATGCAGGAGACCAAGGAGTCGATGCTGCGCGCGGCGGCCACCGGCGAGCGCGACACGATGGCGCTGCTCCGCTACGACATCGAGGATCCCGAGCACCCCGGGCACTGGGACGAGCACTACTGGAGCCCGGTCAACGCCCCCGTCCACGGCCCCGACGGCAAGGTCTCGCTGATCGTGCACCGGGTGGAGGAGGTCACCGAGCTCATCCGCGCCTTCGGCGGCCCGGACGGCGACCGACGCGCCCGGGTGCTGGAGGCCGAGCTGTACACGCGCGCCCGCGAGCTGAAGGAGGTCAACGAGCGGCTGCGGCAGGCACACGCGCGTGAGCGCGAGGTCGCCCTGGCCCTCCAGGCGGCGATGCTGCCCGACCCGAGGCCCCTGGAGCACCACAAGGCGGCCGTCCGCTACCGGCCGGCCATCGGCGCGCTCAACGTGTGCGGTGACTGGTACGACCTCGTCGAGCTGCCCGGCAAGAGCCTCGCGGTGGCCGTGGGCGATGTCGTCGGTCACGGTCTGGCGGCCGCGTGCGCGATGGGGCAGCTGCGCAGCGCTCTCAGCGCGGCCACGCGGGTCGCCGACGGCCCGGCGCAGGCGCTGGAGGCGCTCGACATGTACGCCAGGTCCGTCGACGGCGCCGAGTCGACCACGGCGGCGACGACGTTCATCGACTGGGAGGACCACAGCATCACCTACAGCTGTGCCGGTCACCCGCCGCCCGCTCTGCTGCACCCCGACGGCAGCGTGGTCTTCCTCGACGGGGCCACCGACCCGCCGCTGGCCGCCCGCCCCCGCTTCGCGCCCCGCCCCCAGGCCCGGACGGAGTTCGCCGAGGGCGCCGTCCTCGTCCTCTACACCGACGGTCTGGTCGAACGCCGTACCGAGGACATCGACGCCGGACTGAGCCGCCTCGCCGCCTCCCTCGCCGCGCACTGCCACGCGGCCCCCGAGGAACTGGCCGACGCCCTGCTGGCCGACCTGCTGCCGCGTCCGGGCAACACGGACGACACCGCCCTGATCGTGCTGCGCCTGTGACCCGGGCGACCCGGCGAAGGCGCGCCGAGCGCGGTCAGGACGGCCGGTCGTGGGTGACGTCGCCGAGCAGGAGCGCGGCGACCGCCTCCGGGGCCTCGTGCAGGGCGTCGTGGCCGGTGGGGAGGTCGTGGACCTGCCACTCGGGATCGGCTCGGAGCCGGGCGCGCAGTCCGGAGAACGGTGTCCGGTCCTCCCATCCCGAGCAGTAGACGAACTCCCGCCGGGGGACCTCGGCCGCCGCGCCCGTGAGCCGGACCGTCTGCAGGAACGAGGCGAGGGGATGGGGCCGGCGGCGCGGATCGCCACCGTCCGGCGGCCGGACGGCGTAGCCGGTGGCCGCGGCGCCCGCAGCGAACGCCTCCCGGAAGCACTCGTTCGTCGACGACCAGCACGACTCGCCGTCCCGCGGCACGCACGCGTCGAGATGCACCAGCCGTGCGACCCGGCCACCCGCGCGATCGGCGGCCGCGGCGATCACCATCCCGCCGTAGCTGTGCCCGACCAGTGTCGCGTCGCCGACGTGGGCGCGATCGAGGACCTTCAGTACGTCGTCGGCGTGGGTGTCCAGGTTGGCGGCCGCGACCGTCGTGGGGTCGTCGTCCGGCCGCAGACCGGTCAGGGTCAGGGCGTGCACGGCGTGCCCCGCACGCTCCAGCAGCGGAACCACCGCCTCGAACGACCAGGATCCGTGCCACCCGCCGGGCACGAGGACGAACGTAGCCATTGCGTTTCTCCTTATCCCGGCCGGACACTCGGCGCGGCCGACGACCATTGCGCTGCAAGCGAGTCTCACCGGGTCCGGGAATGGCGTGCTACCGATAGGCTGCCAACCGATGCCTGTTGCCCGCCAACCTCAGACTCGCCCGGACCCCGGTCCGACGTCACAGGTGTGGCCGTCCGGCGGGCGGCACCTCTGGCCCAGCGGCGGAACGAGCGCGCCGCAGTCGCACGCACGGGGACACCTGGTGTACGCGGCCGGCGGCGTCCTCGCCGTGCACACCGAGCGCGGTACGTCGATCGTGCCCGCGAACCGGGTCGCCTGGACCCCCGCCGGGTGCACCCACCAGCACCGCGCCCACGGTGACACCGACATGCGGATCGTGTTCCTCGCGCCGTCCCTCGCCCGGCTCGTACCGGACCGTCCCGTCGTGTTCCTGGCCTCCGCCCTCGCCCGCGAGGTGCTGCTCGCCCTGACCGGACCCCGCGCCGACGCTGCCGCCCCCGGCTACAGCCCCTCCGCACGCGCCCGTCTCCACCGGGTCCTCGTCGAGGAACTCCGCGAAGCACACGAACAGCCACTGCATCTGCCGGAACCCCAGGACGACCGGCTGCGGGCCATCGCCCGGATCCTGCGCGAGACTCCGGCGGACAACTCCACGCTCGCCGAGTTCGGGAGAACGGTCGGCGCCGGCAGCCGCACCCTCAGCCGGCTCCTCCGCGCCGAACTCGGCATGACCTTCTACGAGTGGCGCACCCAACTGCGCGTCCACCACGCACTCGTCCTCCTCGCCGAGGGCCACGACACCACCCGCACCGCCTACGCCTGCGGCTGGTCCAACCCCAGCGGCTTCATCGCGGCGTTCACCGACATCATCGGCACGACACCGGGCCGCTACCGAGCGGGCGGCGGATGACGCAGGCTGGTGAGGCGGGACAGGGAGAATCGTGCGGCGCCGCCCTATCCCTCCCGGTGCCGGTCCCGGACCCCGGGCCGGCGCTCGAAGCCGGCCGACTCGTACGTGGCGACAGCCGCCGCGTTGGCGCTCGGGGTGCACACGAGGGCGCTCGATGAGCCGAGGGCGCGGAGGGTGGCCGCCGCGGCGAGGGTGATGGCGGTGCCGTGGCCGTGGCCGCGGTGTTCGGGGTGTACGCCCATCGGTTCGAGGAGGCCGGGTCTGCCGGGTCCGGCCGACCAGACCGTCGTCGCGGCCACGGCGTTGCCCTGGTCGTCGTGGGCGACGAGACAGCGGGCGGCCGCGTAGAGCGGACCGGCCGCCATGGCGTGCCAACGCTCGTCCGTGAAGGTCGAGTTGGTGAAGGCCGCCCGCTGGACGGCGGTCCGTACGTGGGCCCGCTCCGGTGCGATGACCTCGATCCGGCGGCCTGGGTCCGTCACCGGCCGTGTGAGGTCGCGGCGCAGCGGGGTCCACGGTTCGCCGGTGTTCCAGCCCTGCTCGGCGAGGAGGTCCTGGATCAACGCGTCGTCCGGTGCCTCGACGTCGGCCTTTCCCGCCGGCAGTACGCCGTGCTCGGGATCGGTCACGTCATCGACCAGCCGCCGCGTCAGCTCCTCGTCCCGCCGGGCATCCGGCGCGATCGTCAGTCGCAGCAGTTCGGGGCCGTCGAGCAGGCCCACGGCGAGGATCCGGCCGTCACGGCTCCAGGTGCGGACCGCGGCGGCCGTCGCCTGCGCGCCGAACCGCCAGTACCAGCCCAGGTCGCCCGGGTGCAGTTGCGGCGGCGCTCCGTCGTACTGCCACTCCCCCAGCACGCGCACGGCCTCGGTCAGCGCGTCGACTCCCGGCTTGCCCAACACGATCGGCATGCCCCGATCCCACACCAGCGGACCGGGCGCCCGCACCTGGTTTCCGGGGCGGGCGGCCCAGGGCGCACCGCGCTTCGGCAGGCCGTCAGGCGTCCGTGACCGTCGCCGTGACAGGGGTGCCGATCTCGACCGTGCGGCTGACCGTGCACAGGCGGTCGTGAGAGGTCTTGACGGCCCGGGGAAGGATCGCCCGCGCGCGGTCCGCGCCTTCGCCGTCGGGGAAGGCGACGGCGAAGGTGACCGCGAGGTCGGTCAGCCGGCTGCCCTGGTCGTCGCTGACCTTGTTGCCCGTCACCGTGACGGTGAAGCCGGTCGGCTCGGCGTGGCGGCTGGTGGCGATGTCCACGTCCACCGCCGTGCACCCGCCGAGTGCGGCCAGCAGCAGCTCGACCGGGGTGAACTCGCTGTCGGAGCCGGTGCCGAAGCTGAGGGTGCCGCCGCGGGTGTTCGTCGCGGTGAAGTGGCCGGTGCTGGTTCGCTCGACGGTGACGGAGCGCAGGGAGTCGTCGGTCATGCCGCCCACCCTAGGACCGTACGTCGCCGGGTGCGGCGGCATTGGGCCGGTCGTGGGACCTGGGCCTCGGTGACGGTCTAGCGGTCCGCGTTGAGCCTGTCCACGGCGCCGCGTACGTCACCGATCGTCGTGTAGTCGACCGCGATGAAGTTCACCGGCCGGCCCCGCTCCCGCTCGCACCGGTGGACCCGGTCCAGCACGAACTGACGGGTGTTGACTGTCCCGGCGTCCAGTCGGCTGCCGCCGTTGACGGTGACGAAGTGGTTGAGCAGGAACAGGCGTTTGCCGGTGTCACCACGGTGGGGTACGCAGCTCATCTCCTCGGGGCTGCGGAAGGCGAACGGTGTCTCCATGCCGTAGCGGTAGAAGTTGCGGTACCACTTCGCCGGGCCGTCCGCCTGCTCGGCGAAGACGACGAGCCGGCGGCCGCTGTCGATCATGTCGCCGAGTGTCGGCCAGGGTTCGTCCGGGTCCGGGTCCGGGGTGTACACGAGGTCGGAGAGGCCGGCCTGCGCGACCGCGTCCTCGGTGTCCTCGCCGGTGATCGCGTCCTGGACGATCAGCGTGAGCACGTCGGTGGGGTGGTCGCGCATCCAGTCGCCGATCTCCCGCAGTTCCGGGACGAGTTCGATCGCGCCCGCACGGCACACGGCATGGCACAGCCACAGTCCGTCGCGGGGCGGGTTGACCTTGTTGACGGCCGCCGCGATGAACGTCCGTTGTTCGGCGGTGAAGTCGGACTCGGCGAGCCGTGCGGTGATCTCGTCGGCCTTCTCCCAGCGGTAGGTGTCGATCTGCAGGGCCCGTACCCCGTCGTCGAGCTGGGTGGTGATGGCGGGGTCCTGGAGCGGGCCGATGAACCGGTCGACGGTGGTCGACATGGCGTTGTGCGAGGTCAGGTAGGCGACCTCGTCGTAGGGCCGGTCGCACAGCTGGGTGCTGCCCTGGCAGCGGCGAGGCGCGGAGGGGCTCGCCACGAGCGGCACGAGGACGAGACCGGCCAGGACGACGGCGCTCGTGCCGACGGCCACCGGACGGAGGTACGGCGTCGCGGTGCGCAGTCGCGGCCGGGTCTGGAGGGCCCATCCGAAGGCGGCGAGCAGTGCTCCGGCGATCAAGGGGACCAGTGCGGTGCTGAGCGCCGTGGTCGTCATGTCGTCGAGGGCCGTGTGCTGGAGGTCGTCGACGAGTGCGGTCAGGCTGGAGGGCCAGCCGGCGGGCGGGTCGAGGAACCGGCCGCCGCTCGCCACGCGCACGAGGACGGCGACCAGCGCGGTGAGCAGACCGCCCGCGGCGAGGGCCCAGCCCAGCAGCATCGGTCGGCGGCCGGGGGCGGACGACCCGGTCGCCCACAGCGTCACCAGGGCGGCGACCAGGAGCACGGAGGCCACGGCCGTCACGATCCCGAGGCCGGTCGCGGTGTAGGCGCGGGCGTCATGGACGGCCGACAGGTCGCCGCGCAGGACCTTGTCGAGGTCCCAGCGGGTGCCGCCCGCCAGCGTTCGCAGCCGGGCGGCCGCGTCGGTGGTCCGCTCGGTCACCGTGGCGGGGGCCACGATGGCGAGCACGGTGCCGATGTCCCCGTCGGCCAGCGCCACTTCGACCTCGGGGCGCAACGTCTCCCGGTCCTCGGCGGGCACGGCGGCGAGGATGCGCTCGGCGGCTTGGTCGGCCTGTGCCTCGGAGAGCGGCAGCGCGGGCAGCGAGCCGGGGACGCGTCCGGCGACCACGTCCCGAAGCGCGTCGGACAGGGCGGCCGAGAACGCCGGGAAATCGGGCTCGGCCCGGTCCTGTACGGAGGCGACCAGATCACCGAAGTAGAGCTGCGCCAGGTCGTTGATGTTGGCCAGCACCGGCTGAAGGTCGACACTCAGGTCAAGGGTGCCGCGGTCACCGTCGAGGTAGCCCACCACGGCGGCGATCTGCTCGTTCGTGAGTTCCCTGACCGTCTCCGGGGGCAGCACCAGCTTGATGTTGGACGTGACCACCGCTTCCGGCACCGGCAGCCCGGCCAGCAGACTGCGGGTCACGGCGCTCGCCTTCGGGTCGACCAGGATCTCGTCGTAGAGCCGGTCGTACGACGACGTCTCGTCCAGGACCGACCGGTAGAACCCGGGGGACACGACCGTGGCACGGGCCGTGGCCGCCACCGTGACGACGAGCGTGCAGAGCACGGCCGCCACGAAGGCGAGGACGCGCAGCCATCTGCGCGAGGTCATGGGATCCATGGGGCACCTGTTCCTCATGGTGGCCCGGAGCCCGGACGTCCGCATCCGCGCCGGCCGACGCCGCAGACACGGCGCCCGGCCGCCCGTACAGTGACCGGGTCGGTCGTGGGCGGGCACGGGCAGCGCGGTGGTGATCGATGGGTGGGACGGCGTCGGACTCCTCCTGGGACTTCTTCGTGTCCTTCACCCAGGCCGACCGGTTCGAGGCGGGCTGGATCGTCCGGGAGCTGAACGCGGCCGGGTACCGCGTCGCCCACCAGCACCTCCAGATCGTGCCCGGCAGCAACTGGCCCTCGTTCATCGTCGACGCCGCGCGCTGGTCCAAGCGGACCATCGGGGTGCTCTCACCGGCGTACGAGGAGAGCGAGATGACCCGCCTGGAGTGGGGCGAGGCCATGCGGCAGGACCCGCTGGGCGCCGAGCGCCGCCTCATTCCGGTGCGCATCAAGGACTTCACGCCGAGGACGCTGCTGGGCCAGTACCAGTACATCGACCTGGTCGGACTGGCCGAGGAGGAGATGCGTGCCTGTCTGCTGGACGGTCTCACGGCGGCCGTCAACGGTGAGTGGGACGTCAAGTCGGTGCCCTTCCGGATCCCGGCGGGACAGGTCACTGGCACACCGGTACAGACCCCCGCGAGCCTGCCGCCGCCCGTACCGGCCCTTCCCCCGCAGTACGTGGAGCGCGCCCCGCTCCTCACCGCCGTACGGGAACTGCTGCTGCCCGCGAGCGGGGCGGTGGTCGGGCTGGTCGGACTGGTGGGGATGGGCGGCTCGGGCAAGTCGACGCTGGCCCGTGCCGTCGCGGCGGACGCCGAGGTCCGCTCGGTCTTCGACGAGGTCCTGTGGGTGGAGACCGGCCCCGACGTGGAGCCGGTGGAGTGCCAGCTGCGGCTGTCCACGGCCCTCGGGGACAGCCGACCGGTGTCCGACGTGGCGTCCGGTCTGGAACGGCTGCGGGGGCTGGCCGCGGATGCGCCGCGTCTGGTCGTGGTCGACGACGTCTGGCGCCGGGAACAGCTGGACGCCCTCGACCTCACCGGCACCCCGTGCGTCCTGCTGGTCACCACGCGCGACCATGACGTACTCGCCCGGCGCGGACCGGTGTGCCCCGTCGAGCCGCTCGACCCCGGAGCGGGGCTGAGGATGCTCACGGCGTGGGCCGGTCGTCCTGCCGATGAGCTGCCATCGGAGGCCGTCGAGATCGTCGAGGCCTGCGGCGGTCTCGCGCTGGCGCTGGCCTCCGCGGGCGGGCTGGTCGCGGACGGCTGGAGCTGGGAGAGCGTACTGGCGCAGCTGCGGCAGGTGGATCTCGTACGGCTGCGGGCGGACTTCCCGGACTACCCGCAGCCGCATCTGATGGCGGCGCTCGACCTCAGCGTGTCAGCGCTCGGGGACGACCTGCGGCAGCGGTACCTGCGGCTGGCGGTCTTCGAGGGGCGGGCGCCGGTGCCCGTGGAGGTGGCGGGTCTGCTCTGGAGCTCCGAAGGATTCGCCGGGGGTGCCGGGGAGATCGAGGAGTCGTTCATCGCGCTCGCGCGGCGCTCGCTGCTCCAGTACGACTCCGCCACCCGTCATTTCACCCTGCACGACCTCCAGTTCGCCCATCTTCGGCATGCCGTCGAGGAGAGCGGCGGGGTACGTCGGCTGCACCACTGGCTGGCGGTGGCGTTGCTGGAGCGGTGGGGCGGTCTGGAACTGGGGCTGCCGGCCGCGGCGAGCGTCGACTTCGGTACCGATCCCGTCGACCGGTACGGTCTGGCGCATCTCGTGGGCCATCTGGCGAGCGCGGGCGACCACGACGACGTACACGCTCTGCTGGCCCTGGAGGGGCATCTGTTCACGGCCGTGGGCAGGTCACTGACGCCCAGCAACCTCTGGTTCGGAGTGCAGGAGCGGGTCGGTGAAACGGCGTCCTGGTTACGGGACTTGGCTGTGGCGCGCGGGCTCGCGGAGGAGGCGACGGACGGTCGGGCCGAGGGCGGCGCGGAGTCGATCGGTCTTGAGGTGCGGTACGCGCTGATGCGGGGTTCCGTGACGAGTGTGGCCGCCGACATTCCGTCGGACCTGCTGCCGGCTCTGGTGGAGCACGGGGTGTGGACGATCGACCAGGCGCTCGCGTACGCACGCGTCACGGCATCGCACTTCGACCGCACAGACGCGCTGATGGGTCTGCTGCCGATGCTGCCCGACGCCCGACGCGCCCGGCTCGCCCGGGAGATCGCCGCCGCGGCCGTGGAGCAGCCCGATGGCTTCCAGATGGGCGCGCTGAGCCGGTTGTCGGGCGAACTCACCGAAGAGCAGCACCGCGAGTTCGTCGCTCAGGCGCTGCGGCGGGTGCGCGCGAACGTCATCCGGTTCGACGACATGACACGGCAGACGGTGCTCTCCTCCCTCGCGAGACTGGTTCCGAGCGAACAGCGGGAGGAGGTGCTCGGCGAGGCGCTGGCAGCCGCCCGGCGCACGAACGCGTTCGGCGACCACGACGTGATCAACGAATCCGAGATTCTGACGGCCCTGGCCGAACACGCCACCGGGTCCCGCCGCAAGCAGCTGATCAGCGAGGCCCTCACCGCCACCCGGGCGATGGGCACCGGCGGACTGGTCTGCCACCGGCTGATCGAGATCGCCGCCCTGCAACAGGGAATCGCGCGCCACCGCACCCTGAGCCGGGCGTTGCGAGCGGCCCACAAGGAGGAATCCCTCGGCTGGCGCATCGACGCACTGGTGTCCCTGGCCGCGGAACTACCGGAGCCGCGACGCGATCGCCTGCTCTCGTCGGTGTTCGCCATGGCGCGCGACGACACGGAACGCACGGGTATGCAGCCTTGGTCCTCCCTGGTGCCGAAGCTGCCCGAGCATCTGCTTCCCGAGGCGCTGGAGGCCGTACGGGCGCTCGCCGCCCCAAATGACCGGTGCAGGGGCCTGCTGAGCCTGGAAAAGCGTGTGCCTCCGGCCGAACGTCCGACCGTCCTGGCCGAGGCGCTCGCCGCGGCCCGGGCGGTCCCACCGGTCCGGGGGCGGCGGGCCCTGTCCCTGTCCTACGTCGCCCCACGCCTCCCCCATGACCAGCGGCTGTCCGTCATCACCGAGGCGTTGAACTCGGCCCGCGCCATCGACGACCAGGCGGAACTCAGCCGCGCCTACGCCGCTCTGGCACACCATCTGCCGGCGCTCTCCGGCGACGAAGTGGCCGACCGGGCAGTCGCACTGGTCCACACACTCCCGCCGGACCAGCGGCTGCACAGCTTGCGCCGGCTCCTCCCCCATGTCGCCTCGCCCCGGTCTGTCAGGGTGGCCGAGGAGGTACTCACTCTCATCGCTACCGACACCTGGCCCGCCTTGGAGCTCGGTCATACCGCCGCCGACCTGCCGGAAGCGGTGGCCGACCGCGCGGTGCGCCTGGCACTGGACGTCGACGTCTCGGGCAACGAACACTCCCCGCATTACCGCGCCATGGCCCTGGCCCATCTCTGCGAACACCTTCCGGCCCACTCCATCCTTCCGGTCAGCCTTCAACTGCTGGGTCTGCACGGTGACTTGATGGTCCCGGCGCTACGGAAGCTGGCGTCACGCATGTCCGGGGAAGAACTCCATCAGACGATGGAGGCCGCCGAGACGCTGTACAACGACTACGGCCAGGCCAAAGTACTCCTCGCTCTCGCCCCTCAGTTGCCTGAGCCGGTGAGGCGAGAAGTGTTCCAGGACCTTCACCACTTCGCCCAGGACATCGACGACCCCCTGCTGCGCTGCCAGTTGACGATCCTCATCGCGTCCTGCCTGCCGGAGGCCGAGGCCCTGCCCGTCCTCGCCGACGCGCACGCCCAGGCACGCCTCGTCGCCGACGTGCAGGCACGCACAAAGGTGTTGACGGACATCGCCGAAGCGCTGCCCCCAGAGCGCCGGGCCGAGGTCTGCTACGAGGCACTGGCCGCGGCGAGTGCCGGTCACGCCGACGACATCCACCTCATGGGCCGGATCGCACGCGCCGCATCCCCCTCGGTCACTCCCGTCTGGCAGGACTTCTGGCGCCCGGCGCTGCATCGCGCGGCCGGTGTCAGCCGGGTCGAGGTCGCCCGTCAAGTTGCGGACGCCGCACGGGACATCGCCCGTCTGGGCACCGAGGCGACCCCGGCGTCCGTCGTGACGGCTCTGGACGATGTCGTCCGCTGGTGGCCGTGAGTACGGGCTTCACTCGGCGTTCCGGTTGATCTCGATCCTCCGCAGCGAGGGCACCAGCAGCGGCAGCAGCATCGCCAGCGCGGCCAGCCCGCCACCGGTGACGGCGACCGTCGCCGTTCCGAAGGCCGCGGCGAGGAAGGGCGTGGACAACTGGCCGACAGGGATGGGCACGAAGGACCAGAACTCGTCGTGGGCGCCGACCCGGGAGAGCAATCGCTCGGGGATGTGGGTGTTGTTGACGGTCTCCCATACGACGGTGAAGAACTCGGCGACCACCCCCGCCGCGAAGGACGCCGCCGCCAGCCAGAGGGTGTTCGCGCCGGCGCCGAGCAGGATCAGCGGGACGGCGCCCAACGCCATCGAGGCCAGCGCGGGTCCCATCGGCCGCCGTACCGTCAGCTTCACCATCACCACGCTCGCCAGCAGCGCCCCGGCGCCACGGGCGCTCAGCACCACGCCCCAGCCCGCGGCGCCGATCGTGTCGTAGGCGATCACCGGGCCCAGGATCTGCCAGACAGCCATATTGAGGGCGTTGTAGGCGGCGAAGGCGGTCGTGACGGACCAGATCCATGCGTGGGAACTGAAGTAGCCCCAGCCCTCCCGGAGTTCGCCGAGCATCGTCGGTGCGTCCTCGGCGCGTGGCGGGAGGTCGGGCAGGGACATCCGGGCGAAGCACGCCGCCGCCAGGAGGAAGGACGTGGCGTCCGCGGCGATCGCCCAGCCGCCGCCCACGGATGCGGTGAGCAGGCCGGCCGCCGTCGGGCCGAGGATCTTCGTGGTGTTCCTGACGGACGCCAGCAGGGAGCTGGCCCGCTGGATGCCGCGCCCTGTCGCGAGGTTGGCGACGATGCCGCGCAGTGCGGGCTTGGTCAGTCCCTGGAAGACGCCGCCCAGGGCGGCCGGAGCCAGCAGGAACGCCGGGTGCTGGTGGGTGAGGAGCAGGAGCGCGACGGCGGCCTGGGCGAGGCCGGCGCCCAGGCTGGTCAGGCGCAGGACGCTGTCGCGGCGGTGGCGGTCGGCGAGGGCGCCGCCGAGCAGGAGCGTGGCGACCGTCGGGACCAGGGCGGCCGTGGTGACCGCGGAGAGCCAGGCCGCGCTGCCGGTGACCTCCAGGACGCCGAAGGCGAGGGCGACGGGGGCCATGGCGCTGCCCGCCAGGGAGATCGACTGGCCGGCGAGGAACCACCGGAAGGGGGCGGATCGGAGCGGCTGCCGCTCGTGCGCCGTGCCGCCGTCTTCCGGTGGTTCACGGTCTCGGCTCTGCGGGGCGTCGGTTGCGGGCACAAGGGGTCACCGTGCCAGCGGTCTCGGGGCGCCTCAAGTGGTTTTCGCCGAGCGAACCGCCGCTCAGAGCGTCGGCGGGCCCGCCTCGACGCGGCGCAGTACCGGGGTCAGACGGTCCAGGTCGGGGCCGGTCTGGATCTGGCGTTCGTCCCACCAGGTGGCGCCGGCGTCGTGCAGCGGGCCGATCACGTCCTTGGCCTTGGCCGGGTCCAGGGGTGTGGCGCCGCCGAGCACGAACTCGTAGGGGTGGGCGGCATCGGCCGTACGGTGTTTGCTCACGTACGCCACCAGCTCCCGTACGTCCGCCGCGTCCGGGACGACCCCGTGCCGGGCTGTCTCGAACAGTGGCACGGCGCCGTCCCACTGTGCCGCTCGGCGCATGGGCCGGCGGCGGGGCCAGAAGCCGCCGATCCACACGGGTGGGCGGGGCCGCTGCACGGTGGCGGGCAGCAGGGTGACGTCCCGGACCTCGTAGTGGCCGCCGTGGTGGTTGACCGGCTCGCCGGACCAGTACCGGCCCAGCAGGTCGAGTCCCTCGTCCAGTCGCTCGGCGAGGACGTGCGGCTCGGCGGTGTCGCCGAAGCTGAGGTACTCGTCCTCGATCGGCCCGCCCAGGCCCGCCGCGAAGACGGCCCGGCCGCCGCTCATGTGGTCCAAGGTCGCCACCTGCCGGGCGAGTTGCTGCGGACGGTACCGGGGTACCGGTGTCAGCAGGGTGCCGAGCCGGATCCGTGTCGTCGCCAGCGCGGCCGCGGTGAGCAGCATCCACGGGTCGGCGAAGGGGCGCCCTTGGTGCCTTCTGTGCAGGACGTGGTCCCAGACGAACAGGCCGTCCCAGCCCACCTGTTCGGCGGCCACGGCCACCTTCGTGACGTTGCGGACGTCGGCGAAGTCACCGAAGTTGGGGATGTTGACGGAGAAACGCATCCCAGCAGGATGCGCAGCCGACTCCGGCAGGGCAACCGAATTCGGACCCACGCGGCTTCACACCGCCTCGGGGTCCGCTCCCTCCAGCTCCAGGCCCGCGAAGGCGAGGATGCCGGGGACCGCCGCGCGCAGGTCGGCGAAGTGGCGGTGCACACCGGTCACGGCCGTCGGGGTGTTGACGCCCCACACCGTCATACCGGCCCGCAGACCGGCCTGCACCCCGGACGGCGCGTCCTCGATGACCAGACAGTCCTCGGGCCGGGCCCCGAGCAGTTCGGCCGCCCGCAGATAGGGCACGGGGGACGGCTTCCCCTCCGTGACCGCGGCGGCGTCCACGACGAGGGGCGGTACCGGGAGTCCGGTACGGGCGAAGCGACCCCGTACGCGGTGTTCGTAGTTGGAGGTCACCAGCGCCCATGCTGTCGGGGGCAGGGAGTTCAGGAGGTCCGCGGCGCCGTCGAAGGCCGAGTAGGTGCCGGTGCGGACGTCGTCGTCCTCCAGTTCGTGCAGGGCGGCCAGGCAGTCGTGCGGGTCCTGCTCCGGGGCGACCTGGGCGAAGGTCTCGACCGGGCGGGTGCGGAGGGCCACCTGGTAGACCTCCACCGGGTCCAGTCCGTGGCGGAGCGCCCATGTCTCCCAGACCCGGCGCTGGTTGGCCACGGCGTCGATCAGTGTGCCGTCGACGTCGAAGAGGACGTACTTGGTGGGGTGGGGGCGCGTGTAGTGGCTGGTCACGTCGTGATCATGCCAGACGGAGTCGTGCAGGTCATGGCAAGATCCGCAGGCATGAGCATGGAAGTACAGGCATGAGCAGGGAAGCAGCGGATCGGCCCGTCGCGCTGGTCACGGGGTCGACGTCGGGCATCGGGGAGGCCGTCGCGCGTCGGCTGGCGGCGGACGGGATGCGGGTCGTCGTGCACTCGCGGCGGAGCGCGGAGGCCGGTGAGGCGCTGGCGGCGGAGCTCGGCGGGGGGTACGTGCGGGCCGATCTGGGGGTGGAGGAGGAGGCCCGCGGGTTGGTGGAGGCGGTGCTCGGGCGGTACGGGCGGCTGGACGTGCTGGTCAACAACGCGGGGATCAGCTGGCCGATCCCGCACGTCGATCTGGCCGCGGCGACTCCGGCGGACTGGCGGCAGGTGCTGGAGGTGAACCTGATCGCCCCGTGGGTGCTGTGCACGGCGGCGCTTCCGGCGCTGCGCGCGGCCCCCGCGGGCGGCAGCGTCGTCAATATCACCAGCCATGCCGGGGTGCGGCCCAAGGGCTCGTCGGTGCCGTATGCCGCGAGCAAGGCGGCGCTCAACCATGTGACCCGGCTGCTCGCGGCCGCGCTCGCCCCCGACGTCCGGGTCAACGCGATCGCCCCCGGTCTGGTCGACACGCCCATGACCAAGGACTGGACCCAGGCGCACGAACTGTGGCGGGACCGCGCACCCATGGGCCGCCCCGCGCAGCCCTCCGATGTCGCGGACCTCGTCGCGTCGGTCATCGGCTCCACCTATCTGACCGGCGAGGTCATCCTCCTCGACGGCGGGCTCAATCTGACCTGAGGACCCGCTTCTCCGAGCCGTCGGGCGGCAGGCTCCCGTCGTCGTTGCCGCCGCGTTTCGCCCTCCGCGGCGGCACAGTGGAGGTATGACTGCGGACGACAGGAACATGCTGGCCAGGGGGCGCGTGGCGACCAGGCTTCCCGCCCAGGACCTGGACCGGGCCCGGCGTTTCCAGGCCGAGCGGCTGGGTCCGGAGCCCGTCGACGAGCGGCCCGGCGGGCTGCTGTACCGGTCCGGCGGCTTCACGCAGATGGGGTGGGAGGTCGAGGACGTCCGCTGAGCGGACCGGGGTGCTAGTTGCCGTCGCCGCCGCTGTCGCTCTGATCGCCGCCGCCGCTGCTCCGCCGCTTTCCCGAGCTGCTCACCACCTGGCCGAGCCCGATCGTCACGGCCGCCACGACGCGAACCCAGCGCGGGCCGCCGCGCTCCGCCCATACGACGCAGACGCATCCGCCGATGGCGAGCAGCACGACGCCGATCAGCACCACGGTCACCATGTTCGCTCCACCCCTGTGTTCCTACAGCTCGGGTGATCATCTCAGATCAAGTGGGCCGGGCAAACCATCCGTTCGACCTGTCGGACATTGTTCGAAACCTCTTGACGGTGTGCCGCACCCCGTTTGACACTCTCGCAACACGACGTCACACAGCCGAAACGGCGGGGTGTCCACGGCCGCGGTCCCCCGTCAACGGCCTTCTCCGCCATGCCTTTTCCCTCTCCCTCCCCCGTCAGCCATGCCTCAGCAGGGAAACCCCACATGACGTATTTCGCACGTCCGCGCACCCGCGCGAGACGCGGGGCGGGCCGTCTCACCGGCCTGACCGTCGCGTCGCTGTTCCTGGGACTCGCCGCGCCCCTCGTCCCCGCGCAGGCGGCGGACTCCGCGGACCTCACCGACGGACTGGCCCTCTGGTACAGACTCGACGGCTCCTCCGGCACCACCGTCACCGACGCCTCCGGCAACGGCCGTGACGGCACGGTGGTCGGGACCGCCGGCTGGACGGGCGACGGCCAGGGCCTCGCGTTCAACGGTTCGGACACCTATGTGAAGGTGCCGAACGACGTCATGAAGGGCATGGACTCGATCAGCGTCTCCCTGGACGTGCTGATGGACGAGTCGCAGACCACCCCGTACTTCCTCTACGGCTTCGGCAACACCAGCAGTGGCACGGGCAACGGCTACCTCTTCACCACCGGCAACTCACTGCGCACCGCGGTCGCTTCCGGCAACTGGTCGACCGAGCAGAACACCCGGCCCGCCGACTCGCACAACCTGACCCGCTCGGTGTGGAAGCAGCTCACCTACACCCAGACCGGCACCACAGGGGTGTTGTACGAGGACGGCATGGAGGTCGGCCGCAACACCTCGGTCACCATCACTCCGGGGTCGATCGGTTCGGGCACCACGACCGCCAACTACATAGGCAAGTCCGTCTACACCAGCGACAAGCTCTTCAAGGGCAAGATCCGCGACTTCCGGGTCTACGACCGCGCCCTCGCCGCCTCCGAGGTCGAGCAGCTCTCGCTCCCCGTGGCCGAGCAGGGCGTCGCCGACGACAAGGCGGCCCTCACCCTGGGCGACACCAGCGCGGTGACCGCCGATCTGACCCTGCCGAAGACCGGCACCGCCGGCGGCTCCGCCATCAGCTGGAAGAGCGACAACACCGACGTGGTCTCCGACTCCGGCGCGGTGACCCGCCCCGCGGCCGGCGAACCGGACGGCCACGCCACGCTGACGGCGACCCTGAAGAAGGGCTCGGTCACCGACACCAAGACCTTCGACATCACGGTCCTGCCCGCCTTCGACGACCAGACCGCCGCCGAACGCGCCGCCGAGGCCCTCACCGTCCACAACCTGGACGACGTACGCGGCAACCTCACCCTCCCGGCCGACGGCGACTACGGCACCGAGGTCGCCTGGTCCTCCGCCGACGCCGACGTCGTCTCCGCCGAGGGCGTGGTCCACCGTCCCGCGCACGGCGACGGCGCCACCACCGTCGAACTCACCGCCACCGTCACCAAGGGCGACGCGAAGGCGACCCGCGTCTTCACCGCGAAGGTCCCCGAACTGCCCGCGAAGGAAGCCCTCAAGGGCTACATGTTCAGCTACTTCACCGGCGAGGGCACCTCGGACGGCGAGCAGCTGTACGCCGCGCTCAGCAAGGGCAACGACCCGTTGAAGTGGCGGGAGTTGAACGACGGCAAGCCGGTCCTGACGTCCACGCTCGGCGAGAAGGGCCTGCGCGACCCGTTCATCATCCGCTCCCCCGAGGGCGACAAGTTCTACCAGATCGCCACCGACCTGAGGATCTACGGCAACGGCGACTGGGACGCCGCCCAGCGCTCCGGCAGCAAGTCCATCATGGTGTGGGAGTCCACCGACCTGGTGCACTGGACGAACCAGCGGCTGGTGAAGGTCTCCCCCGACAGCGCGGGCAACACCTGGGCGCCGGAGGCGTACTACGACTCCGGGCTCGGTGAGTACGTGGTCTTCTGGGCGTCGAAGCTGTACGACAACGAGGCGCACTCCGGCGACACCTACAACCGCATGATGTACTCGACCACCCGCGACTTCTACACCTTCAGCGAGCCCAAGGTCTGGATCGACCGCGGCTACTCGGTCATCGACTCCACGATGATCCAGCACGACGGCACCTACTACCGGCTGTCGAAGGACGAGCGGAACAACACCTCCTCCACGCCCAACAGCAAGTTCATCTTCGAGGAGAAGAGCGACTCGATCCTCAACCCGTCCTGGACCGCGGTCGCGGAGGGCATCGGCAAGGGCGCGATGAGCGCCGCCGAGGGGCCGTTGGTGTTCAAGTCGAACACCGAGGAGAAGTGGTACGCGTTCCTCGACGAGTTCGGCGGCCGCGGCTACCTCCCCTTCGAGACGACCGACCTCGGCTCCGGTGTCTGGACCCCGTCCACCTCCTACGACCTGCCGGCCCGGCCCCGCCACGGCACCGTGCTGCCGGTCACCCAGGCCGAGTACGACCGGCTGCTGCGCGCCTACCAGCCCGACCAGCTGGTGGAGAGCGTCGAGGACGTGACGGTGAAGACCAAGACCGGTCAGGCACCGGTGCTTCCCGCCACCGTGATCGCCACGTACGCCGACGGCGTCAAGCGCCCCGTCGCCGTCACCTGGGACGACGTGGCGGAGTCGCAGTACGCCCAGCCCGGCACCTTCACCGTGACCGGCGGTCTGCCGGACGGCACCGCGATCCCGGTCCGGGCCGAGATCACCGTCTCGGAGGAGGGCCCGGACGTCCCGGCGGATCTGCTCCTGCACTACGACTTCGACGAGACCGGCGGCAACATCGCCCGTGACTCCAGCGGCCACGGCAACCACGGCACCTACGTCCGTACGCCCGACTTCGGCACCGGCGTCGAGGGCGGCTCGTTCAAGATGTCCGGCGACTCCTCGACGTCCCCGTACGTCAAGATCCCGAACGGCGTCCTGAAGAACACCGACAGCGTGACCGTGTCGATGTACGCCAAGTGGCAGGGCGGCAGCAGCTTCCAGTGGCTGTTCGGGCTCGGCCCGGACAGCAACAAGTACCTGTTCGCCACGCCGTCCAACGGCGGCAGCAGCCTCTACTCGGCGATCACGAAGGCGAGTTGGTCGGCGGAGTCGAAGCTGACGGCGGGCTCGCAGCTCACGCCCGGCGAGTGGCGGCATGTCACCGTCACCCTCGACGGCTCGACCGGGACCATGGTCCTCTACGTCGACGGCGTCGAGGCGGCCCGCACGACGACCGGCATCAAGCCGTCCGAACTGTACGACGCCGCCAAGGACTACAGCGGCTACATCGGCCGCTCCCTGTACTCGGCCGACCCCTACTTCGGCGGCGAGGTCGACGACTTCCGCATCTACGGCCGGGCCCTGTCGGCAGCGGAGGTCATGGAGCTCAGCGGCAACACGGCGGGCATCGCCAAGGCGACCGAGTCCAGGCTGAAGGTCGACGCCATCGTCGACAACGCGGACAGCAAGATCACCCTGCCGATGAAGGAAGGCACCGATCTCACCGCGCTGGCACCGGAGTTCACCCTCGCCCACGGCGCGGCGATCAGCCCGGCCTCGGGCAGCGTCCAGGACTTCAGCAAGCCCGTGACGTACGAAGTGACGGGATCCGACGGCAAGAAGCGCACCTGGACCGTCTCCGCGCTCGTCATGAAGAGCCCGGTGCTGCCGGGGCTCAACGCCGACCCGAACATCGTGCGCTTCGGCGACACCTTCTACCTCTACCCGACCACCGACGGCTTCGAGGGCTGGAGCGGCACGCAGTTCAAGGCGTACTCCTCCACCGACCTGGTCCACTGGAAGGACCACGGCGTCATCCTCGACCTCGGCCCCGACGTGTCCTGGGCGGACAGCAGGGCCTGGGCGCCGACGATCGCCGAGAAGGACGGCAAGTACTACTTCTACTTCTGCGCCGACGCCAACATCGGGGTCGCGGTCTCGGACTCCCCGACGGGTCCGTTCAAGGACGCCCTCGGTCAACCGCTGCTCAAGGCGGGCCAGTTGAGCGGCCAGATGATCGACCCGGCGGTCTTCACGGACGACGACGGGCAGTCGTATCTCTACTGGGGCAACGGGCACGCGTACGTGGCCCCGTTGAACGACGACATGACGTCCCTGGACGCCACGAAGATCAAGGACATCACCCCCAGCGGCTACAACGAGGGCTCCTTCGTCGTGAAGCGCAAGGGGACCTACTACTTCATGTGGTCGGAGAACGACACCCGCGACGAGAACTACCGCGTCGCGTACGCCACCGGCTCCTCCCCCACCGGCCCGTGGACCAAGCGGGGCGTGATCCTGGAGAAGGACCTCTCCCTCGGCATCAAGGGTCCCGGCCACCACTCCGTCGTGCACGTGCCGGGCACCGACGACTGGTACATCGCCTACCACCGGTTCGCGATCCCCGGTGGCGACGGCACCCATCGTGAAACGACCATCGACAAGCTGGAGTTCGACGCGGACGGCCTGATCAAGAAGGTCGTGCCGACGCTGACCAGCATCGACCCGGTGACCATCGTGCACGCCGGCCCCGACACCAAGGGCACCGAGGGCGCGGCGATCCGGCTGGAGGGCACGCTCTCCGGGGCGGGCCCCGCGCAGTGGACGGCCGAAGAGGGCGCGCCCTGCGCCTTCGCCGACGCCTCCGCCGCGAGCACGACGCTCACCTGCACCGACGACGGCACCTACGAGGTGACCCTCACCGGCGGCCGCAGCAGCGACACGGCGACCGTAGAGATCGCCAACGCGGCGCCGGTATTGGGCTCCGTCACGGGGCCGAAGTCGCCGGTGTCGGTCGGCCAGCGGGCGGTCGTCACCGCCGGGTTCAGCGACCCGGGCACGAGTGACAGCCACACCTGTGCGGTCGACTGGAAGGACGGCACCGCGCCCTCGGCGGGGACCGTCACCGCGACCGGCTGCCGGGCCGAACACACCTACCGCAAGGCGGGCATCCGGCACCCGGTGATCACCGTCACCGACGACGAGGGCGCCTCGGACAGCGAGACGCTCCCCGAGCTGATCGTCTACGACCGCTCCGCCGGACCCGCGCTCGGCACCGGTGTCCTCACCTCCCCGGCCGGGGCCTACCCCGCCAAGCCGGAGCTGACCGGCAAGGCCGGCTTCTTCTTCACCGCGTTCTACGGGAAGACGGCCACGGTTCCCACCGGCCAGGTGTCCTTCGACTTCGGCCCCGCCCGGCTGAAGTTCCGCTCCACCGGCTCCGACTGGCTCGTGGTCACCGGCAACCAGGCCGTGTACCAGGGGTCCGGCACGGTCAACGGCAGCGACGGCTACCGCTTCCGGATCACGGCCACCGAAGCCCCGGACACCTTCCGCATCAGGATCTGGAAGACGTCCGGCGGTGATGTCGTCTACGACAACACCGCCGGCTCCAAGATCACCGGCAAGGTCACGATCGGCACCCACTAGGTGCACGCATGAGGGAGCGCCTGGGGGCTGTGTCCCCAGGCGCTCCGTCGTGCGGAGGCGTCAAGCGGAGGCGTCAGCCCACCGCCTTCTTCACCAGTTCACCGATCCGGGCCTCGACGTCGGCGGTCAGCTCGGTGAGGGCGAAGGCGGTGGCCCACATGGCGCCGTCGTCGAGGTTCGCGAGGTCGTTGAAGCCGAGGGTGGCGTACCTCGCCTTGAACTTCTGCGCGCTCTGGAAGAAGCAGACGACCTTGCCGTTACTGGCGTACGCCGGCATGCCGTACCAGAGCTTGGGCGTCAGTTCGGGCGCGTTGGCCCTGACGATGGCGTGGACGCGTTCGGCGAGGACGCGGTCCGCCTCCTCCATCTCGGCGATCTTCGCGAGCACCTCGCTCTCCGTGTCCGGCTTGGCCGCACGCGCACCGCGCCGTGCGGCCGCCTTGAGTTCCTGGGCGCGTTCCTTCATCGCGCCCCGCTCCTCGTCGGTGAAGCCGTCGTACTTCTCACCGGTGGCGGTGCTGCTCTTGCCGGAGGCCTGAGTGCCCATGGCGGGATTCCTCTCCTGTACGACGTGCTCGGCGGGAACACTTCCAGG
Organism: Streptomyces sp. NPDC046909; assembly: GCF_040644695.1. NCBI lineage: Bacteria > Bacillati > Actinomycetota > Actinomycetes > Kitasatosporales > Streptomycetaceae > Streptomyces > Streptomyces sp. NPDC046909. The sequence continues at coordinate 107,853 of NZ_JBEYXC010000014.1, read as the reverse complement.
TTAGGGAGCCGGGGCGGCCGTGGCTTCTCCGAAACTGACCGGATGTCGTCAGCGGGCGCCGATGAGGTGGTCCGCGACCCAGCGGGCGACGCCCGCGGGGTAGGGCGCGGGCAGGCCGAGGACGATGTGCCGGAAGCCGGCGTCGCTCGCTTCGGCGATGGCCCGGCGTGTGGTGCTCGGGCTGTCGTAGGAGACGGCGAGATGGATGGAGCGGGTGAGGGTGGCGGGGTCGCGGCCGATCTCGGCGCAGTAGCGGTCGAGGAGTGCGCTGCGGCGGACGGCGTCGTCGAGGTCGCCGCCCGGGATGTTCCACAGGTCGGCGTGTTCGGCGGCCACGCGCAGGGTCGCCGCGGCGCGGCCGCCGACGAGGATCGGCGGGTGCGGGCGCTGGACGGGTTTGGGGTGGGCGAGGGCTCCGGTGAGGCGGACGTGGGTGCCGTGGAAGTCGAAGGGTTTCTCCTCGGTCCACAGCCGCCGGATCACCGTGCACGCCTCGGCGAGGCTTTCGACGGCGTGGGCGGTGTCGTGGAAGGGCAGGCCGTGTGCCGGGTATTCGCGGTGTGCCTCGGGCGGGCTGGGGCGTGAGCCGACGCCGATGCCGAAGTCGAGGCGTCCGCCGGAGACGATGTCGACGGTGGTGGCGATCTTGGCGAGCATCGCGGGCGGCCGGAAGCGGTTGCTGGTGACCAGCAGGCCGAGGCGCAGTCGCCGGGTCTGGGCGGCGAGGGCCGACAGGAGTGTCCAGCCCTCGTGGACGGGGCCGTGGGGGTCGCCGCCGATCGGCATGAGGTGGTCGAAGAGCCAGGCGTGCTCGATCTCCGGGATCTCGTCCGCCTCGCGCCAGACCTGTAGGACCTCCTCATAGGTCACGTGCATGGGGGCGGTCATGATGCCGAAGCTGGTCCGCTGCCGGGTGGTGGGTGTCATGGGGTCCTTCTCGGGGTCCTTCTGTCCTGGTCAGCGGCGGCGCAGTGTCGCGTCGAGGAGCGAGGGCGGGGTGTCGTACTTCTCGTGGGCGGCCAGGTCGGTGCCGGGGGCGACGATCGCGTCGACGGCGTCGAGCACATCGGCGCCGAGCACGGTGTCGGCGGCGGCGAGCTGGGTGTGCAGATGGTCGAAGGTGCGGGGGCCGATGAGGGCACTGGTCACGGCGGGGTGGGCGGTGACGAAGCCGAGGGCGAGCTGGATCATCGTCAGGCCGGCCTCGTCGGCGACCTTCGCGAGCTGCTCGACGGCTTCGAGGCGGGCGCGGTTGGCAGGAAGGGTCATGTCGAAGCGGTCCGGCATGAAGGCGGAGCGGCTGGTGGTGACGGGGCGGTCCGCGCGGACGGCGCCGGACAGCCAGCCCGAGGCCAGCGGGCTCCACACCAGTACGCCGAGCCCGTACTGCTCGGTCACGGGCAGGACGTGGGTCTCAATGCCGCGCTGGAGGAGGGAGTAGCTGGGCTGCTCGGTGACATAGCGGCTCAAGTGGTGCTCACGGGCCGCCCATTGGGCCTCGACGATGCGGTGGGCGGGGAAGGTGGAGGAGCCGAAGTAGCGGATCTTTCCGGCGCGTTGCAGGTCGGTCAGGGCCGACAGGGTCTCCTCGTCGCTGGTGTTCGGGTCCCAGCGGTGGACCTGGTAGAGGTCGACATGGTCGACGCCGAGCCGGCGCAGGCTGTCGTCCAGTGCGGTGACCAGCCAACGGCGGGAACTGCCCTGGTGGTTGCGCTCATCGCTCATCGGCATGGTCGCCTTCGTGGCCAGCACGATGTCGTCGCGGCGGCCGGCGATGGCCTTGCCGACGAATTCCTCCGACTCGCCGCGGCTGTACATGTCGGCGGTGTCGATGAGGTTGATGCCGGCCTCCAGTGCGGCGTCGACGAGGGCGGTGGCCTCGTCCTGGGTGGTGCGCCCGATGGCGCCGAAGTTCATCGCGCCGAGCGCGAGAGTGCTGACCTGCACACCGGTGCGGCCCAGGGTTCGGTACTGCATGAGCGTGGTCCTCCATCGTGGAAGAGGTGGGATCGGAGGGCGTGAAAGCGCGTGAATTGGTCGCCGAGCCGCCGCTCTGGCATCATGAGCGAAGCGGAACGACGTTCCGGTTAAGACGATACGGAACAGTGTTCCGTTTTTGCAAGCACGGCTTTTGTCGGCATGCCGGTGGAGGGAGCGACGCTGTGAACGACGGCGACGTGGGCGCGGGGCGCTCGGCCCGGCCCAAGAGGACGGACGCCCGGCGCAACGAGGAGGCGCTGCTCGACGCGGCCGCCGCGGTCTTCGTCGAGTCGGGCGTGGACGCTCCGGTGCGCGCGATCGCCGCAAAGGCCGGGGTCGGGATGGGCACGATCTACCGCCACTTCCCGACCCGGGCGGACCTGATCATCGCGGTCTACCGGCACCAGGTCGACGCCTGCGCCGAGGCCGGACCGGCCCTGCTCGCCACCACCGCCACGCCCTACGCCGCGCTGGGGCGGTGGATCGACCTGTTCGTCGACTTCCTGGTCACCAAGCACGGCCTCGCCGGCGTACTCCAGTCCGACAGCACCGGCTTCGACACCCTGCACGCCTACTTCCTCGACCGGCTCGTACCGGTGTGCGGCGAGCTGCTCGACGCGGCGGCCGCGGCGGGTGAGGTGCGGGGCGACCTGGAGCCCTATGCGCTGATGCGGGGCGTGGGGAACCTCTGCATCGGCGCGGACAGCGATCCCCGGTACGACGCGCGGCGGCTGGTGGAACTCCTCGTCGCGGGGCTGCGCCTGCCGAAGTGATCGTCCGCGCGAGGGTTGGGAGGGGCTCCAAGTAGGCTGCCGTACAAGTGTGTTGACGGAAGGGAGCCCCAGCACCATGACGGACGGCCTCAGCCCTCGCCAGATCCTGGCCCGTTACCAGCAGGCGATGCTCGACAAGTCCGCGGACGATCTCGCCGATCTGTACGCGGTCGACGCCGTCCACGAGTTCCCGTTTCTGTTTCCCGGCGTGCCCCCGCGTTATCAGGGGCGCGAGGAGGTCCGCGCGGGCTACCGGGCGTCCTGGGGCGCGAGTCCGGCGCAGCCGCGCGACATCCGTACCGTCGCCGTGCACGAGAGCACCGACACCGAGACCGACGCCGAGGTGCTCACCGTGGAGCAGGTCGTCACCGGGACGGTGGCCACGACCGGGCGGGCGTTCAGCATCCCCGGGCTCCTGGTCATCCGGGTCCGGGACGGCCGGATCGTCCATGTCCGCGACTACATGGACGGGCTCGGCGTCGCCCGTGACATGGGGCGGCTGGAGGCGGTGGTCGCCGCGCTCGGCGAGCCGCGCTGAACCGCGCTGAATCGCCATGAATCACGTTGAACGCGGACTTGCCCCCGACCTACGGTGTACGGGTGAGTGACGTGAGCCACGAGGCGTACTGCGGCGAAATCAGTTCCAGGACCGACGAGTTGCGGGCCGCCGTGCGCTCCGCCGCGGCGGGTCCGGCGGGCACTCCCGTCCCCGCGTGTCCCGGCTGGACCCTCACCGAGCTCGCCCGGCACGTCGGCGGGACGCATCGCTGGGCGGCTCGGATCGTCGGCACGCGGGCGACCGGGCCCGTCCCCCACGACATGGTCGACGACGTCTTCTCCCCCGGCCCCGAGACCCCGGACGCGCTGGACGCCTGGCTCGCCGAGGGTGCCGCGGAGCTGACCGGGGCCCTGCGCGAGGCCGGTCCCGACGCCCCGCTGTGGACGGTGGCCCCGGGCGGCACCGCCGCTTTCTGGGCCCGCCGGATGACCCACGAGACGACCCTGCACGCCGCCGACGGAGCCTTCGCCACGGGCGCCCCCTTCGCCGTACGCGAGGACCTGGCCCGTGACGCCCTGGACGAGTGGATGGGCTTCGGCGCCCTGCCACGGGTGCTGGAGGCCGCCGGGCCCGACGCACCGCCGCTCACCGGTCCGGGCCGGACCTTGCATCTGCACGCCACCGACGCGGCCGACGCCGAGTGGCTGGTGGACCTCACGGACGTGCCGGTCACCTGGAGCCACGCCCATGAGAAAGCCGCGGTGGCGGTACGGGCCCCGCTCTCCGACCTCGTGCTGCTGCTCTACGGCCGCCGTACCCCGGCCGACGCGTCCGTCGAGGTGTTCGGGGACACGGATCTGCTGGCGCTGTGGCTGGAGCGGTCCGGTTTCTGGCTGCGCAAGTAGGCGAGATGTCGCACGTGTTCAGTTGTCCGGTACCGCGAACTCCACCCACAGCGGGTAGTGGTCGGAGATGTGCCAGGAGAGGTCGTTCAGGGTCCGGTCGCCCTTGAGCTCGGGCACGAAGTCGATGTTGCCGCCCGTCCGGGCCTCCAGGGTGAGCACCGGGCGGTGTTGCTGGCCCTTGGTGAACCAGGCGATCTGGTCGTAGAAGTGCTCGGCGCCCGGGTCGTCGAAGATCGTGCGCGGCAGGGCCGCGAGCGGCGGTGCGGGGACCAGGCCGGTGGAGGTGAACGCCTCGAACAGGGGGTCGTCGGCGTGGTCGATGTTGAAGTCGCCGAGTGCGATCAGGTTGTGGTCCCAGCCGAACTCCCGCTCCGCCCAGCTCGCCAGCCACTCGGCGATCGCCCGCAGTTCCGGCACCCGGTCCGCCGCCTGGTCGCCGAACAGGACGTGCAGGGTGACCAGCGTGAACGTCTGGCCTTGGGAGAAGAAGCTGACCGCGTACGGAGTACGGGCGAACTGCCGCTCCAGACCGGCCTCGGGGACACCCGCGTCCTCCTCGATCGGCACCACCAGTTCGCAGGCGAGGCCGGAGGGCTTCACCCTGCGGGTGTCGAACAGGAACGCCAGCCGTTCGCTGTTGCCCGCCTTCCCCCGGGTCACGTCGGTGAGGATGAACGCCCAGTCCTCACCGAGGACTTTCAGCAGATAGCGCAGGGCCCGCAGGTTGCCGCGCACCTCCTGCACGGCGACGACGTCGAAGCGGCTGACCGCCGACGCGATCAGGTGGATGTCGGTGAAGTTCCGCTTCGGCGAGACACCTTCGGGCGTCTTCCAGGCCTTGGTGAGATCGGAGAAGGCGCGCAGGTTCCAGGTGGCGATGAGGAGGTTGGCGCCGTTGTCCTTCGCCGGTACGAGGTCGTCGAGGAACGCGTTCCAGTGCTCCAGCTTGGTCACCACGGACTGGGGTGGCGCAAAGATGTCGGCTTCGGCGGGCACGGGTCCTCCTGGGGGCCGGGGCGGGGCGTCTTTCGAAACCCCGGGATTCGAGACTCCGGGATTCGAGACTCCGAGATCGCCTGCGGCGGGGCAAGCACCCGTTCCGGTGACGTGGCCGGTCGTCACGGTCACAGCGCCACCAGTCGCCCGCTGCGCCCTTGCAGACGTACCGCCGCGAGCCCCGCGCACAGGAGCGCCACCGTCAGGAGGGTCGCGCAGGCGGTCGCCGTGGTGCGGGTGTCGCCGTCGAGGGCGGCGTGCAGGCCGTGGACGGCCCAGTAGCCGGGGGACGCCGGGGCCACGGCGGCGACCCAGGCGGGCAGGACGCTCAGCGGGACGAGGGCGCCGCCGAGGCTGCTCAGGAGCATGCCGCCGATGTCGAAGGCGGCGGAGAGCTCGCCCATGCTGCGCACCAGGACGCCGATCAGGGTGCCGAGGGCGAGGAGGGTGGCGGTCCAGGTGAGCAGGACCGCCAGCAGGAGGAAGGGGTGCGCGAGGGGCAGGCCGAAGACGCCGACGCCGAACCCGATGATGAGGAGTTGCTGGGCGAGCAGGGCCGCGAAGACGGGGATGGCCTTGCCGGCGAGGAGTTCCGCGGGACGCAGCGGTGTGCCGCGCAGTCGGTCCCAGGTGCGGCCGAGGCGTTCCGTGAGGATCGCGTTGCCGGAGATGCTCAGGGCGAGCAGCGAGAAGGTGACCAGGGTGCCGAGGACGGCCTGTTCGGTGCCGGCGACCGGGCCCTGGGCGGCCAGGTAGAGCGGGCGCAGCAGGGTGAGAAAGACGAGCGGGAGGATCATCCGGCTGAGCAGCGGGCCGGGTTCACGGAGCATCAGCAGTGCGTTGTGGCGCACCAGGACGCCGATGCGGGCGGCGGACTCACGCGGCGGCTTCACGGGGCTCCGCATCCTTTCCGAGAGCTGCGCTCTCCATGGCGTGGTAGAGGTCGTCGAGGCTGGGGCGGCGGATGTCGACGGACGCCGGTGTGCGGCCGGAGGCCAGCAGGGCGGCGAGGTCGGCGCCTGGGTCCGTGGTCGGCAGCCGCAGGGCCGGTTCGGCGGGGTCGGTGAAGGTGACTCTCAGCTCGCCGGGCAGATGGCGGGTGAGCTCCTGCCGGCTGCCCCGCGCGATGATCCGGCCCGCACGGGCGAGCGCCAACGTGGCGTCGAGGTCGACGAGTTCCGGCAGATAGTGCGTCGTGTAGACGACGGCGGCACCCGCCTCGGCGCGGGCCCTGACAGCGGCGAGCAGAGCCGAACGGGTCTCCGGGTCGGCTCCCGCGGTCGGTTCGTCGAGCAGGAGCAGCGGCGGAGAGCCCACGAGGGCGGTGGCCGCCTGGACACGGCGGCGCTGCCCGCCGGAGAGAACACCCACCGGCCGGTCCGCCACGCCGGTCAGGTGCAGCTCATCGAGGACACGGACGATCTCGGCGTCCCGCCGCCTCCCCCTCAGACCCGCGAGCCCGGCGAACAGCCGCAGGTTCTCCCGGGCGCTGACCGTGCCGTACAACGCCAGTTCCTGAGGTGCCACTCCGACGAGCCGCCGCGCGGCCCGGGCGGCGCGCAGTGCGTCGAGCGAGCCGATGCGGACACGGCCCGCGTCAGGACGTACGAGACCTGTGACGACCTCGACGAACGTGGTCTTCCCGGCGCCGTTGTGCCCGATCAGGCCGACGATCTCGCCGGGCTCGACCGCCAGGTCGAAGCCGTCGAGCGCGCGGCTCGGACCGTAGCGCTTCACCAGGCCTTCTGCCAGCAGCATCGTTCCCCCTCTGTCTCCACGCCATTGCCTCCACACCCATGTCTACGATGTACACGTCTACGGCGTATACGTCTACACTGTAGACCCATGAGTGGCAGACGGGAAGAGATCCTGGACGCGGCCCTGGCCATCGCGGACGAGCGCGGCCTCGAAGCCGTCTCCATGCGCGCCCTGGCCGACCGGGTCGGCGTGACGCCGATGGCGCTGTACCGGCATGTCAAGGACAAGGGGGCGCTGCTGGACGGCATGGTCGGGCGGCTGCTCGCCGCGCTGCTGCCGGGCGACACCGCGCGCGGCCTGGCCTGGGACGAACGGCTCGTCGCGCTCGGGCGTGCCTGCCGCGAGGTGACGCAGCGCCACCCGTGGGCCGCGCAGCTGCTCTTCTCCCGGCCCGCCGTGACGCCCGACGCCGTCCGCGCGGTGGACATCATCTACACCGCGCTCCTCGACGCCGGGGTCCCCGAGGCCCAAGTCCCCCGCCTCGAACGCCTCGTCAGCACCTTCGTCATCGGCTTCGCCGCCTCCGAGGCCTCGGGCCGCTTCGCCCCCGGCACGGAGGATCCCCGCAGCCGCCGCGGCCGCCTCCCCGAGGCCGAACTCCCCGGGCACGCGAGGCTCGCGCCCTGGCTCGACCTGCCGGTGGATCTCAGCGCCGAGTTCGAGGCGGATTTGGACGACATCCGGCGGCTCGTGGAGGCGGTGGCGAAGCGGGCGGACTGACGGCCGGAGCGGCGGACGCGGGCGGGCGGAAGGGTCGACGGTCCGGCTGCCGGGCCGGTTCGCCGCATCGGGTGCACGCGCGCCGGGCCGATGGGCAAGATGGCTCCATGACGAAATCAGCCGTAGCGTCGGCGCACCGCGATTCCGGTGGCTCGTTCCTGTCCCTGTGGTCGCAGGACTCGGTGCTGTCGATCGGCTCCGTGGGATCGGTGTTGTCCATCGGGTCGGTCGGCTCCGCCCTGTCCGTAGGGTCGATCGGCAGCGCGCTGTCCGTCGGATCGATCGGGTCCGCGCTGTCGCTGATCTCGTTCGGCTCGTGGCTGAGCACGGGGTCGGTCCTGTCCGCGCAGTCGCGGTGGTCGATGCTGTCGTGGCGCTCCTCGCGCGCCCTCCGCTCGGTCGGGGTGGTGGGTGCGGCGGGCGTGGCCGCGGTGGTGCTGGCGCAGCGCACGCGGCCGGAGGGACGGGGCTGACGCCGCCCGGGCGCGGCAACTCACCGCCGTTCGCCCGCACTTGACGCGGTTCGACGCTGCCAAGGGCAGGACCTCAGACCGTCAGCTCCGTCCGCGGCGGCCCCGTTGAGTGGGGGTCGTGGCGGATGTACCACTCCGTGGACAGCAACTGTGCGCGGTCGTACGGCGGGAGGGCGGCGATGACTCCCGGGGCCGCTCCTCTCCGCACCTCGGTGCGGTGCGCCAGGACGGCGGCGGTCTTCTGCTCCAGCCAGGGGCCGACGTCGACCGTGGCGGCGATCCACTCGTCGGGAACGCTGTGCAGGGCCTTGCCCGTCGAGGCCCAGTACCCGCCCCAGCCGCGTAAGGCGGAGTGCGGGTGCGTGGCGAGATAGAGGGCGCCGGGCTGCCAGGGCTCACCGGCGTCCGGGTAGAGCCGTTCCAGGCCCGCGGCCTGAAATGCGAGCGTGGTGACGCGGTGGGTGTGCACGTGATCCGGGTGCCCGGTCAGGCCGCCGTACGCATCGTGGGTGACCACGACGTCCGGGCGGAACTCCCGGATGTGCGCGACCAGTTCACGGACCAGTTCGTCGAGCGGCGCGTCGCAGAACCGTGCCCTGCCCGGCGCCGAGTGCGGGGCGCGCGCGTCGGCGTGGCCGAGCATCCGCGGTGCCCCGGCGCCCAGGATCGGCAGCGCCTCGGCCAGCTCCGCCGCGCGCGGGGTGTCCGGGGCCCAGGTCGCCGTGACGACCGCGGTACGGGCACCCGCGGAGGCGTGCCGGGCGAGGACGCCGCCTGCCGCCAGGGACTCGTCGTCGGGGTGCGCGAAGACGGCGAGCAGGTCCGGCGGGGGCACGGGGCGTCACCTCGGATCAGGAACAGGAACAGGAACAGGCAGGAGCAGGCGGAATCAGACCGGACGAGGTCGGACCGGTCGGGCATGGCTGCCGCCTGCGCCGGAGGCTACTTGTTGTGGATGATCTGGATCAGGTTGCCGCAGGTGTCGTCCAGTACGGCGAAGATGACCGGGCCCGCCTCGACCGGCTCCTGGGTGAAGCGCACGCCGAGCTCGCGCAGCCGGGCGTACTCCGCGTGCACGTCGTCCACGGCGAAGGCGGTGGCCGGGATGCCGTCCCGGACCAGTGCCGTCTTGTACGGCTGCACCGCGGGATGACCGGAGGGCTCCAGCACCAGTTCGGTGCCGTCGGGGTCCTCGGGCGACACCACGGTCAGCCACCGGTCCTCCCCCAGCGGGACGTCGTGCTTCTTCACGAAGCCCAGCACGTCCGTGTAGAAGCGCAGGGCCGTCTCCTGGTCGTCCACGAAGACGCTGGACAGATGGATCCTCATCGATGCTCTCCGGTACGTCGGGCCTGAGCCGCCGCGGCTCGAGAGGCTCAGGGCGTTCGGTGTTCAGGTCGCGCGGCCGACGGACAGGGCCGACCGGCACCTCGAAGACATCCTCCGCCAAGACCGACCGGATCGCAGACGATCGCCCCGGACACGCGGGCTCAGGGGGCGACCCCGTCGTGCTCCTGCCATGCGCGCGGCCAGTTGCCGGACGGGGGCGGAGGTCCGGCCACGCCCAGCTCGCGTCGGGCGCAGACGTAGAACGCGTCGCGCCGCCCGCTCACCCGCCACGAGTCGCGGACCCATCCCTCGGCGTCCTGCCGCCGCTCCCGCACATGCAGCATCATCGTCCAGATCGCCTCGTGCCAGGACCGTGCGGCGGCCACCGTCTCCGCGTCGCCGACGAGCAGCACGGACTCCCACAGCGTGGCCCGGCGTGCTTCGCCGTCGGCCAGGAGCCGCAGTCCTTCATCAGGCTCCAGCGGGTCCACCACGTCCGGGTAACCCAGCGCCGCCCCGATGCGCTGAGTGATCCAGATCTGCTCCTTGAGCGCGTTCCCGTAGCCGGCGTACACCTCGAACTTCTTCTCGTGCCAGCGCTCGGCCTGCACGCGACGCCATCGCGTCCGTTCGGTGAGCGCCGAGGCCGCGTACGAGGCCACCGCGCCCACCACCACGCCCAGCAGTGTGGCCCACTGGTCCATCGACGTGCTCCCCCTTCTGCGGTGCCGGTTACCGTTTGCCGGTTCAGGCGGACTTGCGGGCCACGCCTCCGTAGAAGCCGATCTGTTCGGATCCCGGCGGGGGCGGGCTGTCCGGGCGCCAGAACGGGGCCTGGGACAGGCCGGGGGTGATGAGGTCGAAGCCGTTGAAGAAGCGCTCGATCTCGGTGCGGGAGCGCAGGTTGAGGGTGGCGGTGGCCTTGTTGTAGACGGCCTGGGCCGCGGTGCGGTCGGCGAAGTCGCCGGTGGCGTGGGAGAGGACGAGGAAGCTGCCGGGCGCGAGCGCGTCGCGCAAGGTCGCGATGGTCTCCTCGGGCTTCTCCGCGTCGGTCAGGAAGTGGACGATGGCGACGAGGAGGAGGGCGACGGGTTCGTCGAAGTCGATGATCCGGCGGATGTCGGGGTGCTCCACGATCGCCCGCGGGTCCCGCAGATCGCCGAGCACGATGCTGGTCGCTCCCTCGCTGCTGAGGAGGGCGTCGCCGTGTGACTTGACGATCGGATCGTTGTCGACGTACGCGACGCGCACGTCCGGCGCCGCGTCCAGTGCGATCTCGTGGACGTTCGGCGAGGTGGGCAGGCCGGTGCCGATGTCGAGGATCTGCCGGATGCCGCCCTCGGTGACGACGTGACGGACCGCGCGCCGCAGGAAGGCGCGGTTGGCGCGCAGGCCTATCCGTACTTCCGGCGCGGCGGCGGCGAGTTCGTCGCCGGCTCGCTGGTCGACCTCGTAGTTGTCCTTGCCGCCCAGCAGATAGTCGTAGATCCGAGCGGGGTGCGGTCTGCTGGTGTCGATCTCCTCGGAACGCACGCCGTCCGCTGTCACCCTCTGCTCCTCTCGCCGCGATCACCGTGATCCCCTGGAGACAGCTTCGCACATCAACTGCCCCTGTTCAGACAGCAGTTCGTTCGCTTCGGGCGAGGTGCTCAGGGGTTCCCGTCGCGGGCCGCGCGGGCTCCCGCCTTCGTCATGCCGGCGACCACCAGGTGGTGGAAGGGACGGATGAGGTTGAAGTCGACCGTCAGCGGCGGGTGCGGTGACGACGGCGAGGTAGCCGGTGAGGTGAGTGTCGGCCGCTTCGAGGACGAGGTAGTGGTCGGTAGCGGCGGCGACGGTGAAGAAGGAGACATTGCCGCCGATGGTGAAGGGGATCTCCTCGGCACGCAGGGGCTGTCGGCCACAGCAGGTCATACATGCCGCGCACCTCCGCCTTGGGCAGCGGCGGCCCCCTCGCACAGCCGCTCCAACGTCACCGCCGGGGCTCTCTGCTCTCTCAACAGCCCCAATGCCTGTTCCAGCCAGGCCAGTTGGCCAGCGCTCACCTCAACTCCCCGACATACCACACGGTTTGGTATGGAGCCTGGCCGGGAGCGGCCAAGGGCAGGAGGGGGACTACGCCTCGGGAGCGCAGGCTGCTTCCTGAGCCGTCATGACCTCATCGCCGTACTCGAAAGCCCATGTGCCGAAGGCGTCGATGGGCGACAGCAAGGTCCGCCCCAGAGGGGTGAGTCGGTACTCCACCCGCGCGGGCGCGTGGGAGGCAGGCTGGCGCTCGACGAGTCCGTTGAACTGCAACCGCCTCAGGGTCTCGGTCAGGACCTTGGAGCTGATGCCTCCGATCCGTTCCCGGAGTTCGACCGGGCGGCTGGGGCCGTCGCGCAGCGCCCAAAGCACCACGGCGTTCCAGGTGTTGGAGAGCAGGTCGAAGGCGAGGCGGGCGCGGCAGTCGGCGAGGAAGGCGTCGGTGGTCACGTACCAAATGGTGCCCGAAGCGCCTTCTAGCGTCGTTGTGAACGATCCAGCAAGGACGGAGAGGTGACCGTGTGATGAGAATCGGCGTACTCGGAACGGGCAACATGGCTGACGCCCTCGCCACCCACTGGGTGCGGGCCGGGCACGAGGTGGTCGTCGGGGGACGGGACCCGCACAAGGCGGAGCGGCTCGCCAGGCGCATCGGAGGCCGCGCGGAGCCCGCCGGTCTGCGCGCCGCGGCCGAGTCCGCTCAGGAGGTGGTGCTGGTCGCGCTGCCCTTCGGGGCGGGGGCGGAAGTGGTACGGGACTTGCGCGCGCCCCTGGAGGGCAAGGTGCTGCTCGACTGCTCCAACCCGGTCGGGCCGGGCTTTCGGCTGCTGACGGAGGGAGGTCCCTCGGCGGCCCAACGGCTGGCCGCGGCGGCGCCGGGGGCCCGCGTGGTCAAGGGTTTCAACCTCTGCCACGAGGACGTGTGGCGTATGCGGCCCCCCGTGTTCGACGGGCGGCCGCTGGCCGTGCCCCTCTGCGGGGACGACGGGACGGCCCTCGCGCGTGTACGCGAGTTGGTGCGGGACGTGGGTTGCGAGCCCGTGTCCGGCGGTGGTCTCGAACGAGCGGGATGGCTGGAGGCGACCGCCGCGCTGTTCATCGCCCTGTGGGTCGGCGAGGGGGCGGACGCCCAGGCAATCGCGCCTCCGTTGGCCTACGCGGCCGGCCCGAGTCACCAGGCCGGCCCGAGTCACCAGGCCGGATCGGACCACCGGTAAGCAGCCCTGCCCTGGACGGCCGCCGTGCTACCGCGACAGTTCGAAGGTGATGTGCGGGGACAGCGCCCGCAGAAAGTCGGGCGCGTCGAAGATCTCCCCCGCCGAGGCCACGCCGACCGTGCGGGTCCGGCCGGTGAGGATGCGGTGGACCGCCTCGACGGCGAGGGGTGCGGTGACGGCGTAGATGTCCTGGCCCGTGGCCACGGCGCGTCGTTCGAGGTCGCCGGAGCGGACGACGGCGTCGACGAGGAAGGTCTGGTCGGAGCGTCCGTCGTCGTCGGCCGCGGTGGGGGCGGGGGTGCCCGGGGTCGCGAGGTCACGGGCCGCCTCGGCCGCCATGTGGGTGCGGACGTCGGGGATGGAGAGATGGCTGGGGATGGTGACGACGTCGGCCATCGTGAACTCCCCGACCACGTCCCTGGTGCCGAGCGGTGCGGGGAACGGCCATGCCAGGACGGTCGGTTCGTTGTCGTGGTACTCCAACTGCCCGTTGGCGTAGCGGACGCGCCTGCCGCCGCGCCGCTCGTGGGAGACCGCGCCCGCGGTGCGGGTGCCGGCGGTGGGGTGCCAACTGCTCAGCCCGTACGCGACGATCGCCTCGTTGGCCGAGGTCCAGTCGCCCATCGCGGCGGTGGCCAGCAGGTCGCCGAGGCCGCCGTAGAAGGCCATCGCGGGGACGATCACCGCCCGCAACTCCCGGGCGCGGTCGGCGAAGTGGGCGAAGGTGTCGGCGTTGGCCTCGATCTCTGCGGCCACGTCCACGTACGGGATCCCGGCGCGCAGGGCCGCCTCGATGACGGGAGCGGCGGTCGTGGCGAACGGGCCCGCGCAGTTGATCACCGCGTCCGCGCCGGCGAGGGCGTCGTCGAGCGCGGCCGGGTCGTCGACCGACGCCTGCCGGATCTCCAGGCCGGGGGTGGCTGCCGCCAGTTCCTTCAGCCGGTCGGCGTCGCGGCCGGCGAGCACCGGGACGAACCCGCGCTCCAGCAGGTGCGTCACCACGAAGCGTCCGGTGTGGCCGTAGGCGCCGTACACCGTGACCGTCTGTCCCGTTCCCATGGGTTGCTCCCCCGTGCTCGATTGATCGACCGATCCGGCCGACCCGACTGAGAACATCCTGGCGAGAATGGGCCCTCCCGCGTGAGTGTCCGGAACGACGTGTCCCGTACAGTTTCGGACATGAGTACTGTCGCGCTGGCCGTCACCGACGGAATGCTGCACTTCGAACTGTCCATGGCGTACGAGGTGTTCGGCTCCCTGCCGGACGGCGTGAGCGTTCCTTGGTACGACGTCACGGTCTGCGGGTCGGCGGCCGTGCGGGTGGGGCGGTTCCGGCTGGAGCCCGATCAGGGGCTGGACCGGCTGCGGGACGCCGACACCGTGATCGTCCCCGGGTGGGCGGACGTCGACGTGGATCCGCCGGCCGAGCTGGTGGACGCGGTGCGCGCGGCGCATGCGGCGGGCGCACGGGTGGCCTCGCTGTGCACCGGTGCATTCGTGCTGGCCGCGGCGGGGTTGCTGGACGGGAAGCGCGCGACCACGCACTGGGCGCACACCGACGTGCTCGCGGCCCGCCATCCGCGGGTCGAGGTCGATCCGGACGTGCTCTACGTGGACAACGGCAGCGTCCTCACCTCCGCGGGCAAAGCCGCCGCGATGGATCTGTGCCTGCACCTCGTACGCCTCGACCACGGCTCGGCCGTCGCCAACGTCGCCGCCCGCCGGCTCGTCGTACCGCCCCATCGGGCGGGCGGACAGGCGCAGTTCGTGGCCACGCCGGTGCCCGCGCGGGACGACCATCCGCTCGGCGACCTGTTCCCGTGGGTGGTCGCACGCCTGGACCAGCCGCTGACCGTGGAGGATCTGGCCCGCGAGGCCCGGATGAGCTCACGCCATCTGGGCCGGCACTTCAGGGCGGCCACCGGCACCACTCCCCTCCAGTGGCTGCTGACCCAACGGATCCGCCGCGCCCAGGAGTTGCTGGAGGCCACGGACGACAGCGTCGACGCCATCGCGACGGCTACCGGCATGGGCACCGCCACGACGCTGCGCCGGCACTTCAACCGCACGGTCGGGGTACCGCCGGACACCTACCGGCGCACCTTCCGCGCCCGGGCCCAGCCCGACCCCGCCTCCGTAGGGCCTCTCGCGCCTCTCGGGCCTCTCGGGCCTCTCGGATGACGAGGTCGGTGCTGGAGTCGCCGGCCCTGCGCAGCCGGATCAGCGGCGCAGCTTCACCTTGCTGAGCGCCGCGACGCCCACCGCCGCGAGCGCGATCTGGATGAGCCACTCCACCCAGTCGACGCCCTCCGTATCGGCGACGTCGAGACCGGCGGCGATGCCGGTGCCGATGAACGCGGCGATGATGCCGATCGCGATCGTCCAGAGAATGCCTATGCGCTGACGACCGGGGACGACGAGCCGGCCGAGGACACCGATGACGATGCCGATGACGATCGCGCTGATGACGCCTGAGATCTCCATGAGCGGTATACCACCCCTCACTCGTTGGTGAGATGCGAGTGCCCGTTCGAGTGGATGCCAGTCTGATCGGTTTCGTGGGAGGGGAAATGCCCTGCCGTGTTCACGAGGCCGGGTTGAACAGCTTCCAGTGCCCCTCGGAGATCACTTCGACGGCGCCGTCGGCCACCTTGATGGCGGTCTGCTCGTCGATCGCGTAGGCCGGGCCCGTGATTTCCGCGGCCCATCGTTCTGCCGCGGCCATGGTGTTCTCGGGACAGGCCGGATGATCCAGATGCGGGAAGATCGAGAAATCGACCAAGCCCAGCGCATTGTCGCCACCGGTCGGCGGCCTCCAGCCCACGAAGTCCGCCCCGACGCGGGGTGTCATCACCATGCTCCCGGCGCTGAGTCCCACATAGACCGTGTCGGTCAGCGACGGCAGGAGTTCAGCCAGCCCCGACTCCCGCATCCAGTGGGCGAGGAACAGCGCGTCCCCGCCATTGACCAGCAGAACGTCGGCCTCCCGGACCCAGGAGACCCAGCGCACCTCGTCGATGCTGGGCAGCGCCGTGAGTTCCAGCACGCCCACCGACTTCCACCCCAGTCCGGTCATGGGGTGGGGGCTCCGTCCACTGATGAATCGCCAGGGTCCGGCCGGATCGGCGTCGGGGCTCCCGTATCCCGCGGTGGGGATGCACAGGGCGGTGGACTCGCCGATCGGCTTGCCCAGGAGGCCGACCAGCGCCTCCTGGATGCTCGCGTTCTTGACACCGGAGTCGGTGAGGAGAAGCTTCATCATGACCTTCCCGAGGAGTTGTGACGGACATCCGAAGCACGGTGACTACGCCGGGTTCGACACCATCGGCACCCGGGTCGTCCCCGTACGCCGAGCGGAGCTCTTCGTCCCCGCGGTCAGGAAGAACGTGACCGCGTAGGTGAACCGGCCTGCGCCTACGGCCTCGTCGAAGCGGGAGACGAAGCGATTCGCCTCCTCGGGGGTGAGGTGGTCGTGGGTCGCGGCGGTGTGGGCCCAGGTGCGCAGGCCCATCACGTTGTCCACGGCGGAAGGGTCGCGGACGATCAGGGTCCGGGCCTCCACCGTGATGTCGTCGAGGCCGCGAGCCGCGAGGAGTCCGGCGTGGTGGTGGGCGAGGGTGCCGTTGCGCAGGAGTACGTCGGCGCGGAAGCGCAGTACCCGGCGGGCGAGGTCCTGGTCGTCGATGTCGAGGACCTGGGTGTCGTAGTCGGGGTCCGCGAGTGCGATCCGGCCGCCGGGGCGGAGGACGCGGAGCAGTTCGTCCAGCACCCGGTCGGGGTCGGCGACGTGTTGGAGTACCCGGTCGGCCCACACCCCGTCGAAGTAGTCAGTCCTGAAGGGGAGTTGATGTCCGTCCGCCACCACCGCGTGCGCCAGTCCTCGCGCCCGCGCCTGCTCGATCATCGTCAACGAGCTGTCGACCGCGACGACTTCAGCCCTCCACCGTGAGCGCAGCGCCAGTGCCGCGTCCCCGGTGCCCGCTCCGACCTCCAGCAGCCGGGCGCCCTCCACGGGGCGCAACAGCTCCTCCAACCGCTGCTTGTAGGCGGCGTAGAACGGCTCCGCACCCACCCGGTCAAGGACCTGCACCCAGTCCCCGGGCCTGGGTTGGGTGTCCACCGAGGTGAAGCCGTGTGCGACAGCGGGATCGGTCATGGAGGCACGGTAGTGGCCAGGCCTGGCGCCAAGAAGCCTGCACAGCGCCGCGCATCGGCCGTCCATACGGGTTCTACGGGTCAACTCGCCGTCTGTGAGCGGAAACTGTGGCCGAGTTCAGGGGTACGGAGGCCGTAGTAGTGGCGGAAGTTGTAGATCAGCGGGCTCCAGGCGGCGGGGTCGATGTGCTGGGTGCCGGGGATCACCACGGAGGCGGCGGCGTGGACGCGTACGACCTCGCACTCCACGATCCGGAACCCGCCGTCGGGGCCGGCCGGCGTGATGGTCCGTGCGGTGGCCTCCAGTTGGAGCGGGCACTCGGCGACTCGGGGCGGACGTACCGTCTCCGAGGCCTGAGGGTGCAGCCCCGCTGCCGTGAACTTGTCCGCTTCGTGGCGGTAGCACTCGCGCTTGGCGGCGGGTACCGGGTCCGCCCCGGTGAGCGGGGCGATGCGTTCCACCGCCGCCCACAGTTCGGGCGAGGGCAGATTGATCACGAGTTCCGGGCACTCGGCGAGATTCGCCAGGGTACGGCTCTCCGCGCCCAGACCCAGGACGACCGTGTGGCCTAGCGCCCAGGCCGAGGAGATCGGGGCGAGGTTGGGGGTGCCGTCCGGGTTCTCGGTGGTCAGCAGGGCCACGGGCGTGCCGAAGTACAGGATGCTCGGCGAGATGGAGAGGTGGTCGGTGGGCGTGGTGGCCGTCGGTGTCGTCGTCGCGTTCACTGAAACGACGCTAGAGGGCGGACACTTCGGCGGCCGCCGAAGTACGGGTCGCCGAGAGTCCCCGCCCCCTGCTCTGACCGGCGGTGGGTCTTCTCAGGTGAGGTCCGCCATCGACTTGCCGACGTCCGCGAGGGTGGCCGGTTTGCCGTAGTCGCCCTTGTACTTGTAGGCGGGCGCGTCGCAGCGGTAGGGGCCGTTGTCCGGGTCGAAGTCGGCCGCCTGCCAGCCCTTGGCCGTCGCCTCGACGATGGAGTAGCACTTCGGCGGGACGTCCGTCTTGCTGAGGTCGGTCGGGGCCTGGAGGCCGCCGCCCGTCCACGCCGCCTGCTTGACGGCGTTGTCGTAGACGCACTTGCGGGTGAGCGTGGCGCAGTCGCGGGCTGAGGTGGCGAACAGCAGCCAGGCGGAGAAGGCGCGCAGCACCGGGTAGGTGACCTGTTTGCCGGGCGCGTACTTCTTGAACAGGTCGATGACCTGCTGGGTGGCCGGGCTGGACGACGCGCTCTCCAGGGGTGCGGTGGCGGAGAGTTCGGCGTAGTTGTGCTGCTTCGCCAGGGCGGGGCCCGCGAGTTGGAGGAAGGCCGGGTTGTAGGCGTTGCTGTTGGCGTCGATCCAGTCGGGGGCGTATCCGATGTCGGTGAGAGCCTGCTCCAGCTTGGCGAGGCTCGCGAAGTCGCCGAGGAAGGTGAGTCCCTTGACGCCCTTGCTCTTGATGGCCTGGGCGAAGGGCGTCCAGTCGGCGACGCCGGCCGGCGGGTAGAGGTCGGTGTAGGAGACCTTGCCGCCGAGCCCGCCCACCGCCTCCTCGTACTGGTCGGCGAACCCCTTGCTGACCGGGCTGTCGCCCGCGATGATGCCGACCTTCTGCGCCGAGTCGGGGTACTTGTCCTTCATCAGCCAGGTGTAGTAGCCCGCGTACGGGAAGTATCCGACACCCGCTCCGGTGGCCAGGGCCTGGAGGTCGGAGCCGACCGCCTGGGTGGCCTGGGCCGCGAAGTCGGGCAGCAGGCACTTCAGCCGGTCCCGTACGCCGAGGCCGTCCAGTGCGGCGCCGCCGCCGACCAGGGCGAAGTCGGACTCGCAGGCCTTCAGGACGCCTTCGCGGACCTGGAGGAGCCGGGTGTCGTGGGTGACAGGGACGAGTTTGCGGCCGTTGATGCCGCCGGCGGCGTTGCACCAGGAGGTGAACACCTTGGCGGCGTCCGGGAATTCGGAGTTCTTGGTGAAGCCGATGTCGGACAGGACACCGACCTGGATCGACGTGTCGGTGACCCCCTGAACGGTCGAGGGCCCGGCGGTACCGGGACCGCACACGTCCTTCAACGTGCCGAAGTCGGCCGACGCCTGGGCCGAGGCGCCCGCCGCCGGTGTGGCTCCGGTGCCCTCGGCGGTTTCGTCGCCGGAGTGGGAGGAACAGCCGGCCAACAGCACCGCGACCGCGGCGACCGTGCCGATGAGCAGCCTGCGCAAGGTGCCTCCTCGGGGAGTTCGGACGCCCGACGAGGCGGAAAGTACATTCTCTTTTTGAGCGAAGCAAGCACTCAGGCAAGAGAATGTGACACTCCAAAGATCGCGGTCAGCACCCTGGGGGCGGCGAGGCCCGACTATCTTGAGGACTGGACTCAGAGGACTGGACTCAAGTGAAGTGCGTGGTCTTCCACGCCGGTTGAGCACGGAGACGAACGGAGGTACCTGGTGAGACCCGGATCCGTCGCACTCGTCCGCGCCTGTCTTCGGGACGGCACGGGCGGCAGCCCCACCGCGGTGGTGGTGGACGGGTCGCTGAGCGACGAACGGCGGCGCCGGCTGCCGGTGGAGAACGGCGCCTCGCACGCCGTCTTCGTCGACTTGAGCGGCGAGGACGTCGTCGGCCTGCGGTTCTTCACCACCGAAGGGGAGCTGCCCGCCTGCGGTCACGGGACGGTCGCCGCGCTGGCCTTCCTCGCCTCCCCAGCCGGAGGCGGGGAGCGTGGGCGGGTTGCGCTCCGGGCGGCGGGACGCGTCTTCGACGGCTGGTGCGAGGGAGACGGGGCGGAGTTCAGCTCCTCCTTCGATCCCGGGCCCGTCGGTCTGCGCGAACCCGATGACGCCGAACTCGCCCTCGTGCTCCCTGCGTTGGGGCTCGCATCCGAGGAATCCGGGGCGCGGGCGCGGGTGGCCGGCGTCGGGCGGGAGCGGATCCTCGTGCCCGTGCCGACGCGTGCCGACCTCGCGGCCCTCACCCCGGATCTCGGCCGGCTCCGCGCCGCCTGCGACCGCTTCGGCCTGCTGGGCGCCTACGTCTACTCCCCGGCGTCGCCGACCGGCAGGCTGGCGGCCCGTATGTTCGCGCCCTCGATCGGTGTCCCGGAGGACATCGCCAACGCCAACAGCACGGCCTGTCTCGCCGCTCACCTCGCCGAGCGGGCGGGCGTCAAGGAGATCGCCGTCGACATGGGCGACACGCTCGGCAGCCCGGCGACGGTCACCGCCATGGCCCGAACCGGACCGGACGGGCGGCGAGTCCTCGTCGGTGGCACGGCACATGTCGTGGGCGCGGAGCGCGTCACCGCTTGAGACACCCCGCCACCGCCTCAAGACCGCCCTCGGTCGGATCAGGCCTGCGGATGCGGCTTCACCAGCCCGCTCTGATAGGCGATCACCACGAGCTGCGCCCGGTCCCGGGCGTCCAGTTTCGTCATGGCGCGTTGGATGTGGCTGCGTACGGTCAGCGGGCTCAGGACGAGTCGTTCGGCGATCTCGGCGTTGGACTTGCCGTGGGCGGCCAGGGCCGTCACTTCGCGTTCGCGGTCGGTCAGTGCCTTGACGGCGGCGGGGAGGGCGAGGAAGCCGTCCGTGTCCGGGGTGGCCAGGAAGCGGGTGATCAGGGCGCGGGTGGCGGTGGGTGAGAGGAGGGAGTCTCCGGCCGCCACCGTGCGGATGCTCGACAGGAGTTCGTCGGGGCGGACGCCCTTGCCGAGGAAGCCGCTCGCGCCCGCGCGCAGGGCCTTGGCGACGTTCTCGTCGTTCTCGAAGGTCGTGAGGACGAGGATGTGGGTGCCGGAGAGTTCGGGGAGGGCGCAGATGGCCGCGGTGGCCGCCACGCCGTCGAGGTTGGGCATGCGGATGTCCATGACGACGACGTCGGGCCGGTGCTCGGCGGTGAGGTCGACGGCTTCCTGTCCGTCGGCGGCCTCGGCGACAACGGTGAGGTCATCGGCGGAGTCGATGAGGATGCGGAAGGTGGCCCTCAGCAGGGCTTGGTCGTCGGCGAGCAGGACGCGGATCGTCATGGGGCGGGGCTCTCGTCGGGGCCGTAAGGCAGCAGGGCGTCGTGGCGGTGGAGCGGTAGGACGCAGACCACCTCGAAGCCGCCCTGGGGGCGGTGGCCGGCGTGGCAGGTGCCGCCCACGGCCGCGGCGCGCTCGCGCATGCCGAGGAGTCCGAAGCCGCCTCCGGTGGTGGCGGGGGCTGTTGGGCGGTCGGCGGTGGTGTCGTTGGTGACGGTCAGGGTCAAGTGGCGGGGTGTGTAGGCGAGTCGGACCTGGGCGGTGCGGGTGGCGGCGTGCTTGGTGACGTTGGTGAGGGCTTCCTGGACGATCCGGTAGGCCGTCAGGTCGAGCACGGGCGGCAGGGGTCGCCGCGCGCCCTCGACAGTGACCGTCACCTCCAGGCCGATCATCGAGCAGGCGTCGACCAGGTCGGGCAGCCGGTCGAGGCCCGGCGCGGGGGTCAGGTCGGAGGTGTCGTTGTCCTGGCGCAACAGCCCTACCGTGGCCTTGAGTTCGCGCAGCGCTGCGGCGGTGGTGTCGGGGAGCTTGGCCATGATCTCGAACGCCTGGTCCGGGTGGGTGTGTGCCAAGTGCGCCGCGGTGGCGGCCTGGGCGTCGGCCAGGGTCAGGTGGTGGGCCACCACGTCGTGCAACTCCCTTGCGATGCGCATGCGTTCCTGGATCACCCGGTGCCTCGCCTCCTCCTCGCGTTCGCGGGCCGCGTGCTCGGCGCGGGCGACGGCGTACTGGCGGCGCACCCGGACGTAGGCGCCGAGGGCCGCCGACAGCAGCACCATGGCCACCGGGTTGGCGGTGGCGAGGACGGGCGAGTCGCGGAACGTCGGGACGGCCAGACCGGTGGCGGCCATGCCGACGGCGGTGGTCAGCGCGCTGTTCCAGCTGGTGCGGCGGGGCGTGCGGACGCCGGCGGAGTACTGCGCGACCAGGAGCGGGCCCATCACCCCGGCGGTCAGGAGGTAGCCCTGGACGGCCAGAGTGATCGCGCACAGGGCTGTCGCGGCGAGGACGTACAGGGGGTGCTCGCGGCGCCAGTGCAGTGCGCCGCAGGCCACGGCGGTGAGGGCGATACCGGGCCACAGGGGCGGCGTCTCGGGCAACACCGCCCGGGTGATGAGGACGCCGAGGGCGGTGAGGGCGAACAGCAGGGCCAGCGTCACGGCCTCGACGGCTTTCGGACGGGTCGCCGCCCGCCGCTGCCAGCTGTTGCTCATCACGCTCCGAGAAAGGTCCGAGGACAGTCATGCTCACACACCGCCGACCGCGGCGCCGTCTCGTGCGAGGGCGCCGCGGTCCGTCATACGGGCCTCAGGTCCGTCATACGGGCCTCAGGTCCGTCATACGGGCCTCAGGTCCGTCGTACGGGCTTCACACGCGGGCGGGTTCCTGGGGTGCCGTCTCGTCGGCCTCGGGCGTCCTCGGTGTGCCGAGCCCGGTGCCCTCGACGTCGACGCGGGGCAGCAGCCGGTCGAGCCAGGCGGGCAGCCACCAGGCCCTGTCGCCCAGCAGGGCGAGCACCGCGGGCACCAGCGCCATGCGGACGACGAAGGCGTCGAAGAGCACCGCGACGGCGAGTCCGAAGCCCATGGTCTTGATCATCGACTCGTGGGCGCCGATGAACCCGGAGAACACCGCGATCATGATGACCGCCGCGGCGACGACCACCCGGGCGCTGTGCCGGAACCCCGTCACGACCGCCTGGGCGGGCCGGTCGCCGTGGACGTACGCCTCGCGCATCCGGGAGACCAGGAAGACCTCGTAGTCCATGGCCAGGCCGAACACGATGCCGACCAGGAAGATCGGCATCAGGCTCATGATCGGGCCGGACTGCTCCACGCCGAGGAGTTCGGCGCCCCAGCCCCACTGGAAGACCGCGACGACCGCGCCGAGGGCGGCCAGCACCGACAGCAGGAAGCCGAGTGCGGCCTTGACGGGTACGAGCACGGAACGGAAGACCACCAGCAGCAGGATCAGGGCCAGCACGATGATGACGGCCAGGTAGGGCACGAGCGCGTCCTGGAGGGCGGCGGCGACGTCGATGTTCATCGCGGTGTTGCCGGTGACCTCGAAGGTCGCCCCCGTCTCCCGTTCCAGACCGGGGCGTTCGGCGCGGATCGTCTGGACGATGCCCTTGGTCCGCTCGTCGCTCGGGCCGGTGGCGGGCACGGCCGAGAGGAGCGCCGCGTCGCCGGCCTCGTTGAAGCGGGCCGGAGACACGGACACGACGCCGTCGGTCGCGACGATCCTCTCGGCGATCTCGTTCACGGCCGCCTTTCGATCGGCGGCGTCCTGGACGTCCACGACGATCGTCAGCGGTCCGTTGAAGCCCGCGCCGAAACCGTCCGCGAGGGCGTCGTAGGCGCGCCGTTCCGTCGACGACACGGGCTTGGACTCGTCCCCCGGCATGCCCAGCTCCAGCCGCGTGGCGGGCAGCGCCAGCACACCCAGACCGACGACACATGTCACCAGCACGGCCACGGGACGGCGCAGCACCAACCGCGCCCACCGTGAACCGCCGTTGTCGGCGGCCGGGGCCTCGGGGCCGTGTTCGCGCGTACGGCGGGAACCACCGTCGTCGGCCGCCGCCCGGGCCCCGGATCCGCGCTTGCGGGTACGGCGGGACAGTACGGCGTCGGGCCACATGCCCAGCAGGGCGGGCACCAGGGTGAGGGCGACCAGTACGGCGACGACGACGGCGCCCGCGGCGCACAGGCCCATCTTGGCCAGCATCGGAACGCCGATGACGGTCAGGCCCGCCAAGGCGATGACGACCGTCAGACCGGCGAAGACGACGGCCGAGCCCGCCGTGCCGACAGCGAGGCCCGCCGCCTCGCGGGGGTCGTGTCCGTGGGCGCGCTCCTCGCGGTAGCGGGAGACCACGAACAGGGCGTAGTCGATGCCGACCGCGAGTCCGAGCATCGTGGCGAGGGTTCCGGTGGTCAGGGACAGGCCGAAGGTGCTGCCGAGGGCCATGATGGCGGCCATGCTCAGCGCGACGCCGATCATGGCGGTGAGCAGCGGCAGGCCGGCCGCCGCGAGGGAGCCGAAGGTGATGAGCAGGACGACCGCGGCCAGCGCGATGCCGATCGCCTCGGAGGCGCCGCCCGCCGCGGGCTGCGTCGCGAGTGCGGTGCCGCCCGCCTCGACCGTGAGGCCGGAGTCACGGGCCTGGTCGATGGCCTTCTCCAGGGCCGCCTTGTCGGCGTCGGTGAGGTCGGCGGCCTTGACCTTGTAGGTGACCGTGGCGTAGGCGGTAGAGCCGTCCTCACTGACCGTGCCCGCGGTGAACGGGCTGACGGCGCCGTCCACTTGGGGCTCGTCGGCGACGTCGGTCACGAGGGTGTCGATGGCAGCGCGGTGGTCGGCCGCCGTGACCTTCTCCCCCTTGGGGGCGACGAAGACGATCCGCGCGTCGGCGCCGTTGGCGTCACCGCCGGGGAACCGCTCCCCGATCAGGTCGTAGGCCTTCTGCGCCTCGATGCCCGGCATGAACGACGTGCCGTCGTCGGAGGCGGCGGGCGCTTTGACGGCGCCGAGGCCGGCGGCGCCAAGGACCAGGGCCCACAGCAGCGCCACGAGCCAGCGCCGCCGGAAGGCGGTCCGGCCCAGCCGGTAGAGGAAGTTAGCCACGGGAAAGCGATCTCCAGGTCTGGGTTCGGGTGAATCACCAGCCTGTCGGGAGCGGGGGTGCCGGGGCATCGTGCCGGTGCTGGCACTCCCGCTTGGTGCCAGCGCACCAACCGGCACGCCCCTGCCCTCCTTGAGGAGGAGGGCGGGGTACTGCGCGGGTATGACGTTCCCACGTTCCCCGGTCAGCGGGGGTGGCCTTCCCGGTCACCTGCTGTCGCTCTCCTCCGTGTCCGTCAGGGCCGCCCGGCCCGCCTCCAGCCGGGCCGCGGGGATGCGGAACGGCGAGCAGGAGACGTAGTCCAGACCGGCCCGGTGGAAGAAGTGGATGGAGGCCGGGTCGCCGCCGTGTTCGCCGCAGACGCCCGTCTCCAGGCGGGAGTTGACGCCGCGTCCGGCCTCGACGGCCAGTTCCACGAGGCGGCCGACGCCGTCCTGGTCGAGGGTCTCGAACGGGGAGGCCTCGAAGATCCCCTTGTCCAGGTAGAGGGGGAAGAAGGAGGCTTCGGCGTCGTCGCGGGACAGGCCCCAGGTGGTCTGGGTGAGGTCGTTGGTGCCGAAGGAGAAGAAGTCGGCGGCCTCGGCGATACGGGCGGCGGTGAGGGCGGCGCGCGGGAGTTCGATCATCGTGCCGATGGGGAGGTCGAGCGGGGTGCCGGTCTCCGCCGCGACCTCAGCGAGGACGCGCTCGGTCTCCGCCCTCGCCAGGCGCAGTTCCTCGACCGTGCCGACGAGCGGGATCATGATCTCGGCGCGGGGCCTTCCGCCGTCGCGCAGCCGGGCGGTCACCGCCTCCGCCACCGCCCTGACCTGCATGGCCATCAGACCCGGCACGGCGAGGCCGAGGCGGACGCCGCGCAGGCCGAGCATCGGGTTCTGCTCGTGCATGCGCTCGACAGCGCGCAGTACCTCGCGGTCGTGCGGGTCGGGGTGTGCGGAGGCGGCGAGGCGGACGGCGAGTTCCGTGCGGTCGGGGAGGAACTCGTGCAGCGGCGGGTCGAGCAGACGGATCGTCACCGGAAGGCCGTCCATCGCCTTCAGGATGCCGGTGAAGTCCTCGCGTTGCAGGGGCAGCAGGGCGGCCAGCGCCCGTTCGCGTGCCGTGTCGTCGCGGGCCAGGATCATCGCCTCGACCAGGGCCCGGCGCTCGCCGAGGAACATGTGCTCGGTGCGGCACAGGCCGATGCCCTGCGCGCCGAGGGCACGCGCGCGTACCGCGTCCTCGGGTGTGTCGGCGTTGGCCCGTACGTCGAGGCGGCGTACGGAGTCGGCGTGGGCGAGGGCGCCGAGGACCGCCTCGGTGACCGGGTCGGTGCCGAGGCCCGTCTCCAGCGCGCGGCCGACGTCGGACGCGGTGAGCGGGAGCGCGCCGAGGTGGACGGTGCCGGCGGTGCCGTCGACGGAGACGGTGTCCCCCTCGTGGACGACCGCTCCGGACTCCGTGGTGAAGCGGCGGGCGACCGGGTCGACGGCGAGGGTCTCGGCGCCGCACACGCACACCTTGCCCATCCCGCGGGCCACGACGGCGGCGTGGCTGGTCTTGCCGCCGCGGCTGGTCAGGACGGCCCCGGCGGCGATCATGCCGGGCAGGTCGTCGGGGGTGGTCTCGCGGCGGACGAGGACGACGTGCTCGCCGGCCGCGGCACGGCGTACGGCCTCGGCGGAGTCGAAGACGACGGCGCCGACGGCCGCGCCCGGTGAGGCGGGCACGCCGTGCGCGAGGGGACGGCCGGTGGCCTCGGTGTCGAAGCGGGGGAACATCAGCCGGGTCAGTTCGGTGCCGTCGACGCGGGCCAACGCCTCGTCGGCGGTGATGGCGCCGTCGGTCCGCAGGTCGTGGGCGATGCGGAAGGCGGCCTCGGCGGTGCGCTTGCCGACGCGGGTCTGCAGGATCCACAGCCGGCCGCGTTCGACGGTGAACTCGACGTCGCACAGGTCGCGGTAGTGGGCCTCCAGGGTGTGCAGGTGGTCGCCGAGTTCGATGTACGCGCGCGCGTCGAGGTTCTTGAGCTCGCTGAGCGGGAGGGCGTCGCGGACGCCCGCGACGACGTCCTCGCCCTGGGCGTCGGGGAGGTAGTCGCCGTACCTGCCGGGGGCGCCGGTGGCGGGATCGCGGGTGAAGGCGACGCCGGTGCCGGAACCGGCGCCGAGGTTGCCGAAGACCATGGCCTGGACGTTGACGGCGGTGCCGAGGTCCTCGGGGATGTGCTCACGGTGGCGGTAGACGCGGGCGCGTTCGGTGTTCCAGGAGTCGAAGACCGCGCGGATGGCCCGGGAGAGCTGTTCGGCGGGGTCCTGGGGGAAGTCCTCGCCGGTCTCCTTGCGGATGATGGTCTTGAACTCCTCGGTGAGGCGGGCGAGTTCGGCGGCGCCGAGGTCATGGTCGTCCGCCTGGTGCGCGGCGATGGCCTGCTCAAAGAGGTCGCCGTCCACGCCCATCACCGTGTGGCCGAACATCTGGATGAGCCGACGGTAGGAGTCCCAGGCGAACCGCTCCTGTCCGGAGGCCTTCGCGAGCCCGGTGACGGAACGGTCGTTGAGGCCGATGTCGAGGATGGTCTCCATCATGCCGGGCATGGAGAAGCGGGCACCCGAGCGGACGGACACCAGCAGCGGGTCGTCCGGGTCGCCCAGGGCCCGGCCCATGGCCCGCTCCAGATCGGCGAGGGCGCGGGCGGCCTCCACGCCGAGCTCGAACGGCTCCTCGCCGGTGGCCAGATACACCTTGCAGGCCTCGGTGGTGACGGTGAAGCCCGGCGGGACGGGCAGGCCGAGGCGGGTCATCTCGGCGAGGCCCGCGCCCTTCCCGCCGAGGAGGGCGGCCATGTCACGGCTGCCCTCGGCGAACGAGTACACGTACTTGACGGGCGTGGTCATCACAGGCCTCTCATGCGTGCGGGACGACGGCCACGGGGCAGCCGACGTGATGGATGGCGGCGTGCGCGACGGGTCCGGTGCGCGGGCCCGCGGGGCGGTCGGTGATACGGCGGCCCACGACGAGAAGGCTCGCCCCGGAGGCCGCGCGGACCAGAACGGACTGGGGGCGGCTCTGTGTGACGGTCTCCACGACCTCGACGCCGGGGTATTTGTCGCGCCACACCTGGAGGACCGCGGTCATGAAGCCCAGCCATTCCTCGGCGCGGTAGGGACCCTCCACGAGTCCGATCTCGCCGGGGCCCAGGGTGAGCGGCGACGGCGGCTGCCAGGCGTGGACGGCCCTGAGCCGGGCGCCCCGGGTCCGGGCCGCCTCGAAGGCGAACTCGATGACCTCGTCGCAGGGGTCGTTCAGGTCGAGGGCGAGGACGACGTCCCGGTAGCCGGTGCGCACGGAGGCACCGCCGTCCCGGCCGGGCAGGTGTTCGTCGGCGGCCTCCTCCTCCGCCCGGACCAGCACGACGGGACGCTCGCAGCGCGCCACCACGCCCAGGGCGACCGATCCGACCAGGAAGCCGGTGAAGCCGCTGAGGCCGCGCGAGCCGAGGACCAGCACATCGGCCTGCTCGGACAGGCTCAGCAGCGCGGCGGTCGCGGGTCCGTCGACCTGGACGTCGTCCACGACGACGTTCGGGCAGGTGCGGCGGATCCGGTCCTCGGCCTGCCGCAGGGCGCGCTGTGCCAGGTGCCGCTGGGCGGCGGTGGGGGGCTCGCCGTCCTGGCGGGGGTGCCAGTTGCGCACATGCGCGAGCCGCAGCGGCCGCTCGCGGCGCACCGCCTCCCGGGCCGCCCACTCGGCGGCGGCGAGGCTCTCTTGCGATCCGTCGACTCCGGCGATGACGGGGCGAAGCATGGCGCGCACCTCCCGCGTTCGGTCTGCTCCTGATGCCAGCGTCCCGCCGGGCAGTGACCGCGGATATGGGCCGCCAGGTCTGGGGCCGGGGCCGTTCGGCCCCCTGTGGACCACAGGGAACGGCGGACAGAGTGGATGTCCCCGTACGGAAGGCGGCGCACCATGGAACGAGTGATCATCGCCGGGGTCGACCGGTCGGCCCGCAGCCGTGCCGCGGCCGACTGGGCCGCACGCGAGGCGCTGCTGCGCGGGCTGCCTCTGCGGGTGGTCCATGTGTCGCCGCCGGACGGCCCGGACCCGGTGCACCCGTGGCCCGGCCGGCCGGAGGCGGTCGCGGACCACGTGGTCGCCGAACTCACCGAGCGCCACCGCGTGCTCGCCGCCCGCGGCTCGCATCTGGACGGGGCCGCCGTCCCCGCGCTGAGGGCGGCCGGCGAGCACGCGGAACTGCTCGTGCTCGGTCTGCGCGGCGAGGGCGGTCACGCCGGGGTCGCCGTCGGTTCGACCGCCTCGGCCCTGGCCACGGAGTGCGGCCGGCCGGTGGTCCTGGTGCCCGGTACGTACCCCGGACCCTGGCGGCCCGGCCGGATCGAGGGTGTCGTCCTGGGGATCGACGCGCATGACCCGGCTGTCGGCCCGGTCGAGTTCGCCTTCGAGGCGGCCCGGCTGCACGGCGTGCGCCTGCGCGCCGTGCACTGCTGGACGCTGCCCGCGCGGGCGGCGCGATCGCCCTTCCCGGTCCTGGAGGAGGACCGCGCCGAATGGGAGGACGAGGAAGTGCAGGTGCTGTCGGACGCGCTGCGCCCGTGGCGCGGCAAGTACCCGGACGTCGACGTCCTGGAGGACGTACGGCTGCTGCCGCCCGCGCAGGCCCTCACGCACGCCTCCGGAAACGCGGAACTGGTCGTGGCCGGGCAGGGCGCCACGGCTCTCGCCCTGCTGGAGCACGCGCGGTGCCCGGTGGCCGTCGTACCGGCGTAGCACCGGACGGCCCTGGGATGGGGCCCTTCGGCCCCTGGGGAACCAGTCAGGTCCCCCGCACCGTGGGAGTCATGACGAACCGCGGCCGTATCGCCGTCATCGGCGTCGGGAACGAGTTCCGCCGCGACGACGGCGTGGGCTGGGCCGTGCTGGCCCGGCTCCGCGAGCGCCCGCTGCCGCCCGGGACCGACCTCGCGACCTGCGACGGCGACCCGGGGCGGCTGATCGGCCTGTGGGAGGGTGCCCGGCTCGCCGTGGTGGTGGACGCGGCCCACACCCATCCGGGCGACCCCGGCCGGGTGCACCGCCTCGAACTCGACGCCGGGCTCCTCGACCGGCCGCCGACCACCAGCTCGCACGGGCTGGGGCTCGGCGAGGCCGTCGAACTCGCCCGCGTCCTGGGCCTGTTGCCGCAGCGGCTGGTGGTCTACGCCGTGGAGGGCGCCGACAGCGCGCTCGGCACCGGCCTCTCCCCCGCCGTCGCGCACGCCGTCGAACCCCTGGTGGCGGCCGTCGAGGCCGAGATCGCGGGGAGCCCGTCATGACCGCGCGCCACTTCCGCGTGGAGGGCGTCGTCCAGGGCGTCGGATTCCGACCGTTCGTCCACCGCACGGCCTCCGAGCTCGGCCTGGAGGGCTGGGTCGCCAACGTCAACGGTCATGTGGAGGGCGAGGTCGCCGGACCGTCCCGCGCGATCGAGGAGTTCGCCACCCGGCTGCGCACCGACGCACCCGCCCTGGCCCGGGTGCGCAGCGTCCGGCTCACCGGCGACGGCCGGCAGCCGGCGTACGGCCATGGCTTCGAGGTGCGGCCGAGCTCCCCCGGCGGCCAGGGCACGGCCGCGCGCGAGCTCCCCCCGGACGCCGCGATCTGCGCGGCCTGTCTGCACGAGCTGCGCGATCCGCAGGACCGCCGGTACCGCTACCCGTTCATCAACTGCACCGACTGCGGCCCCCGCGCCACGATCATCGAGGACCTGCCGTACGACCGGGTGCGGACGACCATGCGCCGCTTCCCGCTGTGCGAGCGGTGCGCCGCCGAGTACGCCGATCCCGGCGACCGGCGTTTCCACGCCGAGCCCGTCGCCTGCCCCGACTGCGGGCCGCGGCTCGCCTGGCGGGATCTGCGCGGCGAGGAGGCGCTGCGGGCGGCGGTGAAGACAGTCGGCGAGGGCGGGATCGTCGCCCTCAAGGGGCTGGGCGGCTATCAGCTGGTGTGCGACGCCACCGATCCGGCGGCCGTGGCGGAGCTGCGGCGGCGCAAGCGGCGTCCGGCGAAACCATTCGCCGTCATGGTCCAGGACCTGCGGGCCGCGGCCCGCCTCGCCCGGGTCGGGACGAGGGAGCGCGAGGCGCTCACCGCTCCGGAACGGCCCGTCGTGCTCCTCGCCCGGCGCCGCCGGCACGGCGCCGTCCCCCTGCTCGCGCCCGAGGCGGGCTCCGGCCTGCCCCGGGTCGGCCTGTTCCTGCCCACCACCGGCCTGCACCACCTCCTCCTCGACGCCCTGGACCGGCCGCTCGTCGTCACCAGCGGCAACCTCGGCGACGAGCCCATCGCCGTCGACGACGCCGAGGCGGCCCGCTCGCTCGCCTCGGTCGCCGACGGGTTCCTCACCCACGACCGGCCGATCCGGTCCCGGTACGACGACTCCGTCGTCCAGATCACCGGACACACCCGGATCACCGTCCGCCGGGCCCGCGGGCTGGCCCCGGCAGCGCTGCCGCTGGCCGTACGGCACCCCGTCGCCGGGGTCGGCGCGCAGCTCAAGCACACGGTCACACTGGCCGCCGACGGCCGCGCGCACCTCGGGCCGCACACCGGGGACCTCGCTGGCCTGTCGACCTACGAGGCGTTCCTGACCTCGTACGACCACCTCAAACGGCTCACCGGCATCGAGCCGGCGGTCCTCGCCCACGATCCGCACCCCGGCTACCTCTCCACCCAGTGGGCCCAGGCGCAGCCGCTGCGGCGGATGCCGGTGCAGCACCACCACGCGCATGTGGCCGCCTGCGCGGCCGAGCACGGGGTGCGCGGCCGGTTCGTCGGCGTCGCCTACGACGGGCTGGGGCTGGGCGACGACGGGACTCTGTGGGGCGGCGAGATCCTGGTGGCGGACCTGCGCGGCTACCGGCGCGTGGGCCGGTTCGGGACCGCGCCGCTGCCCGGCGGGGACGCGGCGGTCCGCCATCCGTCCCGTACCGCCCTCGGGCATCTGCTGGGCGGCGAGACGCTGGGCGTCCCGCACCCGTACCCGTGGCTCACCCGGCCCTTCACCGACCGGCTCGACCCCGCCGAACTCGCCACCGTGCGCGCCATGGTCGCCCGGGACATCAACTGCCCGCGGGCCTCCAGCACCGGACGGCTCTTCGACACGGTGGCCGCGCTGCTCGGCCTGTGCGACAAGGTGAGTTACGAGGGCGAGGCCGCCGTCCTCCTGGAAGCGGCGGCGGGCGACGAGCACGCGCTGCCGCTCGCCCACCGGGTCGTACGGGCCCAGGGACTGTGGGTGTACGACCCCACGCCCTCGCTGGCCGACCTGCTGGAGCGCCGGCTCGACGGGGAGCCGGTGGCCCGGCTGGCGGCGGCCTTCCATCTCACGCTCGCGAACGTCACCGCCGAGCTCGTCGACCGCGCGGTGGCCGAGGGCGCGCCGCGCACGGTGTGTCTGGGCGGCGGCTGCTTCGTGAACCGGCGGCTGCTGATCGAGGTCAAGCGGCGGTTGCACGCGCAGGGCCTGCGGGTGCTGGTCGGCGGTCAGGTTCCGGTCGGGGACGGCGGTATCAGCTACGGGCAGGCGGCGGTCGCGGCGGCGCGGCTCTCCGAGGGGTGAAAGGGGTGAGGGCGGATGTGCCTGGGGATTCCGGGGCGGGTCGTGGAGGTGCATGACGATGCGGGGCTGCGGATGGGGACGGTGGATTTCGGGGGTGTGCGGCGGGAGGTCTGTCTGAGTTGCACGCCGGATGCCTCGGTCGGGTCGTACGTGATCGTGCATGTGGGGTTCGCGATCAGTGAGGTCGATGAGGGGGAGGCCCGGCGGACGCTTGAGGTTCTGCGGGCCATGGGTGGCGTGGGGGAAGGGGAGCTGGGAGCGCCGTTGTAGGTGCGGACGGGTCTGCGCGTGCGGGCCGTGTGCAGCTGGTCCCGCGGTTCCCCGCGCCCCTGAAGGGGCGCATCGGTACCGCTCCCGCACAAGGGATCCGGTCGGCTCGCCATCAGGGCCGGTCGGCCCCTGCCCGTGGCATCGAGCGGTCGATCAATCTGGCTGTGGAGCCGCCCGTCACGAGGAGGATCGTCATGACCGTCACCGCAGCACCCGCCGTGCTCGACCGGGACGGACTGGACGCCTTGGTCGCGGTTCTTGTCGCGGGTGGGCGGACGGTGATCGGGCCCACCGTGCGGGACGGGGCGATCGTGCTCGCCGAGATCGACTCGGCGGATGCCCTGCCCTTCGGGTGGGGGGTCGAACTCGACGCCGGGCGTTATCGGTTGGTCCGGCGGGACGACGGGGCCGCGTTCGCGCACAGTGCGGGGCCGCAGTCCTGGAAGAACTTCCTGCATCCGTCCCGGGAGCGGCTCTGGAGTGCCGATCGGACGGCGGAGGGCGGTCTGGCCTTCACCGCCGAGGAGACGGATGCGCCTTCATACGCCTTTCTCGGTGTGCGGCCCTGTGATCTGCGGGCCGTCGCGATCCAGGACCGGGTGCTGACCGGCGGGCGGCATGCCGACGACGGCTATCGCAGGCGTCGGGGCGGGGCGTTCCTGATCGCGGCCGAGTGCACCGAGCCCGGCGCGACCTGCTTCTGCGTGTCCACGGGCGGGGGTCCCGCCGCCGATGCCGGGTACGACCTGGCGCTCACCGAGGTGGACGGGCTCTTCTATGTGCGGGTCGGCAGTCCGGCGGGGGCCGAGGTGCTGGAGCAGGTGCCCCGGCGGGACGCCGGGCCGGAGACCGAGGCGGCCGCGCGTGCCGCCGTCGACGCGGCCCGGGACCGTATGGGGCGCTCCCTGCCGCCCGTCGACCTGCGGGCCCTGATGGGCGCGAGCCTCGACGCCGAGCGCTGGAACGAGGTCGCCCAACGCTGTCTGACCTGCGGCAACTGCACGATGGTGTGCCCGACCTGCTTCTGCACCACCACGGAGGAGGTCACCGATCTGAGCGGGGACCACACCGAGCGGTGGCAGCGCTGGGACTCCTGCTTCGATCTGGACTTCTCGTATCTGCACGGCGGCCCGGTCCGGTCCTCGGCGCGCAGCCGGTACCGGCAGTGGCTCACCCACAAACTCTCCACCTGGCACGACCAGTTCGACACCTCCGGCTGCGTCGGCTGCGGGCGCTGTATCGCCTGGTGCCCGGCCGGCATCGACATCACGGAGGAAGTCGCCGCACTGGACGCCGAACGCCAGGCCCCCGGAACGGAGTCGGACTGATGCCTCCCTCGATCGCCCTGCGCATGAACCACGCCCTGCCCGCCGAACACCGCGAGCGGCTGCTGCACGTGGCGCGCGACGCGCGGTTCCCGCAGGGCGCCCGGCTGTTCGAGGAGGGCGGCCACGCGAACCGCTTCTGGATCATCCGGGACGGCACCGCCGCGCTCGACCTGCATGTGCCCGGCCGCCGGGCACCGGTCGTCGAAACGCTCGGCACCGGTGACCTCGTCGGCTGGTCCTGGCTGTACGAGCCGTACGTCTGGCAGCTGGGTGCCGAGACCGTGACCCCGCTCAGGGCCTACGAGTTCGACGCGGTGGCCGTGCGGCTGATGTGCCTCAACGACGCGGAGTTCGGCCGCGCGATCGAGCACTGGGTGGGCCGGGTGCTCTCGCACCGGTTGCAGGCGGCCCGGACCCGGCTGCTGGACCTGTACGGCCCCTACGGCGGCGGAGATCCGCGATGACGGACGTACCGGTGCCGTACCGCGTGGCCGCCCGGCAGCGGGAGACCGCCGACACGGTCACCCTGCGCCTGGAGCCGGACGGTGTGCCGCTCGGTGACTTCGCGCCCGGGCAGTTCGCGATGGTGCACTGCTTCGGGCGCGGTGAGATCCCGGTCTCGGTCAGTTCCGTGCAGGCCACCGGCGGGCTCGCGCACACCGTCCGCGCGGTCGGCGCCGTCTCGGCGGGCCTGTGCGAGCTGCGGGCCGGGCAGCGGGTCGGGGTGCGCGGGCCGTACGGCACCGGCTGGGAGCTGGAACGGGCCCGCGGGCGGGACGTCGTGGTGGTCGCGGGCGGCATCGGGCTCGCCCCGCTGCGGCCGCTGATCCTGAGCGCGCTGGCCGAGCCCTCGGCGTACGGGCGGGTCAATGTGCTCGTCGGCGCGCGCACCCCCGGCGACCTCATCGCCCGCAAGGACGTCGAGAGCTGGGCGACCGCCTGCACCGGGGTGACCGTGGACCGGCCCGACGAGGAGTGGCGCGGGGACGTCGGTCTGGTCACCTCCCTGCTGGACCGGGCGGCCTTCACCCCGGGCGACAGCTGGGCGTTCGTGTGCGGGCCCGAGCCGATGATCCGCGCGACCGCGCGCGACCTGGTC
The DNA here is from genome assembly GCF_040644695.1 of Streptomyces sp. NPDC046909. Classification (NCBI taxonomy): domain Bacteria; kingdom Bacillati; phylum Actinomycetota; class Actinomycetes; order Kitasatosporales; family Streptomycetaceae; genus Streptomyces; species Streptomyces sp. NPDC046909. Next base: position 73,106 of record NZ_JBEYXC010000014.1, on the reverse strand, counting down.
TTCCGGGGCGTGCCCCGCGAGCGGATCCGGGTCTCGCTGGAACGGAACATGCGCTGCGCCACCGGGCACTGCGGGCACTGCCAGCTGGGTCCGGTGCTGCTGTGCCAGGAGGGTCCGGTCGTGGACTGGGACCGGGCCGAACCCCTGCTGTCGGTACGGGAGTTGTGATGGCACCCAAGCTCGCCGTGTTCAAGCTGGCCTCCTGCGACGGCTGTCAGCTCACCCTTCTGGACTGCGAGGACGAACTCCTGGCCCTGGCGGGCAGGGTGGACATCTCGCACTTCCTGGAGGCGTCCAGCGCGGTGGCGCCGGGCCCGTACGACCTCTCCCTGGTCGAGGGCTCGGTCACCACGGCCGCGGACGCCGAGCGGATCCGCGCGATCCGCGCCGCGTCCCGCCGGCTGGTGACCATCGGGGCGTGCGCGACCGCGGGCGGCATCCAGGCGCTCAGGAACTTCGCGGACGTCGACGAGTACCGGCGGGTGGTCTACGCGCACCCCGAGTACGTCTCGACGCTCGCCACCTCCACCCCCGTGTCGGCCCATGTGGACGTCGACTTCGAGCTGCGCGGCTGCCCGGTCGACCGCCGGCAGCTCATCGAGGTGATCACGGCCTTCCTCGCCGGCCGCAAGCCGGACGTCCCCGACCACAGTGTGTGCTTCCAGTGCAAGCGGCGCGGCACGGTCTGCGTCACCGTCGCCCACGGCACGCCCTGTCTGGGACCGGTCACGCACGCCGGGTGCGGGGCGCTGTGCCCGGCGTACCACCGGGGCTGCTTCGGCTGCTTCGGCCCGTCCGGGTCGGTGAACCTGCCCGCGCTGATCCCGCTGCTGCGCCGCGACGGCCTCGACGAGGACGCGGTGGGGCGGTTCCTGCACACCTTCAACGCGCAGGCCTTCGAAGAGGAGTTGGGCAAGTGACGCACCGTGGCTCCCGTGTGCTGCACGTCGGCTCGCTGTCCCGGGTCGAGGGCGAGGGCGCGCTGCGGCTGCGTGTCCACGACGGCACGGTCACCGAGGCACGCCTGGAGATCTACGAACCGCCGCGCTTCTTCGAGGCGTTCCTGCGCGGCCGCTCCTACACCGAGCCGCCCGACATCACGGCGCGGGTGTGCGGGATCTGCCCGGTGGCGTACCAGATGAGCGCCTGCGCGGCGATCGAGGACGCGTGCGGGGTGACGGTCGACCCGGTGATCCGTCAGCTGCGCCGGCTGCTGTACTGCGGTGAGTGGATCGAGAGCCAGGTGCTGCACATCTATCTGCTGCACGCCCCGGACTTCCTGGGCCGGGCGAGCGCGATCGACCTGGCGCGCACCCACCGGGCGGAGGTGGAGCGGGGGCTGCGGCTGAAGAAGGCGGGCAACTCCCTGATGGAGCTGCTCGGCGGGCGTGCGGTGCACCCCGTCAACGTCCGCCTCGGCGGCTTCCACCGGGTCCCGACCCGAGAGGAACTCCGGCCACTGCACCAGGAGTTGACGCGGGCGCTCGACGACGCCTGGGACACCGTGCGCTGGGTGGCCGGCTTCGAGTTCCCGGACGCCCGGGTCGAGGCCGATCTGCTGGCGCTGGCCGAGCCGGACACGTACGCCATCGAGGGCGGCACGCCGACCGTGCTGCGCGCCGACGGGACCCGGACGTCCTTCACCGTACGGGACTTCACCACGCGTGTCGCGGAGACCCATGTGCCGCACTCGACCGCACTGCACTCCCGGCTTGACGGGCGGCCGCATCTGACCGGCTCGCTCGCCCGGTTCGCGATCGGCGGGGCGCGGCTGTCGCCGGTGGCGCTGGAGGCGGCCGTGGCGGCCGGGCTGGGCGATCCGCGGACGGGGGCCGTGTGCCGCAATCCGTTCCGGTCGATCCTGGTGCGGGCCGTGGAGACGGTGTACGCCGTCGGCGAGGCGCTGCGGATCATCGAGGCGTACGAGCCGCCGGAGCGCCCGTACACGGAGGTGCCGCCGGTCGCGGGCATCGGGCACGGTGCCACCGAGGCGCCGCGCGGAATGCTCTACCACCGCTACGAGCTGGACGCCGACGGCCTCGTCGCCGACGCACTGATGGTGCCGCCGACCGCGCAGAACCAGGGCGCGATCGAGGACGACCTGCGACGCCTGGCGCAGCGGGCGATCCGTGAACACGACCTGGACGACGCCGAGTTGACGGCGCTGTGCGAGCGGGCGATCCGCAACCACGACCCGTGCATCTCGTGCTCCACCCATTTCCTCGACCTGACCGTCGTCCGTACGACGGGAGCCGCATCGGGAGGCCGCGATGACTGAATCCCCGTACACCGTGAGCGATGTGATGACGCACACCGTCGTCGCCGTCGGCAGCGAGGCGTCCTTCAAGGAGCTCGTCGAGCTGCTCGACCAGTGGAAGGTCAGCGCGGTTCCGGTGCTGGCCGGTGAGGGCCGGGTCGTCGGGGTGGTCTCCGAGGCCGATCTGCTGGCCAAGGAGGAGTCGCGCGACGGCGACGACGTCGAGTTCGCCGAGCGCGCCAAGGCGGGCGCGGTGACCGCGGGCGAGCTGATGAGCGCCCCGGCGGTGACCGTGCACGCGGACGCCTCCGTCGCCGAGGCCGCCCGCATCATGGCGCGCCGCCACGTCAAGCGGCTGCCCGTCGTGGACGGTATCGGGCTGCTCCAGGGCGTGGTCAGCCGCAGCGATCTGCTGAAGGTGTTCCTGCGGTCGGACGAGGAGCTCGCCGGGGAGATCCGGCGCGGCGTCCTGAACCGGCTGCCGGTCACCACCCCCCTGACCGTCGAGGTGAGCGAGGGCGTGGTCACGCTGGGCGGTTCGCTGCCCGACCGCGGTCTCGTGCCCGTGCTCGCCCGCGCCGTGCGGGCCGTCGAAGGGGTGGTCGACGTAAAGGTGGAGCTGACCCACCGGTGAGGTACCTCGACGAGTACCGCGACCCCGCGCTCGCCCGGCGGCTGCTGGACGAGCTGCGCCGGACGGCCACCCGCCCCTGGCGGATCATGGAGGTGTGCGGCGGCCAGACCCACACGCTGGTCCGGCAGGGCATCGACGAACTCCTGCCCGCCGGGATGCGGATGATCCACGGCCCCGGCTGCCCGGTGTGTGTGACCCCGCTGGAGACCCTGGACCGGGCCATGGCCGTCGCCGCCCGCCCCGGGGTGATCCTGGCCAGCTTCGGCGACATGCTGCGCGTGCCCGGCACCGACACCGACCTGCTGTCGCTGCGGGCACGGGGCGCGGACGTACGGGTGGTGTACGCCCCGATGGACGCCGTGCGCCTGGCCGCCCGGCACCCCGACCGGGAGGTCGTCTTCCTCGCGGTCGGCTTCGAGACGACCGCGCCCGCGAACGCGACGGCGGTGCTGCACGCCGCCCGCCTCGGCCTGACGAACTTCTCCATGCTGGTCAGCCATGTCCTCGTACCGCCCGCGATGACCGCGCTGCTGGACGATCCCGACTGCGAGGTGCAGGCCTTCCTCGCGGCCGGGCATGTGTGCGCGGTGATGGGCTGGCGGGAGTACGAGCCGATCGCCGCCCGCCACCGGGTGCCGATCGTGGTGACCGGGTTCGAGCCGCTGGACCTCCTCGAGGGCATCCTGATGGCCGTACGGCAGCTGGAGTCCGGCCGCCACGAGGTCGAGAACCAGTACGCGCGGGCCGTCCGCCGGTCCGGCAACACCGCCGCGCAGGACGCGGTCCGCGAGGTGTTCCGGGTCACCGACCGGGCCTGGCGCGGCATCGGCTCGCTGCCCGACAGCGGGCTCGAACTGGCCGGGCGGTACCGGGAGTTCGACGCCGCCCGGCGCTTCGACGTCGGCGGGCTGTGTCCCGTCGAGGACCCCGAGTGCATCGCGGGCGCCATTCTCACCGGGGCGAAGCTGCCCACCGACTGCGCCGCGTACGGCGCCCGCTGCACACCCCGTCATCCGCTCGGCGCGCCCATGGTGTCGTCGGAGGGCACCTGTGCGGCCTTCCACGCGGCCGGACGCACCGCCGCTTCCGTCAGGAGCACGCCATGACCGCCCAATGCCCCCTCCCGAACCACGAGGACGAGGTCGTGCTGCTCGGCCACGGCGCCGGCGGCAGACTGACCGCCGAACTCCTCGACGAGCTCGTCCTGCCCGCCCTCGACGGCGACCCGGGCCCCATGGAGGACGCGGCGCTGCTGCCCGGGCACCGGGAGCTGGTGATGAGCACCGACAGCTTCGTCGTCAGCCCGCTGTTCTTCCCCGGCGGGGACATCGGCTCCCTCGCCGTCCACGGCACCGTCAACGACCTCGCCATGCGGGGCGCGTGGCCGCTCGCGCTGTCCGTCTCCCTCATCGTGGAGGAGGGGCTGCCACTGGACGAACTCCGGGCGGTTCTCGGCTCGCTGGGGAAGGCCGCGCAGTCCGTGGGAGTGCCCGTCGTCACCGGGGACACCAAGGTCGTGGGCCGGGGCGCCGCCGACCGGCTGTTCGTCAACACCACCGGCATCGGGCGCCGGCACGGCGCGCTGCACCCCTCCGCCGCGCTGGCCCGCCCCGGTGACGCGGTGCTGCTGTCCGGGCCGGTCGGGCTGCACGGCACGACCGTCCTCAGCACCCGGGAGGGGCTCGGCTTCGAGAGCGACATCGCCTCGGACAGCCGGCCGCTGCACCGGCTGGTCCGCGCCCTGGCGCCGGTCGGCGCCGATGTGCACGTCCTGCGCGACCCGACCCGGGGCGGACTCGCGGCCGCCCTCAACGAGATCGCGCGGGACTCCTCGGTGGCCGTCGAGATCGAGGAGAGCGCGGTGCCGGTGCCCGCGGCGGTCGCCGCCGCCTGTGATCTGCTCGGCCTGGATCCGCTGGTCGTCGCCAACGAGGGCTGTCTGGTCGCCTTCGTCGCCGCCGACGCGGCCGAGGACGCGCTGGACGCGATGCGGTCGGTGCCCGAGGGGGCGGCCGCGGTACGGATCGGTGCCGTGCTGCCCGACGGGCCGCGCGGGCGGGTGTCGCTGCGGACGCTGGTCGGGGCCCGGCGGATCGTGGAGATGCCGCTCGGGGAGCAACTGCCGCGCATCTGCTGACATTGCCGGCATCCGGTACGCCGGTACGCGTGCGTCCGCCGCCCGGGATCCCTGTCTGCCCGGGCGGCGGACGGCGGCACGGCGGCCTCCTGCCACTCAGCCGTGCCGCACCTTGATGGTCGTGGTCCCGGTCTTCGTCTCGGGCAGCGGGACCGTGATGGTCAGGACGCCGTCCTTGTAGTCGGCGCTCGCCTCGTCACCCTTCGCACCGGCCGGCAGCCGGACGGATCGCGCGAACGTGCCGTACCGGAACTCGGTGCGGTACTTCTCCGTGGTCTCCTCACCGCGCTCGGCGCGCAGCGTCAGCACGCCTTCCGCGACCGTGATCTCGACGTCCGTCGCGGGGTCGATTCCGGGGAGCTCGGCCCGCAGCACGTACGTTCCGTCCGTCAGGTGCTCCTCGACCCGTATGGTGTGCAGCCCCGGAATGCCGTGCGTCCCGGGGAAACCCGACTCGACCCAGCCGAACAGGTCGGGCAACGTCGGCCAGCCCGGCAGCCGCTCGATCATGCCCGTCATCTCCGCCTCCTTCGGCAACGTGCCTTCACCTTCCACCTCCAGGCTCCTCCCACGGGCCGGTGCCGCCGAGTGCCGTTCGGCCCGCGTGCCGGACCGAACGGGCCCTGGCACACGGGGCCGCAGCGTCGCCGTCGCCCAGGTCCCCGCCCGTCCCCCGTCCTGCCCGCAGCGCTGTCCCCCGCCGTGTGCGGAACAGGGGCCGGAGGGCCCCCGGGAGCGCCCCTTCCGGCCCCTCGTCCCGGCCGCCTCGGGCGGCGAACCCTGGAATCAGGGGGAGCACGTGCGCGGCGGCACGGCCGCGGGCTGTCACCCCGCTCCGGAGGTGTGTCATGACCGGACCTGTGGTCGTCGGGCTCGACGGTTCGCCCGCCGGCATGACGGCCGCCTGGTGGGCCGCCCGTGAGGCCGCGGACCGGTGCCTGCCCCTGCTGCTGCTCCACTCGTGGCCCACCCAGCCGCTGGACGTTCCCATCCCTCAGGAGGCGCACTCCAAGCGGCAGTACGGACGGGACGTACTGCGAGGGGCCGCGACCACCCTGCTCGACCGCCACCCCGGCCTGAACCTGAGTACGGAACTGGTGTCGGAACCCGCGGCAGAGACCCTCCTGGAGCGCGCCGAGAACGCGTCGATGCTGGTCCTCGGTTCCCGTGGGCACGGATCCGTGGCGAGTTTCCTGCTGGGCACGATCAGCCTGCACGTCCTGGGTCTGGCGCCGAGCCCGGCCGTCGCCGTCCGGGCGGGCGATCCCGCCGTCGAGGCAGGAGCGCAGCACCCTGCCGCGGCCTGCCGCGACGAGGTCGTGGTCGGGCTGCGGACGGCCGGGCCGGCCGCCGAACCCTTGCTGGAGTTCGCCTTCGCCACCGCCGAACCGAGCGGAGCCCGGGTCCGGGTCGTCAGGGCGCTGCCGGTGTCCGCGCCGCTGACCGCGCCCGACAAGCACGTCGGGGCCACGGAGCGCGAACGGCTGGCCGAGGTGGTGACGCCGTGGAAAGAGAAGTTCCCCGGGCTCACCGTCACCGAGCACGTCATCACGGGCCCCGCCGCACGGGTACTGCTGTCCGCCTCCGCACACAGCCGGCTCACCGTCGTGGGACGGCGTCGCCACGCGTCGCGCCTCACCTGGAAGCTCGGGCCCGTCGCCCACGCGGTGCTGCACCACGTGCCGTGCCCCGTCGCCGTAGTACCGCACGACTGAGCGAGACCGCACCGCCACCGGCACCACGAGCCGCGCCCCCGCCCGGCTCGACGGCCCCGCCGGGCCACCACCGTCGAGGAGGCACCATGAACGACCCCCCGGACGTCACGGACACCCCGTCGCCGCTGCTCGTCTGCTCGCACCTGGTCCGGCGGTTCGGGGACCGCACCGCCGTGGACGACGTGGATCTCGTCATCGCGGCCGGCGAGACGTACGGCCTGCTCGGTCCGAACGGTGCGGGGAAGACCACCACGATCCGGATGGTGTGCGGGCTCCTGCGACCCGACGCCGGGACCGTGCGGGTGGCGGGCCGGCCCGTGTCGACGGCCGCCGGAGCGGCCAAGCGGCTCATCGGCTTCGTCCCGCAGGACGTGGCGCTCTACCCGGACCTCAGTGTCCGCGAGAACCTGCGCTTCTTCGGACGGCTCTACCGGCTGCCGCGCCGTCGTCTGGAGCAGCGGGTCGACGAGGTGCTGGAGCTCATCGACCTCACCGCCCGCGCCCGCGACCGTGTCGACTCCCTGTCGGGCGGGATGCGGCGGCGCCTCAACATCGGGGCCGGGCTGGTGCACGCGCCGACGCTGCTGGTACTGGACGAGCCGACGGTGGGTGTCGACCCGCAGAGCCGGCACGCGATCCTGGAGAGCGTCACCCGGTTCGGCGCGGAGGGCATGGCCGTCCTCTACACCACGCACTACATGGAGGAGGCCGAGCGGCTGTGCGACCGGGTCGGCATCATCGACCGGGGACGCCTCGTCGCCGAGGGCAGTCCGCGCGAGCTGGTGGCGCTGGTGGCGGAACGGGACCGGGTGCGGCTCACCGCGGTCGGCGACCTGGCGGCGTACACGCAGGCGTGCGGCCGGTTCGCCCGGGTCGAGGGCGTGGCACGCACAGGGGACCACGGTGACGTGGTCGAGGTGGTCGTCAAGGACGCGCGCAGCCTGCTGCCGCAGCTCCTCGACCTCGCCCACGAACTGGATGTCGGCATCCGCAGCGTGGAGATCGACGAACCCGACCTGGAGGCGGTCTTCCTCCATCTGACCGGCACCGCGCTGAGGGAGTGAGCCGCCGTGCGCGTCGTTCTCGCCATCGCCGCCAAGGATCTGCGGCAGCGTCTTCGCGACCGCTCCGCGTGGGTGATCGTGTTCCTGGCGCCGGTGCTGATCTCCGGGCTGATGGCCATGGCGTTCAACAACAACAGCGAGTTCCGCGCCGAGCTGGGCATCGTCGACCTGGACCACGGCGCGGCGGCGACCGGGCTCACCCAGGTCTTCGAGAGCCCCGAACTCTCCGGCACCGTACGGGTTCACCCGTACGGCGACAAGGCCGCGGCACGCCGGGCGGTGGACGCCGGCCGGGCGCACGCGGCGATCGTCGTCCCCGAGGGATTCACCGCGGCGCTGAGCGGCGGGACCGCCTCGCCGGTCACGGTCCTGGACAGTGTGGACTTCGGGTTGCAGGCCCAGCTGGCGCGGGCGGTCACCGAGTCCTACGTCGCGCAGGTCAACGCCGACCGGCTGTCGGTGGCGACGGCCGTCGCGGCGGGGGTCCCACGGGAGGACGTGCCCGAACTCGTGGCCAGGGCCGCCTTGTCGCGGCTGCCGGAGCAGGTGCGGGCGCGGGGCCTCGCCGACGATCCGCTGAAGGTCATCAGCTACTTCGGGCCGAGCATGGGCATGTTCTTCGTCCTGTTCTGTGTCGGCTTCGGCGCCCGCGGCTACTTCGTCGAGCGGCAGCAGGGCACCCTCGACCGGATCTCGGCGGCCCCGGTCGGGCGGGGTGCGCTGCTGCTGGGGAAGTCCCTGTCCACCTTCGTGTACAGCCTGGCCGGGCTGGGGACGGTCACGCTGGTGTCGTGGCTGGCGTTCGGCGCGCGCTGGGCGGACCCGGTGGGGGTCGCCGCCCTCAGCGCCGCCATGGCGGTCTCGGTGGTGTGTCTGACCGCGCTCGTCATCGCGCTCGCCCGCACCGAGCGGCAGGCGGAGGGGCTGGCGTCGATCGTGGTGTTCGCGCTCGTCCTGCTCGGCGGCAACTTCGTGTTCGCCTCGGGCACCTCCCTGATGCGCCGGCTCACGCTGTTCACGCCCAACGGCTGGGCCCTGCGCGGATTCACCGACCTGGGCACCGGTGTGCGCGGCTGGACCGCGGTCGGCGCGCCCCTGCTCGGCATCGCCGTGTTCTCGGCGGCCGTGGCGGCGGTGACGGCTCTGCTCCTTCGGCTGAGGAGGACGGCATGACCGCTCTCGCGGTGACCCGGGCGACCGTCGCGCGGGTGTTCCGGGACCGTACGGCTCTGTTCTTCATGGTGTTGCTGCCGGTCGCGATCATCGTCGTCATCGGGGTGACGGTCAGTGGCTTCGACCAGTTCCGTGTCGGCCTCGTCCCGGCCGCCAGGACCGGTCCCGTGGCGCGGGAACTGGTCTCCGGCCTCACCGGGGCCCCCGGGCTGCGGACCCGGACGTACGACAGCGCGGCGGACGCCCGTACCGCGCTGCGCCGGGCCGAGCTGGACGCGGTGGTCGTGGTGCCGGACGGTCTGGACGCGGCCGTGCGGGACGGGCGTCAGGTCACGGTGCCGGTGCTGGTGGAGCCGTCGGGCAGCGCGGGGCACGCCGCCGTGTCCTCGGTGTCGGCCGTCGTGGCCGGGCACGCGGCGCGGCTGCAGGCCGCGGCCTTCGCCGCCGGCGAGACCGGTCGCTCCTTCGACGACGCCCTCGCGCTCGCCCGTGACACCGACCGGGCGGCCTCCCCGATCACGGTGCGCGGCGAGACGGTGAACGGCCGGAGCGACTATCTGCCGCTCGGCTACAGCTACAGCACCCCGACCATGCTGGTGCTGTTCGTGTTCATCAACGCCCTGGCGGGCGGCGCGGCCATCGTGCAGACCCGTCGGACCGGGGTGTACGCCCGCGCGCTCGCGGCGCCGGTCTCCGCCCGCTCGCTGGTGCTGGGCGAGACGATCGCCTATCTTCTGCTGGCTCTCGTGCAGTCCCTGCTGATCGTGGCCATCGGGGCGCTGGCCTTCGATGTCGACTGGGGCGACCCGCTCGCCGCCGGTGTCCTGGTCGCCGTGTGGGCGCTGGTCGGCACCGGGGCGGGCGTGCTGGCCGGAGCCCTGTTCCGCACCCCGGAGCAGGTGCACGCGATCGGTCCGGCGCTCGGGATCGGCCTCGGCATGCTGGGCGGCTGCATGTGGCCGCTGGCGCTGGTCCCGGACTGGCTGCGGACCGTGGGGTACGCGGTGCCGCACGCGTGGGCCGTCGAGGCGTGGACGACCCTGTTGTCGAGGAACGGGGACCTGGCGGCGATCCTGCGCGACCTGGGGGTGCTGGCCGCCTTCGCCGCGGTTCTCCTCACCCTGGCGTCCGTGTTCCTGCGCAGGCGGCTGACGGCCGGTTCCGGGACGTGAGCGCCCCGCGCCGGGCGTCACACGATCTCCGTCACACGATCTCGAGGACGTCCCGCACCGGCCGGCGCGGGGTCGCGGACCCGGGCGGGCCGTATCCCAGGCGCAGCACCATCTGGACGAAGCCCATGGCCGAGCCCGGGTCCCGGGCCAGTTCGCGCAGGTCGTGGCGTTCCAGGGAGTGGGAGGTGAGGGACGTGGCCAGGCCGTGGTGCGTGGCCAGCAGCAGGACGCGCTCCATGGCCTGGCCGGCGCGCAGCCACTGCTCGGGGCGGTCGTGGGTGGTGCCCAGCAGGGCGAGTTGCGGCGCGTTCTCGAAGTCGGCCGCCGGGCGCCCGGCCATGGCCCGCCGTCCGGCGAAGTCCCGCACCGGGGCCCGCCCGCCGCGCCTGCGCGGCCCGAAGGCGTCCTCCGGGATGCCGTCGACGGCCTCGGCCGCCTCGGCGCCGGTGCGGGTCCACTGCCGTACGTCCTCGGACCGATCGGGGTCGACCATGTCGCGTCCTTCGACGTCGCGGACATGGTCCAGGAGGGAGGCGACGTGCCATGGGGCGGGAAACAGCAGCCGGGCGCCCTCCCGTTCGGCCGCGTCGCACAGCGCCGCTTTCACGTCGCCCGGGATCGGCTTGTCCTGGAACGGGTGCCGACTGGTGTGCCGACGGCTCACGGATGGGAACAGCGCGGCCAGGTCGCGGTCGGGCGGGTCGGTGTCGGTGAGCCGCACGGTCGCGAGCAGCAGGGGAACCGCCGGATCGGGCAGCAGCCGGGTGTCGGCGCCCTGCCCGAAGTGGGCCGCCGCGACCCGGAGGTTGAGCAGCGCGGCGCCGCAGCCGAGGTGGAGGGCGCGGTGGTCGGGGTCGGTCCGCTTGATCGCCCGGTCGAGGTCGGCGCGGAGTTCGAGGGCGTGGTCCGCGCGGAGGTGGCGGAACCGCCATGGCTGGGCGTTGTGCATCGAGGGCGCGGCCACGGCCGCGGCGACCAGGGCCGTGGCGTGCGTCCTGTCGTCGGGGCGCGTCGGCATGGCGCGCACCTCCTCCTGCGAGACGGTCCGGCCGGGCCGCGGTCAGCGTTTGGTGAGTCCGACGCCGTCCGCGCGCAGCACGGTCAGCCGGCGCCGGTACTCGTCCTCGTCGATCTCCCCGCGGGCGAAGCGTTCGGCGAGCAGACCCTCGGGGGACTCGGTCCGCGGCGGCTCGGGGGTGCGGTTCAGGGTGCGGAAGAGCAGCACGGCGACGGTGATCAGGAGGGCCCAGAGCAGGACCGTGCTGATCGACATCGCGAACCAGTCCCAACCGCTCATGTCGTGACGGTTGAAGTACATCGCGGGCTCCTTCGCGCGGGCGAGGGCCGCCTTCGGCCTTCTCTCGGCTCCAGCTTCATACCCGCGTCCGACCGGCGGGAAGGGGCCGCCAGGTCCCCCTACCGGGCCGTTCGGCCCGGCTGCCCCGCCGGACCGGCCAGGGTGATCAGTCCGGCAGCGACAGTTGTCCCGTCTCGCCCGGCCGCAGGGTCACCGTCCGGCCGGGCAGCCGTACGTCGATCGGTGAGGCGTCGGAGGACGGTACGGCGATCTCCAGCCGCTCGCGCTGCAGGCGCAGTCGTACGCCCCAGTGGCCCTGGTAGCGCAGGGCGAAGCCGTAGGAGGAGAGCTCGGGCAGCGGCACCGGGTCGAGCCAGAGGGCGCCGTCGCGGGTCTCCAGTCCGGTCAGTCCGCGCTGGACGAGGTCGAGGGTGCCGGCCATGGCGCCGAGGTGGATGCCCTCGCCCGTGGTGCCGCCCTGGACGTCGGCGATGTCGCCCTGCAGGGCCTCCTGGCAGTACTTCCAGGCCTCCGCCCGTCGGGCCCGGGCCAGCACCCAGCCGTGGACGAGGCCGCTGAGGGTGGAGCCGTGGCTGGTGCGGCGCAGGTAGTGGTCGACGGTGCGCCGCCAGGTCTCCTCGTCGAGCCGGTACCCCAACCGGTGGAACAGCGACTGGAGTTCCGCCGGGGAGAACAGGTAGCCGAGCATCAGGACGTCGGCCTGTTTGGAGGCCTGGTAGCGGTTGACGCTGTCGCCCTCCGCCTCCAGGATCCGGTCGAGACGCCGGATGTCGCCGTAGCGGGCGCGGTAGCCCTCCCAGTCGAGTTCGGTGAGGTCGCCGTAGCCCTCGAACTGGCTGATGACGTCGTCGTGGAAGGGCACATGGAGGGTGCGGGAGACGTCCTCCCACAGTTCGAGTTCGCCGCCGTCCAGGCCGCCGCGCTCGACCAGTTCGCGACGGCGCGGTTCGGGCAGGGTGCGCAGCAGTTCCAGGGTGCGGGCGAGCACCCAGGCGGCGGTGACGTTGGTGTAGGCGTTGTCGTCGAGTCCCGGCCGCCGCGCGTCGGGGTAGGCCTCGTGATACTCGTCGGGGCCGACCACGCCCTTGATGCGGTGGCGGCCCAGGCTCTCGTCGTAGACGGCCGAGTCGGCCCAGAACCGGGCTATGTGGAGCAGCATCTCGGCGCCCTTGGTGTGCAGGAACTCCGTGTCGCCGCTGGCCTCGCAGTACTGCCACACGTTGTAGGCGATCGCCGAGCCGACGTGGTGCTGGAGCCGGGAGTGGTCCGGCAGCCAGCGCCCGGAGCGCGGGTTGAGATGGAGCTGCTGGGTCTCCTCCCGGCCGTCGCTGCCGCTCTGCCAGGGGTACATGGCGCCCTTGCGGCCCGCCTCCCGGGCGGCCGTGCAGGCCTGTTCGAGGCGCCGGTGCCGGTAGCGGAGCAGGGCCCGGGAGACCTCGGGGAAGTGCAGGTTGAGGTAGGGCAGGACGAAGAGTTCGTCCCAGAAGACATGGCCGCGGTAGGCCTCGCCGTGCAGGCCCCGGGCGGGCACGCCGACGTCCAGGTCGGCGGTGTGCGGGGAGAGGGTCTGCAGCACGTGGAAGAGGTGCAGCCGCAGGATGCGGCCGGCCTCCCCGGCCACGTCGAGGTCGGCCCGGCGCCAGAGCTGGTCCCAGGCAGTGAGGTGCGACTCCAGCAGCTCGTCGAAGCCGGGGGCACGGCCGACCCGGTCGACGGCGGCGTACAGGGGGTCGCTGATCGCCGGGTCACGGGAGGTGTGCAGGGCGACGGTCTTGTCGACGGTGGCGGTGCGCCCCGCCACCAGGTCGAGGGTCGACCGCTGGACGGCGCGGGGCAGTTCGTGGTGGACGGTGAGCGGGGCGTCGGCGGTGAGCCGGGCCGCCATGCCGATGCGGATGTCCGAGGTGCGGGTGCGGCAGCGCAGCCACACCGTGTCCGGGGCGGCCGTACCGGTGTGCACATGCGTGAGATGACGGCCGTCCAGGTCCCGGTAGCGCGGTACCCCGGCGTTGGTGACCCCGCCGTCGAGGGCCGCCTCGACCTCCAGCGGCCCGGAGAATCCCCGGGCCGTGAACTCGGTGCGCAGGGCGGCGAGATGAGGATCCCCCATGTGCACGAGCCGCTGCTGACGCACCGTCACTTCGCGTCCCCCGCCCAGGTCGTAGCGCGTCCGCCGCTCCAGCAGCCCCGACGTCAGATGCAGTACCTGCCGGTGTCCGAGCACGCTCGCGGTGTCGGGGGTCAGCCACGCCCCGCCGGGCAGGCGGTAGCGCAGGGGCAGCCAGTTCGGGACGTTGACCATGTCCTCGTTCTCGACCCGCCGTCCGGCCACTTCCGAGGTGAGCCGGTTGTAGCAGCCGGCCACATAGGTGCCGGGGTAGTGCACTTCGTCGGCGGCACACTCCGGCAGCGCCCCGCGCGTGGCGAAGTACCCGTTGCCCAAGGTGCACAGTGACTCGCGCAGCCGTTCGTCGGCGGGTACGTACCCCTCGTACTCCCAGCCCGGTCCGGTCACTTCGGCTCCCCCTCCGCGACCAGTTCCCCGAGATCCCGTACGACGAGGTCGGCGCCGTGCGCCAGCAGCCGCGCCGCGGTGTCGGGACCGGCGGCCCGGTCCACGCCGATCACCAGGGCGAACCCGCCGCGCCTGCCCGCCTCGACACCCGCCAGCGCGTCCTCGACGACGGCCGCCCGGCGGGCCGGGACGTCGAGCCGCCCGACCGCCTCCAGGAACAGGTCGGCCTCCGGCTTGCCCGCCAGGCCCAGCCGGGCGGCCTCGCCACCGTCCACGAGGAGGTCGAACAGATTGAGCACCCCGGCCTGGCACAGCAGTTCACCGGCGTGCCGGGAGGCGGAGACCGCCGCGCACGGCACGCCCGCGCGGCGGAGCGCCCGCACCAGCCGGACGGTGCCCGGATAGGCGTCGACGCCGTGCTTGCGCAGCCGTTCGGTGAAGAGGCGCTCCTTCTCGGCGGCGACGGCCCGTACCGTCCCGGGCGAGGGCTCGATGCCGCGTGCGGTGAGAAAGGCGGCGGCGCCGTCGAGGCGGGACCTGCCGTCCACATGGCGCAGATAGTCGTCGCCGATGTCGAAGGGGCGACGCTGTGCGGGGTCCTCAGGCGGGTGTTGGCGCAAAAAGGCGTCGAACGCGCTCTTCCAGGCGGCGGCGTGCACCCGCGCCGAATCGGTGATCACTCCGTCGGTGTCGAAGACGACGGCACGCACATCCCGCAGTTCCGCGGCGAGTCGCTCGCCGGTGGTCTCGGGGGCGAGGGGCCGGTGCATGGTCACATTCCCTCCGGTACGACGGCGACAGGGCACTCCGCGTGTTGCAGCAACCCGTGTGCCACCCGGCCGAGTCGGGGCCTGAACCGGCCGTGGCCGCGCCGCGCCGCGACGATCACCAGGTCGGCGGCGCCCGACCTCCGCAGCAGCACCTTGCGGGCCGACCCTTCCACAGTGGCACGCCGCACCCTGACCGCGGGACGGTCCAGCGCCGCGTCGTACAGCGCGGCGTCGAGCAGCTCCGACACCGCGTGCTCGCGGCGGCGTCCCAAGTCCCCGGCCCGCAGCGGGGGTTGGGTCATCTCGTGCGCGGGGCGGGACCAGGCGCGTACGGCGTCGAGCACGCACCCGCGTGCCTCCGCCTCGCGGAACGCGAACCGCACCGCCTCGACACCGCTCGCCGGGTCGGTCACGCCGAGCAGGATCCGCTCATGGCGGCCCGAGACATCGCCTCTGACCACGATCATCGGGCAGGGCGCGCACCCGGCCAGGGCCGACGGCACCGAGCCGAGGAGCAGGCCGGTCAGCTCGCCGCGGCCCCCGGCTCCCGTCACCAGGGCGACGGCGTGGGGTGCCTCGTGCAGGAGGGCGCGCACGGCGTCCTCCGGCACCGCCTCCGCCGAGACCTTCACCTCGGCGTCGCGCCGCCGGGCACGCTCGGCCGCGGTGTCGAGGATGTCCTCGGCCGCCGCCCGCTCGGACCGTGCTTCGGGCGGGCCGCCCTCGTGGCGCTGCCGCAGCGTGGCGTGCACCAGCCGCAGCGGCAGTCCGTGCCGGGCCACCTCGTCCGCCGCCCAGTCGACCGCCACGAGGCTCGCGGGCGAACCGTCCACGCCCACGACCAGGGGCAGCTCCATCGTCCCCACCGCCTTCCGCCGGACCCGCACACCGTGGGGCGTCGGGCTCCGACTCCACGGTCCCACCCCCCACGTACCGACCGCAGAGGCGGTTGGTCCCCTGCCGAGGCCGTTCGGCCCCTGGGCCGCCGGATCACCGTGCCGGACGCTGAGACTGGGGCCCGCGGGGGACGGTTCTCATCCCGGCCGGCCGCTTCGGCCCGCCGTGTCCGGCCGGACCGCGCCCGTCGGCGGCTCCGGCGTGGTGAGCAGAATCGGGGGAAGTCCAGTCATGGTTCCGCTCATCCTGATCGGTGCGGCCGTGGTGGGCGCGTGCATGGTGTTCGGCTACAGCTCGCTGGTCGTCGGTTTCGTGCTGATGGCCGTCGGCGTGCTCGGACTCATCGCGTTCATGTCCACGACCGGCATGGTCCAGCGGCCCGGTGAACGAGGGACGGTCATCGAGGAACGGCACTACATCGGCGACACCCCGCGCGAGGACCACCGCCACCGGACGTGACCCGGACCGGCCCACACGCTCACAGACTGCGCAGCCACTCCTCCGAGACACCGTGGAGCGGCTGCTCGCCGGGCCGGGCGTGCGGGTCGTCCAGGCGGTGGGTGAGGTGGTCGACGACCGCGACCACGCCGTCGATCCGGCGGGTCATGGCCACGGCGATCTCCGTCTCGCTCTTGCGTTCCATCTGACCCGAGAGCGTGACCACGCCCTCCGTCACGGCGACGTCGACGCTCAGCGGCGGCAGCCACAGCGCCCGGACCAGGACCTCGTCGATCACCTCGGCACGGATCTCCGTGTCGGAGCGCAGAAAGACCCGCAGCAGATCCCGGCGGGTCACGATCCCGACGAGCCGCTCGTCCGCGTCCAGCACGGGCAGTCGCCCCACATGGTGGCGGTCCATGGTCCGGGCGGCCTCGACGATGGAGTCCTCGGCGTGCACGGTGACCGGCGGCCCGGTCATCAGGTGGCCGGCGGTACGGGCCTCGGCCTTGGCGGCCTGCTTGCGGGCCCTGGGTGTCAGATCGGCGAACCGGTGACTCTTCCGCGCGTCGTGAACACTCGGGGTCCCGGCCTGGTGCACCAGCAGGTCGGTCTCCGACACGACGCCGACGACCCTGCCGTCCGCGTCGACCACGGGCAGTCCGCTGATGCGACGGTCGCCGAGCAGCCGGGCCACCTCCTTGAACGGGGTGTCGTACGCGGCGCGGACGACCTGCGTGGTCATCACGGAACCCACCGTGTGCTGTCTCATCGCTGTCCCCTCCTCGGCGGAGCCGGCGCGGACGCCGGTCCCGCAACCTGATCAGCGGCCGGTGCGTGGGCGCACACCGGCGCGCCCTCCGTCCACTTCGAGCATCCCGCCAGGAGAGCGGCCGCCCCATGGGCTCAGCGGGGCGGAGAACGGGCCGGTCGGCCCTGGCGCGTCCGCCCCGGACGCGTGATGATCGTCGTCAGGGGCGGTCCGCAGTCCGCCACCGACCGGGGATCGAGGGTTCGACATGACCGAGGCACCGGTTTTCACCGCACACCACCCGATCCGCGTCTTCCTGCTGGACGATCACGAGGTCGTACGGCGTGGTCTGACCGATCTGCTGGATTCCGAGGCGGACATCAGCGTGGTCGGCGACGCCGGGAACGCCGAGCACGCGCTGGTGCGGGCGCCCACGGTGCGCCCGGACGTGGCCGTGCTGGACGTACGCCTGCCGGACGGCGACGGGATCACCGTCTGCCGCGAGCTGCGCAGCCGGATGCCGGACCTGGCGGTGCTGATACTGACCTCGTTCGACGACGAGGACGCCCTGCTGGACGCCATCATGGCCGGGGCCTCGGGCTACGTCCTGAAGCAGATCAACGGCTCCGACCTGGTCTCGGCGGTGCGCACGGTCGCCTCGGGCCGGTCCATGCTCGACCCTGCCACCACCTCCCGGCTGATGCACTCCCTGCGCACCGAGCCCGCCGAGGCTCCCCAGGTCGCGCCCGAACTGGCGGGACTGTCCCCGCGGGAGCGGGAGATCCTCGCGCTGATCGGCGACGGCCTGACCAACCGCGAGATCGGCGGCCGGCTGTACCTGTCGGAGAAGACCGTCAAGAACCACATCTCGCGGATGCTGGCCAAGCTGGGCGTCCAACGCCGGGTGCAGGCCGCGGTGCTCGCCACGCACCTGGAGCCGCCCGACGCCGTGAGCCGTCCCGCGCACTGAGCGGCCACCGGGCGTCCTACCTCCCGCCGCGCCCTCGCACGGCGCGCACCACCAGCTCGACGAGCAGCACCGTGGACGCCGTACCCAGGCACAGGGCCCACTGGACGGCGTCGAGGGGCTCCGTTCCGAAGACGGCGCGCGCCCAGGCCAGGTGGACGGCGACGACCTGGACCGCGAGGACCGCGGCAAGGCACAGCCACAGGGTGCGGTTGCGGAACTGGTGGCGGCCCAGCAACGGGCCGTCGTCGGCACGGGCGTTGAGCGAGTTGAACAGCTGGAACAGGACGAACGTGGTGAACGCCATGGTCGACGCGGTGTCCGTGCCCACCCGATCCCGGGCCAGCGCGAGGAGCGTCACCGTGCCCACCGTCATCACCGCGCCGGCCCGGCCGATGGCCAGCAGACGGCGGGTGTCCAGGATCCGCTCCCCCGGGTCCCGCGGCGGGCGCCGCATCGCGTCGTCGCGGGCCGGGTCGACGGCCAGGGCCATGGCGGGCGGGCCGTCCATGATGATGTTGATCCACAGGAGCTGGGCCGCCGTCAGCGGGGCCGGCAGACCGGCCAGGGAGGCGCCCAGCAGCGTCAGGATCGCGCCGATGTTGGTGGCCAGCTGGAAGCGGACGAACTTGACGATGTTGTCGTAGATGGCCCGCCCCTCGCGCACGGCCCGCACGATCGTGGAGAAGTCGTCGTCGGTGAGGACCACGTCCGCGGCCTCCTTGGCCACGTCCGTTCCCGCGCGGCCCATCGCCACCCCGATGTGCGCGGCCCGCAGCGCCGGCGCGTCGTTGACGCCGTCGCCGGTCATGGCCACGATGTGGCCCCGGTCGGACAGCGCTCGCACGATCGCGACCTTGTGCTCGGGGGCGACCCGGGCGAACACCCCGATGCCGTCGATGCGTTCGGCCAGCGCGTCGGGCGTCATCCGGTCCAGTTCGGCTCCGGTCACCACCGCACCGCCGATGTCCAGTTCGCGCGCGACGGCCGCCGCGGTGTCGGCGTGGTCCCCGGTGATCATCTTGACGGCGACTCCGGCGGAGCGGCACAGGGCCATCGCGTCGCGTGCCTGCGGACGGGGCGGGTCGGCGATCCCGGCCACGGACACCAGCGTCAGTCCGGGCAGCGCGGCCGGCTCGGGCACGCCGTCCACCAGGGCGGTGGCGGCGCCCAGGACCCGCAGGCCCGAGCCGCCGAGGCGCGAGGTGACGTCGAGTATCTCGCCGCGGCGGCGGTCGTCGAGGCCGCGCACTCCGTCCTCGGTCACCACCTCGGTGCACAGACCGAGCAGCACGTCGACCGCGCCCTTGACGTGGACGCGGGTGCGGCCGTCGGGCTCGGTGTGGAGGGTGGCCATGTACTTGGTCGTGGCGTCGAAGGGCAGCTCGCCCACGCGGGGCACCTCGGCCCGCAGCAGGTCGGCGTCCACGCCGGCCTTGGCCGCGAGCACCACGAGCGCGGCCTCCGTCGGGTCGCCGACGAACCCGCCGTCGGTCAGGCGGGCGTCGTTGCACAGCGCGAACGGCACTACCGCGTCGGAGAGTTGACCCGCCCCTCCCTCGGCGTCGCGTACGGTGCCCCGCGTGCCGTAGCCCTCGCCGGTGACCTCGTGAAGCCTGCCCGCGGCCCACAGCGCCCGTACGGTCATCTCGTTGAGGGTCAGCGTGCCGGTCTTGTCACTGCACACGACGGTGGCCGAGCCGAGGGACTCCACGGAGGCCAGGCGCTTGACGATGGCACCCCGGCGGGCCATCCGGTACACACCGAGGGCGAGGGTCAGGGCCAGCACGGCGGGCAGTCCTTCGGGGATCGCCGCGACGGCGAGCGCCACGGCCCGCAGCGCGATGTCCGCCAGCTCCTCACCCCTCACCAGGGCGACGAGCGCGTACGCGACGACCGCGACGCCGCTGAGCAGCGCGAGCCGCCGCCCGAGGCTGTCCAGCTGCACCTGGAGCGGACTGGGCGGTTCGGTGCCGCCACGCAACTCCTCGGCTATGGCGCCCAGTTCCGTCCGCATTCCGGTCGCCGTGACGATCATCTCGGCGCGGCCCCGGGTCAGCGCGGTGTTCATGAACAGCATGCCGGTGCGTTCGGCGAGCGGGAGGGCCCCCGCGGTGTCCGCGACCGCCGTGGTCTTGGCGACGGGCTGCGACTCCCCCGTCAGCGCCGCCTCGGCGACCTCCACCGACTCCGCGACGACCAGCCGCCCGTCGGCCGGCACCCGGTCACCGGCCTCCAGCAGGACCACGTCGCCGGGGACGAGGGTGTGGGCCTCCACGATCAGTTCCTCGCCGCCGCGGCGCACCCGGGTGGTGGGCACCAGCATCCGGCGCAGCGCCTCCAGGCTGCGTTCGGCGCGCCGCTCCTGGAGGTATCCGAGAACGGCGTTGATCTGCAGGACGACGGTGATCACCAGGGCGTCCTTGAGGTCGCCGATGGCTCCGGCGACGACGGCCGCGATGAGCAGGATGCCGATGAGCCAGTTGCGGAACTGGTCGAGGAACTTCAGCCATTCCGGCCGCCGGGCCGGTTCGGCCAGCCGGTTCGGGCCCCAGGCCACGGCCCGCTCGGCCGCCTCGGGCCCGCTCAGCCCGGTCGCCGGGTCCACGTCGAGGCGCTCCGTCACCTCGACGGCGGTCAGCCGATACGCGTCCGGTGCGCCCGCCGGGTGACGCCCGGCCGGGAGCGGCGGTGCAGCGGTCATCGCCGTCGGTCCGTCCATGCTCACGCCTTCCCTCCGGGCACCACGGCGACGGGGCAGTGCGCGTGGCGCAGGGCCGTCCGGCCGATCGAGCGGGGCCGCAGGCCCGTGCCGTGCGCGCGCCGCCGTACGCCGACCACGACGAGCTGCGCGCCGACGCTCGCCTCGGCGAGCCGCCGGTGGGTACGCCCGCGCACCCGCCGGAGACGCACGACGACGTCCGGGTGCTTCTCGCGCAGGACCGACACCGCCCGCGCGGTCCGGACACCGCGCCGGTTCAGGACCACCAGATCCGTGCCGCGTTCGGCGGCCTCGGCGAAGGCGAACTCGGCGGCTTCCCGGAACGCCGGGGAGGCGTCACCGGCCAGCACCACCGATCCCGTCCGGGCCGGCCGGCCGCACACCACCAGCACCGGACAGGCGCCGTCGGCGCTCAGCCGCCCGGCGACCGATGCGTGCAGCAGATCGCTCAGCCCGCCGCGACGGTGACCGCCCAGCACGGCGAGGGAGGCGGTGTCCGCCTCCTGTTCGAGCACCGACGCGGGCGCGCCGACGAGGACACCACGGGTGACCGTCAGCCCGGGGGCGATCCGGCGGGCGCGCCATTCGGCGTCGCCGAGTGCGCCGTTGATCCGGTCGCGCTGCTCGGCGGCGTCGGGATCCCAGGGCGGCACACCGGGTGCCGGCTGCCCGGAATCCGGATCGAGGGCGTGCGCCAGCCGCAGCTGCACACCGCGCCGCTCGGCTTCCCGGGCCGCGATCTCCACGGCCGCCAGGCTCGCCGGCGATCCGTCCACTCCCACGACGACCGGACCGGTCATGGCCCCTCTCCCCTCTCCGGGCGACCCGTCCCCGAGGGCCGGGACGACGACGGCACCGCGCGGCCGGACCCGCCCCACCGCGTCGGCCGGGCGGCCCCCTCTCGCGTCCACCTCCCACCCTCCGGCCGCCGCGCCCGCGTCCGCACTGGGCCGTACGGACCCCAAGGGCACACCGTCCGGCCCTCCCCCTTCCCGCCCGTCTCCCCGACGGCGCGACGGGGACCCACGGCGGCACACCCCGGCGTCCGGAGCCCCTGCGGACCGGAGCCCTGGCGGAGCCGCGGGCCGGGACCCTCGGCCGCCCGGACGCCCCCGGTCGGCCCTCGCGGAGCCGGCCGGACGGCGCAACGCTGATGCTGGGCCACGCCTCGGCGTGCGGCGCCCTGCCCCGCCGGGAGCGGGCCGGCCCGAAGGAGCTGATCCCCATGACGACCCTTGCCGGACTGCCGGACCGCCCGGTCCGGGTGAACGCGGTGCTGGACGCGCCGCTGTCCCGCTGGCTGTGGCTGGTGAAGTGGATCCTCGTCATCCCGCACTACGTGGTGCTGTTCTTCCTCTGGATCGCCTTCACCGCGGTGAGCGTGATCGCCTTCTTCGCGATCCTGTTCACGGAGCGCTACCCCCGTGCCCTGTTCGACTTCAACCTCGGGGTGCTGCGCTGGAGTTGGCGGGTCGCCTACTACTCGTACGGCGCTCTGGGCACCGACCGCTACCCCCCGTTCAGCCTGAGGGAGGAACCCGACTACCCGGCACGCCTCGACATCGCCTACCCCCAGCACCTCTCCCGGGGCCTGGTCCTGGTGAAGTGGTGGCTGCTGGCCATCCCGCACTACATCGTCATCGGCTTCTTCCTCGGCGGCTGGCACCTCGGCTGGTGGGACGGCGGGCTCGTCGCCGTACTGGCGCTGATCGCCGCCGTGATCCTGACCTTCACCGAGAAGTACCCCAAGAGCCTGTTCGACCTCATCCTCGGCCTCAACCGCTGGGTGCTCCGAGTCGCCGCCTATGCCGCCCTGATGACCGACACCTACCCGCCGTTCCGGCTGGACCTGGGCGGCACCGAGCCGGACGAGGTCCCGCAGGACCGGCCGTGACCAGCCGGTGAGGACGCCCCGGCGCGCCCAGGCCCGCGACGAGGACGAGGCGGGCGCTGGACACGGTCCACGAGCGCCGCCGGGGAGGGGCCGTTCGGCACGTGCTCGGTGCCGCACGGCCCACGTCCCCGCCGGCCCGGCCGGGTCACTGTGGGACCGGGAAGGGTCTTCCGGGGAGGCAACCATGACCGAACGCGCCGACGGCAACGGCATCGTGGTGGGTGTCGACGGATCCGAGGCGTCGCTGGCCGCCCTGCGCTGGGCCGCGAGCCAGGCGCGCGCCCTCGGCGTCGTCCTCGTCGCCGTGCACGCCTGGGAACCGGCCTCGGCCGCTTTGGCCCCCTACGCTCCGGCGTCCGCACAGCCCACCGAGGAGGAACAGCGGGAGCGGGCCGCCGCGCTCCTGGCCACCGCCGTCCGGGAAGCCTTCGGACCGCGGGTCGGCCCGGCCGTGCGCGCTGTCGTGGTGCAGGGGCCGCCGGCCCGGGTGCTGCTCCAGCACACACGCGACGCCCTGCTGCTCGCTCTGGGGCGCAGGGCCCGCGGGCAGTGGGAGGCGCCCGCCATCGGCACGGTGGGGCGCGAGTGTCTCCGGCACGCGGCGGTGCCCGTGGTGACTGTGCCCCCTGCCCGACCGTCCCTGCGGACGTCGAGGGCCGTCACCCTGCCCGAGCGTGTCCGCAGTGGCGCCGCACAGCCGAGGTGACGTCATGGACATCCTGGTGGGATACGCGAGCAGCCACGGCTCCACCCTCGAGATCGCGGACCGTCTCGCGGTCCGGCTGGGGGAAGCGGGCTTCAAGACCGAGGTGAGGGCGATGGAGACGGTGGACGACGCCGACGCCTACCGCGCGTTCGTCCTCGGCAGTGCCGTGCACGGGCAGACCTGGCTGGAACCGGCGAAGGCGTTCCTCCGCGACAACCCCGACGTGCTGGGCGCACGGCCGGTATGGATCTTCAGTGTCGGGATGCCGGGCGCACTGCCCGGGCCGTAGAAGCGACTGGCTTCCACGGAGATCCCGGTGATCGCGCGGAGCCTGCCCGGCGATCTCACCTACCGCGACCACCGGCTCTTCTCCGGTGTCGTCGCCCCCGCCCAACTGCCCCTCGCCGGCCGTCTGCTGTTCCGTCTCATGGGCGGCCGGTTCGGCGACCACCGCGACTGGGCCACCATCGACGGCTGGGCGGACACGATCGCCGCGGAACTCGCCGCCGGCTGAACTGGAGCGCTGACCCGCCTCGTCACCCAGGAGCGCGTCCACGAGCGTGCAGTCCACCGATCTCTGTGAAGCCGTACGCCGTCGGTACGCCGCCGCGGCCGAGAGGGTCGCCGACGGCGGAACCGCCTGCTGCGGGCCGCAGCCCGTCGAGGTCGACGAGAATTTCGGCTCCGCCCGCTGCACCGCCGACGAACGCGAGGCCCTGCCGCCCGAGGCCGTCGCCGCCTCGCTCGGCTCCGGCAACCCCACCGCCGTGGTCGAACTCCGCGAGGGCGAGCGCGTTCTCGACCTCGGGTCCGGGGCCGCCATCGACGTCCTGCTCTCCACCGGCCGCGTCGGTCCCACCGGCAAGACGTACGGGCTGGACATGACCGACGAGATGCTCGCCCGCGCCCTGGCCAACGCGCGGGAGGCGGGCACCACGAATGTGGAGTTCCTCAAGGCACCATCGAGGCCGTACCGCTACCCGCGAACACCATCGACGTGGTCATCCCCAACTGCGTCATCAATCTGTCCACGGACAAGCCCGCGTCTTCGCCGAGGCCTTCCGCGTACTCAGGCCGGGTGGCCGCGTCGGCGTCTCCGGCCTCGTCGCGGACGACAGCCTCACGCCCGGGCCGCGGGCCGAGTGCGGCGACCATGTCGGCTGCATCGCCGGTGCGCTGTCCTTCGCCGAATACCGCCAAGGCCTGGAGGCCGTCGGCTTCACCGCCGTCGAGATCACCCCGACCCACCCGGTAGCCGACGGCATGTACTCCGCCGTCGTCCGTGCCACCAAGCCCCTGGTCACCGAAACGCCTCCCGCGGCGGCCGGGCCGACCGGGACATGCCGCCGGAACTGACCGCACGCCATGCCGCGGGTGCGGACCAGGCGGGTGACGGAGCGCTTCAGGCCGCGTCGGTCGCGTCAGGGCCGGCGGCCGGAGCGCCGGTGCGGTGCCCGATGTGACGGACATGGGCGTCAGGGCCGGGGAACACGAGCGTCACGTGCTGCGTGTCCGACCAGCGCACGTCGTACGGAGGCGTGCCGTCCTCGTGGTGCAGTCCGACGATCTCGCCGTCGCGCTTGGTGACACCGGTGGTCGGGCTTTCGACGACAAGTACATCACCGACATGAGCTCGCATGATCTCCACCCGCTTTCTCGGACGGCTCTCCTGTGCTCAAGCTGGCGCACGCCCTACGCACGGCGATGCGCGTCTGTCCAGCGTCGCGCCCTCGGGCCTGTCCCTCAAGGGCCGTTGGACCTCCGTCAGGGGTCCCACGGGCCCTGCCGAGCACCTGGAACGGATCGCAGGGTGAGAGTGAACCCCCGAGGCGGCCCGTGGCCTCTCGGCGCTTCCGTGTGACAGGAAAGGCGGAGCGATGACCGACATCCAAGCCTTGCTGGGCGAGGACGCCAAGGACCTGCTGACGCACACGAGTGAGGGGATCCCGAAGGAGGACCTGACGCTGCCGGGTCACGACTTCGTCGACCGGGTCATGGCCGCGACCGACCGCTCGCCGCAAGTGCTGCGCAACCTGCAGTCCCTCATCGACCACGGCCGACTGGCCGGCACGGGCTACGTGTCGATCCTGCCGGTCGACCAGGGCATCGAGCACTCCGCGGCATCGGCGTTCGCACCCAACCCCCGCTACCTCGACCCGAAGAACATCGTCGAACTCGCCGTCGAGGGCGGCTGCAACGCGGTCGCCAGCACACTGGGCGTGCTCGGGGCCGTGTCCCGGCGCTACGCGCACAAGATCCCCTTCATCGTGAAGCTCAACCACAACGAACTGCTCACCTACCCCAACCACCACGACCAGGTCATGTTCGGCACCGTCCAGCAGTGCTTCGACCTCGGCGCGGCCGGCGTCGGGGCCACCGTCTACTTCGGCTCCGAGCAGGCCGACCGCCAGCTGCGGGAAGCCAGCGAGGCCTTCGCCCGCGCCCACCAACTGGGCATGTTCACCGTGCTGTGGTGCTATCTGCGCAACCCGGCGTTCCAGCACGTCGGCGTGGACTACTCGCTGTCGGCCGACCTCACCGGCCAGGCCAACCACCTCGGCGTGACCATCGAGGCCGACATCGTCAAACAGAAGCAGCCCGAGAACAACGGCGGCTACCGCGCGCTGGACTTCGGCAAGACCCATCCCCTCGTGTACGACCGGCTCACCACCGACCATCCGATCGACCTCACCCGCTGGCAGGTCGCCAACTGCTACATGGGCCGCGCCGGTCTGATCAACAGCGGCGGCGCCTCGGCGGGCCAGGACGACCTCGCCCAGGCCGTCCGGACCGCGGTCATCAACAAGCGGGCCGGCGGCACCGGCCTGATCACCGGCCGCAAAGCCTTCCAACGGCCCACCCGTGAGGGCGTCCAGCTCCTCCACGCCGTCCAGGACGTCTACCTCGACGACGGCATCACCATCGCCTGACGCAGACGACACGAGAACCCCGGCGCATCCGCTGCGCCGGGGTCATCCATGGCCGGTGCTGTCACCGGCCGACCTGGCCTTCACTTCTCCTCCGGGCGCCTCTGTCCACTTCGAGCGTCCAGCGGAACGCGGCGGGGGCCATGGGCTGACCGGCGGTGGCAGGGGGCCGTCCGGCCCTCCCTCGCGGCTCGCGCGACGGCCAGCCTGGATACAGGAGGCGTGGTGGTCGGCGTTCGCATCGACACCGGAGGTGTGCCATGACCGGACCTGTCGTCGTCGGACTCGACGGCTCCCCCGCGAGCGTGACGGCCGCGTGGTGGGCGGCGCGCGAAGCCGCGGGCCGCCATCTGCCCGTCGTGCTGCTGCACTCCTGGACCACCCAGCCACTCGACGCGCCCGTCGCCCAGGAGGCCCTCGGTAAGCAGCGCTACGGAGGGCGGGTGCTGCACCAGATGGAGGCCGAACTGACGCACCGTTACAAAGACCTCACCCTGATCACGGAACTGGTCTCCGGCACCGCGGCACAGTCCCTCGTGGACGCGAGCGACGGCGCATCGCTCCTCGTGCTCGGCTCCCGCGGCCACGGTTCGGTGGCCGGTTTCCTGCTCGGGTCCGTCAGCCTGCACGTGCTCGGTCTGACCCGCTGCCCCACCGTGGCCGTACGCGCGGACGGTCCCGCCGCGGAGGCCGGCCGGCCGGAGATCGTCGTCGGCGTGCGGGAGGCCGGACCGAGCACCGACCCGCTGCTGGAGCTCGCCTTCACCTCCGCCGAACTGCACGGGGCCCGGGTGCGCGCCGTCCGGGCACTGCCGCTGTCGTCGCTGGTGACCCATCCGCACATCGGCGGGGATGACGACGGCTACGAGTCGGACGAACGCGGCCGGCTCGGCGCCGCGCTCGCACCGTGGCGCGAGAAGTTCCCCGACATCGACGTCGTGAACCACGTCGCCCGCGGCGTGGCGGCACAGGTACTGCTCTCCGCCTCCGCCCACGGCATGCTCACCGTCCTGGGCCGTCGGCGCCACCCCGCGCCGCTCACGTGGCGGCTCGGTCCCGTCACGCACGCGGCCCTCCACCACACGCCGTGCCCCGTGGCCGTCGTCCCGCACGACTGAGCCGCGCCGGCCGAGGGAGCGAGGCCCGACATGGACCGTGGGACCACGAGGAAGCGGCTGCGCCGGCTGTACGCGGCCCTGTTCGTGCCGCCGACGCCCGAATCCGTCCTGTTGTGCCTGACCACGGCCGCGCTCGTCGCGGGCGGTGTCTTCCGCCTCGCCGGTGCTCCCGCGCTCGCCGACCTGTGCTGGGCGCTCGGCACGGTGGCCGCCGTGATCCCGGCGGTCGGCTGGGTGCTGGAGACCCTGCGGCGCGGCAACGCCGGCGTCGACGTCATCGCCGTCCTCGCGCTCGGCGGAACTCTGGCGGTGCGGGAGTACCTGGCGGGTGCGCTGATCGCGCTGATGCTCGCCTCCGGCCGCACCCTGGAGGCGGCGGCGCAGCGGCGCGCCTCGCACGATCTGCGGGCCCTGCTGGAACGGGCGCCCCGCACCGCGCGGATCACCACCGGGTCCGGCGTGCGGACGGTCCCCTCCGCCGAGGTCGCCGTCGGTGACCTGCTGGTCGTGGGGCCCGGCGAGGTGGTGCCCGTGGACGGCCGGGTGGTCTCGGCTCCCGCCGTGCTGGACGAGTCCGTGCTCACCGGCGAGCCGCTCGCCGTGGAGCGCGCCCCGGAGGAGTCGGTGCGCAGCGGGGTGGTCAACGCGGGCGGCGCCTTCGAACTGCGCGCCACCGCGACCGAGCAGGACAGCACCTACGCCGGGATCGTCCGGCTGGCCCGGCAGGCGGGCGCGGAATCGGCACCGGTGGTGCGGCTGGCCGACCGGTACGCGGCCTGCTTCGTGCCACTGTCCCTGGCGGCCGCCGGGCTGGCCTGGCTGGTCAGCGGCTCCGCCGTGCGGGCGGTGGCCGTCCTGGTGGTGGCGACGCCGTGTCCGCTGCTGCTGGCGGCGCCGGTAGCCGTCGTCTCCGGTCTGTCCCGGGCCTCCCGGCTCGGGGTGGTGGTCCGCGACGGAGGGGCGCTGGAGAACCTCGGCCGCGCCCGGACGCTGCTCCTCGACAAGACGGGAACCCTCACGGGCGGCCACCCCCGCGTGCTCGACGTGGCCGCCGCGCCGCGCTGGCAGCCGGCCCAGGTGCTCAGGCTCGCGGCCTCCCTCGACCAGTACTCGCCGCACGTCCTGGCGCAGGCCGTGGTCGACGCGGCCCGTGAGCGCGGCCTTCGCCTGTCGGTGCCCGCGGACATGTCGGAGGAACCCGGCCGGGGCGCATCCGGCACGCTGGCCGGGCGCCGGATGACGATCGGCAGGCGCCCCGACCACGCTCGACTGCCTGACTGGGCACGGTCGGTGGAGAACCGGGCGCTGCTGGACGGCGCGGCCGTGGCCTGGCTCTCGGTGGACGGCCGTCCCGTCGGCGCGGTGCTCCTGCGCGATCCGCTGCGTCCGGACGCGCCGCGCACCCTGCGCCGGCTGCGCGCCTCGGGCATCGCACGCCTGGTGATGATCACCGGCGACCGGGCCGCGCCCGCGCGCGAGGTGGGCGCCGTCCTCGGCCTCGACGACGTACGGGCCGGCCTCACCCCCGCCGACAAGGTCGCCGCCGTCCGCGCCGAGCGTGAGCGCGCGGTCACCGTGATGGTGGGCGACGGCGTCAACGACGCCCCGGCCCTGGCGGCCGCCGACATCGGCGTGGCCATGGGCGCACGGGGCTCCACGGCCTCCTCGGAGGCGGCCGACATCGTCCTGACCACCGATCGGGTGGACCGTCTGGCCGACGCCGGGGCCATCGCCGTACGCACCCGGCGCATCGCCGTGCAGAGCGCGCTCGGCGGCATGCTGCTGTCGCTGGCCGCCATGACCGCGGCCGCCTTCGGGCTGCTCCCGCCGGCCACCGGTGCCCTGCTGCAGGAAGGCATCGACGTCGCGGTGATCCTCAACGCCCTGCGGGTGCTGCGCGACGACCGGCAGGGCCGGCCTGCGCTGCCGCCGTCGACCGAGGCCCTCATCCGCCGCTTCGCCGCGGAGCACGACGACCTGCGGGACGTCCTGGACGCCGTACGCGACGCCGCCGACCGGCTGTCGGACGGCGCGGGGCCGCGGTCGCTGGCCGCCGTGCGCGAGGTGCACCGGCTGCTCACCGAGCGGCTCCTGCCACACGAGTACGCCGAGGAGCATCAGTTGTATCCCGCGCTCGCCCCGACGCTCGGAGGTCCGGAGGCGACAGCCACCATGAGCCGCGCGCACGCCGAGATCGAACGGCTGGCCCTGCGCATCGCCACCCATCTCACGCTCGCGGGCCGCGACGGATCCCTGTCCCCGGAACAGCTGGACGATCTGCGGGCCTGCCTCTACGGCCTGCACAGCGTGCTGCGCCTGCACTTCACGCAGGAGGAGGAGAGCTACTTCTCCCTGGCACCCTGAGCACCCGCCCCGGGCCGCGGCCAACCGGCCCGCCGCATCGGGCCGGTCGGCCCGCGATCGCGGCAACTCAATGGCGGTGTACTGGAGTTGACGGGATTTCCGCACCGCGTCGAGGGAGGGAAACGACATGATGACACCTCGTGCCGTACGCCGTGTCGCGCTGGGTTCCGTGGTGCTGGCTCTCGCGGCCACCGCACCGGCCACGGCCACGGGCCTGCGGACGGAGCGCGGCTCCGCGAACGCCACCACCGCCACCACCGCCGCGCCCGCCCGCACGGGCACGCCGCGTTCCGCGGTCGACAGGGTCGCCGACTTCTACGGCACCTACATCGACGTCCTGTACGACTCCGGCCGCGGCCGGCTCGCCGGTGCCCTGCGTACCCACTATCTGACCGCCGGTCTGCGCGCGGACCTGGCGCGGTGGGAGGCCGCCCACCACAAGGACGGCGTCCTGCGCGCCAAGGGGGTGCCCATCGCCTGGGAGGTCGTCTACAACGACAGCGGCATGGGGCACTGCTGGAGCAGGGTCACGCTCACCTGGGAGGACTCCGGGGAGCACACCCACCGAACGCGCCTGATGGTCCAGTCCGACCTGTCCTCGCAGTTGATCTCCGGCATCCGCTCCGACAGCTGACGCACCGGGCCGCCCCGTCCTGTCCGCGGGTGGGCCTGTCGGCCCCGATACGGTCCGCTCCGGCCCATGATCGGGGGTCGAAGGCCCCATGGCGCCGCCTCCGGTCCGGGACAAGGCTTGTCGCTGTACGCGGCGCCGGGATCACCGGCACCTCGCGGACCACACGGCAGGAGGAGGCGGCCATGAAGCGGATACAGGAGACCCGTCGCCCCGGCACACCGCGCCGGCCGGAGCCCCCGGATCTGCGCACGCCGTCGGGGCGGCCTCTCCCCTACTGAGCGAGAACGAGGCGGTGACCATGCGTTTCGAGAACCGTTCGGATGCGGGCCGCCGGCTGGCGCCCCTGCTGGCGGACCTGCGCGGCCACCATGCCGTCGTCCTGGGACTGCCCAGGGGTGGGGTGCCCGTGGCCTTCGAGGTGGCGCGGGCACTCGACGCCCCGCTGGACATCCTCGTGGTGCGGAAGCTGGGCGTGCCCTGGCAACCCGAGCTGGCCTTCGGCGCCATCGGGGAACACGGGGTCCTCGTGCTCAACGACGACGTGATCGAGCAGACGAGGCTGGGACCGGCCGAGCGTCGGACGGTGGAGCAGGCCCAGCGTGCCGAACTGCGCCGACGGTCGGACCTCTACCGCCGCGACCGTGCACCCGTCCCGCTCACCGGCCGGACGGTCGTGGTGGTCGACGACGGGCTGGCCACCGGCGCCACCGCCGAGGCCGCATGCCGGGTCGTCCGGGGTCTGGGGGCGGCCCGGGTCCTGCTCGCCGTGCCCGTCGGCGCGGAAGGAACCGTCGTACGCCTGCGCGGAGCCGCCGACCAAGTGGTCTGTCTCCACTCGCCGCGCTTCTTCGGCTCGGTCGGCGCCTGGTACCGGGACTTCACGCAGGTCACCGACGCGGAGGTGACCGACCTGTTGCACCGGGCCACTCGCCCCGCGCCGTCGGGGCATTCCGCGTGAGGTCCACGGGCCCCTGCCCCGGGCCGTACGGTCCCTGGCCGCCGCGGACGGCACGGTGTCCGATGGAAAGGAGAAGAAGAGGAAGAGGGAGGACACCATGGACTGGCCGACCGCGGCTGTGGTCATCGCCGCCATCTTCGCCTTCGCGGGCATCGTCAGCGCCTTTGCCGGGCGCCAGAAGAAGTAGCCGTCATCGCGGGTGATCCGGATCGTGTATCGCGGTACCGGCCGGCTCACCTGCCGTCATCCGTCACTGCACCGGATCCTCCGGCTCCCGCGCCGGTACGGTGCGGGCCACGGCGCCGGGGCGCCGTGGCCGGCTGCCGCGCCGTCGTGGGGTCGGCCCGTGCGGCACAGGGCCTCGGCCCGGTCAGTTTCTCCACGACCTGCGCTGCGAGCCGTGCGGCCAAGGCGTGCCGTTCATCTTCATGCGCACCAGCGCACACGCAGCGGCCGAACCGCGAGGACGGCAGCGCCGGTCACACGGCCTCAGTCCCGGGCTCCGCTGCCGTAGGGGGTACGGAGATCCGGCAGCCGGGTGCGGGCGGCGTTCAGCCTGCGGACGACGGCTTCGCCCACCCACAGCGCGATCGCGCGCCCCGCCTCCGGATCGTCCTCGCACATCCGCCGGACGGCCTCGGCGTCGAACTCGTGTGCTCGCACCGGGCCGACGGTCCGGGCACCGAACCGCCACCGGTGGGGCTCGTACAGCCAGGACCAGCCGAGGAGTTCGCCGGGGCCCAGGGTGCCGATCACGGCCGCGTGGCGTCCGGGCACACGCATCTCCAGGGCGATGGTGCCCGACTCGACGAGCCAGAAGTGATCGGCCCGGCCCCCCTCGTCGAACAGACGCGTGTCCGGTGGGTAGCACACATCGTGCGCCATGCTCATGAGCCTGCCCCGGTACACGGCGGCGAGATTCCGGGCCGTCCGGGTAGTGGTCGCGGTGGTCATGGCTGCGCCTCCTCCTGCGCCGAGCCGGCTCGGCGGTCGTCCAGGGGGACGTCGCCCGTCTCCAGCGTCAGGGCACGACCGAGGGCACCACATGGGCCGACCGGCCCCCGTCAAGAGGGCCGACAGGCAGGTCTCCGAAGACCAGTGGGCAGTGGTACGGAAGACGCGGTGTGCGCCACACCCACCCGACCCCCGTGGGACCGCGCCGGAGTGTCCGATGGCCCCCGGAAGCGCCCCCAACGGCCCTCGCACGGACCGGCGTTCGGCGCGAGGCTGGACCTGAACCCAGGTCGCCGCGCGGCGGCTTGTCGGTCCGAAGGAGCTGATGGCCATGACGACCCCGGCGAGCGCACCGAACCGTTCGAGCCGGTGAGCGGGCCATGACCGCTCTGCTGGTGGCGGCTTTCCTGGTCGTGCACGGGCTGCTGCATCCCGGCGTGTGGACGGCACCTCAGCAGCCCGGTGGCACGCCCGCGCCGTTCACCCCCGGACACTCGTGGCTGCTGGTGTCCGCGGGGGTCCCGGCGGCGACCGCCAGGACGGCTGCGCTCACGCTGGCCTGGTGCACGGCCCTCGTGTACGTGGTCGCCGGCGCCGGGGTTCCGGCGGACGCCGGGTGGTGGCCCACGGCCGCTCTGGTCGCCGCGTCGGGCGGACTCATGCTCAAGGCGGTCTGGTTCGACCCGTGGCTCAGCGTGGGCGTGCTGCTGGACCTGGGCGTCATCACCGCCGTCGCCTGTTCCTGGCCCGGCTCCCTCTACTGACGCACGGCCCGAGCGACGCAGTCCGCACGAGCACGCGTTCCCTCGCGAACGGGCGACGGCCGGACCGGGATCGAAGGAGCGCGGACAAGGGCCCGAACGGCCCGCAGAGAGATCCGGTCATCCCTCTTCCCGACCTCCTCAGGGAGCGATCCTTGAATCAGGCGCGGAGGCCGCACACGGTGTCCCCAAGGGGCTCCCCCGTCCCCACCCGGAAACGGCTCCACGCCAGGGGGACGGCCTCGGAAAGGGGCCGTGGCCGCACGTGGGTCGTCGGCCGCGTGCCCGCGCGATCCACCCCCGCGGGCTCGTCCCCCGTCCCTCCTCGATCTCGGAGGGGCGCGGTTTCACCTGCAGAAAGGGGAGCACGATGACCAGCGACAGAGTCCGGCCCACGCGGACGGTCCGGTTGCGTGCCGACGGGCCGGTGGACCAGGCCACGCTCGTCTACGCCCGTACCAAGATCGATGCCGTCGTCGGCCGGACCGGTCTGCCCGCCGTCACCGGTGAGGTCCGGATCGTGCGGGCGGGCGCCCGGCACGCGGACCGCCCCTGGCTGGCCACGGCCGACCTCCGGGTCGGCGGCCGACAAGTGGTCGCCGCCGCCGAGGAGGCAACCGGCCGGGAGGTCATCGACCAGCTTCAGGACCGGCTGCGCCGCCAGACCGCCAGGGCCGCCCACACCCCGGGCGGAGACCACCGGACGGCAGCTCCGCCGTGGCGAGGAGGCGAACAGCAGTCGGTGTAGGCCCCATTGGCGCGGTTCCCCGACCGACCACCCCCCCCTTGCGGGGCAATGTCCACACGGCTCACGGGCGGGCCGTGGAACGGCCCGCTCCTCTGGAGGAGTTCGAGCGGATCGCCGACCGGATCCCCGTCTTCCGTATCCGGCCCGCCGGGGCTGGTGCGCAGGGGCCACAAGGACCCCAGGGCGGGACCGCCGGCCCCTCCGGCCCGCCGGGCTCCCGGACGACGATGAGCACGGAACCACGCCAGCCGAGTGCGCAACACCACGGAGGTGCCCGCCATGTCACGACCGGTCGTCGTCGGGGTCGACGGATCTCCCGAGAGCCTGGCCGCCGCCGAGTGGGCGGCGCGGGAGGCGGTGCGCCGCGGTCTCCCCCTTCACCTGCTGCACACCTCCGAGTGGCGCCCGGAGCGGTCCCCCGCCGGCGCGGGGAACGTCGCGCGGCGGCACATGGGCGAGGGCTTCCTGCGCCAGGCCGAGGACCACGTCGCGTGGACCTGCCCCGACGTGTCGGTCACCCAGGAGCAGATCGAGGCGCCGGCCGTCACGGCCCTGTCGAGCGCCGCGTCCTGTTGCACGCCACCACCCGCTGGGCCGTGGCCGCCTTCCACACCCAACCTCTCGAAGTGGCCGCGCTGCGCGAGCAGGTGCGCACGGCGATCGTCCGCGGCGAGTTCCCTCAGATGATCCTCCGCCTGGGCCACTTCACCCGCGGCCGCCCGACCCCGAGACGTGCCGCGGACGCGGTGCTCACGACGGCGTGAAGGCGCCCGCCACGCCACCGCCGTACGCCCTGTCCGCAGCACGCCTCGTCTCGGCGCGCCACCCGCACGAGGACCGCCCGTTCCGCCTGCGGGCCGGGCACCCGTTCTCACCGGGCACGCGCCGTGAACCTCAGGCCTGGTAGGCCACGTTGGCCATCATCCCGGCCTCACCGTGGTAGGCGTTGTGGCAGTGCAGCATCCACTGGCCCGGGTTGTCGGCGTCGAAGAAGACGCTCAGCTTCTTCTTGGGCAGCACGATCGCGGTGTCCTTGCGCGGCCCCGCGGCACCGATCTGGTACGTGTGCCCGTGCAGGTGCATGGGGTGCCACATGGTGGTGTCGTTGACGAAGTCGAGCCGTACGCGCCCGCCTTGCTCGACGAGGATCGGGTTCGCCTCGGGGTTCTTCATGTCGAACGGCTCGCCGTTGATGGCCCAGTTGTACTTCGTCATGCCGCCGGTCAGTTTGATCTGGTGCGTGACGTCGGTCTTCGCGGAGTTCAGGCGTACGTCGTCGGCGGCGCGCAGCTGGGACGCCGTCATGATCATGCCGTCGAGTTCCTTCGGGCGGACGGTCGGCTTCGGGGCGCTCCCCGAGCCCGTGCGCACCAGGGCGAGGCCGTTGGCGTTCTTGCCCTCGGCCAGGGCGACGAGCGGGAAGACGCCGTCGCCGAGGGTGACGAGCACGTCGTAGCGCTCACCCATGCCGATCAGCAGGGCGTCCACCTGCTGGTGCCGGACCGGGAATCCGTCGGTGTGGGTGATGGTGAGCTTGTGACCGCCGAGGGCGAGACGGTACGCGGTGTCGGAGCCCGCGTTGATGATGCGCAGTCGTACCTTCGTGCCGGGCTTGCCGGTGTAGGTGTCCGGGTCGGTCGCCACGCGGCCGTTGACCAGGTGGTGCGGGTACCGCACATCACCGGCGTCACCGCCGAGCAGCTCGCTCTCGGCGCCCATGAGCATGAACTTCATGGACATGCCGCCGGAGGAGGCGGAGGCCGAGGGGGACGCGGAGTCGCCGCCCATGTCCATTCCGCCCATGTCCCCCATGTCATGGCCGTCCATGCCGCTGGAGCCGCCGCTGTCCCCCATGTCCATGCCCATGCCGCCCATGCCGTGCCGGAGTTCGGCCCAGACCTCGTCGGGCGTGCCGGTGACGCCGTCGACCCAGTCGTCGAGGACGACGACCCACTCGTCGTCGTGGCCGAGGCTCTCCTTGGGGTCCTCGACGATCAGCGGGGCGTAGAGGCCGCGGTCGAGCTGGACACCGATGTGCGGGTGGAGGAAGTAGGTGCCGGGGGCGTCCGCGACGAAGTCGTAGGTGAAAGTAGAGCCTGCCCGGACAGCGGTCTGGGTGGCGGGCGGGACGCCGTCCATGTCATTGCGCAGGGCGATGCCGTGCCAGTGGATGGATGTGCTGGTCCTGCCGGGGAGCTGGTTGGACAGCTCGGCGACGAGGGTGTCACCGACGGAGAGACGGATCTCCTTGCCCGGGGTGCGGCCATCGAAGGCCCAGGTCCTGGGGGTGATGCCGCCGCCCAGGTCGATCGTCGCGGGCGCCGCGGTCAGAGTGAGTTTCCGCTGCCGTCCGGTGGCCCTGCGCTTCTTCTCGGCGGCGGCGACCGCCGAACCGGTGGGGTCGACCAGGGCGTTGCCGGAGCCGGAGCCACCCCCACTCGTACAGGCGGCGAGCGCGCCCGCACCGGCGGCTCCCAGACCGGCGAGCAGGACGGAGCGGCGGTTGATGCTGTTCATCGTGGTGTGTCCTCAGTGTCGTAACTGCCGATGCGGTCGCGGAAGGACGGCACATCGCGCGCCGTCCGGCGCGGCCTATATGCGCAGTTGCGAGAGGACGGACAGATCGGGCGGGGCGCGGCCGACCGCACCGGCCGGCGAGTACCCCGCGATGCCTCCACGGAGGTCCGCAAGCGGTGAGGGGTCGCTCTCGGCGGGCACGGCCAGCTGTACGGAGGTGATGCTCGCCGTGGTGCAGTGCTGCATACCGAGGGCGGAGCAGCCGCCGGCATCGGCACTGTGCGCGGAGGGCGGCCCCCAAGCGGCCGGCGTCGCCTGGCCCGGCATGGCATGAGCGGCGTGAGACGCGCCCGGCGCGGCATGGGCGGCGCTCGGCATGGACGTGGACGCGGCGTCCGTCATGGACATGGATGACGCGCTCATCACGTGCGTGGCGCTCGTCGCGGCCGTCTCATGGTGCACGAGTACGGCCAGCGCGACGCACAGGGTGAGCAACACCCCGTACGTCCAGCGGACGGCGCTGCCGCCGCCGCGAGCCGCCCGTATCGC
Source organism: Streptomyces sp. NPDC046909 (assembly GCF_040644695.1). Lineage (NCBI taxonomy): Bacteria > Bacillati > Actinomycetota > Actinomycetes > Kitasatosporales > Streptomycetaceae > Streptomyces > Streptomyces sp. NPDC046909. Next base: position 36,446 of record NZ_JBEYXC010000014.1, on the reverse strand, counting down.
CATGACCTCCACCTGTGCCGAACTTCGCCGTGACCGAGTCGCCATCTTACCCCCAGGGGGTAATTTTCCCGCCCGGTGGAGCGTTCGGTAGGGCCCCCACCGTCCCCCGGCGCAGGGCCACACGGCCCCTGCACCGATGCCCTAGTCGAGTGGAAGGTTGCCTCATACGCAGTTTCGGTGCCGCCGACGTCCGTCTCCAAAGAGGGCCGTTCGGCCCCGTTGTCGGACCGCTCCGGCCTCTGCCGGTGACGGGCCCGCGAGAGGACCCTGGTACTGCAAGGACCCGCACACCGGCACACCGGCGTGCGAGCACCGATCCAGGGAGGTGTCGGCCATGCTTCGCCCTGTCGCTGTAGGACTGGACGGCTCTCGTGAGAGTCTTGCCGCCGCGGACTGGGCGGCCCGAGAGGCCCTCAGGCGCGGCCTGCCGCTGCGCCTGGTACATGCGTGGGAGGGCGGTACGTCGCCCCTGGAGACGGAGCTTCCCGAGCTGGAGGCGCCTCGTTACTGGGCACGTCGGATTCTCCGCGGTGCCATGGACCGGGTCAACGAGCGCTACCCGCAGGTCTATTTGAGCGGGGACCAGATCTCCCGGCCCGCCGCCGATGCCCTGGTGGCAGCGGGTGACGAGGCCGAGCTGCTGGTTCTGGGCAGCCGGGCGTTCAGCGGCTTCGGCGGGTTCATGGCCGGTTCGGTGGCGCAGGCGACGGTGGCCCATGTGACGCGGCCCGTCGTGCTGGTCCGAGCGGAACAGACGCTGGAGGACGAGCACCTGGCAGACGCCTCGGGGCATGCCTCGACACATACGCCGTTCCGCGCCGTCGTGGTCGGGGTGGATCCGGCGTCTCCGTGCGAGGAGTTGCTGGCGTTCGCCTTCGAGAGCGCGGCACTGCGTTCCGCGCCGCTGAAGGTGGTGCACGCCTGGCATCTGCCGTACGTACCCGACTCGCTGGAGAGCAAGGCCCGCAAGGCCGTCGAGAAGGCGGCCGAGCGGGCGCTGGCCGCCGTGCTCGGGCCGTGGCGGGAGAAGTACCCCACGGTGGAGATCCTTGAGCTGCTGGAGGAGGGGCGTCCGGCGCAGCAGCTGCTGGAGGCCACGCGGGACGCCGGCCTGCTGGTGGTCGGCCGCAAAGTCCGCCCCGCCAAGCTCGGTGCACACACCGGTCCCATCGCGCACGCGGTGATTCACCACGTCCGCTGCCCGGTCGCGATCGTGCCGCACGAGTAGGTCCACACGGGAGCGGGGCACCGTCCTGGTGCCCCGCTCCCGCATGATCCGCCGGTGCAGATCAGCGCGTCATCACCGTCCCGGGGCCCTGCCCTAATCGGTCCCTAATCGATCGAGCGGCCGGTGATGCCGTCGGCCTCGATGCACACCCAGAAGTCGCGCCGGCCGCCGGCCCAGGGCTCGCTGTACGCCTGGTCCTCCAGTCGGCGCAGGGTCTCCGGACTCGTCACGCCCCGGGCGCGGCCACGCACCAGCACACTCCACCCCCGGCTGAGCGCGTCGTCGATGTGATCGACCTCGAACGCGACGCGCTCCCCCAGGACTTGGGACGGTACGGCGCCGACAGCGGTCCGGAACGTGATCGTGCCGTCGACGACGGTGTAGTTCACGGGCAGGACGGTCGGCCCCTCGGGGCTGTTCCTCGCGAGTCGGCCCACACCGTGTGTTCCCAGTCGGCTCCAGCATTCCTCGGTGCCGAGCGCGGTGAGCTCGGGGTGGCGGGCGGCCTGCCCGGGACCTGGCGGGTCGTCGGCGTCGCCACCGGTCAGCACCGTGAGGGGGGTCTCGAGGGCCGCCGCGAGCCGGAGGAGCACGTTCCTGCCGGGGGCGGCGACGGGCGACTCCTCCAGGTACCGGAGATAGTTCGAGGACATGCCCGCTCGGTCGGCCGTCTCCTGGCGCGTCAGCTCGAGTTCGGCCCGGCGCCGCACGAGACGGCGCCCGAGGTCCCCGTGCGCGTGGGCCGTCCGGGGGTGCGGTGCGGGCGACACCGTGGGCTCGTCCACAGTCCTCGCCTCCTTCGTGTCAGGCCGTCGGGACGGCCAGGGCGTCGTGCCGTTGTCCGCCGAGCACCACCTTGAGCGCGCCGGTGTCGGCGGCGTTGGCGAAGACGTCGTAGGCCTCCGCCATGTGCTCCACGGGGAACGTGTGGGTGACCAGGGACGAGGTGGGCAGCCGGCCGGCGGCGGACAGGCGCAGCAGGGTCGGTGTGGAGGAGGTGTCGACGAGACCGGTGGTGATCGTCACGTTCTTGATCCACAGGTCTTCGAGGTGCAGCGTCGCGGGCTTGCCGTGCACACCGACATTGGCGACGTGTCCGCCCGGGCGCACCATCCGTGTGCACATCTCGAAGCTCTCCGGCGCACCGACCGCCTCGATGACCACGTCGGCGCCACGTCCTTCGGTGAGGTCGGTGATCAGCTGCTCGGGGGCTTCCCGGGCATCGGCCACGGCGTCCGCGCCGATCCGTCGTGCGGCTTCGAGCCGGGAGCCGACACGGTCCACGGCGATGATCCGCTCGGGTGTGTACAGACGGGCGGTGACGATGGCCGCGAGTCCGACGGGACCGGCTCCCACGACGACGACGGTGTCTCCGGGCCCCACCCGCCCCTTGAGCACACCCACTTCGTAGGCGGTCGGGAGGATGTCGGCGAGCAGCACGGCGTCCTCGTCGCCGACCGTGCTGGGCAGGGTGTGCAGGGAGTGGTCGGCGTACGGCACCCGGACGTACTCCGCCTGCGTGCCGTCGATCCGATGGCCGAGGATCCATCCGCCGCCTCCCAGGCACTGGCCGTAGGCGCCTTCCCGGCACGAGCGGCAGCGCCCGCAGGCCGTGATGCACGAGACCAGGACCCGGTCCCCGGGCCGCATCGTGCGTACGTCGGAGCCGGTCTCCACGATCTCGCCGACCGCCTCGTGCCCCAGCACCGTGCCGGGAGGGACGTCCGGCACGTCGCCCTTGAGGATGTGCAGGTCCGTTCCGCAGACGGTGACCGTGTCGACGCGCACGATCGCGTCGGTGGGGTCCTTGATGCCGGGATCCGCCACGTCTTCCCAGGCGGACTGTCCGGGGCCGTGGAACACGAAGCCCTTCATGACCGATCCTCCCTTGGTCCGGAGTCGCGCGGCCGAGGCGCCATGGCTTCTGGTCCGCAACTCCAGCGTCTCCCGGAGAGCCGTCGGCCGCTTGGGCCGATCGGCCCTGGCACACGCCCCACTTCCACCGCTTCCAACCGACCGAGTCCGCGCCCTGCACCCCGCCCCAGGCCTGTGCCCTGGCTGTACTGTGCCGGGCGGGTGAGCCGGGCGCCCACGTCTTCCACGTGGCCGGACCGCGGCCGCCGCCGGGGATCGACCCGCGCCGGCGGCAGCCGCGTCCGCGCGAGGATCGTGCGGCCCCCTCCGCGGTCTCCTCGCGCGCGCGTCCTCTCCGACGTCCGGGGACTGCGGGAGATGCCCCGGGATCAGGCCGGGAGGACGACGGGCCGGAGTCGCGCTGTCGGCGTGGAACGCGGCCCCGGCCGCCCAACGGGTGTCGGGCGAGCTCCTCGCGACCCGGGGACTGGGGGCCGGCGTGACGAGAGGGGCGACGCATACTCGGAGGCAGCACACGTTCCATCCCGTTGCTTGAATCCTAAATGATATTTCCGGTCCGAGGAAGGGCCCCTCTCGGCCACCGTAGGCGGTCCGAACGTCCCGTCACCGCCTCGGACTTGGTCCCGGTCGGCCCCGATCAGCCCCCCCTCTTCGGCCCATGCCGCACCAGGGCGCCCGATGTCACCTTGCTGGGAGTGACGACGACGAGGGGGTGCGGAGACGATGCAGGGCAACAGGCGCACGAAGAAGACACTGTGGCGGTGGCGGAGCAACCCGCTGCGCCGACGCGACGACGTGCTGGAAGCATGGGTCGTCCTGGCCGTCTGGGCGGTCATCGCGGTCGGCGGCACGCTCGCCGGAGTGGTCACGGCCCGGGCCGCGGGCGACGTCCTCGACCGGCAGCGCGCCCAGCGGACCCCCGTGAGCGCGGTGCTCCTCGCGGACACCCCCAAGGCCACCTCGAAGAGCTACCGGTCGGTCGCCGACGTCCGCTGGACCGGCCGGGACGGCTCCACCCGCACCGGCAAGGCCCTGGTTGGCTCCGGGAAGAAGGCCGGAACCACCCTCACCCTCTGGGCGGACGCACAGGGCCACCTGGTCGCGGCACCGCCCAGTTCGTCGGAGGCGGCCGTGGAAGCGGGCTCCCTGGGGGCGGCCGCCGCTCTCGCCGCCACGGGCGTCATATGCGGCGCCGGCCGCGTCGCACGGTGGCGGCTGGACCGGCGGCGCATCGCACAGTGGAGCAGGGAGTGGGAGCTGGTCGGCCCTCGGTGGAGCCACAAGACGCGTTGACCCGTCGCATGAGTGAAGGGGCGGACACCGTCAAAGCCGGACCGCGGGCGCGATCGCCGCGCCGTCGGCCGCGGCCTGGTTCGACTTCTTCCTCGCCCTTCCGTACGAGCGGTTCACCATGACCGACACGGACGACATCGAGACCTCGGTGCTCCTCCTGATCGTCGGCCTGATCGTCTCGCAACTGGCCGCCAGGGCCAGGCTGTTGGGGGTGATAACGGTGACCGACGCGGACCACCTCCGGCGCATCCATGAGACCGCCGACCTCGCCCGCACCAGCCGGTCGGCCGACCCCGTCGTCGAACATGTGCGGCGTCAGCTGATCGAGCTGCTGCGACTGCGCGGGCTGCCGCTTCGAGTACGGCACGGCCACTGCTTCGGGCGTTTCATGATGACCCCGGAACCGGGAGCCGCCCCCTCCCTCAAGGCCCGGCTCGTGGCGGCGACCCTGGTCGACCAGGCGGGCACCGCCCTGGACACGGCGGGACTGGCGAACGAGCACGCACCGGCCTCAGCGGCCGGGGACGGAGCTCGCTAAGGAAGCATCAAAACCCTGGTCAGTGCGCATACTTGACGATGCGGGGACCTCCCGCTTCGGTCTGACGGGGAGCTTCAGGGTGAGTGGTGTCGACAACGGGCTGAGCAGAGTCGAGGTCAAGCTGCGGTGGGATCCGAGTCCGTACGGCGAGCCGCCCCGGCATCTCGACATCATCGCGGCCACCTACGCGGCGGACGATCCCCATGGGCGGCCGGTGTACATCGTCCACCACGACAGCCGGTCACCGGACGGGACGATCAACATGAGCCGGTACAGCGAGACCGGCATGGGGCTCGGGTACGTCGAGGCCATGGTGTTCGAGTTCGACCGGATGTCGTCCGCATACGGGCGGGTGGTCGTCGGTGTGGCCATCCATCAGGACACCGGCCCTCGCACGTTCGGCGACATCTCCAACGGCGGGGTACTCGTCGTGGAGGGGTACCGCCAGTTGCTGGCGGACGACTTCGCGGGCGTCACCGACGCCACGGCCGCGACCGTCGCGGAGTTCACCAGGGACGCGGCCGGAGCGTGGGAGTTTCACGAGATGGTCCGCGGGTTCGACAGCGACCCGGCACTCTTCGCCGCGGAAATGGGCGGTGTCCGGCAGTGACGTGAGCCGGACCCGCCTTCATCGACGGCTGGTTGACCACCTGGGCCTCAGGGAGCCGGATCAGGTGGTCACCACTGCTGTGGCCGGTGAGCCGCGGTCGCCGTCGGCGGCGTGCAGGACTTCGCTGAGGAGCAGGTCGAGGTCGTCGGTGGTGGTGCGGTAGTTGCACAGACAGGCGCGCGGGACGGTACGTCCGCGCACGGCGACGGTGGCGAGGCAGGCACGGCCGCGGGCCTGGACACGGTGGGCGATGCGGGCGTGGAACTCGTCCGGATCCCCAGGGCCGGTGTCGGCGACGCGGAAGCAGGCGACCGGCCGGGAGCCGCTGGGCAGGAGTTCGAGGCGGGGGTTTGCGGTGATCCGGTGGCGGAGCTGGTCGGCGAGGGTGAGGTAGTGCTCGATCAGTGCGGTGACCCCGTCGTGGCCCAGGTGCTTGAGGGTGGCCCACAGGGCCAGGGCTCTGGTGCCGGGGCGGGTGAGCTCGATGGTGGCGTGGGAGAGCCAGGGCAGTGCGTCGCCCCGTCGCCGGCGGTGAGGTAGGAGGCGCGTTGGGCGAAGGCCGTGTGCAGATGCTCGGGGTCGGGGACGAGCAGGGCGCCGCAGCCGACCGGCATGCTGAGGGTCTTGTGCGGGTCCACGGTCAGCGGGGTGCCGTACATCTCGGTGAACAGGACCACCACGAACGCGCTGTAGGCGCCCATCGCCCGCCAGTCCCGCTTGGTCCTCGGCTGGAAGAAGCTCGCGGCGAAGGCGACGAACAGCAGGGTGTTGAGGATCACGAGGGGCCACAGGCCGTATGCGGCGTCAGCCATGACGTTCTCCCGTCGTGTCGGACGGTCCCGTGGTCGTGCGGCGCTGTCCGCGGGCTATGCCACTCATGCGGCGCTGGTAGGTGGCCTCGTCGATGCGGTGGTTCAGGCGCAGGCCCACCAGCCGTCGTTCGGCTTCCTCCAGCGCGGGGCGGCGGCCGCGCAGCCGGGCCAGGGGTGGGCGGCGCGGCTCGTCGGGGGTGATCAGGCGGACGGTGTCGTAGACGATGCCTGCCAGGATCAGCACCCCGGCCAGCGTGGCGATCACCCCGGCCATCTCTGTCACCCCCTGCCGGGTCCCGGGGCGGTCAGGCCCGCCCGGGCCCGGTGTGGTGGTCGTTCTTGCGCAGTGGGTCGTCGTCCCGGTCGTCGCGGTGCCGGCCCTGGCCGCCGTGCATGTCCTGGCCGTGCATGCCGCGCATCATGAAGAACATCATCAGCGGGCAGGCGGCGACGAGGGCGAGCCAGGCCAGGCTTTCCAGGGGCAGGCCGACGATCAGGACACCGACGACGACGAGCGCGGCGGCGAGCGCGTACATGCCGTAGTTGCGTTGGTCGTTCATCACGAGGCCTCCTTCGGAAGCGGGGGCTGGGAGATTGCCTCCACTGTCAGCGTCCTCCCGGACGGTGCGGCGGTCTGGGGCCGGACGGGCCAGGACCGGTGGGCCGTTCAGCCCCTACCTGGCAGGGGTACCCGGGCGCAGGCTGGGAGTGATCCGCCGAGGGAGGCGAGGAGCCCATGGGTGCCGTGGATGTCGTCGTGGTCGTGCTGTCCGCCGTGCTGATCGGCGCGCTGGCCCGGTACTTCTTCGGGCCGCGCCGGGCCGGCGCGGCCCGGGTCGAGGGCGGGGTGCAGCGGCTGGAGGTGACCGTGCGGGGTGGCTACAGCCCCGATGTGGTCAAGGTCCGCCAGGGCATGCCGGTGGAGCTGGTCTTCGACCGGCAGGAGGCCGGCGAGTGCACCTCGCGGGTGGTCTTCCCGGACCTCGGGGTGGGTGCGGGGCTGCCCGCGCACGCCCGCACCACCGTGCGGCTGAACCCCGACCGGCCGGGCTCCTTCGGCTTCGCCTGCGGTATGAACATGATCCACGGCACGTTGTTGGTCGAACCCGCGGAAGGCTCCCAACCGCCCGCGCCGGAGGCCCGCACCGCCGCCGCGGAGCCTGCCGAGACCGGCGGGACGGCCGCCGACGCGGAGGCCGCGGACGCCGCCGAGCGGCAGGCGGAGATCCAGGACCTCACCCGCCGGGTCGTCGTGGGCGCGGTGCTCACCGCCCCGGTGCTGTTCGCGGTGATGGCCCACGAGGTCTTCGGCGCGGGGTGGGTGCCCGAGTGGCTGCTGAACCGCTGGCTGCAACTGGCCCTGATCGCACCGGTGATGCTCTACACGGGCCGGCCGATCCATGTGACGGGCTGGCTGACCCTGCGGCACCGGGCCGCCGACATGAACTCCCTGATCACCCTGGGCACTTCGGCGGCCTTCGGCTACAGCCTGCTGGTCACCCTCGCGCCCGCCCTGCTCCCCGAGGACGTGCGCGAGGTCTACTTCGAGGCCGTCGGCGTGATCCTGACCCTGATCCTGCTCGGACGGCTCCTCGAGGCGCGCGCCAAGGCCGGTACCGGCGAGGCGATCCGCGCCCTCCTGGGACTGCGGGCCCGTACCGCACGGGTGGTGCGCGACGGCACCGAGACCGAGATCCCCGTCGAGGACGTCGTGGTCGGGGACGAGATCGTCATCCGTCCCGGCGAGAAGATCCCCGTCGACGCCGAGGTGCTCTCCGGTACGTCGCCCGTGGACGAGTCGATGGTCACCGGCGAGCCCATGCCGGTGACGAAGCACGGCGGCGACGAGGTCATCGGCGCCACCGTCAACGGCACCGGATCGCTGCGGGTGCGGGCCGCCAAGGTCGGCGCGGACACGATGCTGGCCCAGATCGTCCGGCTGGTGCAGCAGGCTCAGGCGTCGAAGGCACCGATCCAGCGACTGGCCGACGCGGTGTCGGCGTACTTCGTGCCCGCCGTCATCGCGATCGCCGTCGGCACGTTCGCTCTCTGGTACACGGTCGGCCCCTCCCCCGCGCTGACCCTCGCGCTGGTCTCCGCGGTCGCCGTGCTGATCATCGCCTGCCCGTGCGCGCTCGGACTCGCCACGCCGCTGTCCGTGATGGTGGGCACCGGCAAGGGCGCCCGCGCCGGGATCCTGATCCGTTCCGCCGAGGCGCTGGAGACCGCGCACAAGCTGGACACGGTGATCCTGGACAAGACCGGCACCGTCACCGAGGGCAGGCCCGTCCTGACGGACGTCCACACGGCTGAGGGATTCGGCGAATCCGAGCTGCTACGGCTCGTGGCGGCCGCCGAGGCCGACAGCGAACACCCCCTCGCCCAGGCCGTCGTGACCGGCGTACGGGACCGGGGGCTGCGTCCGTCGACGGCGACCGGCTTCGACTCGGTCACCGGCATGGGTGTCCGGGCCGACGTCGACGGGCGGGCCGTCCTGGTCGGCACCGCCCGGCTCCTCGGCGACGCCGGGATCGACACCGCCGCGCTCGTCCCCGTGGCGACGGCCTTCTCGGGCGAGGGCAAGACCCCCGTGCTCGCGGCCGTCGACGGGCGGCCCGCCGGGGTACTGGCGGTCGCCGACACCGTCAAGTCCGACTCGGCCGCCGCCATCGCGGCCCTGCAACACCTCGGCATCGAGGTCGTCGTCCTCACCGGCGACAACGCCCGTACCGCCGCGGCCATCGCCGAACAGGTGGGCGTGGAGCGGGTGCTGGCCGAAGTCCTGCCGGAACACAAGGCCGACGAGATCCGCCGCCTCCAGGGCGAGGGCCGCACCGTCGGCATGGTCGGCGACGGCATCAACGACGCCCCCGCACTGGCCGCGGCCGACGTGGGCCTCGCGATCGGCACCGGCACCGACGTGGCCATCGAGGCCGCCGACATCACCCTTGTCTCCGGCTCACTCTCCGGTGTCGTCACCGCGATCCGGCTGTCCCGGGCGACCATGCGCAACATCCGGCAGAACCTGTTCTTCGCCCTGGTCTACAACGCCGTCGGCATCCCCCTCGCCGCGGGCGCCCTCTACCCGCTGTGGAGCATCCGGCTCAGCCCGGTCATCGCCGCCGCGGCCATGGCGCTCAGCTCCCTGTCGGTGGTCACCAACGCCTCCCGGCTGCGCCGCTGGACCACCCCGCCGCTGCCCGACACCCGACCGGCGCGCGTACGGCCCCGGGTCGAGAGCGGCGCCGAACGGGCCGCCGTGCACGATGCCCACGAGCACCACGCCGCCGCCACGGTCACGGACCCGGTGTGCGGCATGGAGCTCGACCCGGCGACCGCCGCCGAGAGCCGGCGGACCGAACACGGCACCCGCTACTTCTGCTCCGCCCACTGCGCCGCCGCCTTCGACGCCGCCCCGGAGCGCCGTACGGCCCCGGCGACCGCCGTACCGCACAGGGGGCATGGAGGAGGCGGATCCCGATGACCACCACGCACCACCGGGGCGCGGGGGCCCCGGGTTACGCCGCCCACAAGGCCGACCACCTGACCCGCCTGAGCAAGGTCGAGGGCCAGATACGCGGCATCTCCCGCATGGTCACCGACGACCGCTACTGCTTGGACGTCCTCACCCAGATCACCGCGGCCAGCCGCGCCCTGCAGGAGGTCGCGCTCAGCCTCCTCGACGACCATGTGCGCGGATGCGTCACCGACGCCGCTCGCACCGATCCCGCCCGGGCCGAGGAGAAGTTCGCGGAACTCGGCGACACCCTGCGCCTCGCGCTGCGCCTGTAGCGACCACGGACAGCGGCCGCGTGCGCGGGTCCCACGGCGTCTGGCCGTGGCCAAGGACGAGCTGGACGGCGCGGTGCGGCCGGCACGGCGGCACCGGACCGCGACCCGTACCGGCTCGACCGTGGTGTACGAGCTGGCCGGGGGTGACGTGGCCGAACTGCTCGCCGCCGCGCGACGGATCCTGGCCACGTTGCTGACCGGCCGGCAGGACCTGCTGGACGAGCCGCGCGCGACGGAGTCGGTGCGCTGAGGGCGGCGGGTTCCGGCCGCTGCGCCCCAGGCCCGTGGCCCTCCCAAGCGCCGTCAACTCCCGGGAGGCGTCGGCCGGTTGCGGGCCGCCGTCACGACGGGGGCTTCGTCTCCCCCTGGACGGCCTGGAGGTCCGCGAGGAGTTCGGCCTGTCCGGCGAGGACACCCGAAAGGATCGTGCGGGCCACCCGCAGCAGCTCGGCCACGTGCGGGCTGGTCAGCGAGTAGTACACGTTCGAACCCTCCTTCCGGGTCACCACCAGGTTCGCCCGTCGCAGCACGGCCAGCTGCTGCGAGAGATGCGCGGCCTCGATGCCCACCTCGGGCAGCATCTCCGCGACAGCGTGCTCCCGCTCGCTCAGCAGCTCCAGGACCCGGATGCGCGCGGGGTGGCCGAGGGTTTGAAGAACTCGGCCTTCAGCTGGTAAAGCGGCGTACTCACCGTGCCGCCCCTTCCCCCGTACAGCGAACCGGCCCCGTCGGCCGGGCCTCGGCGCATCGCATCCACCCACTCGTCAACACCATGCGGCCCATCCTCGCCTGTTGCGGCCGCCAGACCGAATCCGCGTCCAGGACGCAGGCCGGGGACGTCACTCGGCGGCCTGGTCACCGGCCGGCCAGCCGGTGGTGCGCCACTCGTGGCGGCACTCCGCCCGGTCGCCGTGCCGCGCGCTGTGCGCGGCGAGCTCGGCCGTCAGGTCGGCATGGACGGGGATGGGCGGGCAGTCGCCCGTCGGGACGAGGGATCCGTCGGCCGGAATGGCGGCCAGTTCCAGACCGCGGCCCGCCTCCGCGAGCCGCCGGGCGGCCTCGGTGATGGCCAGCTGCCCCTCGGCCGACCAGCTGCGCAGCTCGGTCAGGTCGACGACGACCGGGCCGGTGCCACGGGCCGGCGCCCAGCCGACCGCGCCGGAGAAGCGACGGACGGCGTCCGGACCCAGGAATCCGGCGACGGAGAGGACGCCGAGATCCTCCTCGACGGTGTAACGCCAGTCGATGGTCATGATGTGAACTTCCTTGCGCGGGTTCGGAGTGGGCTGGGGATCCGGAGCACGGATGAGGAGAGGCGGTCCTACGGCCGTCATCCCTCCGCACGGGCGAGCCGGAAGCCCGTCACCGACTTGGGGCTGACGCGCAGGATCGTGTCGTGCGGTCCGTGCGCCCAGCCGGCGAGGGTGCGCTTGTAGTGGGCCCCTTCGAGGTCCCCACCCGGGTGGCAGACGCGAAAGGCTGTGCCCGCGGCTACCTGCGGGCACAGCCAATAAAGCATCTAACGAATTGCAGAATTTTGCAATTCGGCATACTGCTACGGCGCTGTTCACCCCGCCGTACCCGGGGTCGCCTCGTGCGGGGTCAGGCCTTCTTGACCACGCTCGACTTGAGCTGCATCGCACCGAAACCGTCGACCTTGCAGTCGATGTCATGGCCGTCGACACCGTCGACCAGCCGGATGTTGCGCACCTTGGTCCCGGCCTTGATCCCCGAGGGGCTGCCCTTGACCTTGAGCGCCTTCACGACGACGACGCTGTCGCCGTCCCGCAGCACATTGCCGACGGCGTCCTTGACGACGCGCTCCCCGGAGCTGTCGCCGCTGCTGGCACCGGCCTCGGCCGGGACCCATTCGTGGCCGCATTCCGGGCAGACCACCAGGGCGTTCATCTCGTAGGTGTACTCACAGGAGCACTTCGGACAGGGCGGAAGATTGTCGATCATCCCACCAGACTATCCGGCACCGCACCCCTCACGAACCCGCCGGCCGAGGACCGCGAGGCACTGACCGAGCCGGGTGCAGCCTCGGTCGCGTCACCCCGTCATGCGTCCCCACTGCGGGCCGATCTCCGCCCACTCCTCGTCCCACCGCGCCAGTCGCCGCCGCTCCAGTCGGGCACAGCCGCTCAGCCCCGTGAACGCCACCGCCGCGAACGCGACCAGCGCGGTCGCCGCGCCCAGTACGGCGCCGTTCAGCTCAGCCTGCGCGGCGGTCGCGGGCTCGGACACCACGTGGCCCTCGGTGTCCAGCCAGATCCGCGTCGGGCTCCCGGCCCGGCCGCCGGGTTCGACCCGGGCCACGCCCTTGTGCGCCGTGCCGTCCGCACCGGTCCAGTGCACGGTGGCCCATGCCTGGTCGGTGTCACCGCCCTCGGCCGGGGGCTGCTGCGCGTCCTGGGTGAGCAGGGCCGGCACGGCGTGCCGCTCGGCGCGCAGTCGGTTCATGTCCCGCTCGACGCCCTGGGCGGTCACCGCGCCGGCGACGACGGCCGTCACGACGGCGAGCGTCCAGGTCACGAGCAGCAGCCAGGCCTCGACGAGGTAGCTGGGCCGTCGCAGCGGGCTGCGGCGGAAGCGCCACCCCACGCGCCGGGTCCTGGTCATCGCGGGCACCCCGCCGGTACGCCGTCGTGGGCGAGCGTCTCGACGGGCGCGCGCCGGGGGGTGGGCCAGGCCCGCGTCGTACGGCCCAGGCGCAGCACCACCTGCGGGTGCAGGCCGGCGGTGAGCCGGGTGCGCATCCGGGCCCGCGGTGCGGGCAGTTCGAGGGGCTGGGTGTGGAAGGCCGCCATGACGTCATGGGCCGCCGCGTGCAGCAGGAGCCGTTGGAGGGCCTGGCCCGACCGCAGCCAGTCCTGGCGGGTGTCGTACCGGGTGGACAGGATCGCCACGGTGCCCGTCCGCGGGGACCAGCGCTTCGGCTGCCGCGCGAAGTACCAGGAGAGGCCGAGGTAGTCGCGGCCCGCGAGCAGGGTGCCGTCGGGGTGGCGGCGGCACACCTCGCGCGGTATCCCGTGGGGTCCCACGCACCGCGCCAGCTCGGCGGCGTGACCGGCATCCGCGCGGTGTGTGTCCTCCGCCGTGCGCACCAGGTCGGCCAGCAGCCGCAGTCGCTCCGGTTCGTCGACGATCTGAAGGACGGCTCCCTCGGCCCGGGCGTGGTCCCGCAGTGCGTCGAGGAGCGGGTCCGGTACCGGATCGGGCTCGAAGGGGCCGCGGTGGGTGTGCCGGCGGGGCATCGCGCGAGCCAGCAGCATCTCGTCGGGGCCGGCCGGAGCGTGGGCCGCGCAGCCGACATGGGCGAGGTGCCCGGGGTCGCCGGGGTCGGGCAGCAGGTCGACGGCGGGCCGGAAGCCGAGCCGTCGTACCGCGAGCCGTACGTTGAACAGGGCCGCCCCGCAGGCGATGACCGCCTCCCGGCCGCCCGGGTCGGTGAGGATCAGCCGCCGCCCGCCGTCCAGGCGCAGCTCGAAGCCGTGGTCGTGGCCCTCCTCGACGAAGGACCACGGCTGACTGTTGTGCGGCGAGGGCGCCAGGGCGGCGGTGCGCGCCAGGTGGAGAGCCACGCGGCCGGGCGCCTCGTGGGTAAGGGACATGAGCGTTCACCCTTCGTGAGTTCCCTGCTCGTAGGGCCCTTTCACGGCGTGCAGCGGCGCTCAGGCCTGCCGTGCCACCGTCAGCTCGTCGGCGATCTTCCGCGCCCACTCCTCGATCCCGTCGAAGTCCCGGAAGTCACCGCCCTTTCCGCTGCGCAGGATCATCCGGGCCATCCGGCCCTTCGCTCCCTCCTCCAGACAGCCGCCGAAGGTGATGTGTTCGCGGGCGTCGAGCCGGATCATGGCCTTCCGCACGCCGGGCACCGGCGGGATGTCCCGCTCGGAGGCCGAGGCGTCGAGCGGGCCGCTGCTGAACAGCCACAGCGGGAGCCCAGCCAGGTCGCGGCCGTGCCGTCGGGCGAAGCGGCGGGCGTCCTTCTGCCAGCGTCCGGCGTACAGCCCGCCGCCGAGCACGACGGCGTCGTACGGCGTCACCCGGGCGACCGCGCCGGCGGGCAGTGCCTCAGCGGTGAAGCCCTCCTTGCGCAGCACCGCGGCGACGGCCTCGGCGATCCGCGCGGTCGATCCGTTCGTCGTCCCGTAGGCGACCAGCACCTTGCCGGTCATGGCGATCCGCCTCCTCTCGGGTCAGATCCGGCGCAGCCAGTCGTCGGCGACGCCGTGCAGGGCCTGCTCGTCCGGCTTCAGGTGCGAGTCGTCCAGCCGGTAGGTGAGCTTGTCGACGACGGCGACCACTCCGTCGATCTGACGGGTCATCGAGACGGCGATCTCCGTCTCGCTCTTGCGTTCCATGTGACCGGCGAGGGTGACCACGCCCTCCACCACGGTGATGTCGATGCCGCGCGGCGGCAGCCACAGCGCCCGTACGAGGACCTCGTCGATGATCTCGGCGCGGATCTCCCCGTCGGGACGCAGGAACACCTGGAGCAGGTCGCGGCGGGTGACGATGCCGACGAGGCGCTGCTCCTCGTCCAGGACGGGCAGGCGTTCGATGTGGTGCTGGGCCATGGTGCGGGCCGCCTCGACGATGGTGTCGTCGGCGTGCACCGTGACGGGCGGCCGGGACATGAGCTGACCAGCGGTGCGGGCGGCGGCCTTGGCGATGCGCCGGCGGCCCGCGCGGGTCAGCGTGGCGAGCCGGAAGCGCTTCTTCGGCTCGTAGGGGTCGGGGGTCTCGGCCTGCCGGACCAGCAGGTCGGTCTCGGAGATGACTCCGATGACCTTGTCGTCCTCGTCGACCACGGGCAGTCCGCTGATGCGGTGGGCACCGAGCAGCCGGGCCACCTCCTTGAACGGGGTGCCGTAGCCGGCACGGACGACCTGGGTGGTCATCACGGAGCCGACCTTGTTGTGCTTCATGACGGTGTCCTCCTCAGCGGAGTCGGCGCAGATAGGGGTCCTGGGGCCTGCTGGGCAGCAGGCGTACGCGCGCATCGAGCACGGTGACTCCGCCCGGTGTCGCGAGAACGGGGTTGAAGTCGGCCTCGGCCAGCTGGGGCAGCTCGCTCGCCATGCGGGACAGCCGCAGCAGGAGCTGTTCGAGCCCGGCGAGGTCGACCGGCCCGCCGCCTCCGGCGCCGAACAGCAGCGGGGCGCAGCGCGGGGCGGTGATCAGGTCGTGGACGTCGTGGTCGGTGAGCGGGGCGAGCCGGGCGGCGTGGTCGGCGAGGATCTCGGTGGCGGTGCCGCCGAGACCGAACAGGACGAGGGGTCCGAAGACCTGGTCCTGGACGACGCCGGCGAACAGCTCGGTGCCGCGGCCGGCGAGCGGCTGGATCGTCACGCCCTCCAGCAGTCCGGCGAAGCGGGTCTCCAGGTCCCGGAACGCCGCCCGTACCTGGGAGTCGCCGCGCAGGTCGAGATGGACGGCGTGCTCGGCGCTCTTGTGGAGCAGGCCCGGCCAGTGGCCCTTCATGACCACGCGGCCGTCGGCGCCGCGCAGCCGTTCGGCGGCCAGGACGGCGGTGTCCTCGGTGTCGGCCCAGGCCCACGCGATCTGCGGAACGCCGTAGCAGTCGAGGAGTTCGGCCGTTTCGCGCGGGCTGAGCCAGCCGCCGTCCGGGTGGGCGTCGAGGTAGGTCTCGACGACGGAGCGGGCGCGCTCGCTCTCGATCCCGTCCAGGTCGGGGATCGTCCCGGCGGGCCGGGCCAGCCAGGCCGCGCGGTGCGCCGCGTGCGCCAACGCCCGTGCGGCGGCGCGGGGTTCGGCGTACGACGGGAGCGTGCCGTCAGCCTCGGTGGGCAGCAGTTCGACGGGCAGCGCCTGTTCGAGGCGGATCAGGGCGAGCGGCTTGGGCCGGTGGCCGCCGGCGCGGGTGAGGGCGCGGACGAGGTCGTCGCCGGTCGCCACGGCCACCGCGGTGGGGACGAGGGCCACGAGGACGGCGTCGATCCCGCCGTGCCGCATGATCCGGTCCACGCAGTCGGTGAGCTGCTCCTCGGTGACGGCGGCGGTGGCGTCGACGGGGTTGCCGGCGGCGGCGCCGTCCGGGAGCGCGGCGAGCAGGTCGTCGATCAGTTCCGGGGTGGGCACGGGGAGCTGGAGTCCGGCCTCGGCGCAGGCGTCGGCGGCGAGGACACCGGCGCCGCCCGCGTTGGTGACGATGGCGACGCGGGGTCCGGCGGGCAGCGGCTGGGAGTGCAACAGGGCCGCCGTTTCCAGGAGTTCGCCGATCGACCCGGCGGCGGTGATGCCGGCCTGGGTGAAGAGGGCTGCCCGGGTCATGGTGCGGGTGGCGGCGGCCGCGGTGTGCGAGGCGGCGGCCCGCCGGCCGGCCTCGGTGCGGCCCGCGTCGACGGTGAGCACCGGCAAGCGGCGGGTCACCCGGCGGGCGGTGCGGGAGAAGGCGCGGGGGCTGCCGAAGGACTCCAGGTGCAGCAGGGCGAGTTCGGTGCGGCCGTCGCTCTCCCACCACTGGAGCAGGTCGTTGCCGCTGACGTCGTACTTGTCGCCGAGGGAGGCGAAGGAGGAGACGCCGATGCCGAGCCGGGACAGCCCGTCGAGCAGGGCGATGCCGACGCCTCCGGACTGCACGGCGACGCCCGCGGTGCCGGGGCGGGGGTGGGCGGCGGCGAAGGTCGCGTCGAGGCTCAGTCCCGGCGCGGTGTGGGAGATGCCGAGGCAGTTGGGGCCGACGAGGCGCATGCCGTGGGTCCGGCAGGCGGCGAGCAGGGCCTGCGCCTGGCCGGAATCCAGGCCCGCGGTGACGACGAGGAGGGCGCGGACGCCCGCCTTGCCGCACTCCTCGGCGGTCTGCGGGATCGCGGCCGCGGGTACGGCGAGGACGGCGAGGTCGGGGGTGACCGGCAGGGCGCTGACCGACGGGTGCGAGGGCACGCCGAGGATCGCGTGCGCGGCGGGGTTCACAGCGAACAGGCGCCCGGTGTAGCCACCCGCGCGCAGCTGGTGCAGGACCGCCCGGCCCACCGAGCCGGGCTTGCGGCCGGCGCCGACGACGGCGACCGACCCGGGACACAGAAGCGGCCGCAGGCTGGCGACGTCGGCGGCCCGGCCGCGTTCCTCGACGGCCGTGAGATAGGTGTCGCTCGCGTCCAGGGCGATGGTGCAGCGCACCTCGGGCCCTTCGAAGGTGCGGGCCGTGCGCAGCCCGAGGTCGGCGAAGAGGCGCAGCACCTCGTGGTTCTCGCTCAGGGCGTCGGCGGTGAAGGAGGTGATGCCGTCGGCGCGGGCGGCCGACACGAGGTGTTCGACGAGGAGGGTACCGACGCCCCGGTGGTGCAGTCCGTCGGCGACCGCGATGGAGATCTCGGCCTCGGTCCCGGTGCCGCCGGTGTCGTACTCGGCGAGCCCGATCAGCCGCCCCTCCGTCTCGGCCAGCAGCGCCAGATACCCGGGGTGGGCGGGGGCGCAGGCCCGGTCGGCCGCCATCCCGGCGGAGCGGCGGCTCGCGGCGAAGAACCTCAGCCGCAGGTTCTCCGGGGACATCTCCTCGTACAGCCCCTGCACCTGGTCGTGGTCCGCGCGTCGCACCGGGCGGATGCACACGGTGGTTCCGTCGGCCAGCAGACCGTGGACCGTGGGCCGGCTGAGCGTGTCGTCCGTCATCGCGGTTCTCCTCCAGGTTGTCCCGTCACTTTGAGCGTCCCGCGGAACGGGCCGCGGTCCCATGGGCTGTACGGGCGGGACCCGGGGGCCGGTCGGCCCTGCCGCGAGGGACTCGCGCCGCCGGAGGGCTCGCCGCGCGAACCGCCGGTCCGGGCGCGGTTCGTGCGGCGAGCCCTCGGCTCAGGCCTCGTGCGGTACGACGGCCACCGGGCAGCTCGCGTGGTGCAGTGCCGCGTGGGTGACGCGGCCGAGCTGGAGTCCGAGATGTCCGGCGCGGCGCCTGGCGCCCACGATCAGGAGGTCGGCGCCTTGGGCGGCGTCCACCAGCGCCCGGCGGGGGTGGCCCTCGACGGCGCGGCGTTCGATCCCGATGTCCGGCGGGGCGTCCTGGAGGGCCTCGGTGAGCGCCTCCTCGGCCTGCTCCCGGTGCAGCCGGGCGGGGGCGTCGGCGAGCAGCGGGTGGTCGGTGGTCTCGTGCGCCGGGCAACGCCAGGCCCGTACGGCCTCCAGGACCGCGCCGCGGCGCCGGGCCTCCTCGTAGGCGAAGCGGACCACCGCCGAGTCTTTGGTGTCCTCGCCGACGCCCACGACGACCCGTCCGCCGTCCGGGGACAGCGCACGCATGTCGTGGTTGCCGCGCAGCACGATCACCGGGCACTCGGCGTGCGCGGCCACGGTCAGGCTGACCGAGCCGAGCAGCATCTCGGCGAGGCCGCTGCGCCCGCGGGAGCCCACGACCAGCGCGGACGCCTGCCGGGCCTCGCGGACCAGGGCGTACTCGGGTTCCTCGAACACCACGTCGGCGGAGACCGTCAGGCCGGGCTGCCGGGTGCGGGCGCGGTCCGCGGCGGCGCCGACGAGGTCCTGCGGCAGCACGCGCCGCGACGGTTCACCGAGGTCGTGGGCGAGGGCGGCCCCCTCGTAGCGCTCCCACAGGCACGCGTACACCAGCCGCAGCGGCACCCCGCGCACCGCGGCCTCGTCGGCCGCCCAGTCCACGGCGCGCAGGCTCGGCTCGGAGCCGTCGACGCCGACGACCAGCGGCCGTTCCTCCATCGTCCTCATGGTCTCTTCTCCTCCGGATGAGACAGGTCTCGGGTGGTGCGTCAGTCGTGGGCGACGACGGCGACCGGGGCGGCGGCGTGGTGCAGTACGGCGTGGGCCACCGGGCCGATGTGCGCGCCGAAGGGGTTGCGGCGGATCCTGCGGCCGACGACGACCAGCGATGCCCCGCTCGCGACGTCGATCAGACGGTTCGCGGCGTTCCCGGACCGGGACTCCTCGGTGACCTGGACGTCCGGGTACTTGCGGCGCCAGGGCCGCAGCACCTCGGCGAGGGCCGCGGACTGGGCCCGGGCGATCTCGTCGTGCAGTTCCGGGTCGGCGGGCAGGCTGTAGACGTAGTAGGGCGGCAGGTTCCAGCCGTTGATGACCCGCAGCACCGCGGAGCGGCGGGCGGCCGCCTCGAAGGCGAACTCGATGACCGAGTCGTCGGGGTGGCCGGGGTCGAGGCCCAGGACGACGGGGCGGTAGGGGGCGGCGGCCGACGGGATGCCCGTCGGGTCCGGTTCGTGCTCGTCGGCGGCCTGTTCGCCGGCGCGGACCAGGACCACGGGCGTGTCGGTGTGCGCGACGGTGGCCAGTCCGACGGAGCCGACGAGGAATCCGCCGATGCCGCTGAGCCCGCGCGAGCCGAGGACCAGCAGTTCGGCGTCCTTCGCCGCGTCGGCCAGGACGTCGGCGGGCCGGCCGCTCAGCTGCTCGGTGCTCACGTCCACTCCGGGGTGGCGCAGCGCGATTCCCTCGGCCGCCTCCCGCGGAATGCGCTCGCTCCAGTGCTGCTGGGTCTCCGGGCCGAGCAGCGGCGCCTGGGCCATGGGGGCCGGGACCGGCTCCCACACGTGGACGATCTTCAGCGGCAGGCCGCGCAGATGCGCCTCGCGGGCCGCCCACTCCGCGGCGGCACGGCTCTCGGTCGAGCCGTCGAGGCCCACGGTGACGTTGCGGGACATGCTGTCCACCTCCAGAATCGGGATCCGTCTCCAGACTGGCGGCGGCCGGGCCCCGGGCTGCAGGGGCCGCAGGTCCCCGGCCTGGGCCGACCGGCCCTTCCCCGGGGCCGGTCGCGGCGCGAGTCTGGGACGGCAGCCGGTGAAGGGAGCTCCATGTCGCGCGGCCCGGGCCGACTTCGCGAGGTGCGCGCCTCGGCATGGCACCGCCTGGCGCCGGGCGTCCCCGTGCTGCTCGCCTACCGGCGTTCCTGGCTGCGCGGCGATCTGCTGGCCGGGGTCACGGTCGCCGCGTATCTGGTCCCGCAGGTGATGGCGTACGCGGGCGTGGCCGGGCTGTCGCCGGTCGCCGGGCTGTGGGCGATCCTGCCCGCGCTCGGTCTGTACGCGCTGCTGGGTTCGTCCCGGCTGCTGTCGGTGGGCCCGGAGTCGACGACCGCGCTGATGACGGCGGCCGTGGTGGCCCCGCTCGCCGGCGCGGATCCCGACCGCTACGCCACACTGGCCGCCACCCTCGCCGTGACGGTCGGTCTGCTCTGTCTGGCGGCCCGCCTGCTGCGCCTCGGCTTCGTCGCCGACCTGCTCTCCCGCCCGGTGCTGATCGGCTATCTCGCGGGCGTGGCCCTGATCATGATCGTGGACCAGCTCCCGAAACTCACCGGAGTGCCGACCGACGGCTCCCGCTTCTTCCCCCAACTGTGGTCCTTCGTACGGCATGTGGACCGGGCCGATCCGGCGACGGTGGTCTTCTCCGCCGTCACGCTCACGCTCCTGTTCACGGTCCTGTGGCTGCCGCGTACCGTGCCGGGCCCGCTGCTGGCGGTGGTGCTGGGAACGGCGGCGGTGGCGGCCTTCGACCTGGACGAGCGGTACGGCGTCAAGGTGATCGGCGACGTCCCGGCGGGTCTGCCCACCATCGCGGCCCCGGACCTCACCGAACTGCCGCACCTGGTGCTGCCCGCCCTCGGTGTGCTGCTGGTCGCCTACACGGACTTCATCCTCACCGCCCGCGCCTTCGCCGGCCAGGAAGAGGAGGACCGACGGCTGGACGCGGACCAGGAGTTCCTGGCGCTGGGCGCGGCGAACCTCGGCGCCGGCTGCCTCCAGGGCTTCCCGGTGAGCAGCAGCGCCAGCCGTACCGCGCTCGCCTCCTCGGCGGGCGCGCGCAGTCAGGCGTACTCCCTGGTGGCCGGCGCGGTGGTGCTCGCCGTGCTGCTGTTCCTCAGTCCGCTGCTGACGCGCACCCCGTCGGCGGTCCTCGGCGCGCTCGTCGTCTACGCGGCCGTCCGCATGATCGACCTCGCGGGCTTCCGCCGGCTGGCCGCGTTCCGGCGCCGCGAACTCCTGCTGTCACTCGGCTGTCTGGCCGGTGTGCTCACCCTGGACCTGCTGTACGGCGTGCTGGTCGCCGTCGGTCTGTCGGTGGCCGAGATGCTGAGCCGGGTGGCCCGCCCGCACGACGCCGTGGAGGGCCTCGTCCCCGGGGTGGCCGGAATGCACGACGTCGACGACTACCCGCAGGCCCGCACCATCCCCGGGCTGCTCGTCTACCGCTACGACTCCCCGCTGTTCTTCGCCAACGCCCAGGACTTCCACCGCCGCGCCCTGGCCGCCCTCGACGAACAGACCGGCCCGGTCCGCTGGTTCGTGCTGAACACCGAGGCCAATGTGGAGGTCGACATCACGGCTCTGGACGCCGTCGACGAGCTGCGCCGCGAACTGGCGCACCGCGGGATCGTGTTCGCCCTGGCCCGGGTGAAGCAGGATCTGCTGGACGACCTGGAGGCGTACGGGCTGACGGAGTCGGTGGGCCGGGACTTCATCTTTCCCACCCTGCCGACGGCGGTGGCCGCGTACCGGCGGTGGTGCCGCGAGCGGTGAACTCCCGTCAGGCGCCGGGCAGATCGGGCCGTACGAGGGTGCCCGAGCGGCCGTGGACGATCTCGTACGCCGCGTCCAGCGCCCCGATCGCGGCGAGGGCCCCGGTGTTCTCCACGAAGCGGGCGGCGGCTTCGCCCTTGGGGCCCATCGAGTCCTCGGGCAGGTGGGCGGCCCGCAGTTCGGTGGGGGTCATGTCGAGGACCGGTTCGCGCTCGGGGGTGCCGTGGCGAATGTAGAGGTTCGGGACGTCGGTGAGCAGGAGCAGGAAGTCCGCCTTGAGGTCCTCGGCGAGCCGGGCCGCTGCGAGGTCCTTGTCGACGACCGCCTCGACACCGCGCAGCGCGCCGGTGGCCCAGTCGGAGACGACGGGGACGCCCCCGCCGCCCGCGCAGACCACCACGGTCCCCATCTCGATCAGGGTACGGACGGTGTCGGACTCCAGGATCCGCTCCGGTCCCGGCGCCGGCAGCACCCGCCGCAGACCGCCCTCGGCCTCGGTCATGCACCAGCCGTGCTTGGCCTCCAGGAACTGGGCCGCCCGCCTCGGATAAGCCGGTCCGACGGGTGCGGTGGGCCGCTCGAAGGCGGGGTCGTCGGCGCGCACCTGGGTATGGGTGAGCAGCGCGACGACCCGCCGCCCGGGCAGCACGTCCCGCAGGGTGCGCACCAGGAGGGTGCCGATCAGGCCCTGGGACTCGGCGCCCAGCAGATCCAGCGGGTAAGGGGCGGCCAGCGACGGGTCGGCCACGCTCTGCTTGACGAGCAGCCCGAGCTGGGGGTCGTTGCCGTGGGTGACGACGAGGTCGTTCTCGTGGGCGAGGGCGGCGACGGCGTTCGCGACCCGGACGACGTTCGAGCACTGGAGGTCCGCGTCGGGCTGCTCCCCGCGGTGCAGCAGGGCGTTGCCGCCGAGGGAGACGACGATGCGCATGGTTGCGTCCCTTCCGCCGAGTGGTCTCGGGTCCCATCGAAGGGGCCGAGGCCGCGGAAGGCAGGACGCCGAAGGGCTCCGCCCGGCCGCCGACCGGCCCCGTCGCGGGGCCGGGTGGCCCATGGCCCGGGCGGTGCCGCACGGCCACCCTGGAGGTGGTAGCTCCGTACGCCGCACTGGAGGCACGCCATGAACGCTCCCGTCACGACGAGCATGCCGCGGGCGCTGCCCGCCGAGCACCGGGACCGGCTCATGCGGATCGCCCGCGAGGTGTCGTTCCCGCAGGGCGCCCGGCTCTTCGAGGAAGGCACCCGCGCCGACCGGTTCTGGATCATCCGGACCGGCACGATCGACCTCGACATGCGGGTGCCCGGCCGCCAGGCCGCCGTCATCGAGTCCCTGCGCCACAACGAACTGCTCGGCTGGTCGTGGCTGTACCCCCCGCACGTCTGGCACCTGGGCGCCGAGGCGTCCTCGCCGGTGCGGGCCTACGAGTTCGACGCCGACGCCGTACGCGCGATGTGCCATGAGGACCCCGAGTTCGGCCGGAACATCGCCACCTGGGTGGGCGAGGTCGTCGCCCACCGGCTCCAGACGGCCCGGGTGCGGCTGCTGGACCTGTACGCCCCCTACGGCAGCGGAGTCCGGGGCTGACCGCCCCGGGCCGCGCCGACCGAAAGCGAATCAAGGAGTTCCCGGTGCCCGGTTCCCCGCACATCGTGAGTGACGTGATGACCCGCGACGTGGCCACCGTCGGCCGTGACGCCGCCTTCAAGGACATCGTGCGGACCATGCAGGACCGGAAGGTCAGCGCGCTGCCCGTGGTGGACGGCGGCCGCCGGGTCCTCGGCGTCGTCTCCGAGGCGGATCTGCTGCCCAAGGAGGAGTTCCGCGACAGCGACCCGGACCGGTACACGCAGTTGCGCCGCCTCTCCGACCTGGCGAAGGCCGGTTCGGTGACGGCGGGCGAGCTGATGACCTCCCCGGCGCTCACCGTCGGCCCCGGCGAGACCCTCGCCCAGGCCGCCCGGACCATGGCCCGGGCCAGGGTCAAACGGCTGCCCGTCGTCGACGACACCGGCCGGCTGGCGGGTGTCGTCAGCCGCGCGGACCTCCTCAAGGTGTTCCTGCGGGACGACACGGACATCGCCGAAGAGGTACGGCGTGAGGTCGTCGCCTATCTCTTCCCGGCCCCGCAGTCGGCGATCCGGGTCGAGGTCCGCGAGGGGGTCGTCACCCTGCGCGGCCGGGTCCGGGACACGTCCCTGGTGCCGGTGGCCGCACGGCTGGTGCGGGCCGTGGAGGGGGTCGTGGACATGGGGTTCGAGCTGGACGGGCCGGTGGACCCGACCGGTTGAGGGACCGTCCGGTTCCGAGTGCTCACTCCTCCCCCGTCGGCACCCGCCAGACCAGCGTGGTGCCGCCCTCCGCCGGCGTGCGCAACTCCAGTTCCCCGCCCAGCTGTTCGGCCCGTTCGGCCATGTTCCGCAGGCCGCTGCGGCGACCGTCCGGCGGGATGCCCACGCCGTCGTCGGTCACGGTGAGCCGGACCTCGCGGCCGTCGGTCTCCAGGACGACGTCGGCCCGGCTCGCGCGGGCGTGCCGGGCGACGTTGGTGAGGGCCTCGGACAGGACGGCGACCACATGGTCGGCGGTCTCGCGCGGGATGTCGGTGTCGAGCAGGCCCTCCATGCGGATGCTGGGGGCGAAGCCGAGCACCGGGGCGGCCTCGCCGGCCGCCTTCACCACCCGGGCCCGCAGCCCGGATCCGCCGCCGCTCTCGCGGGAGCGCAGGCCGAAGATGGTCGACCTGATGATCTTGATCGTCTCGTCGAGATCGTCGACCGCGCGCGCCACCCGCTCGGAGGCCTCACGGTGTTCGATGAGCCGGCCCGCGCTCTGCAGGGTCATGCCGGTGGCGAACAGCCGCTGGATGGCCAGGTCGTGCAGGTCACGGGCGATCCGGTCGCGGTCCTGGAGCATGGCGATCTGCTCGGCGTCCCGGCGCCGCTCGGCCAGCTCCATGGCGACCGCCGCCTGGGCGGCGAAGCCCCGCAGGGGTTCGATCTCCTTCCCGGAGAACACCGTGTGCCCCTGCTCCCGCACCAGCAGCACGACGCCGCGGACGCCCTCGCCGGTGCCGATCGGGACGGCGACCGCGGGTCCGAGTCCCGCGAAGCGCCGGGGCCCGGCCCAGATCCGCTCGTCGCTGGAGGCGTCGACGCTGGTGGCCGGGGCGGCGGTGGAGAAGGCGTCTCCGATCAGCGTGCCGGCCACGGGCAGCACCAGTCCGTGGTGCTTCTCCGCGTCCAGGCCGACGGCGAGTTCCACGGCCAGTGAGTCGGTGCCCTCCATCGGCACCGCCACCACGGCCAGGGCCGCGACCGAGATCTCCCTGGCCCGGTCGGCGATCAGCCGCAGCACCTCGGTCTGGCCGCTGCCGGACATCAGGCTGTGGGTGATCTCCGCGTTCGCCTGCAGCCAGCGCTCACGCAGCCGGGACTCCTCGTAGAGCCGGGCGTTGTCGATCGCGACGCCGGCCGCCACCGCCAGCGTCGACAGGACGGCCTCGTCCTCCTCGTCGAACTGGACACCGCCCCGCTTCTCGGTGAGGTACAGATTGCCGAACACCTGCTCGCGCACCCGGATCGGGACGCCGAGGAAGGTGTTCATCGGCGGGTGGTGGAGCGGGAAACCGTAGGAGGCGGAGTGCCCGGAGATCTTCCCCAGCCGCAGGGGCTCGGGGTGACGGATCAGCTCGCCCAGGATGCCGTGACCCTCGGGGTAGTGGCCGATCCTCGCGATCTGCTCCTCGGTGATGCCGACGGTGAGGAACTCCGACAGCCGCCTGCCGTCCGGCCCGATGACGCCCAGGGCCGCGTACTCGGCGTCGACGAGCGTCGCGGCCGCCTCCACGATGCTGCGCAGCGCCTGCTCCAGGTCCAGCTCCCGGCCGACCGAGAGCACCGCCTCCAGCAGGCTGTGCACCCGGTCCCGGGTGCCGCGCGCCGCGTCGAGCCGGGCCTGCAGCTCCTCCAGCAGTTCGTCGAGCCTCAGCTGCGGCAACTTCACTCGGGTCCCGCGGGACTCCTCCGAGCTTCCCAAGCGTGTGCCTCCACGTCATCGCCCGATCGACCGCCGAACCGTCGCACTCATGTGCAACGCTATCGGGCTTCCGGCCGAAAGGGCACAGGGAGCGGTGAGTGCGCGGCCGTCGCGGCTCAGTCGAGGGGCACGACCGCGACCGGCGCGGCGGCGCCCTGGAGCACCTGATGGGTCACCGGGCCGATGTGCGGTCCGACCAGGGCGGCGCGATTCCTGCGGCCGACGACGACCAGCGCGGCGTCACGGGAGGAGTCCACGAGGTGCGGGCCCGGCGAGCCGATCACCGCCTCCTGCGTCACCTCGACCCCGGGGAACTTGTCCTGCCATGGGCGCAGGGCCCCGGTCGGCTCCGCTTCTTCCGCCGGGTGTGCCCCCGGCTTCCGGCCGTGCACGATCCGCAGGACGGCCGAGCGGCGCGCGGCGGCCTCGAAGGCGAAGGCGAGGAGGGGGTCGGCGGGCAGGTCGTGCAGTCCGAGGCCGAGGACGACGTCCGGGGAGGGCACGGCGCCCCGGCTCTCCGGCCGCTGCCCGTCGTCCGTTCCGGTTCCGGCGCGTACGAGGACCACCGGCCGCGCCGCCCGCGCCACCACCGCGGACGCCACGGAACCGAGCAGGTATCCGGCGGCCCGGCCCAGCCCACGCGAGCCGAGCACCAGCATTTCCGCCTCCCGGGCGGCCGCCACCAGCGCCACCGCGGGGCGCCCGGCCAGCTGTTCCGACGTGACGCGCAGACCGGGGTGACGCCGGGCGAGGGACGCCTCGGCCTCGCGGAGCAGGTGCGCGGCCCGGTCCGCGCCGGGCGGCGGGACGGCCTCCCCGGCGAACGGCACCCAGTCGTGCGGGGGTTGGTCCCCGGCGTGCACAAGACGCAGCGGCAGGCCGAGCAGCGCCGCCTCGTGGGCCGCCCAGTCGGCGGCGACGACGCTCTCGGGTGAACCGTCGAGGCCGACGGTGACGGGACGGGACATGAGGGGCCTCCTTGGTGACGTGCCCCCACTCTCGTGTCCGGGACGGCCGGGGCAGGAGGGCCGACCGGTCCTGACGGGCCGCCGACAGTCCTGACGCCGGGCGACTCACTCGTCGTCGGCCGTGGTCACCGCCGCCCGGCCGGGCCGTCCAGCAGCGGACGCGGTTCGGTCCTCGGGCGGGGCAGCCGGCCCTCGGCCGTCGGGACCTGTCCCGCGGCCCGCGGCCGTCGGCCGGAACCGGGCCGGTGCGGCAGCCGCGCGGCGAGCGCGTCGAGTGCCGCGGTGAGGACGACCGTCACCGCCACGGCCACGACGAGCAGGATGGTGAATCGTTCCCAGAACTCCGGTGTCAGGCTCGTGCCCACTGTCCTCGCCCCCTTCGGGCCGGGGTATCTCCCCTCACTACCAGCCAACTCCGGTACGAAAGACGGCGCATGAGCCGATCGTCCCGGACTCGGGTCTCCTACGGCCCTTGCGCGGGCCGTGTCACCGCACGAGGACGTGTTCCCCGGAGCGGGGGACGACGGCGTTCCAGCCGAGGGTGTGGTCGATGCGGTCGCGCAGCGCGGCGGCCGCGTCGGGCTCCCCGTGCACCAGGTAGGTCATCCGCGGGGGTTCGGCGTGGCGCAGCCAGTCGAGGATCTGCCCGGCGTCCGCGTGCGCGGAGAAGTGCGGTACGTCGGCCACCTGGGCGCGCACCGGGACGTACTCGCCGAACATCTTCAGCGCGCGGGCGCCGTCGACGAGGTCCCGGGCCCGGGTGCCCTGGGCCGCGAAGCCCACCACGACCACGGCGTTGCGCGGATCGGGCAGCACGCGCCGCAGATGGTGCAGGACACGGCCGCCGGTCGCCATGCCGGACGCCGAGACGATGACGGCCGGTCCGCCGTGCCCGCTGATGTCGACGGACTCCTGGACGGAGCGTGCCACGAGGAACGGCTCGGGGCTCAGCACGGCCGGGCCGGCAGCGGTGACCTCGGGGCGCAGCTCGGGCGCCCGGGTCAGGACGGCGTCGCGGTAGACGTCGAGGGCGGCCAGCGCCATCGGGCTGTCGACGTACACCGGGACCTCGGCCGGGAGGCGTCCGGTGCGGCGCAGTTCGGCGAGTTCGTGCAGGACGACCTCGGTGCGGTCGAGGGCGAAGGCGGGGATGACGACCGTGCCGCCGCGGGCCAGGGTGCGGGTGAGCACGCTCGTGAAGTGGGCGCGGCCCGCGTCCTCCTCGTGGCGCCGGTTTCCGTAGGTCGACTCCATGAGCAGCACGTCCGCCCCGGAGAACGGCTCCGGCGGGCGCAGCAGGGGATGGCCGGGGCGGCCGAGGTCGCCGCTGACCGCCAGGGTGCGGCCGTCCTCCAGGGTGAGCCGGGCCCAGGCCGATCCGAGGATGTGTCCGGCGGAGTGCAGGGTGACGGTGGTTCCGGTGGCGATGTCGGTCGTCGTGCCGGTCGGGACGGGGTCGAGGAGTTTGAGGGTGCGGTCGACGTCCGTGTCGTCGTAGAGCGGCTGGGCGGGGCGGTGTTTGGACCAGCCGTGCTCGTTGGCGTGCCGGGCCGCCTCCGTCTGGAGTTTGGCACTGTCCCTGAGCACGATCTCCATCAGCCGGGCGGTGAACTCGGTCGTGACGATCCGTCCCCGGAAGCCGTGCCGCACCAGCCGGGGCAGATAGCCGCAGTGGTCGAGGTGGGCGTGGGTGACCACGACCGTCTCGATGTCGGCGCCGTCGCAGGGCAGCCGCCGCCAGTTGCGCCTGCGCAGATCGGCCAGGCCCTGGAAGAGCCCGCAGTCGACGAGGACGCGGGCGTGGTCGGACTCGACGAGGAACTTGCTGCCGGTGACCGTGCCCACCGCGCCGAGGAAGGTGAGCAGCGCGGGCCGGGAGAGTGCCCGGTCCGGTTCGTTGCCTGTCATGACGTCCTCTCCTCACCCGCGGGGCCAGGTGTCGGGGCCGTTCGGCCCTGGCCGTCGCGCGGTCTGCGTGTTGTGCTGGAGGTGTCGGGAAGGGACCCGGAACGACGCGGAGAAGCGGCCGGCGGCCGTGCACCGCGCAATCAGGATCCGCGAGAAGCGGGTGGGGCCCTTCCCGTTCTCGTGTGTCATCCGCCGGCCCCGGCGGACCGAACGGCCGTCTCCTCGTCCGGGACGTCCGGGACGTCCGGGACGTCCGGGACGTCCGGGAGGTCCGGGTCCAGGTCGGGATGGCGGGGCGGGCCGGTCAGCGCGCACTCCACGTCCACCACTCCCCCGACGGTGCGTACGAGTCGGGTGGCGACGGGCACGAGCGTGGTGTCCCTGATCCGTCCGGTCAGTGTCACGACACCGTCGCGCACCTGGACCCGGACCGGTTCGAGCGGGGCCGGGAACAGCGGCCCGACGACCTGCCGCCGGACCTCCCCGGCGATGTCCTCGTCGTCCCGCAGATAGACCTTGAGCAGGTCGGACCGGCTGACGATGCCCTTCAGCACGCCGTCCCCGTCGACCACGGGCAGCCGCTTGACCCGGTTGCGCGCCATGATCCGCGCGGCCCGCGGAAGCGAGGCGTCCGCGGTGACGGTGACGGCCGGCGCGGTCATCAGCTGCTCGGCGGTCACCGCGTCGGCCTTCCTCCGCCCGACCCCGTCCTGGGCGTCGTCCCGTGCCTCCTCCTTGACCAGCAGATCAGCCTCGGAGACGACGCCGACGACACGGTCGCCGCCCACCAGGACGGGCAGGGCGCTGACCTTCCACCGGTGCATGGTCCGGACGATGTCCTTGTACGTCGCCTCGCGGCCGAGGGCGACGACGGTACGGGTCATCACATCGCTCACGAGGTGCGCGGTGTCGTGCATGGCGTCCTCCCGGGCTCGGATCCCGCGAACACCTTCAGCGTCCGGCAAGGGGCCGCCGCGGACATGGGCCGAGTGGCCCTGACCAGAGTTCCGGTCGGACCGCATCCCGGTGACCGACAGCTTCGGGCAGGGGACGAACAGTTAACGACATATGCCGGCGTGGGCGGTACGGGTGCGTTGAGATGGTCTGCGTCACCGTGGCCGGTGGAGCAGGAGGTGCTCATGGGCGACTTCGTCGGAGCGGACCCGATCTTGTCGGGGGCCGTGGTCGGTCCGGAAGCGTGCGGGTGCGGTGCGGAGGTGGACCGGGGCGCCTCGGGGGCCGCCGAGGAGCAGTTCCGGGGGCTGCTGGAGGCGGCGCCGGACGCCATGGTCATCGTCGACGACACCGGCACCATCAAGCTCGTCAACGCCCAGACCGAGGCCCTGTTCGGCTATCCGCGCATGGAACTGCTCGGCCGCCCGGTCGAGTTGCTGATCCCGCACCGGTTCCGTGACCATCACACGCAACACCGCAGCGGATACACCGCCAACCGCCAGGTCCGGCCGATGGGGGCGGGACTCGAACTGCACGGGCTGCGCAAGGACGGCACCGAGTTCCCCGTCGAGATCAGTCTCAGCCCCATGGAGACCCCGGACGGGCTGCTGGTGTCCGCCGCGGTACGCGACGTCAGCGACCGCAAGGCCGCCGAGGCCCGTATCAACGAACTCGCCGGGCTGGTCGAGTCCTCACAGGACGCGATCCTCGCCAAGACCCTCGACGGGTACATCACGTACTGGAACACCGCCGCGCAGTCACTGTACGGCTACACGGCGGAGGAGATCATCGGCAAGCACACCTCCTGCCTCGCCCCGCCGGACAGACGCGAGGAGATCGACGCGCTCCTCGACCGGTTGCGGCACGGCGAGAAGGTCGAGCACTTCGAGACCCTGCGCGTCACCAAGGCGAACACCCTGCTGGACGTCGACGTCACGCTGTGGCCCACCCGGGACACGGACGGCACGGTGGTCGGCGTGTGCGCGATCGTCCGGGACATCAGCGACAGCAAGCGCGCGGAGGCCGAGCTCAAGTCCCTCTACGAGCAGCAACGTCACGTCGCCCTCACCCTGCAGCGCAGCCTCATGGGCACCCCTCCCCCGGTCCCCGGACTCACCACGGCCAGCCGCTACCGGCCCGCCACCCAGGGCGCCGGTGTGGGCGGCGACTGGTTCGACCTGATCCCGCTGGGCGCCGGCCGGGTCGGGGTGCTCATCGGCGATGTCATGGGCCGGGGTCTGGAAGCCGCGGCCGTGATGGGCCAGTTGCGCTCGGCGGCGCATGCGCTGGCCAAGACCGGTATGCAGCCCCGCCAGTTGATGCAGGCCCTGGACGGCTGTGTCGCCGATCTCGACGTCCCCGACCAGCTCGTCACCTGCTGCTATCTGATCATCGCCCCGGACACCGGCACCGTGACGGTGTGTTCGGCGGGGCATCTGCCGATCCTGGTCGCCACTCCCGGCGAGGGCGTCCACCGGCTGCCCGCCTCCGTCAACGCCCCGCTGGGCGTGGGCGACATCCTGCACGAGCAGTCCAGCACCGAACTCCCGCCCGGCGCCACCCTCGTCCTCTACACCGACGGTCTGATCGAGACACCCGGCAGCGACATCGAGGAACGGGTCGGTGAACTCACCGCCGTCCTGGACGGGTTCTTCACCGACACGCCCTGTCTGGAGGCGGCCGCCGAGCATGTGCTGGCCGGCATGCTGACCGACGCCGACAGCCACGACGATGACGTAACGCTCCTGCTGGCCCAGCTCCCGGCGGCGCCGCTCGCGACCGTGACCACCGAACTGCCCGCCGTCCCGGTCGCCGTGCCCGAGGGGCGGGCCTTCCTCCACAAGGCGCTGATCGCCTGGGACTGCACCGCGCCCACCGACGAGGCGTTGCTGCTGCTGTCGGAGACCCTCACCAACGCCGTCCAGCACGCCGAGGGCCCCGTCACCCTGCATCTGCGCTGCACCGCCACCGACTTGACCGTCGAGGTCAGCGACCGCAGTCCGCATCTCCCCCAGCCCCGGCTGGCGGCCGAGGACGAGGAGTCCGGCCGGGGCCTGCTCCTGGTCCGGACTCTCGCCGACAGCTGGGGCGTACGCCCCACCGACGACGGCAAGACGACCTGGTTCACCCTGAAACTGTGACCCGCTGCGGCCGCAGCGCGAACAGGCCGCGGAACCACACGGAGACAGCGCCGCGGTAGTCGTGGCCCGCGCCGAAGACGTGGTGGGCGGCGGTCGCGGTGATGCCGAGCAGGACCGTCGCGGACAGCAGCGGGCGGTGGAGCCTGTCGCCGCGGTCGGTGCCCCGGCGGATCCTGCGGGTCAGTGGCGACCGCGGCCCTCGTCCACACCGGTATCGGAGTTGCGCCGGGCGGCGGTCCCGCGCGTCCCCGCGGCGGAGAAGGCCGCTCGGCGGTCTGTCCGGGTCCCGCGGGCCGCTCAGCCCTGCGCCGGGGACGTTCGGCCTCTGCGGCGTCGTACCGCCGCGGCGGTACGACGGTGGCATGGCCCGGATGGGAGGAGTGCGCTGTGTTCCAGATACGTATCCACGGCCGCGGCGGCCAGGGCGCCGTCACGGCGGCGGAGGTGCTGTCGGTGGCGGCCTTCCTGGAGGGCCGGCACGCTCAGGCCTTCCCGAGCTTCGGCTCGGAACGGACCGGGGCGCCCGTGACGGCGTTCTGCCGGATCGACGAGGGGCCCATCCGGGTCCGGGAACCGGTCACCCGGCCCGACGCCCTGGTCGTCCAGGACGCGACGCTGCTGCACCAGGTGAACGTGTTCGACGGGCTGCGGCCCGAGGGAACCGTCCTCGTCAACTCGCCGCGCGGTCCTGCCGACCTGGCCCTCGCGGCCGCCGTCGGCACCGTCCTGACGGTCCCGGCCACCGCGCTCGCGCTGCGGCATCTCGGCCGCCCGGTCCCGAACATCGTCCTGCTCGGCGGTCTGGCCGCCCTCACCGGCGTCGTGACGATCGACTCGCTCACCGCCGCCGTGCACGAACGCTTCCCGGGCGAGCTGGGGACCGCCAACGCGGCCGCCGCCCAGGAGGCGTACCACCATGTCGAAGCGGTCCTGCGGGAGGAGCGGGCGCATGCTGAAGCAGACTGAGGGCTCACGCGCGGTCGCCGAGACCGTCGCCCACTGCCGCCCCGAAGTGATCGCGGCCTACCCCATCTCGCCCCAGACGCACATCGTCGAGGAGCTCAGCCGGCTGGTGAAGTCCGGTGCGCTCCAGGGCTGCGAGTACCTCAACGTGGAGTCGGAGTTCGCCGCGATGTCGACGTGCATCGGCGCCTCGGCGACGGGTGCCCGCACCTACACGGCGACCGCGAGCCAGGGCCTGCTGTACATGGTGGAGGCCCTCTACAACGCCTCCGGGCTCGGCCTGCCGATCGTCATGACGGTGGCCAACCGGGCGATCGGCGCCCCCATCAACATCTGGAACGACCACAGCGACACCATGTCCCAGCGTGACTCCGGCTGGATCCAGCTGTACGCCCGTGACAACCAGGAGGCCGCCGACCTGCACCCGCAGGCGTTCCGGCTGGCCGAGGAGCTGTCGCTGCCGGTGATGGTGTGCATGGACGGCTTCGTCCTCACGCACGCCTGGGAGCGCATCGAGGTGCCGGAGCGGACGCAGATCGAGGCGTTCCTGCCGCCGT
Source organism: Streptomyces sp. NPDC046909 (assembly GCF_040644695.1). NCBI lineage: Bacteria > Bacillati > Actinomycetota > Actinomycetes > Kitasatosporales > Streptomycetaceae > Streptomyces > Streptomyces sp. NPDC046909. Next base: position 3,240 of record NZ_JBEYXC010000014.1, on the reverse strand, counting down.
ACGAGCCCCGCCAGGTCCTGGACCCGGAGGATCCCGTGTCGATCGGCGCGATGGTCGGTCCGGACGCCTTCACCGAGGTGCGCTATCTGGCGCACGCCAAGCAGATGCGGGCGCTGGAGGCGATCCCGGACATCGCGCGGGAGTTCCGGGAGGTGTTCGGGCGGGACTCCGGGGGCCTGCTCCATCCGTACGCCTGCGAGTTCGCCGACACGATCGTCGTGGCCCTCGGCTCGGTGCTGGGCACGGTCTGCGACGTCGTCGACGAGATGCGCGAGGCCGGGGTGCGGATCGGCGCGCTGGGGATCACCTCCTTCCGGCCGTTCCCGCTGGAGGCGGTGCGGACGGTCCTGGGCCACGCCCGCCGGGTGGTCGTCCTCGAACGCGCGCTCGCGGTCGGCATCGGCGGGATCGTCTCGGCGAACGTACGGACCGCGCTGTCCGGGATCCGGCTCGACGGCCACACTGTGGTCGCCGGACTCGGCGGGCGCCCGATCACCAAGGCCTCGCTGCACCGGCTGTTCGCCGACGCGGTCGCCGGACGGCTCGGGCATCTGACGTTCCTGGACCTCGACACCGGGCTGGTGGAGCGGGAGCTGGCGCGGATGGCGGCCACCCGCAGGTCCGGTCCGTCGGCGGAGAACATCCTGCGCGACCGAGGGAGCAACCTATGAGCGCCGTACCGCAGGTGAAGTTCTACCAGGTGGGCAGCCACGCCGCCGGAAACCGGCTGCTGGGCCCGGAGCTCCAGTCCGACCAGGCCGAACCGGCCCGTTCCAACGCGCTCACCTCCGGCCATCGCGCCTGCCAGGGCTGCGGTGAGGCGCTCGGCGCCCGCTATGTCCTGGACGCGGCACAACGGGCGGCCGGCGGCAAGGTGATCGCGGTCAACGCGACCGGCTGCCTGGAGGTGTTCTCCACGCCGTACCCGGAGACCTCCTGGCAACTGCCCTGGCTGCACTCGCTGTTCGGCAACGCCCCCGCCGTCGCCGCGGGGGTCGCCGCCGCCCTGCGGGCCAAGGGCCGCACCGACATCAGGGTGATCGGACAGGGCGGGGACGGCGGCACGGTCGACATCGGGCTCGGCTGTCTGTCGGGCATGTTCGAGCGGGGCGACGACGTCCTGTACGTCTGCTACGACAACGAGGCGTACATGAACACCGGCGTCCAGCGCTCCGGCGCCACTCCCCCGACCGCGCGCACGGCCACCACCCAAGCCGTCGGCGACGAGCCCGGCGCGCCCTTCGGACAGGGCAAGAGCCTGCCCCTGATCGCGATGGCGCACGAGATCCCGTACGTCGCCACCGCCACCGTGGCGGGACTGCGCGACCTGGAGGCGAAGGTGCACCGGGCGATGGGGCTGCGCGGCGCCCGCTATCTGCATGTGCTGGTGCCCTGCCCGCTGGGCTGGGGCACGGCGTCCTGCGACACGGTCCGCATCGCCCGGCTCGCTGAACGCAGCGGGCTGTTCCCGGTGTTCGAGGCGGTCGACGGCGAGGTCACCGATGTCACCCCGATCCGCCGGCCCGTGCCGGTCGAGGAGTATCTGCGCCCGCAGAAGCGGTACGCCCATCTCTTCGCGCCCGAGGTCCGCACCGACGTCATCGCCCGGCTTCAGCGGGCCGCCGACCGCAACATCGCCCGATTCGGGCTCCTGGCGCAGGAGGAGGCGTCACCGTGAAGGACAAGCCGTTCGCGATCACTTTGGACGTGGGGTCCAGCCTGGCCAACCGGACCGGCGCCTGGCGCACCGAACGTCCCGCCTACGTCGACCGGATCCCGCCCTGCAACCAGGCCTGCCCGGCCGGCGAGAACATCCAGCAGTGGCTCTTCCACGCGGAGAGCGGTGACTACGAGGCCGCCTGGCGGCAGTTGATGCGCGACAATCCGCTGCCCGCCGTCATGGGCCGGGTCTGCTACCACCCCTGCGAGACGGCCTGCAACCGTGTGCAGGTGGACGACGCGGTCGGCATCAACTCCGTCGAGCGGTTCCTCGGCGACGAGGCGATCCGGCGGGGCTGGACCGTCGCGCCCCCGGCGGCCTCGACCGGCCGGCGGGTCCTGGTGGTCGGGTCCGGTCCGGCCGGGCTCTCGGCGGCCTACCATCTCCGGCTCCTGGGCCATGAGGTGACGATCCGTGAGGCGCAGGAGCGGGCGGGCGGCATGATGCGCTACGGCATCCCGCGCTACCGGCTGCCGCGCGAGGTGCTGGACGCGGAGATCGACCGCATCCGCGGGCTGGGGGTGACGTTCGAGCTGAACACCCGGGTGGACGACGTGCTCGCCGCGCAGCGGGACGGCGGGTTCGACGCCGTGTTCCTGGCCGTGGGCGCGGGCATCGGCCGGCGGACGTACATCCCGGCCGGCGACAGCGCCCGCATCCTCGACGCGGTGGCGCTGCTCGGCAGCATGGAGGGCGAGGATCCGCCCCTGCTGGGGCGCCGGGTCGCGGTCTACGGCGGCGGCAACACCGCCATGGACGCCGCCCGCACCGCGCGCAGGCTCGGCGCGACCGACGCCGTCGTCGTCTACCGGCGCACCCGGGACCGGATGCCCGCGCACGACGAGGAGGTCGAGGAGGCCCTGGAGGAGGGCGTGCGGATGCAGTGGCTCTCCACCATCAAGCACGCCGACGGCGACCGGATCACCATCGAGCGCATGCGGCTGGACGACACCGGATTCCCGCAGCCCACCGGCGAGTTCGAGGAACTGCGGGCGGACGCCGTGGTCCTCGCGCTCGGCCAGGACTGCGACCTGTCGCTCCTCGCGGACGTGCCGGACCTGTCCGTGGACCATGGCACGGTCCAGGTGGCCGACGGTCTGATGACGGGCCATCAGGGCATCTTCGCCGGCGGCGACATGGTGCCCGCCGAGCGCACGGTCACCGTGGCCGTCGGGCACGGCAAGAAGGCCGCGCGGCACATCGACGCGTATCTGCGCGGCACGGTCTTCGAGTCCGGACCCAAGCACGCGGCGGCGGACTTCGACCGGCTCAACACCTGGTACTACTCCGACGCGCCCGCCTCCGTACAGCCCCGGCTCGCCCTGGCGCGGCGGGTGTCGACCTTCGACGAGGTGGTGCGCGGACTCGACGAGTCGACGGCACTGTTCGAGGCACGGCGCTGCATGTCCTGCGGCAACTGCTTCGTCGCCGCCTGGCACCGGGCGAAGAAGGCCTTGAGGGATCAGGAATCGAGGGGCGAGTAGCCGTCCGGCGCCCCGGCGGTGATGAGTCCAGGGTCA